>CAZVZS010000017.1:64197-68596 GCA_964631535.1 uncultured Leptospiraceae bacterium
GCGCAATAATCCTCCCGCTCCGGCTGTCCCGTCCGGAGGACCACCGCCAGGCACCAGGGCGAATCCGCCGGTCGTTTCGGAAAAAACGAATCCGTCCGCGGTGCCGGAACTGCCCCGCGCCGCGGCGATGGCGCCGCCCGTACCGGAGGCGCATTCCAACCGCCTGGCAGAAGTGGAGCGGGTCCAGGATGAGTTCGATATTCCCGTGGTCCAGGCAACTCAGGTCTTCTGGCACAACCCGGATATTGACCGCGAACCAGGCGAAGGCGCCGGAGCCTTTGCCTGGCGCTTACTCAAAGAAACTGGCGTGGCCCTGCTGCGCCTGCCCGGCGAAATCGCCGAAGCGTTTCGCGAACTCGTACGCCTGCCCGCGGATCTGCGCGAAGGCCGCCGTTCCAGGCGCGAAACCTATCTCGTCGCGGGTCTGTATACCTTCGTCCTTTCGCAGGTGGTAATGCTCTCTGTATTCGTGGTGTTTCAATTCCCGTCCCTGATCTTTTTTCACAGCCCCGACGATTATCTCCCGCGACTTTTACCCGTGCAGAGCAACCGGATTCTGGACCGCGACGGGAAACTGATCGCCGAGTTGTTCGCGCGCAAAACAAGCAACCTGAGCCTGAATAATTTTCCGCCGACTCTGCGCGAAAAACTGATCTTCGTGGAAGACCAGGATTTTTTCGAACACACGGGCGTGCGCTGGACTTCGATTCTGCGCGCTACCTTGCGGAATATGCGGGCCCTGGATTACGTGGAAGGGGGTTCCACGCTCACGCAGCAGCTGGCCCGCATCGTGCTCCGAAACCGCGACCGAACCCTGCTCCGTAAATTTCGCGAAGCGGTAATGGCCGCCTATTTTGAGCGAAAACTTTCCAAAGATGAGATTCTGACCGCCTACATCAACCATGTCTACATGGGCCACGGAGCCTACGGGATGGAAGTGGCGGGGGAGTTTTACTTCAACCGCCCGCTGGCGGATCTGAATTTCGTGGAAGAACTGATGCTGGTGGCCCTGCTGCCCGCTCCCGAAAAGTTTTCCCCCCTGCACAATCCGCAGCTCCTGGGCAGACGAATGGATATCCTGTACGACCGGATGATCAGCGAGGGTTTCACCGCGGTCACGCCGGCCATCTACCAGGGCCAGAAACGGAAGCTGTTCGAAAAATTTAATCGCAGTCCCAACGAAAACGTGTTCGCGGTCCGTTTCAACCAGGCCCCGTACGTGGCCGAGTACGTGCGCCTGCTGATCAAGAACGTCCTGGGCGAGGAATGGCAGTACGATTCCTCGCTCACCATCCATACGACGATCGATTCGCGCCTGCAACAATCGGCCGTTCAGGAGACGGTGGCTTATATCAACGAAATCGGACCGGCTTTCCCTCCTGCGCGCACCGCGCCCGCGGGGGGTGAGGACCAGGACCGGATGCAGAAGATCCTCTCGCAGGAGTACCGGACGGCTTCGGTCGGCGGATTTTTGATGGGCCTGCCCGTGCACACCAGTCGCCCGCCGCGCTTACAGGTTGCCGCGATCGGATTAAAACCAGGAACGGGCGAAATTCTGTTTTTACAGGGCGGGTCCGAGTTTTCGCCAGGCAATCAGCTCAACCGCGCGATCGATATGCGGCGCCAGACCGGCAGCGCGATCAAACCGATCGTGTATTCGGCGGGCATCGAGCGCGGGTTGATCACCCCGGCCACGGTCGTCAAGGACGCTCCGCTCCAGGTGGGCTCCTGGGAGCCCAAAAACTTCAACGATACTTACAGCGGCAACGTCTCCGTGCGCGAAGCCCTGATGCGCTCGTTGAACGTGCCATCTGTCCGGATCGGGATGCAGGTCGGGATGAAGGGCCTGTCCGATCAATTCCAGAAATTTTTCTTTTCCGACGAGGATCTTTTCAAAAAACGATTTCGCAGCGACTATACGATCGCCATCGGCTCGCTGGAAATGAGCCCGCTGGAGATGGCCGTCGCGTACAGCGCGTTCGGCAACAACGGCATGATCATGCGGCCTTTCCTGGTGCGCGAGATCAAGGACCCCACCGGTCGCGTGCTCTATTCGCATAAATTAAAAGACGAATTTAATCTGCGAATCCCGCCCGCGCACCGGGCCATCCCCGGCGACGTGGCCCAGGTGGTCGCGTCTCTGCTGGAAGACTCGGCCAAAAACGGCGGTGTGGCCCGGGGCGGATTTACCGGCGGGCCGCTGCTCGGAAAAACCGGGACCAGCAACGATTCGCGCGACGCCTGGTTCATCGGGATCGTGCCGAATATGGTGGCCGCGATCTGGGTCGGATACGACGAATCAGTTTACGTCATGCCGGGGGCCACGGGTTCGGGGGTGGCCGGCCCGCTCTGGGGACGCATCGTGTCGAAGGGTATGGAAGTCAAAGGTGAGTTCCAGTTTTCGCCCCGCGCGCGCGAAGTCCCCATCTGCTCGGCGACGGGCCGCCTGGCCAGGCCCGCCTGCCCGCGCACCTACACCGAATTGTTTTCCGGTTCGATTCCCCCGCGGCTGTTCTGCTGGAAACACGGTGTCGCGCGCGCCGAACCGCGCGAAAACCGCGAAAATCGCGAAAAAGCGCGCATCCGCAAGGGCGCGCCCGAATCGCCGAAAGCCGCGCCGGCACCCGCGGAACAAGCACCCGCCCCCCGCCGATGCCCGCACCGCAGTCCGTTTCGCGTCAACCGACCCAGGCTTCTATTCAAGCGAAAATGCCATGATATCATTTTTTCGTCCCGCTCCCCATATCCCCCCTCTTCCGAAAGCGGAGGCGCGGCGCCTCTATCCAGCGCTGCGGTGGGCCATCCTCGAATCGACGTTTATCGGGTACTCCGTCTTTTACCTGGTCCGTAAAAACCTGGGCCCGGTTTCGAAAGAAATGGAAGGCGCGCTGGGTTATTCACGCGGCGAAATCGGCGATTTCCTGGCCATTACGGCGATCACCTACGGCATCGGGAAATTTTTGATGGGGGCCGTGTCCGACCGGTGTAATCCGCGGGCGTTCATGGCCGCCGGTCTGTTTCTGACCGCGCTCTGCAACTTCGCCTTCGGCAGCGTCGCTGAGTACCACTGGCATCTTGCGCTCTGGGGCCTGAATGGAATCTTCCAGGCAATGGGCTGGCCTCCCTGTGGAAGATCGCTCGGCCACTGGTTCAGCGAGAACGAACGCGGCACGAAATTCGCCTCGTGGAATATCGCGCACAATATCGGCGGTGGACTGGTGGGGCCGGTGGCCGGTTACAGCATGGGCCTGTTCGGCTGGCAGTACGCGTTTTACGTGCCCGGGACGATCGCGCTGGTCTGTTCGATTTATCTTTTTTTCCGCCTGCGCGATACCCCGCAGTCGGTCGGGCTGCCGCCGATCGAGGAGTATCGCGATGATTATCCTCCCGGCCACAACGAAGACCACGAAACGGAGCTGTCCACGCGGGACCTGTTCGTGAATTATATTTTTCTGAATAAGTTTCTCTGGCTGTTCGCGGGCGCGAATTTTTTCGTTTATATCGCGCGCTACGCTCTGATCGACTGGGGCCCGACCTATCTCAAAGAGGTGAAGGGCGCGAATCTGAGCGAGGGCGGCTGGAGTACGCTCGTGCTCGAATGGGCCGGGATTCCCAGCACCCTGCTCATGGGCTGGCTTTCGGACCGCCTGCAGGGACGACGGGGTCTGGTCAGCTTTCTGTGTATGGTGCCGATCTTATTCGCCTTCCTGGGGATCATCTACGCGCCGGAAGGGCGGCTCTACATCGTTTTCGCTTTGATGGCGGTTATTGGATTTTTCGTGTATCCGCCCGTGATGTTGCTCGGCGTGGCCGGCCTGGACCTGACGTCCAAAAAAGCGGTCGGAACCGCGGCCGGATTCATCGGCCTGTTCGGATACCTGGGAACCGCGGTCCAGGGGAAATTTCTCGGGTACGTATCGGAACACTACGGCTGGGGCGCGGCGCTCAGCGGAATCGTTGCCTGCATCGTGCTTGGATTAATGCTGCTGGCTTTCACGATTCGCGTTCGCCCCCGTGCCTGAGGGGGTGAGCGAGTGGGCGGGTGTAAAGGCCGCGCGGGTCCGGGGCGAACCGTAAATTTCCACATTCGCGTCCGCGAAGAGCAGGCGCCAGCCCATGGCGCGCGCCCACGCGCGTTCAGGATGCCAGCGTGGCGGAGTGACGCCCGTTTCCGTCGTTATAATTAGCGTATCAATTTTACCCCGCGCGATCTGCGCTTCGAACAATCCACCATCCGGAGCCGGGCGGTGGATTTCGGCGCCGCGCTGGCGGCCCCAGCTCCGCGCGAAGAGCGGCCGGTCTTCTTCCGGTCGACTCCGCACGAGGAACAGGGGTCGGTCGCCGTTCGGTCCGCGCAGCGGCGTAAGCGCGTTCGATCCGACCAGTCCGGAGCGGCGGG
>CAZVZS010000017.1:68606-90976 GCA_964631535.1 uncultured Leptospiraceae bacterium
GGTTGTCCCGGCAGTGGCATGCAGTCGGTCGAGAAATACCCAGGCGCGTCCCATGGGACCCGCGCGCGCGCCATACGCCTTGAAATCGCCGGGACGAATCAGAAAGGTCGCCACGAAAATCGCCGCGCTCATAAGGGCGAACGCCCCGGCTCGCCATTGTCTGGGCCATGAGCGCACGAATCGCACGGTAATCAGCGTCAGACAGAAACAGACCAGGAGATACAGAACGAAGACGAGAGCCGCCACAGGGTGGGCCAGGCCGTAGCGGACTGTCGCGCGCGTGAAATCGGTCAGGCTGAGCTGGATGCTGAATGGATCGCCGTAGAGTTCGGCCAGGCGCAGCGCGAAGAACAGAACGTTCAATGCGCCCCCGGCGCTCACGATCGCGAGCGCCAGATTGTTTCCGCGCGTTTTTGATGAAAGGGCCAGGAGGCCCGACAGCAGGGCCGGGCCCAGGGCCACAGCGAGCGGGCCCAGCAGTCGCGGCAAGCGCAGCGGAACGAAAAACCAGAATGCCGCCAGCGCAAGGGCCGGGACCGCGAACATCGTCAGGCGCTCGCGCCAGGGGCGGCCCGGCAGAATCGCGAGCGCGCCGGCGGTCAGGAGCAGCGGGGCGAAGGCGGGGTCGGTGAACAGGGCCCGCGGCGAAAACGCGTGAAACGGATGCGCGGCGAAAAAAGCGGCCGTGGAGTAACCTTCGCTTAAAAGAAAATCGAAAACGGGCAGACGAATTTCGCCCGGATACACCGGATTGCCGGTGTAATACAGATTTCACCGGGACCGGCCAGACACCGGCGAGCGCGAGGACGAGCAGGGCGGCCCGCGCGCTCCGGAGTTCGCCCGCGCGCGCGAACCGAACACCGTACACGACCAGGAGCGCGCCAAGGTACGGCAGGGCCGTGTACTTCACCGCGACCAGAAGTCCGCAGGCCAGGCCGCCTTCGAGCGCGGTCGGCATTCTGAATCCGCGCCGGCGCAGGAGTTCGAGCGAGCGCCAGCACAGGACGAAACTGGCCGCGAGCAAAAGATCGTTTTCAGCGGTGAGCGTGGCCGAAGTGAAATACGGAACACTGGAGATCCAAAACGCCACACCCTCGGTGAGCGCGGGCCGGTTGCGCGCGTTCTCGTCTAAAAACAAAATCTCGCGCAATGCGAGCCAGAGGACGAGCCACCAGAAAATTCCCGTCGCGTCAACCAGGCCGATCGCGCCCGGGCCCCCCAGGAGCCACCAGCCGAACCAGAGCCCGGAGAGTGCCGGGTAGTACGGGGGGGATTCGTCGCCGTAGCCGGTCTGGCCCCATTCGAAGCGCCCCGCCTGGATCCATTGCAGCGGGAACTCGATGTGATAGGTCATCGCGTCCCAGCCCGAAAGCGGGGCGCGTACGTTCAAAAAAAACCCGCCGACCAGGATCGCGCAGGCGCCCGCCAGAATCCAGAGTCCGGGCTGGTGGAGCGGCGGGCCCGATTTCGTTTCGCGGATTAAATTCGCATTGATTCGTTTATTTAAATAATCGAGCGAAATAAATAAAAGGCCCAGACAGGCGGGCGGGGCTGCCGCGACCGGCCAGGTGTACGTGTCCAGCAGCCAGCAGGGCAGGGCCGACAGAGTGAGCAGCAGGCCGACCGCCAGTGGGAAGCGGGCCAGGTCGCGACCGGCCAGTCGCCAGGCGGGATAAAAAAGCAGAGCGCCCTGGAACGCGCAGGCCAGGGCGGCGCGCGGCCCTGCTGGAAGTACGGCGAACAAAAATTCCGGGTTGACCGGCATGTTCAGTCGGGAAGCCGGGTGTGGTAGTCGCTGATCAAAAAGTCGATCTCGTCAATGATTCGGTAGCGCGACTCGCGTAACTCGCGGATATCTTTCTTGCGAAATTGTTCCAGACCCAGGTCGAAGAGCCAGTACGCGGCTTCTTTCATACGCCGGCTGTAAAAGAGCGATACGCGCCAGAGCCTGGCCATGAGGTACACGCTGAACATGGCGAGCACGGCCGCGACCAGGGAGCTATGCTCCGCCACAACCAGTAACTTGGAGTTGTGGATGGTCCGGTCGGCCAGCTGGATCATCCAGTCGATACCGCGGGTTTTCAGGAACCAGAAGATACCCGCACCGAATATCGGATAGGTCAGGAGCACGAAGATAAACGCGGTGAGGATGGCCTTTTCGTCCCCGTCGGTCTTGTCCTTTTTTTTGAGTTCGATGATCCACCAGCGCATCCAGCGGGCCGCCAGGCGCGGAATATAATTGAAGACGAAACCGTACCCGATCAGGGGCGAATACAACAGAGACTGGAGCAGGCCCTTCACGTGATACCCCAGAGAGGCGATCGTGTTCTCGCGGCGTACGAGCGCGTCCGTGAAATTTTTTTCTTTTAGTTTTTTGCGGTAGGAGCGAATCATTTCGTGCAGAGAGTCCAGTCGTTTCTGTCCCTGGCCGTCCACACCGGCGGCGAGCACCGTATCCGAGATCGTTTTGCTCATGCGGTACTTTTCGCGGATATTGTTGAACTGATTCATGTATTTGATGGGACTGAGCACGTAGAGCGAAATACACTCGTCGATGATTTCGATTTTGTCTTTCTGCGGAATGGATATGACGATCGACTCCAGGCTTTTCTGCACGTGTTCCTTGCCCGCCACCATGAGTTTTTTTTCCAGCGACGACCACTCCGCCTCCTTGAGGCTGAGTACGTTGGGCGGGAGTTCCAGGAGATTTTTCAAAAGAAAAGGCCGACCGAAGACCACGCACACCGAACTCTGGAATTTATTGATCCGGTCGTAGTACAGGCCGAAGGGGACGATGCGCAAATTCAGATTAAAATTGAATTCCTTTTCCGCCTGGATGGCGATCGACATGAAGCCCAGTTTGATCGGGTTGAGTTTGCGGCTGCCGGTGGATTTGCCTTCGGCGAAAATATTGAACAATCGCCCGCCCACCAGGGTTTCGACGGCCTCACGAATGGAAGCTTCGTTCGTTTCGCGGCGGCTCGCCTCCGATTCGGTTTCGGTCTGGTCCTGTTTGCGCGCGATGGGAATCATCAGCGTCCAGTTGCGGAGGATGTAGCCGAGGATCGGCACCTGGAAGACGGTTTCCTTGGCCGCGGTGGCGATCGGATGACGGACAACCGTGACCAGGTTAAAAAAATCGAGAAACGAATTCGGATGATTGCCCACGAGGACCACCGGTCCGTCCGAAGGAATGTTTTCCAGGCCGATGGCCTGGATTTCCGCGTGCTGGGTTACGGCCGCCGTGCGAAAAATACCGCGCACCGGGTAATAAAACGGCGAAGCGCTGCGCCGGATCGAGTGGATGCCGCGGTAGGTGCGCGGGGGTGGCCCAGGAATGGTCTGAAACATACGTCCGATCACGGGAATACGGCTGGGCGATAACAAAGGCGACCTCCGGGAGCGAAAAACTCGACCTCAGCAGGCGGCACGGCCGGCCGCTTGTGAGCCAGGTTGTTGTAGCGATCTTTGATTCCACTGGCAAGTCAATTTAGATGTTACCTGGCGATGCGTCGCGGCGGTTTTGACATGTGACTCATTCGTTCCGGATCGATGCAGGTGATTCGCCCAGATCGGCGAGAAGCGTCTTCAGATATTCGCGGTCCCGCAGTCCCGGGTGGGGCAGGGTTAGATCGGCGCCGGCTGTCACCAGAGAATCGTAGGTGAGGATATCCAGGTCAATCGCGCGCGGGCCCCAGCGAAACGATGGCTGGCGTCCGATGCGCAGTTCGGCCGCTTTCAAGAACGCGAGCAGGGCCGGGGGTTCCAGGCGGGTCGCGACCACCAGTATCTGATTCAGAAAGTCCGGTTGCTCCGCGAACAGCACCGGCCGGTTTTCGAAGATCATCGATGCGGCGAGCACCCGCGTCTCAGGCTCCGCGGCGATCATCCCGCGCGCCGCCCTGAGATGGGCCGCCCGGTCGCCCAGATTCGATCCGAGGGAAAGAAAAACAAGGGCCCACGGTTCGGTGGTGCTTGACAAATTATACGATTTCAGCCAGTCTCGGTTCATGCAAACAACGGCCGGTTCGGTGCACTCTCAGGATGCCATGGCGTCCGAACGAGCGGAATTTATTCGCAAAACTTACACCCACCTGGCTCTGGCCATCCTCGCGTTCTGCGGCATCGAGTACGCTTTGCTACAACTGCCGTTCGCGGTGGAAATGGCGCGGATCATGACCTCGGGGTGGCTGTGGCTCGCGGTGCTCGGCGCATTCATGGCGGTCAGCTACCTGGCGGAAAAGCTGGCCTTTTCCGCGTCCTCGCGTGAGGTCCAGTACCTCGGCCTGGGGCTGTATGTGGCCGCTGAAGCTGTGCTCTTTCTGCCGCTGATTCTGGTGGCCGTCAATTATTCCACACCGGACCTGCTGCCCACGGCGGCGTTGATCACCGGGCTAATGTTCACCGGCCTGAGTTTCGTGGTCTTCACTACGAAAAAAGATTTCAGCATGCTGGGCGGGGTTCTGAAAATCGGCGGCTTCGTGGCGCTTGGTCTCATCGCCGCCAGTATCCTCTTCGGTTTTACGCTGGGCCTGGTATTTTCGGGGGCCATGGTCGTTTTCGCTTCCGCTTCGATCTTATACAATACCTCGCGGGTCATGCGCGATTATCCATCCGATAAATACGTGGCCGGCGCTCTGGCCCTGTTCGCGTCCGTGGCGTTGTTGTTCTGGTACATTTTGCGTATCCTGATCGCCCTCGGCGACGATTGAGGCTGGGCGGTTGGGTATTGGCCGCGTCTCACCCGGCGGTCGGCAGGACGTGTACCTCCACCCGGCCCTGTAACTCGGCCACATTTTCTTTTTTGCACAGGGCCGTGCCGGGAGTCATCGCGGTCGCGGCACCACAGAGCACGCCCTGAACGGCCGCGTCAAGGATCGATAGATCCCGTTCCAGACCAACCATGAAACCACCGAGCAAAGAATCGCCGGCTCCGATCGTACTGAGCACGTTGACCGGGGGCGGGACCAGGTGCCAGGCGGATTCGCGCGTCGTCAGAAGCAGGCCTTCGCCGCCGAGCGAAACCATCACGACCTGGATGCCATATTCGGTCAGAAGCGGGCGGGCGGCCGTGAGCAACTCCGGGATGCCCGCGCGCTCCAGATCGCGGCCCACGAAGCGGCCGAGTTCGTGGCGATTCGGTTTTACGGCGAAAGGCGCGGCCCGCACACCTTCGGCGAAGGCCTCGCCGTCCGCGTCGAGAATGACGCGCGCTCCCTGGGACTTCGACCAGAGACCGAGCTGGTTATAAATCGATTTCGTCACTCCGCGCGGTACGCTGCCGCTCAGAGCCACGAAGGTCGGCGCGGGACTGAGACGCCTGAAATGGCGACAGAACCGGCCCAGTTCGATCGGCGTGATCTCCGGCCCCGGCGCGTTGAGCGAGGTCAGGGACCTGGTGGACCGATCGAAAATGTGGAGGTTCGTGCGTGTTTCACCGGAAATCCCCGTGAAGTGGCACTGCACACCGCCGTTGATGAGTCGCCCTTCCAGCTCCATGCCCTCGAACCCGCCGAGAAAACCAAGTGCGATGCTGTGTCCGTCAAGTTCCGCGATGACGCGCGAAATGTCCACGCCCTTGCCCGCCGCGTAGCGCGTTTCCGCGGCAATGCGATTGGCGTCGTCCGGTCGCAGTTGGTCCACGACCAGATGGCGATCGAGACAGGGATTGAGGGTGACGGTAAAGATCATAACTTGCTCCCCGGGTCAGGCCCGTACATCTAAGGCATGGAGCCGCCGTCCGCGGCACAAGATAGAATCGTCGGCGCGTGTATGAAACCTGTCAGGTACGGGGCGGGATTTTTCGGTTGCCGATGTGTCCCCCGATGATTATAAACGCCGCATGTCGCGACTGCCCGGTCAAATGCTTGTCACTCTGGGTCTGGGCGATCTTTCGAGCAAGGGCTGGCGGGTTCACTTTTCGTTCTGGTCCGTGATGGCCATGGGCTTTTTTCTGTTCGGGGATCAGCAACTCCTGGCGCCGAACCTCTCACGCATCGGCGCCGAATTCGGGTTCGTGACCCAGGACGACTATCGCTGGTACATCGGCGCGCTGCCGGCGCTTTTGTTTTTCGCGGTGGGCGGCTCCGTGTCGCTCTTCATTGGAATCGCCGCGGACCGGTACGATCGCAAGAAGCTGCTGGTCTTCTGCGTATTCCTGGGTGAAATCAGTTGTTTCGCGACGGCGTTCGCGCATTCGTATCCCCTGTTTCTGTTGTTGCGCACACTCACGGGCATCGGACTCGGCGGTTTTTTCCCCGTGCTCTTTTCGCTCATCGGCGATTTTTTCCGTTCGGAAAATCGCAGCACCGCCGCCGGCTGGCTCGAGTTTTCGATGGGCCTGGGTATAGGCCTGGGACAGGTGCTCGGCGGTTTTTTAGCGGAGACGGAGTTTCTCGGCCTGCCCGGCTGGCGCTGGAGTTTCATGATCATGGCCGCGCCTTCGTTTCCCACGGCCATATTGTATTATATTCTGGGAAGCAGCCCCGCGCGGGGCGCGGCGGAAGTCGTTCAGACTGAACCCGGCGCGGACCCGGCGCGCGAAATCCTGGCGGGGGAGGCGGAGCATCGCCTCAGCGTGGAAGACTTTCGCCGTATTTTTTCCAACCGGACCAATCTCCTGGCTCTCGCGCAGGGGGTGCCTGGAATGGTGCCATGGGGATTTCTGTTCGTGTACGTCGTGGACTATTTCGAAAAGGAACGCGGGTATCACGTGGAAGAGGCGACCCTGCTCGCGCTCGTGTTCGGCGTAAGCAGCATCTTCGGCGGGCTCCTGGGCGGTTTCCTGGGACGCGCGGTGTACTTACGGAAGCGCAGTATGCTGCCGGCCTTCGGGGGCCTGTCCGTGCTCGTCGGCACACTGCCCTGTTATGCCATGATCAATTACCCGACATATAATCCGCCCCTGCTCATGGGTCTGGCGGTGCTGGCGGGACTCACGGTGAGTGTGGCCGGGGTGAATATTCGCGCGATCTTGATTAATACGAATTTACCCGAAAATCGCGGTTCGATCTTCGCCGTGTTCAATCTGACCGATAAACTCGGCGCGGCCTTCGGGCCCTTCGCCGTCGGCCTTCTGCTTTTGACCGGGTCGGACCTCCTGGCCTACAATCTGGCGATTTCGTGCTGGATTCCCTGCGGCCTGCTCTGGCTGGTCATGGCCCTGACCGTGGAAGCCGACGAGGACCGCCTGGCGACGATTCTGCGCGAGCGGGCTGGTGCGGCGTGAGGAAGCGTGATTACCTGGACCGGTATCTTAAATGAAAGTCATTGACCGAATTGAATTTGAGTATGTTGTGCCGGAAACTCCAGCCCCGGTAAAACCGCCGCGAAAGATCGAAATCCCTGGCGGGCACACTCAATCGGTATTAAATTTTCCATAGTGTCCTGCCCGCCCGGCGCCTTCAACCGCGGCAGGGGGCGAGGGAGCGCCCCCGCGACCGAGCACCCGACGGTCGCGCGCGAGAAGCGCGGCAGCGGCGCGACCGGGCCGCCCGGCCTTCACTCGAACCGATCACCCGTTCTCTTTCAGGCGAAAATCCGGCGCGTCGATCTGGATTTCGCGGCAGAGCGAGACCAGGCGCGAATACAGGCGGCCGCCGAAAACGTCTTTGAGGTCCGCGAGCGGTTCGTTGGAGGTGAGGATCGTGAGCAGATTGTTTTCGTAACGCGCGTCGATCAGATCGTACAGGACGGTGTTGACCCATTCCGATTCGCGGTGGACGCCGAAGTCGTCGATCACCAGCACGGGGACGCGGCCGAGCTCCTCCTCGATCTGGCGGCCTTCGCCGTAGGAAGGCGAGGCCGGGTTGAAGGTGGAACGCAGCTTGCCGAGCACGTCGCGGCTGATTTTGGCGTACCGGACCGGGACGCGGTAGAGTCGCACCAGTTCGTTCAGGATCACGCAGGCCAGCAGGGTTTTGCCGCAACCGGTGGGCCCGTTGATATACAGGCCGCGCCGGACGCTTTCGGGCCGGCCGTACTGGTTGACCGCGTCCACGGCGAAATCCAGCGCGCTCATGAGCGAAATGCCGGCCGGGGAATGACTGTCGAACTCGACCGATTCTAAGAATTTATGGTGGTAGCGCGGGGGGATGCCGTTTTTTCCTTCTATAATCTTGATCTGATCCAGAGCCATACGCGCTCCGCGAGTGGGGCAGGGCATGATGGCGTTTGCCTGAGCGTCATAATACTGATAAGGAAAGGTCCCTCCGCAGCGGCAGAGGCCACGGATACATTCGCAAATTTCGTAGCCCCCGCGGTCGTTTCGGGCGGCGGAGGGGTCGAAAAAGAAACCAAGGCCCAGGCAAACGGGACAGGTTTTGTCCCCGAACTGCCGGGAATGTTCGATGGCCTTCAAGCGCATGCTGAGGCGATCCCGGTCAAGCTGGGTCGTAGAGTGCTGGCGGGGGGCCACCTGGGCTGTAGCTGGAATGACTGGTTTCATAGGATGTCAAATTGTCAGGATCACGGGAGCGCCGGAGCAGCTGGATGCTTATGTCGCCCTGGAACACAGGTACGGGTCAATCCCGGCCCGTGGCCAGAAAAAAACCCGTCGAAATTCGCAATTTTTTTCCTTTTCTTAACCAGGATTTTTTAGCAGCCTGTTGATTCAGGCATCCTGATTCCCGATAAACTCAAGGATGGAAACTGGATTCCATCGTAACTATACCAAGGAAGGTGCGATTCGATGAAGTGGCTCACTGGAATATTTTGCTTTTTGCTCGCTGTTCCGCTGCTGGCCCAGGAAGACGCCGTTCAAAATCCGGGGAACCCTACCCCGTTTGAGGCAACCCCGGGCGAGTTGATCAGCGAAGAAGTGGACCTGACTCAGCTTTCTGACGAGGAAAAGCGGATTCGGGACCGAAACCTGCGCGCGGAAGAACTCTGGAAAAACGCGGACTACCGCGATTACAACCGGGCGTTCGCCGAGCTCCACCAATTGTCCCGGGCTTTCGCCAACAACAAATACCGTCTGGCGCTCAGCAACTATCAATCCGGGGTTAACACCGTAATCAAAATGCGCGACGAAGTCGAGCTGTTCCGCAAGGAAAAAGCGGAAGAAAAACATCTGAACGAAAAATGGTACTGGCAGATCGTGGACCGCAAGGCCCAGGAAGAACGGATCATTCGCCGGATGAAAGACCGCGCGAAACTGGAAGCGGTCACGTACTTCACCCGGGCGATCAATCACCTGGACGAAATTCGTAACCCGGACCTCCGCGAGAAGCCCGCGTTCAAACGTTTGCTCTCGGCCGTGTATCGCAACTGGGTCATGTATCAATTCGACCTCAAGAACCTGCCGCAGGCGATTCCAATCCTGGAGCTGTATCTTGAGATTGACGAAAATGAGAAGGAATACCCGGCTCACAAGTACCTTGCTCAGTGCTACGCCTTCCAGGAAGCGATGATCAAGAAATACCGCGTGGGAACCGAAGACCAGATGTTTCGCTTCCGTTACAAGAAGAACGTTCACCTGCTGCGGGCGGCTGAACTGAAATACGGCAAGGAATCCGCCGAATACAAACACGTCGTGAACCTTGTCAACCGCGACGAGATTATCTCGGTCCAGCCCTGACAGATCGCGTTCGCACCTTTGAAAATCAAAAGGCCGTCCTCATCACGAGGGCGGCCTTTTTTTTGTCACCGTATCCTTGAGGGGGACCTACTTCTTTTTGTTCGCGGCAGCCAGGGCCTGGGCGTGTGCCTGGGCCTGCGCGGTCGCCTGGGCAGTTGCCTGTGTGTTATGTCCGTGCGCGCGTTCGGCCCCGCCGCCGATGCGATTCTCCACGAATTCGCGGAACCGGTCGATGTATTCGAAGATGGCCGGCACCACCACGAGCGTGACGACCGTCGAAACGATCAGACCGCCGATGATGGCCACGCCCATGGCCGTGCGGCTCTTGGACGCCTCGCCCAGGCCGAGGGCCACGGGCAGGGTGCCCGCGATCATCGCGAAGGTGGTCATGAGAATCGGACGCAGGCGCACCTGGCCGGCTTCGAAAATCGCCGCCGAACGTTCCATGCCGGAGCGCATGTTTTCCATGGCCCGGTCAACCAGCAGAATCGAGTTTTTAGTCACGAGCCCCATTAAGAGGATGACCCCGATCATGCTGAAGATGTTCAACATTTCGCCGGTAATCGCGAGAGCGAAAAACGCGCCCGAGATGGCGGTGGGGATGGCCAGGAGAATGGTCAGGGGCGTGATGAACGATTCGTACAACGACGCCAGCACCAGGTAAATGAACACCAGCGCGATCGCGAAAGCGAGCAGGATGTTGCTGATGAGTTCTTTAAAATCTTCGCTCTGGCCCACGAACGCGTACGACACGCCGGCCGGCAGGGGTACTTCCTTTTCAATGATTTGAATGGCCGAATCCGTGGCCGACTGGAGCGCGCCATTGGCCGAAAGGTTCGCGGTGATCTGGACGACGCGCGAACGATCCTGGCGCAGAATGAACGCCGGTCCGTAGGCTTCCTGGCCGTTCGAGACGGCGGACAGCGGAATCATACGCCCGTTCAGGTTCGGCACGTAGGTTTTGAGAAACGCGGAACGCAGGTCCCGTTCGTCGGGACGCAGGCGCAGACGCACGTCGTATTCCAGGCCGTTCTGGTGCAGTTTGCCGACGACACCCCCGGCAACGTGGTAACGCAATTCCTGGCCCGCGGTGCCCGGGGCCACGCCGGAGGCGCGCATGCGTTCGTTTTGAAAACGAATCTGGAATTCAGGTTTGCCCGGCCGGTACGAACTGTCGACGTCGGTCAGGTCCCCGATTTTCTGCATGGGCCCCAGCAACTTCGCGGTGTACGCGTCGAGTTGTTTGAGGTCTTCCCCGCGTAGATACATCATGAACGGATACTGAATGCCACCGCCCACGGCCGAAAAATCCGCCACGCGCGCCCGCGCCGTTTCCTTGAGCGGCCCCAGCAACTCGCGGACGTGGTCTTTGAAGTCGATCGTGGAAACGCGACGATGTCCGGCGTTCACCATGATCAGGCCGATATTGCCCATGTTCGATTCGCCGTCCTGGTTGCCGATGACGACGGCCATTTTGTTGATCTCGGGCAGTTTGCGCAGATCATCGACGACCTTTTGCACGACAGCCTGGGTTCCTTCCAGCGAGGTTCCGGGCGGCATTTCGAAGGTGATCTGAAATTCGCCCTGGTCGTTCGGCGGCAGGAAGGTCTTCTTCACCAGGCCGAGTGACGCCAGCGAAAGGAAAAATACGAGGGTCATGGCCGCCAGGACCATCAGACGCCGATTCAGGGTAACCCGCATGGTGGCGGTGTAAATGCGATCCAGCCAGTCCTGGAAGCGATCGAAGGTTCGGATGACGATGTTACGTTTCTCGTGCATGCGACCGGCGAAGTACGCGGACAGCATGGGCGCGATCGTGAGCGCGTCGAAGAGCGAGATCGCCATGGCGAAAACGACAGTCAGGCCGAATTGTTTGAAAAACTGGCCGATGATCCCGGTCAGAAAGCCCACGGGCAGGAACACCGCGATGACCGTGGCCGTGGTGGCGATGACCGCCAGCGACACCTCGTTCGTGCCCTTTTCCGCCGCTTCGCGGGGGGACATGCCCGCCTCCAGTTTGCGAAAAATATTTTCCCGCACGACGATCGCGTCGTCCACCAGCAGGCCGATGCAGAGCGAAAGCGAAAGCAGGGTCATGACGTTGATGGTGAAGTCCATCACATACATCAGGAGAAACGCGCCCAGCAGCGAGTTCGGCAGAGCGAGGCCGGTGATAATCGTGGAACGTACGTTTCCCAGGAAGAGGTATACGACGATCACGGCGAGAATAATTCCGAGGAGGATGGCCACGGCCACTTCTTCCAGGTTCGCGCGAATCCAGATCGAACCGTCGCGGACGAGAATCAATTTGGGCGAGCCGGGCTGTTTGGCGATCATTTCGTTGATCTTCGCCATGCGCGCGAGCGCCGCGTCCACGACCTCCACCGTGTTGGAGCCGGACTGTTTATATACGTCGATGAACAACGCCGGCCGCATGTCCCGTTTCACTTCGGGCGGGTCCCCGCCGATCAGACTGCGAATGAAGCCGGGTTTTTTGATTTCGGTGTCCGGCGCGTACAGGAACGAACGCGCTTTTTCGTCTTCGGTGGAATCGACCACCTTGCCCAGCTGGCGGACTTCCACGGCGCTGCCGATGTCCGCGCCGAAATTAACCAGCGCGTTTTCGATTTCCTTGAGCGATTCGAAGCGGCCGATAGCGCGGAAGGAAAGTTCCTTGCTGCCCTGATCGAACTTACCCACCGGGATGTTCGCCCCGGAACGATTCAGGCGTTCGGCCACCTGCACGGCCGGAAGATCGTGCTCGTTCAATTTTTCGCGCGAAAGTTCCACCTGGATTTCGCGGCGGGTTCCGCCGAGGAAGCGCACCCCGCCCACGTCCTTCGATTGTTCCAGCAGGGGCTTGACGGTTTCGAAGCCGAGGTCGTACAGGGCCGCCGGCCCCAGGTCCGCCTGCAGCGAAATCCGCAACACGGGCTGGTCGTCCGGATCGAACCGCTGGACCAGCGGGTCATCCACGTCCAGGGGGAAGTTGACTTTCGCGCGGGCCACGCGATCCCGGACCTGCTGTTCGGCGTATTTTACGTCCGTTTCCAGCGAAAACTCCGCGATCACGATCGAGACCCCTTCCTGGTTGCGCGAAGTGATCCGTTTCATCCCGGACAGGCCGCTGAGTTCGTCCTCCAGCGGGCGCGAGATCAGGTTTTCAACTTCCTCCGGTCCCGCGCCCGGGTAGGGCGTTGTAATGGAGACCACCGGAAAGGTTACGCTGGGGAAGAGGTCCACCCCCAGGCGGCTGAGGGCGATGAAGCCCGTTACCAGCATCAGAATTACGATGCTGGAAATAAAAATAGGACGCTGAATGGAAAGGCGCGCAAGATTCATGAAACTCCGGGCCGGGGAAATTGAGAGCGCGAATCTGAACCGGTCGCGCTCCGCGTGCGAATTGGCCCGAAAGTACGAATTTTTTACCCGCCCGTTTCCAGCGATTATAATTTACCTGCCGGACCTTTTTTTTGGATTCGGCGGGGGGATCCGGCCCTGATCCGGCGTTCGCGCGCGGAGCGAATTTGGTTGCCGACGCCGCGCCTTCAGTCAGGATCCCCTGGATGGGCCGGAAAATCCTGGTGCTGCTGGTGTTGCTGCTGCTGCCTGTCCCCGGCCTGGCGCGGGCGAGGGTCGTCCTTGCCCTGCACGAGGCAACCGGGGAACTGAATCCAGGCCCGGCGCTTGAAATCCTGGAAGACCGGGGCGGCGCGCTGACGATCGAGGACGTGCTTTCGCCGGCGCTTGCGGAACGCTGGCGGCCCGTGGCCACCGAACATGTGAACCTTGGTTTTACGGATGCGGTGCACTGGCTCAGGTTCAGCGCGGCGGACCGTTCCACGGATGGTATCTGGTATCTTGAACTCAACAACCCGCACATGGATTACGTTCAGTTTTTCCAGCGCAGGGGCGGGGAAATTCGGATCAGCCGCACCGGCGACCAGCTCCCCTTCATGTCCCGCGAGGTAAAACACCGCGCGTTTTTGTTTCGGATGTTTACCGGCCCGGAAGGGGCCGATTACGTGTTGCGCGTCCATACGCACGGAGCCGCGACCGTGCCCCTGACCATTCGTTCGGCGGTGAACGTGAGCGATCATCTCGACCGCGAACAATTTATCCTCGGTTTGTTCTACGGGATCATGTGTATCATGATCGTGTACAACGTGTCGCTGTTTTTTTTCGTTCGCGCCAGGTTGTATTTGTACTACGTGCTGTACATCATCTCGACGACGACCCTGTACCTCGCCTGGAACGGATTGTTTTTCCAGTATATCTGGCCCGAGCGCGGCTGGGCCAATTTTATCGTGCCCGTCCTGATGGTCGGCGCGAACGTAATGTCGCTCCAGTTCGCGCGTTTTTTCCTGGAGCTGCCGCGAATGGCGCCGCGCTGGAACCGATGGATGAAGGGCCTCATGTGGGCCGGGTTGCCGGTGCTGCCCTTCGCGTTGTTCACCCTGTTTCCGTACATGAATTATATGATCGCGGTGTATTCGAGCCTCAACCTCGCTTCGCTGATCACGGTCGGAATCCTGATGCTCCTGCGCGGCTCGCGGGCGGCGCGGTTCTACGTGCTGGCCTTCGGCGCGGTTCTCGTCGGCGGGCTCCTGGCGGTCCTGCGTGTGACCGGTCTGGTGGAGGCCTCGTTTTTCGCGCTCTGGAGCAACCAGATCGGGTCCGTGGTGGAGGTGGCCCTGCTTTCGCTCGCGCTCGGCGACCGGATCAACCTCATCCGCGCCCAGCGCGAAGCCGCGCGGGCCGAGGCCCTGGAAAATCGCCGGCGGGCGGACATCCTGAAAGATCAGTTTCTCTCAAATATTTCGCATGAACTGCGCACGCCCCTGGCCGAAGTGTACGGCTACGCCGAAATCCTGGTGGACGAAAAAGACGGGGTGCGCGAAGACCTGCGCCCGATGACGACCGCGATTCATCGGGCCAGCGCACGGTTGTCCGAGCTCATCCAGGATTTGATGCTGCTCTCCAGCCTCGACAACGATCTGGCCACGGACATTCACCCGGTGGTCCTGCGCGATCTGCTGGAAGAATGTCTGGTTGAAATCCAGCCCATGATCGCCGAACGCGGCATCGCGATCGTGCGCCGCGAAGACGCGTCCCTTCGCGTGGAGGGGGACGCCGGACTGCTGGCCAAGGCCTGCTATCACATTCTAAAAAACGCGGTGCTCTACAACCGCGAGGGCGGGCTCGTGGAAGTGGAGGTCGGACCGGGCGACGCGGGCCAGGCGCGTATCATCGTGCGCGATACCGGCATCGGCCTGCGGGCGCACGATTTGAATCACATCTTCGACAAATTCTACCGCGTCGATTCCTCGCTCACGTACACGGTGCAGGGCGTCGGTCTGGGATTGTTCATGGCGCGTCGGATCCTGGAACTGCACGGCGGACGCGTCGCGGTGGAAAGTACGCCGGGGGAGGGATCGGTGTTTACGATCGAGCTGCCCCAGGCTCACTCCCGCTCCCACAACATCTGAATCGATTCCTGATCGTATTTGATTTCTTCCAGCGAAAGATACTGCGGCCCGAACTGATCGACGAAGTTCACCATGATCACGTTCGTGTTCACGTAAAACAGGACACGATTTTCGCGCGCGCGAACGCTGACGATGCGAATGTCGCCCAGGCTGTTCATGTAGGCCGGCACCTTCGCCAGGTAATAACCCGTGTTGAACCAGAGCCGGTTCGCTTCTTCGTTCGTGCGTAAAATGGAAGGCATGGCGCGTACGAGAGCCGTGGCGAGCGAACGGCGTACGGGCGGGAGTACCGCGGCCCAGCGCAAAGGATCGAAAAGACGGGCGCCGGGATTGTGCAGACCCGTGCGGGCCACTTTCAAGAGCACCTCGTTGCCGTTCACGCTTTCGATTTCCAGAATCAGATTGAATCCGATGTGATCGTACAGGCTCCTCAGTTTTTTTTCTTGCGGAACGTAAACCCCGCGCAGAATGACGCGCCCCTTGCGCGCCGACAACCGCATGGAGCTGATGTACGCCGCGCGACTCTGCACAAATTTCTCCAGCACCGGGTTGAGCGCTTCCAGAGAGAGGACAATCTTGTACAGATTCTCCGCCAGGGGATTCACGAGATCGGTGAAAGAACGAATGTCATCGTACCAGGACATGGGCGCGGGCGGGAAAAGCCGATCCTTCACGAGCGGCGGCACCGGTGCGAGCAAAAAAACCGCGGGGTGCCGGCGGATTCATTCGGGCGTCTCCCGCGCCGTCCGGCGCGGGACCGGGCTCTCGGGGCGCGCGGCGCCCCTCCATCCCTGACGCGGCGGGCGCAGTGGGCCTTTCGGGCATGGGTCAGGGCCAGGTCCGGTCGCAAAGTTCTTGTCGAACAAACCCGGAAACCCGAGAGAGACATCATATGAAATGCGCCATACTCGGATCGGGATCTTTTGGAACGGCACTCGCCACGGTCCTCGCGGAAAATCGCTACGACGTGACCATCTGGGCCCGTCGCCCCGAACTCATCGAAAGTATCAATGAAAAACACGAAAATACGCGCTACCTGCCGGGCCTGAAACTGCCAGAGAATCTGCGCGCCTCGGCCGATCTGGAGGCCACGCTCGACGGGGTCGAGCTCGTGGTGGCGGCCATTCCCACCCAGGCCACGGCCGGCGTGCTCAAAGAGATCGGCCCGCTCCTGCCCCAGGACGCGGCCTACGTGGTCGCGGCCAAAGGCATCGAGGAAGGCACCCTGCGCCTGGTCTGTGAAATTTTCGAACAGGAATTACCCGAACGTCTGCACCCGCGCCTGAGTTATCTGAGCGGGCCCAGCTTCGCGAAGGAAATGGTCCTGAAAGTACCCACGGTCGTGAGCATCGCCTCGCACTATGAGGACACCGCGCGCCTGGTGCAGAAGGTGTTCGCGAATCGTTTTTTTCGCACCTACTGGACCCCGGACGTGATCGGCGTGGAAGTCGGCGGCGCGCTCAAGAACGTCATCGCCATCGCGGCCGGGGTGTCCGACGGGCTCGGTTTCGGCCACAACACCCGCGCGGCGATCATCACGCGCGGCCTCACCGAAATCACGCGCCTCGGCGTGGCCCGCGGCGCCGAACCGACCACCTTCCTCGGCCTGGCCGGCATGGGCGATCTCGTGCTCACGTGCACCGGCGACCTGAGTCGCAACCGTACTGTGGGCGTCAAGCTGGGGCAGGGCCAGAAGTTGCCAGATATCCTGGCCGAGATGAACCAGGTCGCCGAAGGCGTGGTGACGACGAAGTCGGCCTATACTCTGAGTCGCAAGATGAACGTGGACATGGCGATCACCGAGCAGGTCTACCAGTTATTATATGAAGACAAGAACCCGATGCAGGTGGCCCAGGATTTGATGCTGCGCGATCTCAAACAGGAGAAAATTTGATTCAGCATGACTCATCAGTCGGTCCTTCCGGCCCTCCGTGGCCGGGCGGACCGACGGCGCGCCATCCATGGCCGCGCTTTTGATGAGTCATGCTTCCTTGTGATTGATGTTAAGCATGATGGATGCCTTGTTTTCGGTAGTTTTATGCGTTATGTCTTTTTGCCGAAAAAAGGGGCAGGTGGAAGTTGGATTATGTCGTATTATCGTTTTCTGTCAAGTCGAAAAATTGTGGCGTTTATCGCCTTATTCGTTTCGCTGCTGCTCGTTTGCGCGTGCGGTGATAAAAAGTCGCAATTAAAAGAGCTGGATCTGGGCGGGGATTTTACGCTCGTCGATCATAACGGCCAGCCGTTCACGCTCAGCGCGTTTCAGAAAGAACATCCAGGCGATCCGGTGCTGCTATTTTTCGGCTTCACGCATTGCCCCGACGCCTGTCCGCAGACGCTTTCGCGTCTGAGTCGCGCCACGGAACTCCTGGGCCCGCAGAAAGAACGCGTGCTGACCCTGCTCGTTTCCGTGGACCCCGAGCGCGATTCGCCCGCGGCGCTCAAACAATACCTGGCGAATTTTCCATTGCGCGCGCTGGGATTGTACGGATCGCGCGAAGAAGTCACAAAAATCGCCGCTCTGTACGCGGTAAATTTTTATAAAAATAACGCGCCCGTAATCGACCACAGCGCGCACGGGGAACACGGCTCCCGGGCCGCGGCCGGGGAGGACGCGGAAGTGGGCCTGATCAATCATTCCACGCAGACCTTTCTCATCGACGGCAGGGGCAGGGTGCGGTACCTGTTTGGCCTGACCGATTCGGTCAAAGAAATCGCCGATACGATTCGGTTGCTTCTATAAAAAAAGGCCAGCGGCAAAAAACTGGCCCGTCCAGGGCCAGGGGTGTCAGAGATGCTCTGTCGGATCAAGAAAGCCCAGAAGCCCTTTGTCGAGTGTCCAGAGCCTGACTTTTCGACGCCTGCACTCCGAAATGAGAACCGAGTCAACCAGCCCGATGCCTTTCGTGTACAACCGGTTCTGGAACGACAGCAGACCGCCCTCGATTATGCCGCCGCTGCTGTCTGAATCGGAAAGTGTTTCCCAGTAATCAAACAAAACCTCAGCCTCCTCAGCCTGGCGACAACCCTGCAGTAACTCGGCGAACACAAGGGAGTGTACAATCACCTGGCCCGTTTCAATCTGCTCCCGCAACCCGGAGAAGAATGGTTCGCGCTTCTTGAAAAACTCGATCCAGACGGAAGTGTCAACGAGGATCATGTAACCTTGCGATTCAAAGCGCGCACTTTCCTGGCGGAGAAGCCTGGCTGAAATTTCAGGGGTCTCTTTTCCAGTTGCTGATTGAGTTTGCGAACTTTAGCGAGGCGCAGCCATTCGGTCAGGGCGAGGTTGAGAGAATCAGTGATATTCTTTCCCCCCGAATACTTTTGCACGTCCGCGACAAGATCGTCAGGAAGGATGGCTGTGACCTTCATACGATACAGCATACGAAGAAAAATCGGATTGTCAAGCACTTAGAGCCCATCTCAAAACCTGTTTTGAGATGGGCTCGGGGCTACAGGAGGTAGCCCCAATCGGCGAGCACCAGCGGAGCGGAGCCGATTGCGAGCGGTTTTCGGACATGTGCCGAAAACCGCGACAATCTCAAAACTGCATGGAGGCAGTTTTGAGATGAACTCTTATCAAACTCCATTTTATTCTTCTTCCAGGGTCACATACCGACCGGTCGGAGTGAACCTCCCTGACGGAAATCATACCGCAAGAAAACGCGGGATCGTTGCGGAGCCTGGAGGGGACCTTTACGCTGTCACCGTGACCGTTCAATTCGAAACGATTCTCAAAACCCTGGAGGGCCGGCCGGAACGCCTGGAGCCTGGCACCCGTTCGGTGCGGCGGGTCGAAACGCATATCTCCGTCGTGCTGCTCACGGATTCGTTCGTCTTCAAATTCAAAAAACCGGTCGTGTTTCCGTTCATCGCCCAGGCCCGTCTGGAAGAGCGGCTTTTTTTCTGCCTGGAGGAAGTGCGCCTGGGCGCGCGCCTGGCCCCGGCCGTTTATCTTGGGGTGCGCGGGGTCCATGAAGCCGGGCCGGGCGGTGGACTCCGCCTGGACGAAAACCTGGAGGACGCGCGCGAATACTGTGTGGTCATGCGCCGGCTCTCCGACGCCGACAGCCTCCTGGCCCGGGCGCGCTCGGGCGCGGTGGACGCGGCCATGATTGAAGCGGTCGCGCGTACCCTGGCCGATTTCCACCGCGATTGCCCGCCGGCCGCGCCGGGGTTGTACGACTTCGATCGCAACCTGGAAGACAACCTCGCGGCGATCGCGGAAGCGGGCCTGCTTCGCAATCCTGAAATTATTGATCGAATACGCGCATTCGCCGCGCGCGGTGCCCCCTCCGTGCGGAGGCGCCTGCGCCGCGGGCGCGTCGTGGACGGACACGGGGACCTGCGCCTGGATCATATTTACGTCGCGGACGGACCCGCGGAAGATCCCGGTCACATTCAGATTATCGATTGCGTGGAATTTTCACCGACCCTGCGCGCCGTCGATCCGTACGAAGACCTGGCCTTCGTGACTCTGGGCCTCGATATGGAAGGCCTGCCCTGGGCCGGGCGGCGGCTGGCCTGCGAATACCTGAGTCGCGGGCTCGACGTGGACGGTTTTTTTTCCCTGCGATTATTCGAAATCTACCGCGCGACCGTGCGCGCCAAGATCGACGCGATTCAGTTCGCGAGTGCGACCGGTTCGCGCCCGGCGTACTTTCAGGAACGTTTCGTGAAATACATGGAACTGGTTGAGCGACTGCTCGACGATGACGCGCGCCCGGCCAGCGCTTCCACGGCCACACTGATCGTGGTCGGTGGCCTGCCCGCGACGGGTAAGAGCACTCACGCGCGGCGGCTCGCGCGCAGACTGGAGGCCCCGGTGATCGCGACAGATCTCGTGCGCAAACGTCTGGCGGGGATCCGTCCGGAACGCAGCGCGGGCCGTACCGCGTTTGCCGGCGCGTACCGACCGAACCGGACCGTTCGGGTGTATACCTGGATCCGCGCGCTGGCCGCGCGCCTGTTACGCCAGGGCCGGTCGGTGATCGTGGAGGGTACATTTTCGAAGGCCTGGCAGCGGGCTCTGTTCGTGCGCCTGGGGCAGGCGGGAGGATTTCCCGTGGAATTCCAGCGGGTTCTCGCCGATGAAACGGTCGTGCGCAAACGCCTGGATCAGCGGGCTGTCGCCAGGACCGCGGCCGATGTTTCGGACCTGGTCGATTTTGACGTCTGGTGTAAACTGCGCGATCAGGCGGATGCCTGGCCCGCGGGCTGCGAGGACACCGTGATCCGCGAGGTGTCCGGGGACATGGCCCTATCGCCCGAGGACGGGTGATCCGCCGGATCCCTGGCCCGGAGAATTGCGCGCCAGGATTCCGCAACCGGTCGATATTTTAAAGCAGTATGCGCGCTGTCTGTCTCGGTCTGCTGGTCCTGTTATTTCCCGCCGCCCTCGTCCAGGGTCGTGGCCAGGAACTGGTGTACGCCTTCCGCAATTATACGCGGCCAGAACCGATCCGGATGATCCTGGTGGGCGAGATCAGCAGCAAGACCAAGGTGGCCGTCCTGCACGATATCGAGTCGCCGTATAAAGGATACGATACCAGGGCCGATCAGATCACAGTAAAAGTTTCCAACCGCAAGGGCCTCAAGGTCGGCCAGAAATTATTCATCATCGATAAAGACCCGTTCCACAGCCAGTATCGCGACGGACTCATCGTGGGGGAAATATTCGTAACGTCCCTGCTGTATACCGCGTTCTACGGCTGGGTCCTGACGGGTACCGGCAATCTGCTGCGCGTGCGCGAGGGCCAGTTCGTGGCGCGGACGCTCGAATCCGAAAACCTGGAACGCGCGCGCACCCTCAAGAAAAAAGGCGATCATTACATGCACACCGGCGAAATCGAACGCGCCATCGCCAGCTACAACTCCGCCCTCCAGATGGACCGGGACCTGCCCGACGCCCACGCGTCGCTCGGTAAATTGTACCTGGACCTGGCGCGCAAAACCGACGCGCTGCCGGTGCGCGCTCTGGCGGAATTCCAGGCAGCCTGGGCGTCCCGGGCCAATTTCCGCCACCGCCATGAGACGTTCTTTTTCCTGAAACATTATCTGGAGGCCCTGGCCTTCGCCTATGATTTACGAAAACTCGAAAGCGCGCGCGGCACCGACGCGGCCCGACTCCTGGATCGTTCGATCGAAGTGGCCAGGGAAGGGCGCAAACTCAACGCGGAAGACCGGGGCATGCTCCAGGCGGAATGCCGCGCCCAGTTTTATCGAATGCGTTATTTTTCAGCGCGCAAAACGCCCGAGGAACGCGACGCGTACGAAGCTGCTCACAAGCAGACCGGCGAACTCCTCTTCAAGCTCCTGCCCGGCGCCACCGAGGCCGAGGTGTACCGCCTGGCCGTGCTCTATTACAACGATAATCTGCGCGAGATCGGGGTGGCCCGTCTGCCGGAAGATCTGAAACGGCGCGATGAACTGGATAAACGTGTGCGTTACTATCTCGATCAGTACGCCCTGTATTTCCATGACGGGTCCGGTCGCCGCGACCCGGAAGTTGAAGCGCTTCGTCGGGCCATCGGAAAATAAACCGTGTCGACTTTTTTTCAGGTGACGCATCGTTCCAGGGCGAGCGCGGCGCGGTGCGGGGTTTTGCGATTCGGCGCGGGACCCGACGCGTTTACGGTGGAGACCCCGACGTTCATGCCCGTCGGAACGCGCGCCAGCGTGAAGGCCCTTTGGCAGGAAGACCTGGAGGAAATCGGCTACCGCCTGATTCTTGGCAATACCTACCACCTGTTTCTGCGTCCGGGCCCGGAAACGTTCGCGGCCCTCGGCGGACTCAAATCCTTCATGTCCTGGAAGGGCGCGGTGCTGACCGATAGCGGGGGTTACCAGGCCTTCAGCCTCGGGACCAACGTTACTTTTCGAGACGATGGGGTCACGTTCGCCTCACACATCGACGGCACGCGTCATCTGTTTACGCCTGAGTCCGTGCTGCAAATTCAGGCAGGTTTCGGATCGGACATTATGATGGTCCTCGATGACTGCGCCCCCGCCGATGCCGACGGTGCCCGACTCCGTCTGGCGCTCGAGCGCACCCATCGCTGGGCACGGACCAGTCACGCGGAGTATACGCGCCTGGTGGATGCGGGCCGCCTCGATCCGGCGATCGGTCGTATCTTCGGGATCATCCAGGGCGGGACCGATCCAGCCTTGCGCCGGGAATCGGCGGAGGTGATTCAATCCCTGCCGTTTCACGGTGTGGCGGTCGGCGGTCTCAGCGTCGGGGAGTCGCGCGCCGAGATGTACGCCACACTCGCCGACCTCGGCCCCGCGCTCGACACGAA
>CAZVZS010000017.1:90986-96253 GCA_964631535.1 uncultured Leptospiraceae bacterium
GCGTTACCTGATGGGCGTGGGCACCGTGCCCGATTTTCTGGAGGCGGTGCGGTCCGGTTTCGATATGTTCGATTGCGTACTGCCCACGCGAAATGCCCGCAACGGTCAGTTGCTAACGTCCCGGGGGCGGGTCAACCTTCGTAACGCGCGGCACGCGCGGTCCGGTGAACCCCCGGACCCCGCCTGTGCCTGTCGAGTTTGCCGCCGATACTCACTCGCGTATTTGCGCCATCTGTTTACGGTGGGGGAAATGCTCGGACCGCAAATGGCCACGTATCATAATTTGCATTTTTATTACTGTTTTATGGAAGAACTCCGCCAGGCCATTCGGAATGAGTGTTTTGACCGGTTTTACAAGGATTGGAAAAAAATATCGTTCTGAGTTTTTATTTTTCTGTTGACAGGGCCGATGAAGTAAGGGCGGAATTAAAAAAAGTATAGACCCCGAACCGGGTTCTATGGTGGTCTGATTAATTATGGAAATATCGAGAAGAGAAAGCGGCGATATCACCATCCTGGACGTGAACGGAGAAATTGACCTTTACAACGCTCCGGAGATAAAAGAAATTATCGGTAAGTTAATTGAAGAGCAAAGGTACAACGTCATTATCAATCTGGATCGTGTGTCGTATATTGACTCCTCGGGGATCGGAGCCTTGATCTCCAGTCTCTCAAATTTGAAGAAGTACCAGGGCGGCTTGAAAATTATAAATGTCTCGGGTTCGGTGCGAAAGGTTTTCGAACTGACCAAGCTGACATCATTTTTCGAGATTTTTGACTCCGAACAGGACGCCGTCGCCGCTTTTAAATAAACCCTGAGTCGTCGGTGCCCGGCCGGGGAGCACTCTCCCGGACGGTGGACCCGGCTCAGACGCCCTCCCCATCCTCCCGTCTGACACGCAGTTTTTCCGATAAAAGTTTGACACTGAATGAAGGGGCTTTAATTCCGTTCAATGGCCAGAATCGGCCAAAAAAGCGAACCAGGTGTCGGGGCAGGCTCGACCTGATTACAGAAAGCCTGGGTGGCCCGGAAGAGCGGGTCCTCATTTCCGGGTAGCCTGTCGCACAAGAAATTTTCGATCTCACCTGAAGGGGTAACCAACTATGTTTCATAATCGAACCGTTTTGACGGCGGCGGTTTTGCTCGCCTGCGTCATTGTGTTTGCGGGCAATTGCAAAAAAGCCATTCCAGTCCAGGAATTGAGCGCCGCTCGTTCTGAAATCGCGCTGGCTCAGGGCATGAACGCGGAAGAACATGCCGCCGAAGAATTCGCGCAGGCGCGCGAATCCCTGCTGGGCGCGCACCAGAATATCGCCGATGAAAAATACGACGATGCTAAAAAAATGGCCATGGCGGCCGAGTCGCAGGCACGCGACGCGCGCCTGAAATCCGCGCCCAAAAACGTGCTGGCCGGCTATAAAAATGTCGTAAAAGCGAAAAACGAAGCCGATGTGGCCGCGGCCGATCAACTGGCCAAAGACGAATACAACAAGGCGATGGAATCCAGCCGTGAAGGCGTGGCTCTGACGAAAGACGCGCGCGAAAAAGAAAAGGCTCTGGCCGAACTTCCCGCTGAAGCCGCTCCGGAAGAAAAAGTTGTCCGCCAGAAAGCGGTTCTGGCCGCGTACGCCGCCGCCTCCGGTAAATTTGAGGAATCCAACGCCGGCTTTGATCGCGCGAAAAAAGGCGCTCTGGCCCGTCGTGGTGATTTGCTCAATTCCGTGGGTGGTATTGATCAGAAAATCAAAAAAGCCGAAACCTTCGGCGCCGCCGAAGTCCAGCCCGATCTCCTGAAGCAGGCCCGCTCCGAATCCGGTCGAGCGCGAGCGAGCGTCCAGGGCGGTAACCTCCGCGATGGAATCAAACAGATCGCTTCCAGCCAGAAAATGGCCGACGATTTGCTGGCGAAAACTTTGCCCGCCTTCGCTGAAAAGAAAAAAGCTGAAGCCGACGAAGTCGTCAAAATGGCCGGTGGCGAGTATGACGCTCTGGCCGGCAAAGGCGGCATGAACGCCGATGATTCCGCCCGCATGAAAGGTATTGAGGAAAATCTCGCGGCCGCCCGGGAAGCGCTTGGTTCCTCGGAAAAGAATTACAGCGCCCGCAAGTATGAGGAATCCATCAACGAATCGCAAGAAGCCATTCGTCTGGCCGCCATTCTGCGTGAGCAAATGAGCCCGATCGCTGAGCGTATGGCGAAAGTGCAAAAACCGGTCGTAGCTTCTTCCGAAGCCGGCACCTACACCGTGCAGAAGAATTCGCCCGCCGAGAGCCTCTGGCGCATTGCCGGCAAAAAAGGCACCCTCAATAACCCGTTCCTCTGGGTGAAAGTATACGAAGCCAACAAAGATAAGATCGGCAATCCGAATCTGATTTTCCCAGGCCAGACCCTGGTCATTCCTGGAGCGAAAGGAACGGTCAAAGTAGAAGGCAGAGGAATGCCGAAGACGGAAAAGAAAGAGAAGAAAGCCGAAAAAAAATCGGAAATGAAGGCTGAAAAGAAAGTCGAAAAGAAAATGCAAAAGATTGAGACCCTCAAGTCTCAGCCCCGTGAGAACGTTCGTTAAGAACTGATTCCGCGCGACGGGGAAACGAAACCGCCGGTGGCTCAGGCTTCCGGCGGTTTTTTTATGCCCGGTTGTTTACACTCGTGTGCCGGGAGGTGATTCCGGCGAACGTTACCCGGGAGGATTCTTCGCAGAATCCGGGACAGAGGTTAGAAAAAGAAGAGCACCGTCAGGAGAAATGACCCGTAAACCGTGATCAAGACGCACCCGATGCGAATCGGTTTGATGTGTGTGGAGTAGCCTGTGATATAAACATGGGTCGCGAGCATCAGGAGCGCCACCCCACACAGGGCCATCACGGTCCGTACAATTTCCTGGTGCATCCCGAACAGCCAGACCAGCAGCGGCGGGGTGAGCCCCAGGAATCCCAGAAATCCGCCCTGCGCCACCCAGCCCATGATTAAGATGCGCGCTTCGCTCTCTTCGATATTCTTGAAGATGGTAACGGCGCCGCCCACGATCAGCATGTGAAACAGGCCCCAGCTTGCCAGGACGATGCCCATTGTAATTACGAGAGTTTCTATGATTACGTTCATGACGATTGCCATGGCGCACAGCCCTTACCGGGTTACCTCCTGTATCATACAGGAGGGCACTTTTTCAGCAGCCTGCTAAAAAGCGCCTTCTACAAAAAGCCGTGGGCCCAATTTATTAGGCAACAAGAATTAACGTTTCTTCGGTTCGTCCGGCAGGACTGGGGGGTAGAATTCGTGAAGCTGGTCGATCGTTTCAAACAGGCGACGGGTCGGGCGAAAATCCTGGTCCGGCGCGGTATAATAGATCGCGTGTACGCGATTGCCCCGGAAGCGCAGTTTCCCGATTTTCCGGTACACGATGGCGCCCGCGCGGTAGGTACCCTCGAATTCAAAGGCACCTTCCGGATCGGTTTCGATTTTTCCCCTGGAATTGTATTTCCAGTCACGGTAGCGGGCATCGTCTTCCTTCTGGTCGTAGTTCCGGGCGATGGCTTCGTACCAGCCCTGGGCATAGAGGGCCTTGCCGGTCGCGTCAGTGTGTTCGGTTTCGAGCCCGCGGTATTCAATGGTGGCGGGCAGACTGTTGGGGCCGCTCCCGGTGGCGATGTAATGAAAATGAATACCCGGAGTATCCGACCAGTTGCCCGGAATGGCCAGCTTTACGCCGTGGTCGGGAAGATCGACCGAGCGCAGTTTTAAATCCTCCAGCCTGACCGCGCCACCACCGCAGAACGTGAGCAGAACCAGCAGGGTTACGGGAAGGACAATTTTTGCGAGTGGGGGGATTTTCACGATACTTTCCAGGGTAATATCATTTTCGGATCAAGCGGGCTCCGTCATGATTTCATAACCATTATCTGTGACCAGACAGGTGTGTTCAAATTGCGCGGAAAGGGCCCCGTCCGCCGTGGTCACCGTCCAGCCGTCCTGATCGCTGAAAATCACTTCGTAGGTTCCCCGGTTCACCATCGGCTCCACGGTGAAGGTCATACCCGGTCGCATCCGCACCCGCACATGGTTCTTACCGTAATGGGGAACGGATGGTTCCTCATGAAAATTACGTCCGATCCCGTGCCCGGTCAGATCGCGGACGATTCCGTACCCCTGCGGTGTCAGGAAGGAATCAATGGCCTCCCCGATGTCCGAAATTCGCCCGTCGGGTTTGATGGCCTCGATTCCGATCCACATGGCCTTCTCGGTATCGTCCACCAATTTTCGGGCTTCAGCGCTGACCTTTTCGATCAGAAACATCCGCGAAGTGTCTCCGTGGTAACCGTTCAGGATGACCGTAACGTCAATATTGATTATGTCGCCTTCTTTCAGGATTTCGTTTTTTTTCGGGATCCCGTGACAGACCACATTGTTGATGGAGGTACAGATCGAGCGCGGGAAACCCTTGTAATTCAAGGGAGCCGAATCGGCCCCGCGTTTCAGGGTGAACTTATGCGCGAAATCATTCAGTTCCAGGGTCGAAACGCCGGCTTTGACCCGCATGCCAGTTTCGCTGAGAACCTCGGCGGCCAGTTTGCCCGCGTCCTTCATGCGGAGGATTTCCGACTTGCTTTTGATATGAATCATGGGCTTTCGGGCGTTCAAACGCAGTCTCTCCCGTACGCCGGTCCCCGGGACAGAGGCCGCAAAAACAAAAAAATCCGTCGCGTTCAGGAAGCGGCGGAGCGGCGCCCTGCCATTTCGGGCGTTGAGCGGGATGCCGAGACCGACCCGGAGGCCGATTTGCGACAATTTTTGACGAAGTCTAAAACAGACCACTGATTTCGTTCAATGTTCCACCGTCTTCTTTTATTTAGTCAACCGGGCATTTTTTTAGCTTAGTTTCTTGACCGTACAGGGAAGGCGGGTAAAACGGATGCTACCAGAGATGGACGCAAACCCTACCGTGCCGACTTTCGGCTCCCGTTTATTCCCCGCGCCGTCCAACCAGAATTTTCCGAATGCGGAAGTTCGGGTGATGTTCGTTATGAATGATCCCTTAGTTCCAGCCAGTGTCTGATGGAAGGTTTCTTTTCTGACATTATTATCATCCTGACGTTGATAGTCCTGAACGGTTTCTTTGCCGGTTCGGAAATCGCCGTCATTTCACTGCGTGAAAGCGAACTCCAGCCCCTGCTGGACGAAGGGAATCAACGTGCCCGCATTCTGCGCAAACTGCGGAAAGATCCGGATACTTTTTTCGCCACCGTTCAGATTGGCGTGACCCTCGTG
>CAZVZS010000017.1:96267-98709 GCA_964631535.1 uncultured Leptospiraceae bacterium
CCGGTGCTGGAGCGGATCCCCCTCCCGTTGCTCTCCGAATTCGCGTACGAAATTTCCCTTGGCGCGCTGGTGCTGGGGATCTCGTACCTTTCGCTGGTGTTCGGGGAACTGGTTCCGAAGTCCCTGGCCTACGCGAATGCCCGTTCGTACGCCATGGCCGTGGCTTATCCCCTGGGATTTTTTTCCCGCATCTTTTACGGCTTCACGCGCATTCTGACGTTTTCGAGCAATCTCGTGCTCTGGCCCTTCAAAGACAGCACGAGCTTCAGCGAAACCCGGTTTTCGGCGGAGGAACTCCTGCACCTTTTACAGGAAGGCGTTCGCTCGGGGAACATCGAAGATAACGAGCACACGATGATTCAGAACGTGCTCGAGATCAACGATACGGCCGCGCGCGAGGTGATGGTGCCCCGGGTCGACATTCAATCGGTGAGTGTGGAGTCCGGGGAAGAGGAAATCCGCAAAGTCCTGGGCCTGAACCACAGCCGCCTCCCGGTATTCAACAAGAACCTGGACAATATCATCGGAATTCTACACGTCAAAGACCTGATTCGTTACCTTTCACGCCACGAGGTGATCCCTTCGCTTTCCGAACTGGTGCGGCCCACGTACTACGTGCCCGAGAGTATGAAAATCGGGGATATCCTGTCCGAGATGCAAAAACGGAAAACACACATGGCCGTCGTCGTCGACGAATTCGGCGGCACCGCCGGCCTCCTGACCCTGGAAGATATCCTGGAAGAAATCGTCGGCGAAATCCAGGAAGTGACCGAGGTCACCGACGAGACGCAGATCTTCCCCTTACCTGATGGAAACTACATCGTGGTCGGTTCCTGCCCGATTCACGAGGTGAACGAGTTTTTCGGACTGGAGCTGCCCGAGTCCGAATCGTATACGAGCATAGCCGGGTATGTAATCGAAAAAGCGGGGCGTTTTCCCGAAGTCGGCGAACGCATCGAGGCCGGGCCGGTCGCTTTTGAACTCATCAAAAAGGTGCGCCAGAAACTGGTCTCGTTTCGGGTCTACCGGGTACCCGCGCGCCCGCCCGCCGGCGAACAGTAAGCCCGAACGTGGCGCGTTTTCGCTTCGATCGTTGTGGCGAAATTCGCTCGCGCAAGGCGGGTGTTTAAAAAATTGGTTGTGCGATCAGCCGGACGAAATATTAGTTTCACTTAAAAAGTAATTTATCGATTCAGGAAGTCCCTATGTCGTCTGATTTTCCCCTTCATCTCGAATTTAGCGAAGAAATTCTACAATTACGCTCGCTCGTGCGCGACCTGGTAAAAAATGAAATCGTGCCCGCCCGCATGGAGCTGGACGAACAGAACAAGTATCCCACGGAAATCCTCAAAAAATTTAAGGAAGCCGGCCTGCACAGCGCCATGTTTCCTGAGGAATGGGGCGGGATGGGTTTCGGCAACATGGCCATGATGGTCATGGCGGAGGAAATTTCCTACGGCTGCCTGGGCGTGTACACGTCCTTTTTCGCGCATAAACTCGGCAGCCTCCCGCTGGAAGTCGGGGCCACGAAAGAGCAGAAGCAGCAATGGTTGCCCAAACTCGCCGCGGGTGAAAAACAGATCGCCTTCGGACTGACCGAACCCGGCGCGGGATCGGACGTGCCCGCGCTGCGCACCGTCGCGGACAAAAAAGGCGATCGTTACGTCCTCAACGGCACCAAACAATGGATTTCGGGCGCCGGCCAGGCTGACTGGTACACTGTATTCGCGCTGACGGCCAAAGACCGCGGCCCGCGCGGGATTTCGGCCTTCCTCGTTGAAAAAGGCACGCCCGGTTTTTCATTCGGCAAGAAAGAGGACAAACTCGGCATTCGCTGCTCCGAAACGCGCCAGCTCATCTTCGAAGATTGTGAAGTACCCGCCGATAACCTCATCGGCCTTTCTGAAAACAAAGGTTTCATCCACGCCCTGCACACCCTGAACGCGTCGCGCCCGGCCGTGGCCGCCTCCGCGGTGGGCCTCGCCCAGGCCGCTATGGACGCCGCCGTACACTACGCGCGCGAACGCGAACAGTTCGGCGTGAAAATCGCCAGCTTCCAGGCCATCCAGCACATGCTCGCGGACATGGCCATGAAAACCGAGGCCGCGCGTCTGTTGACCTACAAGGCGGCGCTCATGGTGGAGGCCGGCCACAAGGACCAGGCACGGGCCTCGGCCATGGCCAAATGTTTCGCCGCCGACTCGGCCATGGCCATCGCCACCGACGCGGTGCAGGTCTTCGGCGGCTACGGTTATACGAAAGAATACCCGGTTGAAAAAATGTTCCGCGACGCGAAGATTCTCCAGATCTACGAAGGCACGAGCCAGATTCAAAAGAACGAAATCGCCGCCGGCATCATCAAAGAAGCCGCATCGTTCCGGCGCTAAACCCCGCGCTTCCGATTCATTTGAACAGGGCGCCCCGGTCCCGCCGCTGCCGCGC
>CAZVZS010000018.1:0-51715 GCA_964631535.1 uncultured Leptospiraceae bacterium
TTCCTGGACCGCGCCCGCGCGAATACGGGCCTCGGCCGGGCCGGAGCGCGGCCGCCTGCGCCGAAACAGGCGAAAAAAAAAACATAGGGCTGATTCTTATTCCACGTCCACGATCAAAAACGTCAGATCGTCGGAAAAGGTTTCCTTCCCGGTCAGAGCGCGCACATGATCGAGCAAACGATCGGCCAGATCGGCGGTGGACAGAGCGGCGTTGTCGGCCAGAAAACGTTTGAGCCCTTCTTCGCCGAACAGGTCGAGATTGTTGTTCAGATCGACGAGCCCGTCCGTGAAGAGGATGATACGATCTCCCGCGTAGAGCGCGACCCGGTCCTCTTCCACCGGCATGTGCGCCAGAATCCCGATCGGAACGCCGCGGGTGTACAGTTCAAAAAATTCGCCTGTGTCCGGTCGAAAGAGCAGGGGCCGGCACTGGCCCGCCAGACAGAAACGCGCCTGGCGAGCCACCGGGTCGACTTCAAAGTACAGGGCGGTCAGAAACATCGACTGCACCGAAAATTGTAAAACGGCTTCGTTGATGGAACGCATCAGAGCCACGCCGTCGTTCACCAGATGGCGATTGTAATGAAAGGCCATTTTCGCGACCGCTGAAAAAAACGCGCCGGGGATGCCGTGCCCGCTCACGTCGACCAGGAAGATACCGAGTCGGCCGGATTCCACGTGGAAGTCGTAAAAGTCGCCGCCGACTTTATCCATCGGAATGTACCGCGCTTCCACACGCAGGCCCGGCACGGTTGGCACGACGGCCGGCAGCAATTTCTGCTGCAGAACGCGGGCCATATCCAGTTCCGTCTCGATCCGACGATTCCGTTCCGCGAGCAGGCGGCGATACGCGGAGATTCGCAGTAACGAGGCGACACGCGCCAGCAGTTCGCGTTGATCGAAGGGTTTGGCGATGAAATCGTCCGCGCCCTGCTGAAATCCTTCCAGCCTCGATTCGGTTTCGGAGCGCGCGGTGAGAATTACGACGGGAATCGCGGCCAGATCGGGGTCCGTTTTGATTCGGCGCGTGGCTTCGTAGCCGTCCATGCCCGGCATCTGCACATCCATGAGAATTAGATCCGGCCGGGAACGGCGCGCGATCGTGAGGCCCTCCGCCCCGTTTTCGGCGCTAAACACCGCGTAGGCCTGCTTCTCGAGCAGAGTCCGCATTAGATGTCGCATGTCCTCGCTGTCGTCCACGATCAGGATCCGCGCGCCGGCTGTTTCCGCTCCCCCCGGCAGAAGGAGCGATTGGTGATCGGGAGCGGGTAACATGGATCAGGACGCGGTTCCGTCCGGCGCTGGCTGTTTGCTCAAACTCAGAATGATCTCGTATTCCTTCGCCGCGACCGGCATCACGGAGAGACGCGAGTTGCGCAGCAGGAGCATCTTTCCCAGGCCGGGCGTTTTTTTTATTTCAACCAGGGGGACGGGGCGCCCCAGCGGTTTGCCCGCTTTGAGATCCACCGCCAGCCAGCGTTCATCGTCGGTGGTGGGATCCTGATAGGACTCGCGCGCGACGGTGCAGAGGCCCACGGCCGCGCGAATTTTCCCGCTGTGATAAAACAGGACCGGGTCACCTTTTTTCATTGCGCGTAAATTATTTCGCGCCTGGTAATTGCGAACTCCGTCCCAGTAATCCGTACCGTGCCGGCGCAACTCTTCGAAACTGTACGTTTCCGGTTCGGATTTTACGAGCCAGAAATTCATGCGGACCCTGTTCCGTGGCCGGCCACGATGGCCCGGAGAGTCCCCGCCCCGGATTGCCAGCGCACGTTTCGAAGGCCAATCATTTCGTAATGACGTCCACGAAATCAACTTCGCTCTTTTTTTTCTGAACGACGCCCTGGGCCGTATGCACCACGAGAATATTGCCCGCCTGCGCGACGACCGCGCCCGTGAGCGTTTCCCCGTCGATCAAGGTCAGACGTTCCACAATGGCGTACTGCTTCGCCAGTTCCGCCTCCGATTTCAACCCCTGGCTTTCGAGTTTCGACTTCACGTTTTTCACCGACTCTTCCAGGGACTGGTTGTAACTGGCTTCCACGGCGGGGGCGATTTTTTCGACGTCCGCGCCGGTGGCGGCTTTTTCGAGCAATTCCTCGCGGACGGAGACCATCATCAAAACGTCGGCCTCTTCGCGCGCGCTCACGCCTTTCGTTTCGGTGCGAACCGGCTTTTCGTCTTTTTTCAGATCAGACGCTAACGATGTCCGGACGGCCTGGATATCGGCGGCGGTGGCCGTTTTCGCGGTGACGGTAGCGTTCAGTTGCGTGAGGCGCTGATCCAGCGCCGGCTGGATCGTTCCTTCCTGGCCGGCCTCCAGCACGTTCTCGGCTTCTCGCAGGGCACGGTCGAGTTCGTTCAGCTCCGCGGCCTGACCGGCCGTATCTTCCCCGGTGTTGACGCGCGGACGCAGGGCGACTTTGCCGTCCAGGACCTTCACGCGCGGACGCTGACCTTCTTCCACTTCCACGCTGAAGGTCGTACCGCGCACCCCGGCGATGGCGGTGGGCGTGATCACGGAAAACTGATTCTCGGGACCGGACTTTTTCACCCTGGCCAGCAGGGACCCGTTCGAAAGTTCCATCTGTGTCTGTCCCCGGGCGTTGCTCTGTAGATCGGTGACGCGCACGGTCGTAAATTCGCGTAATCGTACGGTAACTCCGTTTTTGCTCTGGACGTCGATCGTTCCGGCCCTGGTCTGGAGCACGTCCGCTTTCTGGAGCATCTGGCCGGCCCGGGCCGGCACTTCCTGGCCACCGCGCACGATTACACAGACCGGGGAGGCGAAAATGATCATCAAAAAATCACCCTTCGCGGTCGGTTTACAGAACTGGGCCAGAGCGGGCAGGAGCAGGCCGAGTAAAAGAATTTTTTTAAAACGTTGAGGCCAGATTTTCATGATGTTCTCCGGGGTTCGCGCGGGGCAGGGGGCCCGACCCTGCGCGGCGCCCTGTGCGGGGCGCGTTTACATACGGGGGATGATCCGCGAGCCGGGTGGAAACTTCCACCGAAATTTTCATTTTTTTATGGTCAACCGCTCCCCCGGACCGCATCATGGAGGGGCCTTGGGACCGAGTGCCACAACCATCCAGCGACTGCCCCCGGTGCGTGACCGGTTCGGTCGTACGTTCAAGACTTTGCGTCTTTCCCTGACTCCGGATTGTAACCTTGCCTGCGTGTACTGCGTGGATGAGGAAACCGGAACGGGTCGTCGTGGCGCGGGGCTGAGTCCGGACGAGTTTCTCGCGCGAATTCGTCGCGTTCAGGATCACGCCGCTCTGACCACCGTACGTCTGACGGGGGGCGAACCGCTGCTGTATCGACCCCTGGAAGCGCTCATCTCCCAATTAAAAGCGGCCGGCATTCCACGCGTTTCCCTCACGACCAACGCATACCTCTTACGAGAGCGCATGCCGGCTCTGGCCGCGGCCGGTCTCGATTCGCTGAATATCTCGCTTGATACCTTGCGGGAAGAAACCTTCGTGCGCATCAGCCGGCGGCCCGGGCTCGCGCGGGTGCTCGGCGGCATTGACGCGGCCCTGGCCACGCGCCTGCCGCTGAAACTCAACATGACCGTCTACCGCGGACTGAACGATGAGGAAATCGTTCCAATCCTGAACTTCGCGGGTGAACGTGGCCTCGTCGTACGCTACCTCGAACTGATGAACATGGGGCCCCTGTTTCGCGGAGCGGGTAGCGCCCTTGTGCCCCAGGCCGAAATACTGGCGAAGATCGCCGCGGAACATGGCGATCCCGTTCCCGCCGAACGTTCCCCCGCCGCCACCGCCAATTACTGGCGACTGCCGGGCGACCAGGTTTTCGGCGTCATCGCGAATCACTCCACGCCCTTCTGCGGCGATTGTGATCGCCTGCGCATGGACAGCCGCGGCAATCTGTACGGCTGCCTGAGTGAAAATCGCGGCCTCGCGCTGGGGCCGGAAGCAAACCCGGACCTGGACCGGGCCGCGCTCGTGGCCGCGCTGGACCAGAAACAAACCGTACGATTCACCGGTAGCGATTTATCCATGAAGGCGATCGGCGGGTAAACCCGGGAATGATTTTGGAACTGCGCATTCAGACTTTCGCCGTCCTGCGTGACCTGTTCGGGCCGGAGGCGCGCATTCAAATCGAGCCGCCGTGTTCGGCCCGGGATGTGGTGCGGGCCCTCGCGCGGCAGCGACCTGAAGCCGGTGAAATTCTCGCGTCCTCGCGCCTGGCGGTGGGCACGGCTCTGGCGCCGGACGATTACGCTTTAACTGAGTCTGATATTAAAAATAGCGAAATATTCATCCTGCCGCCCGCTTCGGGTGGCTGAGAGCTATTAATGAATACGATCCACCTCACCCACGATCCCATTGACGCCTGCGCTCTGCTCCAGCGGGCACCGGACCCTGCGTCCGGCGCGCTGGTTTTGTTTTCGGGCACCGTGCGGGATTCGAATCTGGGCCGCGCCGTCCTGCGCCTTGAATACGAAGCCTTCACTCCCGTGGCCGAAACGCAGATGCGCGCGATTCTGGACGAAGCCCGGGCGCGCTGGGAACTCAGGGCCGCCGATTGTATTCACCGCCTGGGGCCGGTTGGCATCGGCGAAAGCGCCGTGGCCGTGTTTACGGCCGCCGCTCATCGCGGTGAGGCGTACGCGGCCAACCGGTACATCATCGACCGAATCAAACACGAAGTACCCATCTGGAAGAAAGAAATTTTCGCCGACGGAACCAGCGAATGGTCACAGGGCTGTCTCCACGAACCGGACCACGAACACGAACTGGAGCACGAGCACGAACGGGGAGCGAACCCCGCGCACGATCACGCGATTTCGCATAAAGATTCAGCGGTTTCAGAAAACGCGCATCATTAAAACACCCGCACGGCCGCCGCGAACCGCTTCGCGCTACGGGGGGCTTTCGGCCTGGTGAAAAAAATCGATGTGGTGCACATCATCGACCTTCGCGCGAAATACCCCGTCGGTGCTGTGCAGAATGAGCAGGCCGCCCACCTGGGCCACCACCGAACCGGCTTTCTTTTTTCCGTCGCGAAAGGTGATCACTTCCAGGGTCGAATAAATACGTTTGAGGTCGGCCATGGTTTTCGCGGGCCGGGAACTGGAAAGATCGCCCGAAAGTTTTTCCGCCTGCCGGTTCAAATTGGCCTGGTATTCGTCCTCGACACGAGCGGCCTCCGGGGCAGTGACGCCGCCTTTCAATTCCGCCTTGACCGATTTCTTAAAACGATCTTCGGAAACGGTCGTGAGCAGTTTGCGTTCGCTGGTTTCCTGCGTTGTTTCCTCGAATTTTGATTTTTCACGCGCGCCCGCTGGTTCTGGCGGCGGGTTTTCCAGCCCGGTCGCGCCCACCTCTTTTTCAAGGGCCCGGTTGAGTTCCTCGGCCCAGCGGCGACCGGACTCGTCCATTGCCGCGCTTTCCCCGGCGCCCACGCGCAGGGGTTTATTTTCGATTGTTTCGATGATTTGACGCAGGGCGGGCTTTGCCGCGATTTCATCCGGAGTGAAACGACGCAGGGCCGGCACATCCGGGGTCATCAGTATTTCGCCTGAAAAAACTTTTACTCTGGAAATGCGACCTGTCTCGTCCGTCTCAATGCCGAACTCCGTGCCGTTGACGGTATAAATACTGCCACCCGAACGAATCCGCAGCGGCCTCCCGTTCGTTTTCGCGTTTTCGCCTGTACGCACCAGAATTCCACCCTGGCGCAATTCCAGCAGGCCGGTCCGCGCGAAGTCGAGCGGGATGAGCAGGAGGGAGCCGGGTTTCAGGCGAATGATCGTACCCCCGACGGCCTGGATTTCGATGGCGTACTGCCCGGCCTGGACCTCGTCGCCGGGCTGGAGCAACATGCCGGTCTGGCCCGCGCGTTCGGCTCCACCGCGCTTGAGCAGGGTGTCCGCGGCGGAGTACAGGACCAGTAGCATTCGTTCCTCCGGCGCGGTCCCCAGCGCGGTGCCGGTCAGGCGCGCCGGAAATTCAGCGGTATCGCAGTAGAGCACGCGGCCGGCCGCCGCGCAGAGTCGCCGTTCGTCGGCACGGTGCAGGGTGCCGTAGCCGTTGATCCGCGCCAGCGGTCCGTTTTTCCAGGATTCGCGGGCCGCCGCCTGCGTCACAAATTTCCCCGCGAGTTCGGCCCCGTCGGCGACGCAAACACCGCCGGGGCGAAACCGCCGAAGAAACGATCGCCGTTTTCAAACGTATAACTGCCCTCGCCGCTTCGCGCATCGCGTTCGTACAAACCTTCGAACCGGTCGCCGCCGGGAAAGGTATATTCGCCCACGCCGTGGCGCGCACCCGCGCGAAAACCGCCCGAATACTGGCCGCAGTCCGCGTAACGCTGCGTACCCGCGCCGTTCTCGCAATTGCCGGAGAGGCAGGCCACCTGGCAGGAGCGCGGGGCGGCTTTCTCGCGCGGGCCGGCGCAAAACGCGAAAGGGAGCAAGAACAGGGGCAGTGCGCGAAAGCGGTTCATGAGTGGAATTCTTTTCAGGGGAGTGCGTCCGTCAACACCCTTCCGGGCGGGCGCGGGCGGGCAGTGATTTCCGATTCTCTGGCCCACGGCCGCGGTATTTCGTACCCCCCTGCGCGGGCACGCCACGTACGGCCCTGGCTGGTTCGACGCGCATATGTGGGCTTATGCCGAGAGCAACGGCATTCAGGTATTGTATTCCGAAGATTTTCAGCACGAAGTCCCTCCATGGACTTTTTCCGCTGTCGCATCGTCGAACTAAATTCGCCGATGCTCGCCAAACCGGTGTTTCAACAGTTTCCGAAACACCGGTTTTGACGCTACATCCTGTAGCGTCTCATTCGCGGCTTTTTCAGCAGCCTGCTAATCGAGCGCCGCGATTACATCGTGCACGAGTTGGCCGACGCCCTTGATCCCACCGGCGGGTGCGTGGGTGACGCCGAGGCGAACAACCACCAGGTTCTCGGAGGGAACGATGACGATGTACTGGCCGAGATAGCCGCGGGCCATAAAGGCGTCCCGCGGCGCGCCGGGTATGCCCCAGGGCACGCCCCAGAGCGGGACCTGTGTATCGGTGACATTCAGCCAGAAGCCCGCACCGTAGCCGCTGTCGAGTGTCTGGCGTGTGGAATAGGTAACCCAGCCTGCGGGCAGGATCCGGCGTGAGCCCGCCATGCCGTCGTTCAGGTAGAGGAGGCCGAAGCGCGCCCAGTCCCGGGCGCTGGCGAAGACCGCGTTCGAGCCCATGGGCGAGCCCGCCCCGTCAAATTCGATCGTCACGTTGCGCATGCCGAGCGGGGCGAAGAGTTCGTTGTTCGCGAAAGACGCGACCCCGACCGCCGTGCCGCCCTTTGCGTCGCGCAAGAGCCGCGAAAGAATCGCATAACCCAGATTGCTGTATCCCCATTGGATTCCCGGTCTGGCCGCGAGCGGAGTTCGTTCGGCGAAAGCCGCCTGGTCTCTTTCGAGGAACCACATACGATGCGCGAGGCCCGGCCCCCTGCCTTCGTCGGGCGGCAGACCCGAGTCCATGCGCAGGAGCTGGTCGACGGTCAATGCCGGGTGCCATTCCGGTGCCGTGATCTTTTGGTCGATTCTCAGCGCGCCGTCGCGAACGAGGATGCCGACGAGCGCGTTGACCACCGACTTGGCGATCGAATGGCTGAGTAATGGAGTGTCAACGCCGATGCCAGGCGCATAACGTTCGGCGATTACGCGCCCATCGTGCACGACGACGACTGCGCGCGTGAACCGTGGTCGGCCCTCCTCTTCCCCCGCGAAGGCACTTTCCAGCGCGCGCGCGAGTGCGGGTTTTCCCGTGAGAACCGGCTCGCGTTCGGCGATTTCGGGCAGAGCGGGGGGGACACCATGTGCTGTCGCAGAAATCGGTTTGAATGGCGTGGCGTCCAGGTGTTCAAGGCGGCAACCGTAGCCATCGTGGAACGTCGCGGTTGATTCAAAATTGCTGAAGACGTTCGTCGTAACCCGGCGTGCGGCGCGGTCGACGCGATAGGCAAGGGCCCAATCAATGAGGCTCATCCCCCCTTCGGGACGCAACTCCTGGTTATAGATGTCGTCAGGCTCAAGGCCGGAGAGGAAGGTTCCCGAGCACAGATTCTGGCTGACCGCTCCGGAGGCCACACCGATCAATCGATCCGGGCGCACCGTGGCGCAAGCCGCAACCACGGCAACGATCACAGGAGCGGCGGCGATCGTTACTTTGTGTCTCATGCGCTGTATTCCTGGTAACACATCCAATGGCGGTTTTTATATTTCTAATAAATTGAGAACCTGTGAATCAGACAACCTGGCCCGCACTGGTCCGGGGTCCGTAAAGAATCATACCCGGTTTTCATACCCCCGCAAGAGCGCCCCGGGCATTCTCCGGAATCTCCACGGAGTCGGCGTGCATGCGATCCTGCATGGCCTGCGCGTCGCGCACGAAACTGCGCGCGGCGATCAGAATAAAGACGCCTGAAAGAATGGTTACGAAGGGAATTACAAGCAGCGCTCCGTGCAGGCCGATTCCTTTGTATTGTTCGATCAACGCGGGCGTTCCCGCCGCCAGGGCCGCGTTCCGGGAAAGATAGTCGGAGAGAGCGCCGACGATGGATGGCCCGAGCGCACCGCCCAGAAGATACATGGCGGCGAAATATATCGCCATGGCGGATCCCCGCAAATTGGGCTCGACCACGTCCTGAATGGCGGGGTAAACGGCGGGGGGGTAAACGTAAAACGCGAGAAAACTGACCCCGAATAAAATCGTGAACACGAAAATATTCGCCCCGTAAAGGAGGGCGATGAGACTCACGATCCCCGAAAACATACAACACCCGGCGCCAAATTGTAAACGTCCGTTCACCGACTTCTGGTGAATATGATCGGCCATCCAGGCTCCGGCCGTCAGGCTGACGATTCCGGGAACGGCAACCACCCAGCCCGATAAAAATGCCGCCTGGGTCAAAGACGAGTTGAAATATCGCTGGAACAGGGGCACCAGAAAGCCGGTCGCGGTGTACGAAACAAAGGTATGGGTTACGCCTGAAAGGATAATGAACCGCATGGTGGATATTTTCAGAATCGATCGTGACTGGCGCGGGGACCGGGAGTACTGACGGACAAGCACCTCGGATGCGCCCCGGACCGGCTCCTTGATGAAGAACATCAGGGCGGCCACGACCAGCCCCGGGACGGCCGCGAAAAAGAACGGTGCGCGCCAGCTCCCGAAAGTCTCCACGATGAGGCCGGTCGAAAAATAAGCGAGAATCAACCCGAGCGGTAGACCGAGCATAAAGATGCCCACCGCTCGGGCTCGTCTGCTCGCCGGAAACAAATCACCGATCATGGAATGCGCGGCAGGTGCGCAGCTCGCCTCGCCGATTCCAATACCGAGGCGCACCGCGAGGAACGATCCGTAATTCCAGACCAGGCCATTCGCGGCGGTCAGTAAACTCCAGGCACCGAGTCCCAGGCCGAGTATATTCTTGCGCGCCATCGTATCCGCAAGTCGACCCAGGGGAACCCCCGCGATGGCGTATACGACCGTGAAGATCGAGACCCCGACTCCCATTTCGAAGTCGCTCAGTCCCCAATCGCGTCGAATCGGTTCCACAAGAATCGCCGGGATCGCTCTGTCAAAAAAATTAAAAAAGTTGGCCAGAAACAAAAGAGCCAGTATTGTCCAGGTAGATCGGTCCTTGCGCATTTTACGAATCCATCCTTGCGTTCAGCGCTTTGAGTTTGCGATTTTTTCGCCCCGCAATCGACCGCAATTATCGGAACGCACGAAAAAAATAGGATATTCCTATAAGTCGATACGACTCGCGCCGCTTCGCGCGCGGTGCGACGCTGATGGCGAACGAATTCGCGTGTGACGCGTGCGAAATAGAAAAGTTCGCGCTTCCTGAATTTCGCCTGTTTCATTTTTCTGATGATATTTCTACTGGTTCGCCAAATTTTCTTGACCGTTTGAATACTTTTTCGTTTTCGGGAGGGAGGCGGATGAAGTAAAATTTCTTTAGTGATCGTTCCGGGAAAAAATTGAATACTGGCCGCGGACAAAAAGACGGCGCGCAGACGCGATCGCGCGATTATAACGGAGGACTTATGCTGGCAAAAAAAGAACAGGACCGGACGCCCGGTGGTATGCTCGCGCTAATCCCTCAGCAATACCCTTTTCGGTTTGTCGACGCTATTCTGGAAGTGACGGACGAAGGCGCTCGCGGTTATTACCATTTTCGGGGCGATGAATTTTTTTATCAGGGGCATTTCCCCGATCTCCCGGTTACGCCTGGCGTCATCCTGACGGAGACCATGGCGCAAATCGGCCTTATTCCGCCGGGGATTCGCCTGCTTCAGAAACAGTACCCGTCCAGGGAGTTGATGACCCTGTTTCTCGCCGAAACGGATGTGGATTTTATACTGCCGGTGCCGCCGAATTCTACGATGTTCGTCCGGAGCGAATTGATTTACTATCGGCACAAAAAAATTAAATGCAGTGTCGAAATGACCTTCGACGATGGAAGAACTGCGGCCGTGGGGAATCTGGCCGGTTACGGGGTATTAAAATGATTCCTCCCTGGCTTTCGCGACCCTTTCGAATCCCGGCGATAAAAGTCCAGGAGAAGCAGTTCGAAAAAAGGATTCTTTTGCTGCGGGGGCAGCGTTTTTTCGCCTGGCTTGTGTTCCCCCTGCTGGGCCCTCTGATCGTCATAACGCTGCGGTTCGGGTGCGGTTATCGAATCCACGGTCTTTCCGCGCTCCGCGAACAATTCCAGCGGATCGTGCGGTCTGCTGACGGGCCGGTGCTCATCTGCCCGAATCACCTCACCATGATCGACTCGGCGATTTTGATGTGGGCCTTCGACTCGACGTGCGGGTACTGGAAACGGTTCCATACCCTTGCCTGGAATTTCCCCGCAAGGGAAACATTCGTTCGCGGCATCCTGTCCCGGGTCTTTGCCTATCTTGTTAAATGTATTCCCATTGATCGACTCGGGTCGGGGGATCACATCGCGGATGTGTTATGGAAGGCGATTCATTTGCTGGAAAGCGGCCAGGTTTTGATGTTATTTCCGGAAGGGACTCGCAGCCGAACCGGGAGGGTCGAGCCGGACGAGGTGGCGTACGGAGTCGGGAGAATCGTTGCTGACGTGGAAAATTGCAACGTCCTCTGCGTTTACATGCGTGGCGACCATCAACACCGGCATTCCGACTTTCCGGCGCGGAATGAAAAGTTCTACATTAAGATGGAATTGATAAAACCGCGTACGGAATTCACGGGAATCCGGGCTCACCGCGACCTCGCACGGCAAGTTATCGGAACGATCAAACAATTCGAAGATGAATATTTCACGAATTGGGACAGGCTGTCCGGTCGACCCGCAAGAAAGGCGGTTTCCGCTCCGCACAAAAATCGCTGAAGAATTTCGCGCATCATCCGGGCCGGGGGCATCTGCCGTGAGGCCCAGATTGTGGGGAACCCTCATGGAACTGTATTCCGCAATCAATCAATATTTCATCCAGTTCGGAGCGGGGCTGGCTCTGCTCATGGCTCTCTCAAACCTGCTGGTTCGCAGGCGGGGCAGCCTGCGCGAAGGAATATTCTGGATCGGAATCGTACTCGGTTTGATCCAGGCAAGGATCGGCTTTTTCCTCGCGGGCGCGAACACAATTTATCCAATTCTGGGAATCTTTCAATTCGCCCTGATTTTTTCATCCGGCCCGCTGGTGTTGATACTCGCCATGCAAATGGTCGCATTCGTGGACAGGCCGAGACGTTCGCTGCGTCTGCATTTCATTCCGGCGGTTCTGGTCGCGCTGGCGGAAGTGATGAATCAGATTCTGGTTTCCGACTCGGACCGGGTTGCCCTGTTGCAGGGAGTACGCTCCGGGCCGGTGAACTGGAATCGCATCGATGTTATGACCGCCCTGAGCAGCCTGCACGTTCTGGGTTATCTCGGTTACCTGCTTCTGCTTTATTATCGAATTTTCCGAAAGGATTTTATTATCGCGTATACCCGGCCCGCCCTCACGTTGTTCTCGGTGCCGTTTTTCGCCACGTTACTCTGGGCGGTCGGGTATTTCACCCGAAGCGTCTGGGCCCTCCATCTATCCGGGGACCTGTATACGATTCTGGTAATTCTTGCCTTTATCTTTTCTCTACGTTATCCGAATTTTTTCGTCACCCTGCGCGCTGAAATACAGAAGAACCGTTATGAGCGAACCCAGCTTACCGGCATCGATCTCGACGATGTACGGGTGAAGCTTGCGGATCTGATGAAAAAAGATAAGGTTTTCCTGGACCCGGAACTGAGGCTCGCGGACCTTTCGGAAACTCTGCGGGTTTCCCCGCATCAGCTCTCAAGAATCCTGAACGAATTTTATGGAAAAAACTTCAATGAATTCGTCAACGAGTACCGGATCGACCACGCCAAAAAATTGCTCGTCAAAGAGCCGGAACGTACGGTCATTTCCGTGGCGTTTGAAGTCGGTTTTAATACGAAATCAGCGTTTAACGCTCAATTTTTGAAGATCGCCGGTATGAATCCCCTTCAATTTCGCAAAAAAGCCACCGAATAGTTATTTCTGGTTTCAATTCCTGTTCGTTGTTGCCCTTCCCGTTCGCACAAACACAGATCCATGAGAAATATCAGTTCTCGAAACTGGTAGGTTCTTATAAGGCCGGTCGCAGGCGGTGAAATAGGCGGTATAGTTTCCCAATCGATCCAGTGAGGAGACTATTTATGCGCACGAATTCGAAAAAAAAAATTCCTGACGCGGCGAGATTGCCTGCGGGTCAGGCTTTCGCCGACGCGTTTTGCAGCCTGCGTTCCATGCCGCTACTTGCCAGGGGAGTCGTCCAGGAATGCGAGGCCGCTCTGGCGAGGGCGCAGCAATTCAATGAAGCCGCCCGACATCTTACTCTGGAGCACGATCGCCGGACTTTTGAAGACCCTGAGTATATGCCCTGGGATCTGATACGGCTCGCGGGGCAGTGGGGATTTTATTCCATGTTCGTCCCGAGGTTTTTTGGCGGTCAGGGGGTGAACATGCTGGCCATGGCCTGCGTCATCGAGGAGATTTCCTCGGTCTGTGTCGGCCTGGCGAATGTGATGTTTGTGCATTACCTGGGTATTGCGGGCATCATGTTTTCGCCGAATCTTCGCCTTTTAAGGCGAATTTTTGGGGAAGTGGTCGCTCAGGAAAAATCAGAAACTCCCTGTCTCATTTGTTTGGCGATTACGGAGCCCGGTGCGGGAACCGACGTCGAGGATATTGATCTTATCGACCGGGCGCAACTTGGCTGTTTTGCGAAAAAAAGTCCTGGCGGCTATGTGGTAAACGGGACGAAAATTTTCATTTCGATGGGACACGTATCCCGGTGGTGTTGTCTGTTTCCGTACGACCGCGATCGAAAAGCGTCGGAAACGGGGCTCACCCTTGCCGTGCGCGCCGGAACAAAAGGGTTCAGCGCGGGAAAACAGGAGGACAAAATGGGCCAGCGGGTTTGCACGGCAAGCGAACTCGTGTTCGAGGATTGTTTCGTTCCGGATGATAACGTTTTGTTCGATAACAGTCGTGGTATCGATGGGGCCTCCATGCGCGAGATGAAAGAGATGGGTACACATATCGTCCTTTCGATGACGCGGGCCGGCGTAGGTGCGTTCGGGACGGGAGTCGCGCGCGGGGCCTTTGAGGATGCGATGAAATTCGCGAACGGTGTTGCTCCGGACGGTCGCAAACTCATTGATCGTGAATGGGTGCAGAGCCTGCTGGCCGACATGTATCGTAATGCGGCTCTCGGACGAATGAGCTATCTGGAAGCGATCTATGCGAACGTGCTCCCGGGCGGTATCTATGGTTTTTTCCTCGGGAAAAATAGTTTTTATGTACTCAAGTACATGCCCCGGTTCATCATTGATTACGTACTGGTTCCGCTTCTTATGCGAAAAACAGTTCGCAGGCTGATCGCGAAGTTCACGCCGCGCGCGCGAAATCGTACCGCCGTTCTCCGCGCGTCCGGGTGGGCCTCCCTTGCCAAAGTGGTCGGAACCGACGCGGGCGTCACGAATGCTCGCCTGGCGCTCCAGCTCGCGGGGTCGTTCGGATTGCGACACGAAAACGAAATCGAAAAAAGACTGCGCGATTCGAAGTTGCTCCAGATATACGAGGGCACGAACCAGTTGAACCGGCTGAATCTTTTTTACTGCATCCCGGGCCGCGAATCTACGCTTTCCGGGCATTTCCAAGAATGAAAAAAACGGAGGATGTATTATGTTGTCGATGAGCGAAGAAACAATTTCAATTCGAGACCTGGCGTTCAAGTTCGCCGCCACCGAGTATGCCCGGGGAAAAGCACCGGGACAATATGGTCTGATTTCCAGCCTGAAACAGGCCGTCGAAATCGGTTTTTTTGATCTGGCTCAACCGGAAAAACCAGGCACAGGCGGTGATGCCAGCGAAACGTTGTGCGCGGTGTTGGACGCTTTGAGCAGGGTCGAAGCCAGTCTCTCCCTCCTGCTTCTCACGCATGCCTGCGCGATCGAAATCCTGAGCGCGGGGAATGTGACCGACGAGCCTGGAATACATTCGAAGGCCGGTGGCATGATCTTCGCTTTCCCCATCTTTGACAATCCTTCAGAATTGACTGAGCTTCCGGAGATCAGGATGAGTGGGTCGGAAGCCCGCGTCACAGGTCGGGTCCGGTCCCTCATTGGAGGGGGCATCGCGGAGCGCGCGATTATTCCGACTTTCGATAACAACCGCCAGATTCGTTACGTCCTGGTTCAGTTGCAACAGTCGGCCGTAGAACTGAGTGCTCCCGTCTTTACCCTCGGCGTCCGGAACTGTCCCATGGTCGACGCGGCGTTTCTCGATGCGATGGCTGTACCTGTCGGACCGGCGGGGTCAGGCGTTGACTATTTTCACAGAGCTTCGAATCGCCTGTTTCCCGCTGCCGCTGCGATTGCTCTCGGGCTCATGCATGGAGCGCTGGAGGAAGCATGCGCGTACAGTCGCACGCGGATCCAGGGGGGCCGGTCCATCGTCGACTGGTCGGCGCTCAGAATGATCCTGGCGGACATGATCCAGAGGGTCGATGTCGCTGAAATGCTGGTGACGCAGATCATCAGGATCACCGCAACGGGGCAGCGCGGTCACGAACGTTTCGTCCGGAATGCCTGTGCGCACGTCCAGCAATTGGCCTGTCTGACCACGGAGGACGGAATTCAGGTTCTGGGAGGATACGGGTACATGGCGGACTACGGCCAGGAGCGACGTTTTCGAGACGCTCATGCCATTCAGACAATTTTCGGAATGCCTATGACCAGGCATCTCGGGTCGGCGGCAGCGCTCCTGGAAACATGTACCGGTCTTTCATAACTAAAAAGTGGAGTAACAAAATGAATCAGAAAAAAACGAATCTATGGGACAACGCGCGCTTCCTGATCGCCGACGTTCCGGTGCATCCAGAGAAAGCGAAAGTATTGCTGCCGGCCGGCATGGGCATCGCGAAACCCGCACGAGCGACGATATTCATCGCGAACTATACGAAAACTTCCTTCACGGTACCGTACCATGAAGCTGCCATGCTCCTCCACGTCCGAACACCGTTAGGGCACGGTTTGCATTGCGCCTGGATGCTTGTGGACGATGATACGGCCCTGGTGTACGGACGGGAACTCCTCGGTTTTCCAAAAAAAATAGGAACGTTTAACTTCGAGGAAAATGGGCCAAACGTTCGTGCGAGCGTCTCCCGCCGGGGTTCGACTTTGTTATCCATGCATTGTGATTACGGGAAATCGGAGGATCGGCCGAACCCGATATTCGACCTCAAAATATTCAACGTCAGCGGGATGGGGCAACTTTTTAGATTTAATCCTGTCTGGTTACTGCGGACGAAGGAGAAAATTTTACAATCTTCGCCCGCAACCGTCGCCGCGACTTTCGGTCGCAGTGATTGTGATCCCATCGCGGATCTTGTCGCGGGGGAACCGGAAAACGGAAGGTTCGCGGTAACGAATATTATTGGAGCCCGGTACCTGCTGCCGGTATTTTTCGCCGGCCCGTCCTGGTCCAGGAGAACGCATGTGATTCGGTTCAAATGATCAAAAAAAATCCGGCGCCGCGATGGGCGCCGGAAAAATTTCAGGGAAGGGCATACGGGCTGAGGAAATCCCACATAAGTTGCGTTACATCGATGTCATCCGGATTGTTATGGATGAGATGAGTGGCCCGGTTGATGGTCACCTGGACCAGGGAAACGGACCCGTCACACGTCGTATAGCGATCGATGGAATGGGTAACCCACCACAGCACCTGGTAGACATTGTGCGCGGGTTCACCGGCGCAGTTGTTCAGGTCTTTCCAGAGCCCTTCGTTTTTTGCTACCCCGGGATACTGAAGACCGCGCCAGTTCGGTTCTTCTTCGTACGGTACGATGACGTCCTTTATGCCATGGATGCCCATGAACGGGACCGCGCGGGGTATGTAGGTTTTGGGAAGGTCCATGATAAACATAGACGTACACGCACCGGCCGCGAAAATATCGACGGTATTGGTCAGCAGGTTCTGCGCCATGGCGCAGCCATTGGAATGACCGGTGAGATATATTCGAGAAGGATTGATGCGCGGATAATCGCTCTTCAATTTTTCGACCATCGCCAGGAGAAAACCTGCGTCATCGACCCCATTCGCCACCGAATCGCCGCAGCATGGTGTGTACTCGCCGCCACCGCTTCCCGCGTTCCACGAGTTCGAGAGGCCCTGTGGCCAGACGGCGATGATTCGCCATGCCGCCCGATTCTGGTAAAATTTCGTATAACGCTGCTGCTGACCGGCGTTTGAAGTCAAACCATGCATATCGATCACGAGCGGGCAGTTTTCCTCACAACCGTCCGCGGCCACATAGTATTCACGAGTGTCATTTCCGACCGGGAGAGTATATTTGATTCCTTCCGGGTTGCCGTTTTCGGCGTTGAGGTCCGGGACACGGGCGCCGAATAAAATACAAATGAAAGCGAGAAGAGGGATACTACTCTTTCGCGCGAGATGGTACCTTGCCATATTATAAAACTCCTCTGTAAACAGGATTGATCGCCGAATTGGAATAAATTTATTGACCGGCTTTCATATTGAGAGCCATGTCCAGGTAAAACCGTTCCTGGTCAAAACCGGTGGCGCCTCCGGCGGCCGTTTGCAGGTGGTCGACTCCGTTCGAATACCAGGGAACGCCTGGTTCGCCCTTCCATTCGCCCCAGTACATGGATTCCAGGGGGACGAACCCGTCGTTCGCGAACCCCAGCCCGAGCGCTTGCGATTGATCCCCCGTGTATTTCCAGAAAAGACTGGCGATGGGGTTCTGGATCAGGTTCGTGCCCTTGAGGGTAGAGCCGTAGGAATAGTACCGAATCCCCGGGACGTTGGGTGTGTACTGGTTGAAAACTTTCGCGCCCGCGGAGCTGAGCGAATAATTGAGCGCCGGAGCATCGGCGTTATCGACCACATACATCAGATTGACGAAGGATTCAACCAGCCCGGTCAGCGCGCTCCCCTCTGGAAAATATTTACTGACTCCGTCGGCGAGACCGGTGCCATGATTGGCGCCATTGAGCGAAGTAATCGAGGAAGTTTTCGACGCGAGTCCGAGATTGGTTACCGCATAGCGTACGTCCAGCGGACCCTGCGAATGGCCCAGGAAATGAACCCTGGAAAAGCCGTTGGCCGCCATCCAGTACTCCACTTTTTCTTTTAGTTCCTGGGCACGCACTTCGTTTGAGGTTTCCGGCGATTTTGCGGGCGCGTAAACCGTGGCTCCCTCGGAGCGAAGGTAATCATCCATTCCACCCCAGTAATTGAAGTTCGAGATGATCCCGGTTGATTCTTCCCCCCAGCCGAGCATTCCATGCGACAGAACGATAGGATAAATTCCGCTGAGGGGCTTGCTCGCTGTCCCGCCGCCACTGGCGAAAATGGATGAAGCCGCCCCACAGAGAGCAAGCAGAAGTACGATTCGTTTTAACATGATTGTTTTCTTCCTATTTTTTATTCGTTGCGAATTGGGATTCCGGCCGGCCGGAAAATTCATTCGCACCGAACCAGAGAGTAGCACTCCCGCGCGGTGACGGTCGACCTGAATGATCGGTCAGGTCCAATATTTTACCGATCCGATGTTTCACCCCGTCCTTTTATCAGCGCATACAGACAGATCGGGACGATCGCCAGATCGAGCAGTATATGAAACAGCGAAAAGGGATTCGGGAAAACGAGAAAACGCCAGGCGCCGAGCGCGCCGCCAATCCCGGGAATCACGGAACCGAGTAGTCGCCAGAGCAAATAAGGCTTCCAGAGGTTCCAGAGCGGCAACCCGAGAAGAAAGTAAACCACGCCGAACGAGGCGGCCCCCAGCGTGTTTCCAGCGGTGCCGTAAAAGTACAGTTGCAGTACGTGAGTTATTCCGGTTACGAACAGAAGAACCCCCGCGATCTGTTCCACTTTTTTTATGCCAGTTTTGCGCGAAATTTTTTCGATTTTTTTCATAGCGGCATTCGAAGAAAGGCCGCGCGAAGGAGTCAATTCGAATTCAGGAAACGCCAGACCAGGTTACCTTTTTTTGGGAAACCGTACTTCGTATCCCTCCGGGGAAACGGCGAAACCCGTCTCGCGATGGTCTGATCAGGGTGATATTATAAGTCAGGTCCTTTTATTTCGGAGACACTTATAAATGCAGTCGCAAATGTCCGCCTGGTTCTGCTAAGCTAACACCGGTTTCTAGTATTTATTAAAGAAACTAAACTTTTTGAATGGCCCGGGAGGCGCGCATGGACAGGTTCATGGGAAAACAGGTGATCGTGACGGGCGGAGGGTCGGGGATCGGCAGAGAAATCGCCCTGGCCCTGGTTCGCGCCGGGGCGCGAGTTACGATTACGGACTTGCGGGCGGAACGCCTCGAACGAGTGGTCCGCGAGTTGCGCGATATCCATCCGGAATGTGATTATTTCGAGGTGGACCACTCCAGTCTCGCGTCCACGGAAAATTTTCATCGGGAATACTTCGCCCGCTGGCCGGCCGTGGATATTCTTTGCGCGAACGCGGGTGTCGGCCTCGGTGGCCTGTTCGACGAAACGAGCCTTGAGGATCTGCAATGGGCCATCGGCGTCAACTTCTGGGGCGTCGTGTATCTGTTAAAGCTATTTGGCCACGATATGATTCAGCGGAAATCCGGGTCGATCCTCATCACGGCGAGTGCGGCCGGCCTGATGGCTGTACCTTCGATGGCCGTTTACTCCGCGTCGAAGTACGCGGTGGTCGGGCTCGGGGAATCGCTTCGCGCCGAGCTAAAACCGTTCGGGGTCAATGTCAGCGTTCTGTGTCCCGGTCTGATCAATACCAACATCGTCAGTGATGGACGTATGCGCCTGGACCCTGGCGGCGTCAAGGGCGACAATTTCGAACGGGTGGAACAACGTTTCCGGCAGCGCGGCGCTCATCCCGCGCGAGTTGCCGCGGACGCTCTCAGTGCCATTCAAAATGACAGGGGGATCCAGCCTTCGGCGGGCGTGCGCATTCCGTGGATGATCAAACGATTTTCAAATCGATTGTACGGATGGATTATGCGGAAACGCTGGAAGCGAAGTCCGGTTTTCCGGTCTCGTTTCGCGCCGGGCTCCAGAACAGCGCCGGCCGCCGTCTCCGGACAGAACCACCCGGGTAGCCGGTAAAAGCGTCCGAACTGATAAAACCGGTCCACTTTTCCGGCCCGGGCTTATAAGTCCGGGCGACCTGGAAATACTTGTGTGATATATACAGACTCCAGTTCGCATAACGGCGCCATGGCGTCGTACATTACGTTTAAGCAATCCGGAAAGGATTGCGGGAGAAGAATGAATGAAAGGGAAGAGATTTTTTCTGCGAAGTCACGCAGCCGGCGTAACCGCCGCCGCAGCGGGACTTGCTGTTGTTTTTATTGTGGGGGGAATTGCGGCTCAGTCCGTCGACCCGAATCAGGATCGAATCGACGCTGTAAATGAGACCATCGCGAGTAACGCGGTGTGCAGCAACCTCAAAGACTTCTACTGGGAGATCGGCAATAAGGATGGCGTGCTGGGATCCGGGGCGCACGGGTCCATCAAGGGCAACCAGTCCGCCATCACAAATTTCAAGGCCAAACCGATGGAGATTGCCTCTTCTTCGAAATGGTTATTCTCCGCGTATGTCGTGGAGAAACTGAACGGAAGTCTGGACGCCGTCAATGACGTCCGGAGCCTGAATTTTTCCAGCCCGTTCACGGCTTTCGAACTCGGTGATTCCTGTAAAGCGGCCACCTGGACCAAACCGGCCGAAACGATCCAGGCGTGCAATGATCGACTGAACAATATCAGCGCGACGAAGGCAGCCGACAAAGGCACGGCGTACGGCTTCTTTTATGCGCCGGGACATATGGAATGGCGCGCGGACAACCGAAACACCGACGCCGCTGGTCTCGGATTGGATGGCAGCGCTGTCCAGCTCGGACAGCAGATTGGCCAGGTTCTGGGCCTGAGTAGCCTGACCTACGTCAACGTTGGCCTGGCCGGCGGCGGTTCCCTCGCGCCGAACGATTACTCCCTGTTTCTCCGGAAATTGCTCGGTCACGAACTGAAACTCGGCGCCATGCTGGGAGAATATTCCGTGTGCACCCTGGAAGATCACAATCGCTACGGTCTGAAATGCAAATACTCCACGGACATTCCCGCGGAGAGCACGATCTGGAGCGAGTACATCAATCCGCGTTATGCTCTCGGGCACTGGGTGGAAGACGACCGGCCGCTGTATGGCGACGGCGCGTTTTCTTCTCCCGGGGTGTACGGTTTTTATCCGTGGATTGAAAAAAACCAGGAAAACTACGGGATGATCGCCATCCAGCAAACTCTACTGCAACAATACAGCACCGAGAAAAAAACCGGCGGCACATCGGTTACCTGTGGCAGGATGATTCGTCAGGCCTGGGAAACGGGGGCGGTTCAAAATTCGAGTTCCTATCTCGCTGAACCGGCCAAAACCTGCACGGCGTTTTCGCAAGACAATTGCCCGAGCGTAATTCCCCAATAGCCGTTCCCGAACACTCGATTGCGACCGTTTCGAAAACGGTCGCGCTTTTTTCGCTGATTGGCCCAAACGCCTGGTGAAGGGTGCTATATTTTTCAATGAGTATGGATTTTCAGGAAAAAACAATTCTTGTCACGGGAGCCAGTCGGGGCATCGGCCGGGCGATCGCTCTTGCGTTCGCGGATGCCGGAGCGCGGGTGTACGGAACAGGTCGCTCGGCCGATTCCATCGACTGGATGCGTACGGCCGGGGTCGAAGGGCGGATGGCGAATGTGACCCGTCCCGGCGATATTGGCGCAATAATAGAAGAAATCATTTCTGTTCACGGGCGGCTTGATTGTCTGGTCAACAACGCCGGTGTCGCCGCGGATATCCCCGCGTCGTCTTTTAAAATTCCGGACATCGATCGCATCATTGAGACGAATTTCAAAGGCGTGTTCCTCGCCTGTCAGTCCTATTACAAACTGCAAAAAAAGCAGGGGGGCAATATTGTTAACATCGCCTCGGTTCTCGGACTCGTTGCCATCCCGCTTGCTTCGGTGTACTGTGGAACGAAAGGGGCCGTTCTCCAGTTGACCAGGGCCCTGGCCGTGGAATGGGCGCCCTCCGACTTCCGGGTCAACGCCGTCTGCCCGGGGTTCATCGAAACCGAAATGATTCAATCGATCACCGGGAAAGCGGAGCTTCGCGAACGCGCCCTGGAAAAGATTCCCATGCAACGTCTCGGCCAACCGGAAGAAATGGCCGGGGCTGTGCTTTTCCTCGCGTCCCCGGCCTCATCCTACATGACCGGGCAGATGATCGTTCTGGATGGGGGCATCACGGCCCTGTAGGAATACGCCGTCCGGCATTCTTTAAAATTTTTTATCAAAAAATTAATTGGAGTATGTTCATGATTCGGAAAAAACATAAATCAAAATGGTTGAATTTCGCGCGAAAAAGTATACTGGGTCCCTCGCTCGTCGCGTCGATCCTGGCGGCAGCCGGAATGAACGCGCAGCCGGTCGACGGAGTGGACGATCGTATCAAAGCGGTCACCGATACGATCGAAAGCAACTCCGTCTGCTCGGAGCTACCGGCGTTTTACTGGGAAATCGGGAACGGCGGCGCCGCGCTCGGGTCAGGCTTTCATGGGTCCGCCGCGGGCAACGCGGAAGCGATCAACACATTCAAAAACACCCCGATCAAAATCGCCTCGGCCGGCAAGTGGATCTTTGCGGCGTATGCGGTTGAGATTCTGGACGGAATCCTGAACGATTCGGCCGACGTTCGCTTTTTGAATTTTACGAGTCCCTTCGTAACTTTTCAACCCGAAACACCCTGCAAGGAAGCCACCTGGTCGAAACCACCCGAGACGATCCAGGCCTGTAACGATCGTTTGAATAATATTGAAACCACAGCAGCAGGCGATAACGGCGGCCCGTACGGATTTTTTTACGGTCCCGGCCATATGGAATGGCGAGCGGATCCAAGGTACGGGAACACTGTGGCGCTCGGACTGGCGGGCGATGTAAGTCAACTGGGGGCCCGGATCGGGGAAACCCTGGGATTGAACAGTTTATCCTATGACAACGTCAATGTCGCCGCCGCCGCCAGGTTATCGCCCGCTGATTACATTCTGTTTTTGCGGAAGCTCCTCAGCGGGGAATTGAAACTTGGCTCCAGGCTTGGCGAGCATTCGGTTTGTACCCTTGAGGAAACCAGTCGCTACGGATTGAAGTGTAAATATGCGAGTGACCGACCGGCCGCAGGAGGTCTCGTCTGGGAGGGGTATCTCAATCCAAGGTACTCGCTCGGTCACTGGGTGGAAGATCCGGATGAATATTTTGGCGATGGCGCGTATTCCTCGGTCGGAGGGTACGGTCTGTATCCATGGATCGATAAAGACAGGGCAACCTACGGAATCATCGCGTTCGAATCGCAATATCAGACAGTTTATAAAAAATCGGCCCGGTGCGGGCGTATGTTGCGCGCGGCCTGGGCCCGGAAGATCGTCCAGCGCGAAAGCGACTATGCCGCAACGGAAAAACGACCGGTGACCTGTAACGCGATTTTTAAGAAGAACTGCCCCGGCGTAATTCCGGACGCCTGAAAAAGCCCCCCATCAGGCGAACCGGGATGGTTCGCCTGATGGGGTTTCACGATGAAAGGAATTACATGTTCTACGCTTTCTTTCCGTCGGCCGCAATGTACACGCTTTTGATGTTCGTGAATTCCCGGATCCCTTCTTCGCTCAGTTCCCGTCCGTACCCGGACATTTTTACGCCGCCGAAGGGCAGGCGCGGATCGGATTTGACGAGTTCATTTACGAACACGCAGCCCACATCCAGTTCGCCCGCGATCCTGGCGGCTCGATCGAGATCTTCGGTCCAGACGCTCGCGCCGAGGCCGAAGGGCGAATCGTTCGCAACTCGGATCGCTTCCGCTTCGTCGGCCACCGCGATGATCGGAGCGACGGGTCCGAAGGTTTCATCGCGGGCGATCGTCGTACCCCGGTCCGCGGACAGAACGGTCATCGGATAATAGTAGCCGATCCCGGGCGGAATTGCGCCCCCGGCCAGCAGCCGCGCGCCCTCGCTTCGCGCTTTTTGTACCTGTTCATTCAGTTCGTCGCGCAGATCATGCCGTGCGATCGGACCGAGGTCGATCCCCTGATCACGTGGATCGCCCATGCGCAGATTTTTTACCTCCGCCAGAAACGCGTCCGTAAAATCCATCAGGTGGCGGCGGACGACCAGAAAACGTTTGGCGGCGATACAACTCTGCCCCGAATTGATGATACGCGCTCGCAGGGCAACCCGTGCGGCCTTCGCGATATCCGCCCCCTCCAGCACCAGAAACGGGTCGCTCCCGCCCAGTTCCAGTACGCTCTTTTTTATCGCGCGTCCGGCCGCCGCCGCGACGATTTTTCCGCTGTGTTCGCTGCCAGTCAGAGTCACCGCGCGAATCGCCGGATGCGCGATCATGGTTTCGACTGCTCGACCGCTTTTGAGAAGGGACTGGAATACGCCGGAGGGCAGGCCGGCATCGCGAAAAATTTCCTCGATCCGCAGGGAGCACAGGGAGACGTTCGAGGCGTGTTTGAGCAAGGCCGTGTTCCCCGCCAGCAAAGCGGGGGCGGCGAATCGAAATACCTGCCAGAACGGAAAGTTCCAGGGCATGACGGCCAGAACGGGGCCGATCGGATCGTAACGAACGTAACTGCGAGTGGCTTCCGTGGGAACGTTGCGACTCATCAGAAATTCCGGTCCGCGATCAGCGTAAAATTCGCAACAGGCGGCGCATTTTTCCACTTCCGCCGCTGACTGATTCAGTGGCTTGCCCATCTCCAGCGTAATCAATTCAGCCAGTCCGGCGGAATGGCTCCGCAATTCGCGCGCGACGTCGCGAATGAGAGCGGCCCGTTCCGCGAGCGGCTGGCGGGACCAGTCGCGAAACGAGTTCGCTGAGGCATCGAGTTTACGTTCGATGAGGGAATCGGAATATTCGTCAAAACCGGCGAGGAGTTCCTCCGTCGCCGGATTGCGACTGGTGATTGTTTTGTTTTCCATCATCATACGGGTCGTTCCCCTTCGATCGTAACCCGGATCCCGTAACGACGCCGGGGCCAGTAATCCCAGATTGCGTGGTGCTGCGTACAGCGGTTGTCCCAGAAAGCGATGCTGTTCTCCGTCCATCGAAAACGGCACTGAAACTCCGGGCGCTCGGAGTGGTGGATCAGGAAATCCAGAATGGCCTGGCCTTCCTTTCGTTCCAGGCCGACGATGCCGGTGGTAAATCCGTAATTCACGAACAGGGATTTTTTCCCGGTCACCGGATGCGTTCTTACGATCGGATGTTCCGCTCTGGGGTAAACCGATTTATCCTGAACGCCCAGGTCCCTGTACAGCCCGCGGTATACGTGCTCGCCGTCATGGATAGCCTTCAATCCGTCCAGATAGGTTTTCATTCGATCAGAAAGGGTTTCGTAAGCCGCGTACATATTCGAAAACAGCGTATCCCCGCCGGTCTGGGGGCATTCTTTGATGAACAGGATACTTCCCAGCGGAGGACGTTCGTCGCACGAAACATCGGAGTGCCAGGCTTCGCCATTTGCTCGCGACGAATGTTCATTCGCGGCGATCACCATCAATTCGGGATGCCCTTCGACGCCGGGCGCGGCCGGATGAATATGCAGAGGACCGAATCGTTTGCCGAACTCGATATGCTGCCGGGGGGAAATACGCTGGTCACGAAAGAATATGACCAGATGATCGTGGAAAGCCCGCGAAATTTCGGTCCATACTTCTTCACCCGGGTCGGCTGAAAGATCCACATTTTCAATTTCCGCGCCTATCAGCGTGGTTAATGGTTTTACGCGAATATGCCGGTAGGATTCGCTCCGACCCTGCATGGCTCCGGTGAATTCCTGCAGCGATGATCTTTCCCTTGTTTCCATACAATTACCTCTCATTTAAAACGATCACTTTAAAATAAATACCCAGCAATGTGGCCACGCTGACGAACGACCAGAGCAAAAACCCGTGTCCGAGCGCCGGAAATCCCGCTTTTTTCAAGGTCCGGAGATTCAGACCGCTCCCGATTAAAAACAGCGTTAGAATCAATAGTTTGCGTGAAACCTGTTCAAGCCAGTGCCCGGCCGGACGCAGGTCGGGAAAAATCGTGACGACCGTGGCCACGATCACGAAAGCCGGAATGAACCAGAGCGGCCGGAGTCCTTCCAGAGGATGAAGGCCTTCCATATTCCGATTTGCGCCGCGCGTTAGAGCGGCCAGAGTGATGGTCGCGGGAACAATCCAGAGACTGCGCGCAAGCTTCATGGTCGTACCGACCTGAAGCGCATGGTGGCCGTACTGGGCCGTGGCACCCACGACCGAACTTGTATCGTGGATGGCGAGGGCGCTCCAGAGACCAAATTGAACCTCCGTCAGGTGGAACCATTGCCCGACTGGCGGAAAGATCATCAGAGCCGCGGCGTTGAAAATAAAAACGGTCGCGAGCGCAACGGAAATATCCTCATTCTTCGCGCGAATCACCGGCGCCACCGCGGCGATCGCGCTACCCCCGCAAATTGCCGTGCCGAAATTAATCAAGAGCGAAAGACCGTGAAAGGAGCGGTCATGGCGCCGCGCCAGAAACCTGCCAAGGGCGAGCGTGCCCGTGATGCCGATCACGGTATAGACGATTCCGTAACGGGCCGCGTCAAGGACTGCCCACACGTTCATGCCCGCTCCGAGGCCGACGATACAGGCCGCCAGTAACTGGCGATTCAATTTTCCCGTTTGAAACGGGGCGCCCACGGTCAAACCGAAACAGATGCCCAGGGCGAGAGCCTGCGCCGCGGATACGAAGGGGGCCAGGCAAAAAGCGCACAGGGCGAAAAACAAAATTATTTTTAACCGGACTGCCATCTCACCGCTCATGCAGGAGCGACTCCAGGCGGGAACGGATGGAAGCGGGGATCTGAACCGGTTTCGAATTCGTTCTCTGCACGAAAACATGGACGAAGGTTCCGAAGGCCATCAACACCTCCGGTTTTTTGAATACACCGATCCCGTACGTAACCGAACTTCCTCCGAGTTTGTCGACGCGCACGGCGACGATGACCTCCTCGGGGTAGGCGATGGGCCGAAAGTAGCTACATTGCGACTCGACCACGTACGCGACGATGTCCGAACTCTGAATATCCAGACCGGCTTCACGGATTAAAAACGCGTTCACGGCTGTGTCGAAAAAGGAATAATATACCACGTTGTTCACATGGCCGTATACGTCGTTGTCCATCCATCTGGTATTCAACGGATAAAAATAACGAAAGTCGGCCGGTTGCGCGTCGCGGCTGGTTTTTCGATCGAATGCCATGTTCAGAATGCTTCCCTGTATATCCGCAGCGCGTCTTCCACAACCAGTTCGCGCGGATTGTTGACAAGCAATCGGGTTTGCGACATCGCGTCATAGGCCAGGCCCGGCAGGTCCGTTTCCTGAATGCCGTACTCGCGCAGCCGTGTTTTCCCCAGCAGTTCGGTATTCAAGGCCTGGAACCAGTCGATCAGGCTGTCAACTTTCCCGCCACCAGGTGTGAGCTTGCCTGGCGCAATCGTATCCCAGACCTCCTCGTATAGATGATCCGCAACATCGCGATTGAACCGGATCACGTACGGCAGAACCAGGGCGTTGCTGATTCCGTGCGCGATATGAAAACGGCCCCCGAGGGGATAGGCCAGCGCGTGAACGGCTCCGACCGGCGAATTCGCGAAGGCCTGGCCGGCCAGGTTCGCGCCCAGCAGCATTTCGCGGCGGGCCACCGCGGCGCCGGGACTTCTGAAGGCTTCACGAATGTTTTGCGATAACATTCGCAGGGACCTGAGGGCCAGAGTGTCTGAAATCGGATTTTTGCGAATTTTCCCGGTGAATGCTTCCAGGGCGTGTACCATCGCATCGATTCCCGTCGCCGCGGTTACGATCGGTGGCAACCGGTAGGTCAGGGCCGGGTCGAGCAGGGTCATGTCAGCGAGCAGGGTTCGCGAAACGACTCCGCTCTTTGTGCTTTCCCCCGTGGTTACAATCGAAATGGGCGTGACTTCCGAACCGGTTCCGGCCGTCGTCGGTACCTGGATCAGCGGGAGCCGTTTGCCCCTGACCCGGTCCACTCCGTAGATTCCATCCAGTGTATCGATCGCGTCCGGATGTGCCAGCAGGGCCGCCAGCTTGGCTACATCCATTGAACTGCCCCCGCCCATCCCGATGACGCCCGCTACAGTGCGCTCGCGCGCGAGCTGGAGCGCCGCCTGGATCGTCGCCACGTCCGGGTCGGGTTTTACATCCGCAAACACCGTGACTTCGAACCCCGAATGTTCCAGGTTTTGAATCGCCTCATCGAGAATCCCCGCGGTCATCAGACCCCTGTCCGTTATGACGAGCACCGATCCGTCGATCGAATACTCCTTACAGTACTCGCCGATGCGCGCGGAACAACCGGTGGCGCAAATCATGGCCGGGACGGTGAAGAACGAAAATCGGCCCTGGTCCTGGAGCGCGGCGGGGGTCATGTTTCGCTCCGATCGTTTATTATTTCGAAAATACCCGCCCGGGCCTGTTGCGATTCCGGAAATGGAAATAACATCCATACGTGCGTCATTTCAAAAAATTCGTAAAAACGAACTGATACCCCACCGTCCCGGGCGATGCGACACAATTGTTTCGAGTCCGGGAAAAGCAGGTCGCGTGTCCCCGCGAAAACGTGAAGAGGAGGGAGTCCCTTCATGTTTCCATAGAGGGGGGACACGAGCGGGTTCGTCAGCGATAACTTTCCGGCGTACAATTTACCGACCATCTGCAGGCCCTTGCGGCCGAGCCATGGATCGTCGATATCCTCGATCTCTGGATTGCGGAGGGCGACATCCAGCCAGGGCGAAAGCAGGACAATTCTGTTCGGTCCTGGCAGTCCCTTGCGTTTGAGTTCAAGGGATAACGCAAGCCCCAGGCCACCACCGGCGGAATCGCCCATGATGGTAAGGTCAGGCCGCGGTTTCGCTTTCTGGATGTACGCGTAAACCGCGAGTAAGTGATCAATGGCGGAGGCGCAATCATGCTCCGGCACGAGCGGGTAATCCGGAGCGATGATCGTGCATCCGGTGCTGTCGATCATTTGTTCCAGGAAGCGCCAGTGACCACGATCGAATCCGCGCACGTACGCTCCTCCGTGAAGATACAACACGGTGCGCGCCACCGGTTGCCGGCGGGGCCGCAGGATAAACACTTTCAACTCTCTGATCCGAATCATTTCAACGGAAAATTTTTCTGAAAAATAACGCGGCGGTTCGGGACAATCGCGCGCGCGCAGCGCCGCCAGCGTATCGGGAGTCCGTGCGTTGAACTTCTCTTTTCTTCTCTGGATTCTAAACAAAAGAACGAATACTTTGCTGGACAGGCTCGCTGACATGGAATTTTCTCCGGGCCTTACCGTATCAAACAATCTCCGGTAAGTCGTCCCGGCCGATAATTCAGTCCTGAAAAGTAAGGACTGAATTATAAGAATTTTCCAATCAGACCGCGAATCGGCGTGGTTGATCGTTCGCAATCACGCGAAATTGCGACTGAATTATAAGTTCGGTCGAAATAGATTTCAACCCGGTGTACCCTGCGTCGTTATTTTTTTATGTGTCGCATTATGGAGGTCGCGATGGATATGAATGAAAGGTATCCCCGTCTGGCGGATCGCACGCTTTACCATTTAATGGCAGCGTCCAGCGACGCGTACCGGGATTTCCCCGCGCAATACTGGAACGCCCCGGGCCGCTCCAGGCGCGTCAGTTTGACGTTCGGGGAACTTGCGAAAAAAATTCGCTGTGTCTCGGGTGGACTGCTCGCGCTGGGCGCGGGACACGAAAACATCGCGCTCATTGCCGATGCGCGGCCGGAGTGGCTCTGGGCCAGCATGGGTATTACGAACATCGGATGCGCGGACGTGCCCCGGGGAACGGATTCCACGGCCGATGAGATTTATTATATACTGAATCACGCCCGCACGCGTATCGCGTTCGTGGCCGCCTGGAAGGAGGCTGAAAAAATAATAAGCCGTCAGGAGGCTTATCCGTATCTCAAAAAAATAATCGTCCTGGACGGGCTTCCGGATGGGGCGCAGGCCGAACAATTCGAACTGTTGTCTTTCGCCGAATTGCTCGCCAGGGGGGATGAATGGTTGGCGGTGAACGAGGATATTCTCCGAATGCGTGGGGTCGCCCTGCGTGACGACACCCTGGCCACGATCGTGTATACGTCCGGGACTACCGGAAATCCAAAAGGCGTGATGCTCACGCACGGCAACATTCTTTTCGACGTCGATCAGTCGCTTGGGATCGGTGACCTGGTATTTCGCCCGGGGGACCGGACGCTCGCGTTCCTCCCTCCCTGGCATATTGCCGCGCGGGTCATGGTCATCACCGCTCTAAGAGTCGGCGCGTCCGAGACATTCTCTTCGGTTACGAAACTTTCCAGGGATGTCGCGGAACTGCGGCCCGATTTCCTGATGGCCGTCCCGCGCGTCTGGGCGAGCTTTTACAAACAAATTCACGATCGCATCCAGAAGCGGCCGGCACCGTTTCTCTTTCAGTGGGCAATCGCGATCGCTCTGCGTTTTTACCGATTACGCTGTGTGACGCGCGGGCTTGCCGCCACGGCGACCGTTCAACCCGGCTGGAAAAAACTGAGCCATCGTGCTCTGGCCTGGCTGGGGGTCGCGGGGCTTATTCTTCCCCGTTTTGCCGCACACCCCTGGTTGCGAGCGATCCGCGCAATTCTGGGCGGGAACATGCGCTATGGATTTTCCGGGGCAGGCGCCCTGCCCGAACAGTACGATCTATTTTTTAATTCGATCGGGATCCCGATCATCGAATCCTATGGTATGACGGAACTTTCGGGCATCTCCACGCGCCGACGACTGCATGCGCTGGTTCCGGGAACGGTGGGACCATGTATTCCCGGTGTGGAGATTTCCCTGCGCGATGAAACCGGTTCGGAAATTCGCGCACCGGGGATAAAAGGAATCGCCTGGCACAGGGGCGGGCATGTGATGAGGGGGTACTACCGGGATGGGGAGCGAACCAACCAGACCATCCAGGACGGCTGGTTGAATTCCGGAGACCTTCTGTTCTGGACCGTCGCCGGGGATTTAAAGTTCGCGGGCAGAGCCAAGGATACGATCGTCCTGATCGGCGGCGAAAACCTCGAACCCGAACCGATCGAGTTCCAACTGACGCGCAGTCCCTTGATCGCCCAGGTGATGGTGGTCGGCCAGGACCGCAAAACGCCCGGCGTGCTCGTGGTTCCGGACCGGGTGGCGCTGGAGGACACATACCGGGGCCGGGAGGGCCGCGCGATCGCTGTCAGCAATAGCGGAACGGATTTGAACGCGGATCCCGTCATACGAGACATTTTTCGCTCAGAAATAAAAAAATTAATTTCTACCGAAAACGGTTTCAAAAATTTTGAAAAAATAGGCGCGTTTCACATCCTGGGGAAGAGTTTTGAACCCGGCGAGGAGTTGACGCATACCCTGAAACTGCGCCGGAATTTCGTAGCGGAAAAATACGCGGCGGCGATCAGGCAAATGTACGGAGAAAAGGGGTAGGGCCGTGACGCCCCCGGCGGGTTCGGGTCGTGAGATCCGATCACGCGGCATCCTCTCTGAGATTGAACCTTGACAGAACTTTCTTCAGGCGGGGATTTTCTGGATCCAGTTCCCGGATGTCTTTGAGAATTTTCAACGCCAGGTCCTTCCGTTGCTTGCGCAGGTACAGGCGGGCCAGATGAAATAAATTGTTCAATCCCGCGGGAGCCCGTAACCGATACCGTTCCCCCAGGTCGATCGCCGCGTCAATTTCGCCCGCTTTTCCGAGGATGTATGAGGTCACGAGCAGGAACCCCGTATCCGCGGGAAATTTCGAGATGTAATCCATCGCGTGGCGAACCGCCTCATCGAGTTGTCCGGCCCGCATTTCAACCCGCACCAGCGCCTTTAACGGCGCACGCCTATCGCCATCCAGAGTGAGTGCGCGCTTTAGCGATGCCACCGCTTCGTCGTATTCTCCGCGGCTGAACGCCACTCGTGCAGATTCGAATTCCTTTTTGTATTCCCTGTTGATTATTTTTTCTTTTTCGTCCAGCGAGGAACAATCTTCCCTGTAGCATATCCGTACCAGGGAAAGATCATCCGTAAGCTCGCCGGCCGCGGCAATCGCCCCGGTTAGCGGCTCAAGTTCCGCTTCGGCTTCCTGGACGAGTCGTAAAAATAATCCTTCATCCCGGTTTATGATCCGCTGGCCTTCCGCGTCGGTGCCAAACATGATGTCATCACGGCCGTCCGATCCGAGGATGAACACGTCCCCCGGGAGCATTTGCAACGTTTGAATTTGAAGACCCTGATGCAATTCGGACAGCCCGATCTTGCTCATGACCCGGTCTCCGGGAAGAAAGGAGGCGGTACTCTGGCGATACAGAATCGGAAGTGGGTGCTCGGCGTTGATATAATAGACCAGACCCAGTTCCTCATCGATTAAACCGAAAACCGCGGACGCGAGCATGCTGCCCTCGAACGAGATGAATACGCTCTGTAATTCGAGGAACATTTCTTTTAACCATTGTTCCGGGTAACGATTCTTTAACAAGGACGTGGAGTGAGTGCGGGCGATCATCGCTTTGAATACGGTACCGAGTACCAACGCCCCGCCCGCCCCCTGGATCGATTTTCCCATCGCGTCACCATTCAAAAAGACGATGTAATGTGCCCCGCGCAGGAAAACATTGTCGGCGATGGATAAGTCCCCTCCAATTTCCGACTCCCAGTGTTTGAACTGGAATCGTTTGCGCTGCTTTTCGAAAAATTCGACACTCACATTGGTGCCCCGGGCGCGATTCCCGCCCAGTGGACGTAGCAGCAACGATGTTAAAAAATAGTCCCCGTCCTGCTGCCGTTTCAGATTTTCGACGACATCCAGTGTGTTGCGGAGTTCCTCCGTTCGAGTTCTAACCTTTTCTTCCAGGTTACGATTCAACTCCTCCACTTCGTTGTGGATACGCATGAAACGACGGGCCAGAACGAAGGCGATCCCGAGTACGAAAGTAATGAACGCGAATTGCGCGATCTGATCCGTCGCAATTCTAAAAAAGGACCGGATCATATCGTGAATCGCGCAGGCGACGCAAACAAGAAAACTGATGACGAGCCACCGCGCGTCGCGGTTTTTTCGCAACGCGGCCCGGCCGAGATACCACAGGGCATACAGACCGGCCGGCAGGGCGAGGACGATCCAGACACGCATGATGGTGTTCGCAAGCATCGAAAAACTCTGCGTTAGCAAGATGGCCAGAACGATCAGGCCGGACGCGACGGCGTAAAATACGCTGAATCGCGTATACTTCCGGTCGAAAAATTGCGTAAAAAAAATGAGAATGGCCGGGGTCACGAGCGCGAGTACGCCGTATTCGATCTTAAATCGCAGCATAACCTGATCCCCGAACGTATCGTTGATAAAATCCGTTCGAAAGCTCCAGTAAACCGAAATCAGCGTGCAGAAAAGACCAAAGAACAAATTGTATTTATCGCCCGGTCGAAATATGAACAGTAAAAGGTGATAACAACCCACGGCGAAATAAACCACCAGCAGACCGAAGGTTATGAATTCTTTTTTTGAAAGGTGGGAAGCCATAGTCTCCTGAGGTGCCACGGCCATCTCCGGACCGAACATGTACAGCGGGAAGTTCCCCGTGGAGAAAAGAACGATGTGCAGAACATGCCGATTCCCCGGGAGCGGAGGAACCGTAAAGACCGCCGTGCGAAACGCACCTGGCCGGTACGGCGTCTCGCTGCCGTGTCCGGCCACCTGCCGGCCATCCACATAGTACCGGGTCACGTCGGAATTTCTTCCCATGGCAAAAGTAGATAAGCCCGCATTCAAAAAACCGGTCTGTTCGGGCAGGACCAGCCGCAATGTGACACTGCCGGTGTAATCAGCCAGACCCGGCTCTTTCGCGAGATCCCGTGGGAGCGCGATCTTTTCCCATCCAGTGGAATTGTCTGTCAGGAACTCCGATTCGAATCCCCTTTTGTATTCCCATTCTCCGCGCAGATCGACGATGTCCTGATTTTGCGCGCAGGCCAGAAAAAATACCGCGAAACTGAAAATTCCCGCGTGAGCGGCGATTCGGAAACGTGAACGATAGTGCATGAAGTTGGCTCCAGAAAAGAAAGATTGCATCAAAGCCCGGCCTCCAGTGTTGACGATGGTACTCATCCGGAAACGATTACAGTGTCGTGTCTCTGAAAAAGTCAAGAGACAATTCCGACAATACTTAAAGAATATTTAATATTTATGAAATGAACATATTCAGAATTTTGATTATGCCCGCGCGAATGCGGACCGTAACTGCTTCGCGACAGACCGGACTTATCGGAATGGACTTCTGACGGAGTAGTGTCTTATAATTTGATACCGCGAGAGTGTTCGCGGGCCTGGCCGGGGTAGTCGGAATTGTGCTCAAAAATGAAATCAGGATGCGCTTGACAGAAGCGAAGATTTTTTTGAAGATGAGCGTTACATTTTCCCATCGAACAGTTTGTATGTATACGTTCAACATTCATATCGTATTTTTCGGAGCGGGCCTGGCCCTGCTCATGTCCATCGCACACCTGTCTGCCAGGAAAAACCTGCGTTTTGCCGGAATTGGATTCATCATGGGGATGATCCAGTTGCGGATCGGATTTTTCCTGGCCGGGCTTTCCGCCTTTTCGCCCTGGTTATCCCTGTATCACTTTACCTTTATTTTCCTGGTCGGGCCCATGTCGTACGCCCTTACGTTGAGGATGCTCGATTTCGTTTATAACGAAGGAAAGTTATTACGCTGGCATTTTGCCCCGGCCCTTTTCGTAGCCGCCGCAGAAACCGGGTTAATGGCCTTCCGGTATTTACCCTGGGATGTTTCCACGTTCCGGGCGGACTTCATCCGGTTCGGAGTTCTGTTCGGAACGGCTCACTCAGTGGTTTACCTTTTATATTTGATCCATCTGTATTTGCGCCTTCAGCGCAGCTATTCGATCGAATACGCACGACCGGCTTTAATAATGTTTCTGGCGCCCGTTGTGGGGGCCCTTGTCATGTTGATCGGATTTTTCACAAAATCAAAAGCGCTTATGCACGGAGCCGCGGACGTTTATACTCTGGCCATTGTACTCGCTTTTTTTTACTCGGTGCACTATCCGAATTTTTTCGCGACCCTCCGGGAGGAATTGCAAAAAAAAAGGTACGAGCATACGCGCCTGGACGGTATCGATCTGGAAAAAATCCAGGAACAGCTTACGGAATTGATGGAAAAACAAAAGGTGTACCTGGACCCCGATCTCAGGCTATCGATGCTGGCTGATGAGTTGAATATTTCCCCGCATCAGCTTTCTCGAATTTTGAACGAATCGTATCGTATGAACTTCAACGAGTTCATCAATATGTTTCGAATCAAAGAGGCCAGCCGATTGTTGACCGATCAGCCCCAGCGGACAGTGATATCCATCGCTTTTGAGGTCGGATTCAACACCAAATCCGCGTTTAACAAACAATTCCTGAAATTCACCGGAAGCACACCCGCGGTATTTCGGAAAAATTCGGACGCACGGTAGCATCATGATGCTCCGGGCGTCGCGCTCCTGTCCCGCGCTCATTGTGTTACGGGAAATTCCGCAGCCTTCGTGCCGTACCGGTTGCTGTTGATGTTGTCGGTCGGTCGGGTGGCGGCGCGCAAATCGACCGGTTCAAGGAATTCATAATCGCCCGGATTTACGCTCCGGGTCCTCCGTCTGAATTCCATGGTGGATCCGGGCCACAGAGTCCGAATTTTATTGTCCCCGCCCAGATACCAGGAAGTGCAGCCGCCCGTGGCCCACGCTGTGCCTGACATCCGTTCCTCGATTTCACGGTTGAACCGTTCCTGAACCTCCGGCTTGAGCATCAGGGAAACGCCCTCGCCGGTTCGTTTCAATTTTTTACAAAAATCAGCGAGGTAATTCGCCTGCGATTCGATCATGTGAACCATCGAGTTGTGACTCAAGCCGCTGTTGGGGCCGAGGATAAAAAATAAATTTGGATACCCGGATACGGTCGCCCCGAAATAGGCTTTCATGCCATCCCGTGCCCAGTCCTCGGCCAGAACGCGACCCTCCGTTCCCTGGATATCGATGCCGAGCACTTTGTGAATGTCTGACACGTGAAAGCCGGTACAAAAAATAACCGCGTCGACCCGGGCGCTCTCTCCATTCGCGGCAACGACGTGGTCTGTGTCCATTCCCTGCACAGGCGAAGGAATCAAGCGTACGTGCTCGCGGTCGAGAGCCCGGTAATAATCATTCGACAGCAGGATTCGTTTACAGCCGATTTTATAATTGGGAGTTATCTTCCTGCGTAAATCCGGATTTTTGACCTGCGCCTGAATAAAATCGAGCCCTCTTTTTTCCGCCGCCCGGTTCGCCTGTTCGTTCCCATGGGAGACGGGCGCGACCAGCGTTTCGAGCAGGATATACGTTTTCGCTCGCCGGTATTTCTGAAAAAATGGCAGGTAGCGGAACAGAAAGGTTTCCAGCGGATGAAACGGGCGGTCCTGCTTGGGCAAAACCCAGGGAGCCGATCGCTGAAAGACCGTAAGCTGAGCGACCTGATCGACGATGGCTGGAACAACCTGGATGGCGCTGGCGCCCGTTCCGATAACCGCCACCCGCTTGCCTCGTAAATCGTAGCTACCATCCCAGCGTGCGGAATGGAAAACTTTCCCCTGGAAGTTGTTCATGCCGGGAACCATCGGGAAACTGGGACGACTCAGCGGTCCTGTCGCCAGGACAATAACGCGGGCCGTATACTCCAGGCCGTCATGATCGGTGAGCAGCCAGAAGCCCCGGCTTTCATCGAACCTTGTCCGCCGGATGGTCGTATTAAACCGAATGTACGAACGGAGGCCGAAGCGTTCGGAACACCGTACGAGATACGAATAAATTTCCGGTTGCGGTGAAAAAACCCGGGACCAATCCTTGTTAGGGGCGAAAGAGAAGGAATACAAATTGGAAGGAACATCGCAGGCGCAACCGGGATAGGTATTGTCACGCCAGGTGCCCCCGACCTCGCCGGCCTTCTCGAAAATTACGATGTCCCGAATTCCCTCATCAAGTAAGCGCCTGGCGGATGCAAGGCCACCGAATCCGGCTCCCACAATCGCCACTTCAAAATGCTGTTTCATATACGAATCTCCAATCATGGTACGATTTTAAATAAAAAGTTCTTTTTTTTCAGTTGTTGATTCAACCGAACTTAACCAGTCGAGAATGTACTCCGCCGTTTTCTGCGGGTTCGTGCTCAGGACAAAATGATCCCCGGGAATGGCGTAATAGAATTCATCCGGAGGCGCGATAATTCTGTCCTCCCTCCCGTGGATCCGCAGGGATGGGGCCAGATGGCCATCGTTGCGCGGGGTCAGGATAATTCGTAACAACTGCCAGATGTTTCGGCGCGGGTAACGAGAAAATGTATCAAGGATGTTTTCCACATCAGGAAGCGAGGGTCGCGAAGCGTATCGCTCGCGCATGAAACGCCGAAAAAACCCCGACGTAAAAAGACCCAGCAAGGTCAGAATCTTCGCAAGGATCATTGAACGAATGCGGCTCTGTACCTTGCCCGTATCCGTAAAAGCCCCGATCAAACAATTCTCCGCTCCGATTTTCTGGCGAATGTGGTGGGCAAAGAACCCGCCCGTCGAATGTCCGATCAGGATGTCATGAGAGTCGATATGGTAATAGAGAATTAAAGCTTCGACCAGCTGATCCAGGTCGACGTCGGACCGCCCGAAAAATTTTAATACAGCACGATAGTCAATGTGGATCAGGGTCCGGTATCCGAAAAAAGGACATAAATTTTCGAAAATACGCCGATCTTCGCCGAAACCTGGCAACAACAGGATACGTCTTTCGCGCTTCTTCGTTTTCATGCAGGATCCCCCGTTTCCCGCGAAGCATAACCCCTCACAGATCGAACCGCAACCTGACTTATAAGAAGGTGGAAAAAAGAGGGGATAAAATTATAAGACCCGTCCGTATACGGCGGGTCGAAAGTTCGATTCCTCCGGATCGCGGTGACGGTCGTCTGTCCGGGATCCGTGGCCACTGAATTCGGCGGAATGGACCCGGCCGCGAAACAGAACCAGGACTACGCTCTGGAAGCGGACGACGTGGCCCGCACGGTGGAGTATTTGATCAACGAATCCGAAACCGCCAACGCGAAGTTGATCGAACTCAAACCGCGCCGCCGCGCTCGCTTTCGCGGCTGACGGCCCGCTGCCACGAGTTCAATCGCGAACTCTTTCGTAAACTCAGCCTTCGTTCGCGACGGTGATGACCACCGTTCCTTTTTTGCGCCCGGTGCCGACGTAGCGGTACGCCTCGGCGATCTGCTCGAGCGAGTAACGGCGATCGATCACCGATTTCAGCCGGCCCTGTTCCACGAGTTCTTTTAGAAAAAGTAAATCAGCTTTTTTTTCGCTCCCTATGCCACCGATCACCTTCTGACCGCCGCGGAGCGAAGTCCAGAGCATCCGGCCGAAATCGGGCAGACCGGCGACGGCCGCGAGCAACCGGCCATTCGGTTTCAGGGCGACGCGCGCCCGCGCGAACGAAAGCTGGCCCACGGTTTCGAAAATCTGGTCGTAGGTTCGGCCGCCCGCCAGGGGGTCTTCTTTTGTGTAATCGATCACCGTTGCCGCGCCGAGCGATTTGACCAGGGCCATATTCGCTGTGCTGCAAACCCCGGTCACTTCCGCGCCGAAGTGCCGCGCGAGCTGTACCCCGGCGACGCCCAGCGCGCCGGACGCGCCGTAGATCAAAATTTCGTCCCCGCTCTTGATTTTACCGAAATCGCGCAAAAACGAAAGCGCGGCCATGGCGCCGAAGGGCAGGGACGCGGCTTCCTCGAACGTCAGGCCCGCTGGAATCGTGGCCACCCCGCCGTCCGCGCGCATACACAGGTACTCCGCGTGCGCGCCGAATTTCAGGCCGCTGAGGCCGAAAACCCGGTCGCCGATTTCGAAAACGGTGACGGCCCGGCCGCGGCCGACCACGATTCCCGCGAATTCCACGCCGAGGATGGGCTTGCGCGGTCCGCCGATCCCCAGGCCCAATGGAGCGAGCAGTCCGAAGCCGGGCGGAAACGTGCCGCTGCTGACGCGGTAATCGCCCGAGGTTACGGTCGTCGCGAATATCTTAATGAGGACCTCATTGTCGCGCGGCACCGGAGTCGCGACTTCTCTGACCCGGAGCAGATCGGGAGGGCCGTACCGTTCACATATTACAGCTTTCATGTTGCTTCCCCGTTGCCGCGTACTTCAGCGCGCGAGCGACTCGGCTGTACTGACACCGAGCGCGCGGTGAATCTCCAGCGTGGGCCGCGAGCGATTCAGCGTATAAAAATGAATACCGGGCACGCCGTTGTCGATCAGGTCGCGCACCTGCTCGGTGGCCCAGTGCAGGCCCACGCGCCGGAAGGCGTCCTCGTCCTCCGCGCGCGCGAGCGCTCGTTGTAAACGCGCCGGGAATCGCGCTCCGGCCGCCAGATCGGCCATACGTTCGAACCCGGACGCGGTGGTGATGGGCATGATGCCCGCGACGATCGGCACGCGGATGCCGGCGATTTCGCATCGTTCCACAAAATCGTAGAAATCGCGATTTTCGAAAAATAGCTGGGTGCAGATATAGTCGGCACCGCGGTCCACTTTCGCTTTCAAATACTCGATCTCACGCAGGCGATTGGGCGTGGCCGGATGGCCTTCGGGAAAACCGGCCACACCGATGCCCATCCCTGGATGACGCTGCTTGATGAAAGCCACGAGGTCCCCCGCGTGCGCGAAACCGTCCGCGGGCTGGTCCCCGCGCAGGGCCATGATGTTTTCGATCCCGCTGGCCGCGTACAGATCCAGGATCTGGCCGATCTCGGCGCGGCTGTGTCCCACCGTCGTCAGGTGCGACACGACCGTCAGGCTGGTTTCCTGCTGGATCTTGATGATCAGATCGTGCGTGAGCTGGCGGGTGCCGCCGCCGGCCCCGTAGGTGACGCTCACATAACCGGGCTTGAGCGTGATCAACTCCTGGATAGCCTTGAACAGAGCCTCGGACGCCTCCGCTGTTTTGGGCGGGAAAAATTCGAAGCTGATGCAGGGTTTGCGGGTTTCCAGAATCTTCGCGATATGCATGGTCGTGCCTGCTGGATGGTCGCCCCGGGTTGGTCCGGCTGGCAAGGATTTTTGAGCCGCTTTCAGGGCGCCTCCGCCGCGCGAGGGCCAGCCCCGGGGCGCGCGGCGGACCGGGCTCTCGGGCCGCGCGTGCGGCTCCTCGATCCCTGGCGCGGGCGGATGGGTGGGGCTCAGAAAGGTTTTCGAATTCGCGCCAGTCCGGGTGTTATGACGCTGAAATTGCCAAACGCCTCATTCGGATGGGATGATACAAATTCCGTGACAATTTGGGCTTTCCGTTTTGAGGGTATCCCGGCAAGCCGAAGGAGGAGGACGCCATTGGACGCCCGCTGCATTCGGAAAACAAGATCACCGAAATCTTTGTCTCCTGAATAAGAATTGAATCCGATGCCCGGGATAAAGCAAGCACCTCTTCATCTTCATTTCCCCGGTGGTCTTCGGCAACGCTTACAACTTCATGCCCTGCATTTCTCAGGGCGTAAATGATTTGTGCGTCAATATTTTCATCGGCAATGAATCTCAAGAATTATACCGAAACGTCATAAACGATTTCGTTACGAAGCGTCTGGGATGCAAACGTAAGGGCTGCCTGGATTGATTCCCGCGAGAGATGGGGGTACGCCTCAAGGATGTCCTCAATCGTTTCACCTGCGCCCAATCGTTCGAGAATAATCTCTACACTTATTCTTGTTCCCGCAATCACCGGCTTTCCAAGCATTACTCCGGGATCGATAACGATTTTCGGTTCCACACCCATAAATTAGTTCTTTTGAACGAACTGTCAAGCGGATAAGAGGCCTGCCCGGGAAGAAATGACTCATAGAAAAATTTGACGAAAATTCCGTCTCAGGTTCAATTTTTCCGGGAAACGTAATTATTTCGGAAGCAGGCCGAGCGCTTTGCCGATCATCCGGTCCAGCAACCGGGTGGGCAGGAGGCGCGGTATGATCCAGTTGGAAAGGGAACCCGGAACGATCGCGTAACGCGTTTTTGGCGCGCGGACGGTGAGGGCTTTGAGCCGAACGCCCATCAGTAAAAATGCGCTTGCTTTTCCCGGTCTCCCGGAAAAAAATAAAACATGCCGAATCTGGCCGATCCTGAATACGAACCGACCGACGAAGAATTGCAACGCCTCGCGTTGGAAGCTTTTTCCGGTATCCGCGCTGAAAAAGAGAACGCACTCCGTGATATGCATGAGCGGATCGCTCTGGAACGAAAACGGATCCTTGACGTGCAGTCCGGTGCGCAACCCATATGAGGCCGGTTTTGTTGGTAATCGCCGGGCCAAACGGGTCCGGAAAGACGACCGTTACAGCCCGCCTGCGTACAGACCGCTGGAGTGAGGGCGTCGAATACTTGAACGCGGATGACATCGCGCGCGATCGGTTCGGGGATTGGAATTCTCCGGAGGCGGTGCTCAGTGCGGCGCGATGGACCGACAACCGGCGTGAAGAGTTGCTCGCTGGCGGTCGCGGTATCGCTTTCGAAACCGTATTTTCTTCCTCTGAAAAAGTGGAATTTCTGATCAGGGCACGGCGGGCCGGCTATTTCGTCCGATTTTTTTTCATCGGTACCGACGATCCAACCATCAATGCCTCCAGGGTCGCCCTGCGAGTCATGCGGGGTGGCCACACGGTTCCGATTGAGAAAATTATCTCCAGATTCGATCGCAGCATGGCGAATCTCGCGCTGGCCCTCCGGCTGGCCGACCGGGGACGGTTGTGCGCTCGGGCCCAGGAGGGAACCCTGCGTAAGATTTACGGTCCGCTTCCGCAGTGGGTCGGGGCCGCCATTGCCGACCTGCCGAAACACCCTGAGTTTATCGACATGCGCGCGGCACTGCTCTGAATGATTTCTTTCGCGGTCCTGTGATCGGTCCATGACCCCGCCAGGGAGAGGAATTCCCTGGTGGGGTTCGTGCCGAACGCGGCGGGGTTGGCCAGATAATTTTCGAGGATGGTAATGACCTCCTGGGAAATCGATCGATTTTCTGATCTGGCCCGGTCGCGCAGAAGGGCGTACAACCGATCGATTTTTGAGATGGGCTCTAAGTGAGGCCGAGCGCTTTGCCGATCATCCGGTCCAGCAACCGGGTGGGCAGGAGGCGCGGTATGATCCAGTTGGAAAGGGAACCCGGAACGATCGCGTAACGCGTTTTCGGCGCGCGGACGGTGAGGGCTTTGAGCACCACCCGGCCGACGGCTTCGGGAGCGAGCCCTTCCGAGCGACCGCGCGCCACCATCAACTTCTGAAAATTCGTCAAGATGAGGGCATAATCACTTTTCGCGAAATGGCCCAGCTCCGTTTTCTCGGCCTTGTCCCAGATGGGAGTGGCCACCGATCCCGGGCCGACGATGATGACGTCGATTCCGTACAGCAGTAATTCGCGACGCAGGGCCTCCGAAAGACCTTCGAGCGCGTGTTTGGAGGCGGAATACGGTCCGAGAAAAGGGAACGACATTTTCCCGCCGACCGAGCTGATCATGACCACGCGGCCCGGCTTGCCCTGGCGGCCGCGTTCGGTGCCGAGTAAAGGCAGAAAAGCCTGGCTCACCTGGATCGGTCCGATGAGATTCACCTCGAATTGACGGCGCACTTCCTTTACGTCGATTTCCCCGATGGGGCCGGACACGGCGATGCCCGCGTTATTCACGAGCGCGTCGAGCTTGCGGCCCTCAAGCGCAACGGAGACCTTGCGCGCGGCTTTTTTTATGGCATCGGCGTCAGTGACGTCGAATCGCAAAGGCGTAAATTGACCGGTGCCGAATTCGCGTGAAAGACGCGCACCGTCCTCCTGCTTGCGAACGCTGCCGAAGACATGCCAGCCCGCGACGGTCAATACTTTCGTGATGCCCCACCCAATTCCGGTTGACGCTCCGGTAACAACGGCGTATTTCATTCGTTACTCCCCACGCAAGCTCACGTGTCCTTCCGCTCAAGCAGTGTCTGTTCGAAAATCGCGAGCGCCGCGTCGATCTCGGCTTCGGTGATGCCGCCCACGGGCAGCAGGAAGCGCACGCGCGTGGGGTTCGCCCCCGCGGTGAAGGCGATGACCCCGTTCGAAAACAGCCGTTTGACGAAATCCTGGACCGTGTCCGCCTGGCCGTCCAGCACCGTGGCCGCGACCATCGCGCCCACCCCGTACGGGCCGCGCACCAGTTCGGTGCGGCCCGCGATTTCGCGCAGGCGGTTCACGAAGTACGTGTGCAGTCGCTCCACGCGCCCGCCCGGTCCGTAAAAGTCGCCTTTGAACAACTCACGCAGCACCGCGACGCCCACGTGCAGGGCGGCGGTGGCCCCGGTGAAGGTCTGGCTCAGGAGTCCGGGGCGCGGGTTGTAGTCGGCGCGGAAGAGCGTGGCGCAGGCCTGCGTCAATTTTCCAATTGTTACGATTTCGGCGAATTCGTCCAGGCCGAAGTATTGAAACGCGAATAGCTCCGGCGTCCTGCCGAACGTCTGGATCTCGTCGATCAGGATACCCACGCCGCGCGCGCGCAGTTCGGTCATGAGGGCGCGAAAAAATGCCGCGCTGCCGGGATAAAACCCGCCTTCGCCGCGAATCAGTTCGAAGATCATGCCCGCGTGTTTGCCGGGGTAACGATCGAGGAGCGTGCCGAGCGTGCTCAGAGCCTCGCGCGTGCTTTCTTCCGGACGCGCTTCGTCGAAAAACGGCACGTAATCGACGGCGAGCGAATCCGGCAGGCCCTGGCGGTACGCGGGTTTGTCGGACACCTGCGACATCGCCAGCGTGCGCCCGGCGAACGAACCGGAAAAAGCCAGCAGTCGATTCGCGGGAAATTTTTTTTGAAAAAGCAGTTTGACGCCGTTCTCGTTGGCCATCGCGCCGCTCGTGCATAAAAACACGTGGTCCAGAGTCTTCGCGCGACGGTTCGCGCCTTCCAGGACGAGTCGCCCGAATTCCTCTGAAATCAGATTCTGCTGGAGGTTGCCCTGCATGGCCGTGTTCTGCAGCGCCGATTCCAGGGCCGCGGAGACGAGCGCCGGGTGACCGTGGCCGAAGAAGTGCACGCCGATGCCGATGATAAAATCGTACTTCACACTGCCGTCGCCCAGTTCGACCAGCGGACCGCGACCCAGCCCGCTGCCCAGGTACGGATAATACAGCGCGGCCCCGCGCATTTTCCCCCAGCTCGCGAGTAGGGCCGCGTACGTGGTGGCCATTTCCGCGCGGGGTGGACGCGGCCCGGTCAGGGTCGCCTGGTGTTCGGCGAGTGTGTTCAGTAAAATTTGTTTGCCTTCGCGAAAACGCGAATCGGCGAGCAGCGCCTCGAAGCCGGTGCCTGTCATGGATGCCATGTTCCTTGAACCGGCAAGCTGACCGGTTCTCCGGCAGGGAAACGGCCCGGTCCAGGGGAGCAAGAATATTTCCAGTGAGCGAGGCCACTGTCGAGGAAAATCAGAGGTGGGTCAATGCCCGGTCCCGGCCCGCGACGAGCGCTGTACGGCGCGATCGGCGTGGACCGGTTTCCCGGATTCTGATTTACTTCTTCGCTTTGATCACGAAGGGCTTGGCCGACTCGCCGTTAATAATGCCCTTCCAGAGCGAGTCACAGTTGTCAGCGCTACCTGAGCCGTAGCCCGTTGCCGCGCTGAAGTTGCCCGTCTGGTCGATGGCCAGGTAGTTCGCGGCGCTGCCGTACGCGGTCCAGGCGGAGGAGGCGTTGCAATTCGAAGCGGGTGTTCCGCTCGTGGCGAACGAAACCCAGAGTTGTTCCATACAGTTCGAAGTCGTCTGGTCCGATCCGGACGTGAAACCCTGGGGATAATATGTTCCGCCGAAGCTGTACGGGCTCTGAAAAACGACCGGAAGTTCCGCCGCGTGGCAGACAGTTGTGTTGACTTTGCAAAGCGGGTTATTGGGAAACAGCGAACCGTACTGCACCGCGTAATCGTAATGATAGACGTACAGGCTCGCGCTGGTTCCCTGGTTTCCGGCCGCGACCCGGTTGCCGCAGAGAAACGCGAAATCCGTAATGACCTGACCCACGGTCGGGTAGTTGTCCACCAGATTCGCGGGGTACTGCTTTTCCACCGTCGGCTCGTTCGAGCCGAAAAGGGTTTTGAGCAATCCCCTGTAGAGCGGTCCCAGCAGCGGAGTGCCGGCTTGCGCTTTCGCCATGCCGGCGAAGAGATCACCTTCGTCCGCGTTGGTGCCCATAATGGCCGGTACCTGGAACTTGCCGCTGATCGGCTGGGTCGTAAAAATCGGATCGGCGGAATCTACGACGGGCGCGTACATCAATACGTCCACCAGCGGAATCGAGAGCTTGCCGATTCCGGAGTCGGCTACGATGTCGGCTGTTAGATCTTTCTGAAATGCTTTGGTGCTCGCGGTTTCGATCGCCTGGAGGGCGGCGGTATTCGTGGTCGTCGTATTGCTCACGCAGGTCCAGAGGTCCTGTTTTCCGCATGCCTTCGTCATCGCGGGGATGATGTACTTTTGCGCTTCCGCGTTGGCCTCGGCGCGGGTTTTGTATCGGGCGCCGATCGGATTGCTTTCCATGATCGCGCGCTGGAATAAGTTCTTATACGAATTCTGGGCGAGGGTATTGACCGCGTGCAGGCCGGTGGACATGGCTCCGGCGCTTTCGCCGAATACGGTGACGTTCGTGGAATCGCCGCAGAATTGAGCGATGTTGTTCTGGACCCACTGCAGGCCGGCGATCTGATCCAGCAACCCGAAGTTTCCGTTCAGGGTCTGGCTTCCGATCTGAGCCGCCAGGAACCCGAAAATACCGAGGCGATAATTGATGGTAACGACGACCACGCCCCGGCTGGCCAGAGCGCTGCCGTCATACATGGCCGGCTTGCCATTGCCGAGCGCATCGATCTGGCCGGTAACGAAGGCGCCGCCGTAAATAAAAACCATGACCGGCATCTTCTGGGTTACGGTGGCCGGGGTCCAGACGTTCATGAACAAACAGTCTTCGCCGCCGACGAGAGCGCCGCTGGAGGATTGCGCGCAGGCCTGGTAGTTTCCCTGGACCACGCCCGTTGTCAATGTCGGGTTCTGCCAGCGTCCGGCGGTCGCGAATTTGATGGCCGGGAACAGGGTGGCATTTCCCCCCGTACCGGCGGTGCTCGTGTACTGTGTATTTACGGTGCAGCTCTCCGGCGCTGTGGCGGTCGGTTTCCCGGGTTTACAGGCCGCGGTGGCGACGAAAACGGCGAAAATCGCCAGGATCGAGTGTCTCATGTTATTTTCTCCCTGTGTGCCGCATTGCATATTTTTAACGAAAATCGAATACCTGTAAAAATACGCAAGGACGGTATTTCTTATTTGCAATGCGAATGCGATTCTTTCCGGGCGAGCAAGTAAAATTCGCCCCTTTTCGGATATCCGTGCGAAAAAAATTCGCCCCTGACGACCTGTCTCCGGGTCCCGACGCGCGGAACGAGGGGCAAAAAATGGAAAAAAATGATTCTGCCACAGCGCCTTCACAAAATTGTGTTCCTGATGAGCGGTGAGACCGGTGTGGGAGTCTGAGCGCCGGCTGGAGGAATTGAATGCGCGTTTTTCCCCGGGAATTTTTTCACTATCGCCTGGTTGTGTTCCGGGGCGCGGAGCGATTTCACCTGTATCCGGCCCATATCACCGCCACGCGAATTCTGGCCATCGTGCCTGAAAAACGCGAGGGGCTGGTGGCAATCGGGCAGGAATGTTTTTTTCGCCTGGAATCGCGCAACCACCAGGAGCCGCTCCAGTTTTCCGGGCAGGTCACGCGCATCGGAAACGCCCGGTACCGCGGTTATCCCGTACGCGTGGCGTACGTCGTTCCATCCCTGGCGATACCCCTGACGGACGATTTGATCGCCGTGCAGATGGCGGTGGATGAACAACCCTGAGGCCCGACCGGGCTCACTGGCGGAACAGGCGCTTGCGGTCCAGGGCTCGCGAGAGCCGGTCGATATGCGTGAGGATGCGTAAGAGTTCGGGGATTTTACTCACCAGTACCTGGTAATCGGGGTGCAGTTCGTTTTCCATGGAACGAATGCTGTAAAATTTTCGCAGATTGAATCCGCCGGTTTCGTTGATTTCGCCATTGATGATCCGCACCGCGTTTTTGAACAGATTCTGCACGTGCGCGGAATGCGAGAGCATATTGTACGAAGTCATGAAGGTATTGTGAATGTTCTGGTGAATTTTATTCCGGTCGATCTGGTCCTGGTCCATTTTCTGTTTGGCCAGCAGTTTGAAAAAACGAAATTTATCTTCCAGTTTGGGCAGCACCCGTTCGATGAACTCCAGGCTGCCGCGAAAAAACTCCAGAAATCGAAACAGGGCCAGGAAGGTGTGCGGCTTGGCCACGTCCATGAGCACCCCGGTTTTTTTATCGAAGTGGTCCGCCTGAAACCGATACGGCTTCAGGAAGGGGCGCACTTCCGGGCTGAAATTGTTTTTCAGAAACTGTTCGTACGGGTATTCTTTCTCGGGCGGAATGGGCAGGCTCAGTTTCATGATCGTGGGATGATCCTGCGCGATCAAACGTTGCAACTGATGGTCGATGGGCGCCATCGGCCCGGTGTCCACCGCGGGCGGGGGCACGCCGTCGCTGATTGGGGGCGATTTTTCTTCGGATGAATTCGGTTCCATGCGGGTCAGTTCTTGCGCGCTTTCCGTTCTTATCTACCCAGTGTCCGGAAAAATGTCAGTGCCAGCTGGCCCATGCGTTCATAGGCCGCCCGGGACGGATGCACCCCGTCCGGCAGATCCGCGCGTCTGATTTCGCCGTTTTCGCTGAATGCCTCGCGGAAATCGAGGGGATTTTCCAGATTTTTTTTAAGCCAGGCGCGAAACGGCTCGAGGCGCTCTTCCAGTTCCGCGAACAGGGTGGGCGGCGGGACGCCCACGACCTGGGGCACGCCGGCCCGGCGCAGGCGATCCGCGATCGCAAGGCAGGCGGTTTGCATCGCTTCCAGACCCTCGTGAAAAGCGTCGTTTGAGCCGCCCATAAAAAAACACAGATCGGGTTCGCGGGCGATCACGTCCCGGTCCAGACGGCGCAGCATGCCGGTCAGGGTGTCCCCGTTGATGCCCGCGTTGATCACCGTGGCGGGTAATTCAAGGAGCCTGACCGTCCACGAATACGGTTCGAGGGGAAACCCCGCGGTGAGTGAATCTCCCAGCGCGACAATCAACATCGGTCAGGGAAGTCTATACCCCCGCGGCCTGCCGGTCGACCATAAAATCGTGCGGGCCTGAACCGGCCGGCGGCGGAAACCGGGTTCGAGCGTGTGCGACGAATGATTGACACAGACCCCCCTGTCCGTGCACAAATCGTTCCGATGTCCGCGGAAGAAACTCCCGAGAAACAACAGTCCGCGCCGGGTAAAATCGTGGTCGATTACGCCACGGCGGTGAAAGCGTTCGCCTCGCCCCAGGTCGATTTCGGCCTGAATCTGCCCGCGGATTTCCAGGCGGAGATGCGGGCTCTGGGACAGATCTACGACGTCCTTCAGCGTTTTTTGATCGGCGACCATCGGCGCACTGAACGGTACTATCCCACCACGGAAGAACTGTACAGCGATCTCCAGCTCCTCAAACGTACCGTCGGCGATAAAATTCCCATGCCGACGGAGGCCGAATTTCGCCGCCTGCTGCGCCAGCTGGCCACCACCGATCCGCCTTTCATTCATTGTTTACGCGAACTCGCGATGGGCCGGAGCGGAATTGAGGTGCTTTCGCTGTACACCGCGCCCACCGAAAAACACCCGGATAAGGTCCTGGTGGGTTATCAATCGGCTCTGCGCAATTCGTCCAACGTGCTCAAAGATCTTCTGTACGGCACGGCGCTTTTTTCCAGCTGGGATGAACGGCTCAAGACGCTGAAAAACTTGAGCGATCTGGATTTGCGTCAGAGCCGCGTGGATTCGTTTCTCAAACTGCTCTACATCCATGACCCGGCCATTCCGCCCGCCGATTTCGACGAACGCCTGCGGCTCAAAAAGGTCAACGAAGCCATCAATCGGTATTCGTTTCGCCCGCTCATTCAGCAGCTCTACCGCGACAAAATGGTCGTATCGTATTCGTGCAAGGAAATCCGCGCCCTGAGCAATCCCGGCATGGATAAGTATTCGGATGTGTTGCTCTTCAACAATCCCGAGCAGATTCAGAAACGGTACTTTGACATTCGGCAGATCCTCGATTCGCATTTATGCCAGGACTATATGGACCGGGGTTTTGTCGATAACCTGCGTGCGCGTATGACCCGCGAGGAAATTTCGCAGGAAGATTTTTATTTCGAGCTTGCCGGTCACGTCATCCAGGAAGTTACCCGGGGCCAGACGGTGAACATGGACCTCTTCGATCTGGCCGTGGAAGTCCAGAAGCTCAGCGAATGGAACCGCGCGCACGAAAAAAAACACCGCGAGGACACGGAAAAAAACGAACTGGCGGCCATGATCGAAGCCGTGCGTAAACACGGCGATCTCGTGCGCGTCAACCCGCGTCGAAATCCCGCGTTCAAGGATCGCCATTTGAAACTCGTACTGACCGGACGAATGCCAACGCTTTTCTGGGCCACGGAACCGCCGTACCGTCCCGTGCCCGGTCAGGAACCAAATCCCCACGATTTCGAACACATTTTTCTTCTATATAAAGACCGCGCGAACACGGGAGCGGCGATTCAATCGGCGCTCAAGCTGTACGATCAAACCGGGGACACCTATCTGGTCCTGCTGCTTGAACGCATGCTCGGCCTGGACGAAACGCCCGCCGCCGAATTAAAAAAACATATTCCGCCGGTGTTCCTGGATCGCCTGCACGCGACCGTCAATCGGACCTACGCCGGGCATCTGCCGTTCCTGCTGCGATTATGGTACACGCTGACCAGTACGGAAATTACCGCGGAAAAGGTGCGGTCGATCAAACAGCGCCTGAAAAAACAGGAAGCGGCCCGGGTGATCGAATTGCGGCAGGAACACGAGGAGCGCGAACAAAAATCGGCGCGCCAGAAGGTGAAATCCGTCGCGCGGGGGCGCATCCAGGAGGAAGACCGGGTGCTCGACGCGTTGAATCTGACGATCGAACTCATCAACGGCCACTGGGCCCGCGGGCATTTCCCCGCGCGGATCGATGTCATCGATTCGGCCCCGGAGGAACAACGCGAACCCGTGACGAAAGTCCTCGGTCTGGTGGACGCGGGCGCGGCTTCGGTGCGGGCCATTCGTAAGATTCGCCTGCCCTCGCAGACCGATATTTACGCGGGCGAGGAATTCCTGAAAGAACACCGGGACCCGATCGTGCGTTTTTGCGAACGCCACGGCGGCGAGGGCCATGTGGCCATCACCGACGGTGTCGCCAGGACTCTGCATGACCCGTCCAGCAAACGGGCCAACAGTGTGTACTCACCCGAAGACTATCGCGCGGTTTTGCGCGAGGTTCAGACTGTGTAGACCGGATTTTGCATGATTTAAAAAAAAGCGGAACGAAGCGCGCGTTGATCGCCCTTCTTGCGTATGCTTTCCGTAACGACCTGGCTGAAACTGCTCGCGATTGCGGGCGGAATCCTCTTTCTTCAATTTGACCCGGGGCCGGACTGGCTGGTGGAACGCGCCGCTCCCGCGCTCGCCGCCATCGCCGGCGCGCTTATCGCGCTCACGCGCCTCTGGCCGGCCTTCGCGCGTCGCCTGCCCAATCCGGTGTATCTTTTCGCGCTGCCTATGATCGCCCTGGCGCTCGCCTTCCGTCTGCGCCTGGAGCCGCCCGTGCCCGAGCCTCCCGCTCTGTGGTATTCGCTTTCATCGGCGCAGCCAGTGTACGATCGTGCTCTGATCGCGCGCGGAACGGTACGCGAATGGACCGGGCCGGGGGCAACCCTGGTCGATGTAACTCTGGAAGGGACGGAGCGCAAAATAAAACCGCGCCGGACCACATCCCGGACGTCGCGCAGGACCAGGAGCCGGTACGCCTCCGGCGATCAGCGCAAGTCGGGCGAACGATCGCGCTCGGACCGTGATCGCAAATTTTTCGGGCCGGAAAAAAAAAGCGCCGGGTATCGAAAAACCTCCCATATTCGGCGCGCGCGTCATAAAGAGCGCCAGGTCAGGTCGAGCGAAACACAACGCAAAAAACGGTACAATCGAAAGAATTCGCGCAATGCTGACCGCTGGGTCGCGGACGCGAGCGGCGGCGCGCAGGGTCAGAGCGCCTTTCCCGTTTTGATTCGAGTGAACGACGACACCTGGTATCCGGGCTGTCAGATTTCGTTGCGCGTATTCGGTCGCGGAGTACCGGACCTGGCTGCGCGTGACAACCCGGACGGGGGTTACGCGCGTTACGCGCGACGCAAGGGCGCGTCCACGTACGTGCGTCTTTCGCGGCGTTATCATGTGCGGTCGGTCGCCTGTCCCGCGCCGGATCTGCGGACGCGTGCGCGCCAGCGCCTGGACGGGATCATCAACCGGGTCGGTCTGGACCGGGTGGCGGCGGGCATCGCGCGCGGGCTCCTTCTCGGCAGTTCGGGATTTCTGGACGGGCGACTCAAGCGGTCCGCGCGCGAGCTGGGCATCCTGCACGTCTACGCCGCCAGCGGTTTGCATCTGGCGCTTTTTTTCGCCTGTCTGGCGTTTCCCCTGGGATACGCGTTCGGGCGACGACACTGGCTGACGCTTTGCGCCCCCCTGCCGCTGTGTTTCGCCTATCTGTGGCTGCTCGACTTTCCCGTTTCACTCACGCGGGCCTTCGTGTTCGTGACCCTGTACGCGCTGCAGGCCCTTGTCCCGATGCGCATGGGCGCGGCGGAACGACTGATCAACACGGCCCTGGCAGCGCTACTGCTTTCACCGCGCGAGCTGGTTTCGCTTTCGGGCGTGCTGTCGTTCGGCGCCGTGGCGGGGATTCTGTTTTTCGTGCCGATTT
>CAZVZS010000018.1:51738-91628 GCA_964631535.1 uncultured Leptospiraceae bacterium
CCTCGGGACGACGGGGGCGCTCCTGTTCGTGTTCGGCGCGTTCAGCTACGGATCGCTGATCGCCAATCTGGTCGTGGTGCCCGCCTCGTCCCTGCTGCTCCCCTTGCTCTATCTGCTGGTGGCCTGCGAACTGGCGGGGCTTGCGGAGATTTGCCTGGGATTTCTCAGGGCGGCGGTGCTCCATTCTTTACAGGCGTTCACCTGGCTTACGAACAGCCTGGAACCCTTTGCGATGTACGTCGACTACGGCCGCTTTATGTCGCCTCCGCTGGTGTATTCGTGCCTGCTCCTGCTCGCTCTGGGCGCCGTCGCGGTGGCGCGCCGGAAAACGGGCCGCTCTGACGGGGTGGTATTCTGGCTACGACTCCTGGTACTGGCCATGATCCTGCTGCTCGGACCGGTCGGGTACGCGCTGGACCTGGCCTGGACTGTGGCGGGGGTCTGCCTGGATTTTATGCTGGTCAAATGAGCCGCGCGTCGCGATTGAATCAATTGCGACCGCCTATGAACGCTGGAATTGTTTTGAATCCGACCCGCGCCGAAGACCTGGAACAGGACCCGGTCGTACGCGACCTACGTGAGGTTTTACGGGAAGCGGCCGGCAAAATGTACGGCTGGCAGATCGCCATCGCCGTGCGTCGCTCCGATCAACGCCTGCTGGAGGCCGGCCCGGACAATTCGCTGTCGGTCGGCACACTGCGCGAAAACGTGCGCGAAAAAACGATCAACCTGACGCTCTATGTCCGCCACGGCGAACCACTCTCCATGGGCATGGCCTCGCTGACGATCGATCCGCTGCGGCCCCTGGCCGGGCAGGTGGCTGAGGGGTTATCGGCCGCGCGCACCAATTTTAATCCGGTCTGGGATCTGGTCGCGCCCTCGTCCGAACCGTTTCGATCGGTGCGCACGGTGGACGAGCGCCTGCTCGCGGATCCGGTCCGCATTACCGAAGAGCTGGCCGCTCAGGCGGACGCGCAGTGTCGCGGTCTTGCGGGTGTGAAGGTCAATTACGCCGAACTGTTCGTGAACACAAATCTGCGCCTGACGCTCTTTTCCACCGGCCTCTGTCTGCCCCAGGCCGGCAGCGATCTGTACTTTGAAGTGGCCATGGAAAAGTTGCCCCTGCCGAACACGCAGGAGGTGCACAATTATCGTAAATCGATCGACGCGGAAGGACTGGACCTGAGCGGCTTCTTGCGCGAAACGGCCGAAGAGACCGGTTCGCTGGGGCGGGCGCACATGCCGGCCACCGACGATCAGGCCACCGTGCTGCTGCGCGCCCCGGAGATCAATCGCATTCTCCACGCGCTGGTGGACCAGTGCGACGCCTCGCGCGAATACAATCGTTTGCCGCATCTCAAACCGGGGGATGCGCTCATCCGGGACGGCGCCGAACCGGAGCATGATTCCCTGGAAATTCGCCTGGACCCATTTATTGATCTAATGGCCGAAACCGCCGCCTTCAGCTTCGAGGGCCTGCCGGCCCGGGGCGGCTTGCTGATCGAGGCCGGTCGTGTACACGCGCGGCGTGTTTCGCGGCGCATGGGTACCTACCTGGGCCTGGAACCGGTGCCGCTCTGCGGTAATCTCGTTCTCCCGCCGGGGCGCCTGAGCGTGGACGAGTTGCGCCATGGCGCGGATCGGGTGCTGGAAATCCTCTCGTTTTCATCACTCCTCGTGAATACGGACCATCTGACCTGGTCGAGCGAAATCAAACTGGGCCGTCTGTGGGAGCGCACCGCGGAGGGCTGGAAGGGACGCCTGCTCAAGGGCGGCATCGTCTCGGGCAATATTCGCGAAAACTTAAAATCCTGTCTGTGGAGCCGCGAGACCGCGCGCCACAACAATACCGCGGATATTTTTTCCGCCCCGGAAGGTTACGTCGGCCCCGCGGCCTGGCTTATCAAAAGCGGGGTGACGGTCTCCGGTGAATGACTGGTTCCGAACCAAAAAATTGAACCACGGGGCCACGGGGGACACGGGGAGTAATCCAGATCAAGTACGCGACGTTCCGGAACGTCGATAAATCACAAAAGGCTGCCTGTCCCCCGTGCTCCCCGTGCCACCGTGGTAATAGAATAAATAGAAGAAACCTGAAATGAATACGATCCAATTACAGAACAAACCGGTCGCCTTTCCGGAATACTTGAACGTTTTGCGCGAATTGTTGCCGGAGCTGGTGGCAATCCTGGAAGAGGGGCGCGCATGGTACGCCTTCGCTTTTCTTGAGGACAAGATCACCAGGCAGGTGAACATCCAGCGTACGGAATCGAACAGCACCGAAGTCGACCGCGGTCTCGTGTTGCGGATCGTCGCCGACGGCAAAAACTTCGAATCGGCCACCAACGAGCTGGAGCCCGGGCACCTGCGCGGACTCGCGCGCGATTTGAAAGAACGCGTCGATCAGGTCCTGGGCGGCCAGGCCGTCGGTCTCACCCACCGGCCCCTGGCCTGGCGCGAAGAAGCGCTGGACGAAATGTCGGCGTTGATGCGCGCTCAAATCCCGCCCGGCGCCGGTCCGAATACGCCCGTTCATTTTTCCGTTCCCTGCGAACTGAATCCGTTCGCCACCAGCGTCAAAGACATCACGGACCTGGCGCGTTCCGTGCGCGCGGCCATCCTTGCGCGTGACGCGGCGTATCGCGCGGATCAGCCGGACCTGGCCGAACTCGCTTCGGTAGCGGTTACCATTCGTCAGCAAATCAGTACGTACGTCTTCGTGGACCGCGAAAAGAACATGTCCCAGACTCTGCCGCTCAGCATGGCCATCGTGCGCGGAATGTCCGCGAAGGGCGGAACCGGACGGGTGTACGCCGGGGGCCTGGGCGGTCTGGAGATCGTCCATTTAAAACCGGACGAAATTGAGGAAGCCGCCGTCAGGCCGCACCGCCTGGACCGGGCCGAACGCATTGAGCCGGGCGTCTACACCGTCATCACCGGACCGGACGTGACCGGGGTCTTCGCGCACGAGGCCTTCGGTCATACCCAGGAAGGCGATACGTGTTTGCAGGGGCGCAGTATCGCCCCGCGCATGCGCGCGGAAGGTCAGCGCGCCGGCAACGACGCGGCGACGATCGTCAACGACCCCGGCCTCTTCGAACATGGCCCGCACGATTTCGGAACCAATGGATCGTATTTTTTCGATCACGAAGGCCAACTGGCGCGGCCGCAGGTGATCCTCGACCGCGGCATCCTCACCGCGCCCATGACCGATCTGCGCACCGCGCTCAAGCTCGGCGTGCCGCGCACCGCCAACGGCAAACGCGAATCGTGGCGGCGGCCGACGCTCACGCGCCAGACCAATACCTACATCAGCGCGGGCGATCGTACCCTGGATGAAATCGTCGCGATGGTGGACTACGGCTTTCTGGCCGAGGTATCGCACGGCGGGATGGAAGATCCCAAAGGCGCGCGCTTGACCGTGGGCGCCGAATACCTGGAAGAAATCAAAGACGGGAAACGCACCGGGCGCCTGTTCGTGGGCGGGCGCGGCGGCCACGTCGAGTTGTCCGGCTACGTGCCCGAGCTCCTCGGCGGAATTCGCGCGAAAACGAAGGCCGACCCGTTCGCCACCGGCCACGAGGTGTCGCTCGCGCCGGAAAACAAAATCGGCGGCTGCGGGAAATACCACAAGGAGGCGGTGAGCGCCGGGTGCGGGGGACCGTACGTGCTCTGGGACCGGGTCATGTGCGGGTGATTGTGAATACGGACAGGGAAGTTCGTGCCGTATACGGTGCTCGCCCGCTACTCCGGGGCCGTGATTTTTGATGGACGCAGCGCGCTGTTACCGTCTCCTTGAAGGCATGGCCATGACCCTCGAAGAACTGGAAGCGGAAGCCGCCCAACTCCCTGAAGACGCACGCATTCTGCTGGTCGATCGTTTGACCGCTTCCCTGGCCGGTCCGGTCGATCCTGAAATTGAACAGGCATGGGCCGTGGAAGCGGAGCGTCGTCTTGATGAACTGCTGCAGGGCAAAGTGAAAGGAATTCCCGCCGCGGAGGTGCTGGCGGGCATGCGTCGGAGAGCACATGACCGCAATCGAGTTTCATCCGCTGGCCCGGATGGAGGCTGACGGCGCTTTTGACTATTACGAAGGCGAATGACCTGGTTTCGGGAACTTATTCGCCGACGAAATCGAACACGCTCTGGTTTTAATGATACGCCATCCACCCGGATAGCCGCTGGTTTCCGGGCGGGTGCGGCGCATTCGTCTGAATCGGTTCGCGCACAATATTCTGTATGCGCCGACCGCGGCGGGTTTCTATATCGTCGCGGTCATGCGTCACAGCCGTCATCCTGATTACTGGAAAGAACGCGCCAGGGACATACCACGCTGAAATGCTGCCCGCAGGGCGAATCCCACCCGCGCGGTAACTCACTTGACGCGGCACGACATAATTTTTTCCCTTCCACTGTGGTAGCCTGAACACTTTCCGGTCACCATTGCCCGTGTTTCGTTTCTAAAAAAAAGCACCCGTAACAATTAACCCCGTAGAATCGCCATGAACCAGAACGTATTGGACCAGTCGCAAGAATTCACACGCCGTCACATCGGGCCCGGGCCCGCCGATTTAAAAAAAATGCTGAGTACGATCGGCGCCGGGTCGCTGGACGAGTTGATTGACCAGACGATCCCCGCGTCCATCCGTCGCGCGCGGCCGCTGAACATTGCCGCCGGTCTGTCCGAGTTCGAATACCTGGAGCAGGTGCGCGGTCTGGCCGCGGAAAATCGCCTGTTCCGTTCGCTGATCGGCACGGGTTACCACGGCACGATCGTCCCCGAGGTCATTAAACGAAATATTTTCGAAAACCCGGGCTGGTACACGGCCTATACACCCTACCAGGCCGAAATCTCCCAGGGTCGCCTTGAAGCTTTGCTCAATTTTCAAACCATGATCATCGATCTGACGGGACTGGACGTCGCCAACGCTTCGCTCCTCGACGAAAGTACCGCCGCGGCCGAGGCCATGACGCTGCTGCACCGCTCGCGCGCGCCCGCGCAGGCCGCCTCCGGCGCCCACCGCTTTTTCGTGGCGAAGGGTGTGCTGCCCCAGACGATCGACGTGCTCAATCTGCGCGCGCGGCCGCTCGGCATCGAACTCGTGTATCGTGATTTCGCGGAAGGTCACCTGGATGACGATATGTTCGGGGCCATTTTACAATATCCAACGGCCACCGGGGCCGCGCACGATTACCGCGCCTTCATCGAACGCGCGCACGCGAAGGGCATTCGGGTCATCCTCGCGGCCGATCCTCTGGCTCTGGTGGTGCTCGCGTCGCCGGGCGAACTGGGCGCGGACGTGGCCATCGGCAGCACGCAACGATTCGGCGTGCCCATGGGTTACGGCGGACCGCATGCGGCCTATATGGCCGTGCGGGACGAGTTCAAGCGTCAGATGCCGGGGCGACTGATCGGGGTCTCTGTGGATTCGCAGGGCAACGTGGCGTATCGCATGTCGTTACAGACGCGCGAACAACATATCCGCCGCGAGAAGGCCACGTCCAATATCTGTACGGCCCAGGCCCTGCTGGCCACGATGGCCGGGATGTACGCGGTTTACCACGGCCCGGAGGGACTGCGCAAGATCGCGCTGCGGGTGCACGGACTCGCGCGCCTCCTGGCCGGCAGCGCCCGATCTCTGGGGTACAGGCTCGCCGCGGATTCTTTTTTCGATACGATTCACATCGACTGTGACGAAACCACCCGCGAACGTTTGCGAGCGCAGTCCCTGGCCGAGCGCATCAATTTCGCGTATCCTGCCGAAGGTGGCGTGGTGATCGCGCTGGATGAAACCGTGAACGTGGACCTCTGCCTCGCGGTCTCGCGCGTATTCGCGCGCGCGGCCGGTCGAACCGACGTCGCCACTCCGGACACGCGGACGCTGGCCGCCGGGGACGAGATCCTGGACGATTTGCCGCCTGGCCTGCGGCGCGCCTCCGCGATTCTCGCGCATCCTGTATTTAATTCGTATCATAGCGAAACCGGCATGATGCGTTATTTGCGCCGGCTGGAAAACCGGGACCTGGGCCTGAACACGGCCATGATCCCGCTGGGAAGCTGCACCATGAAACTGAACGCGGCCGTGGAAATGGCCCCGCTGTCCTGGCCCGAATTCGCGGGACTGCATCCCTTCGTGCCGAAAGACCAGGCCGCCGGGTATCAGAAGATGATCGCGGAGCTGGAAGGACTCCTCTCTGAAATCACGAGCTTCGACGCCTGTTCGCTCCAGCCCAACTCGGGCGCGCAGGGCGAATACGCCGGCCTCATGGTGATCCGCGCGTACCACGAAGATCACGGGAATGCGCATCGAAACGTCGTACTGATCCCCGCTTCCGCGCACGGGACGAACCCCGCCAGCGCGGCCATGGCGGGCATGGAGGTGGTCGTCGTGCAGTGCGATGAACAGGGCAATGTGGACCTGGAAGATCTCCAGAATAAAGCCGCGCGCTACGAAAAAAATCTGGGCGCGCTCATGATCACCTATCCGTCCACGCACGGCGTGTTTGAGGAAGAAGTGCGCGGCATCTGCGAAACCGTACACCGCTACGGCGGGCAGGTTTACCTGGACGGGGCGAATATGAACGCGCAGGTGGGCCTGACCGCTCCGGCCGAACTGGGCGCGGACGTCTGCCATCTGAACTTACACAAGACCTTTGCCATTCCGCACGGTGGCGGGGGACCGGGCATGGGACCGATCTGCGTACGCGCGCATCTGGCGCCGTACCTGCCCGGCCACAACCAGGTGGCGGGCGTCGGCGGGCCGGCGGCCATTTCCTCGGTCTCGGGCGCTCCGTACGGCAGCGCTCTGATTCTGCTGATCAGTTACGCGTACATCAAACTGCTCGGCGGTTCCGGTCTGCGCGCGGCCAGCGAGTACGCCATCCTCAACGCGAATTACATCAAATCGCGTCTTGAACACGCGTATCCCGTGCTCTACACCGGCCAGAAGGGCCGCGTCGCGCACGAGATGATTCTCGACGTGCGGCCGCTCAAAAAAGACGCCGGAATTGAAGCGGAGGACATCGCCAAACGATTGATGGACTACGGCTTTCACGCGCCGACCATGTCCTTCCCCATCGCGGGCACGCTCATGATCGAGCCGACCGAAAGCGAACCGCTCGACGAACTCGATCGTTTCTGCGACGCGATGCTGCTGATTCGTAAAGAAATCGACGCCGTGGCGCGCGGCTCAGCCGATCCCGCGAACAATGTGCTCAAGCACGCGCCCCATACCGCCGGGATGGTGGTCGCCGGCGAATGGCCGCATCCGTACACGCGCGAAGAGGCCGCCTTTCCCGATGCCCGTTTGCGTGAGTCCAAATTCTGGCCGGCGGTTGGTCGCATCGACAATGTCTACGGGGACCGGAATCTGATTTGCGCCTGCCCGCCCGTAGAGGCTTACGCGAACGAATTACCGGTTGGTATCTGATACCGCAAAGCGGAACTGGATCGCCCCGTCCTTTCGCCGAACTTTTAAGTTCGAGTCTTCGAAACCGACTTGACAGGTCCGGAAGGGCGACCTATAAGAACGTTCGGGCTTTTCTATCAGGTTACTGAAAAAGTCCCTCCATGGACTTTTTCAGAGGTCGCATCAGCGAACTAAATTCGCTGATGCTCGCAAAACCGGTGTTTCAAGCTGGATCACGAAACACCGGTTTTGGCGATACATCCTGTATCGCACAGCAGGGCACTTTTTTAGCACCCTGCTGGTGTCGGGACGCGGTCCGGAGATCGGTATTGAGCAAACCCATGGAAATGTACACGCTCGAAAAACAGAATGATACGGTTATCATTCGCCTTGAGCAATCCCGGATCGACGTCAAAACCACCCGCCAGTTGAGTGAAGCCCTCGCGGCCATCGACGATAGTTTCGCGCGTTATGTGATCGATCTGGCCAATGTGACGCATATGGATTCTTCCGCGGTCGGCACGCTTGTCGCCTACAAACAGAGGATAACGAAAAACGGAAAGAAGCTGGTGGTCTGCAACCTCTCCGCTTTTTTGCTGGAGATTTTTAACATCCTTCGAATGGATACGGTGTTCGATATCAGAGCCGATCTCGATTCGGCCCTGCGTCCCTGACCTTCTCAGGGCGCGGGCCGCGAACATTTTATCGATTTTATTCGTCTAATTGTAGATCTCGCGCGACAAACAACGCGGCGCTCGTTACTTTCTGATTGACTGAATGGCCGTTTCATACGGAAAAGAAATGAAGATCATGTACCCAAAATTCTTCACCCGTACAGCCGGCCGAACCCTCGCGGTTCTGTTCGCGCTCGTGCTGAGCCTGAACACCTGTTCCAACGATGAGGACGATGACCGGAATTCCCTGCTGCTCCTGTTGCTGTTAAACAATAATTCTTCGAGCGCCACTTCTTGTGGAGGATCGAATACGAACTGGGACGGCACCGCGGAGGCACTCTCGGTTACCACCAAAAATCACGGATTCAAAAAGTTTACGCCCGCGGCCTCGGGAACTTACACCGTCACCCTGACCTGGACGGGCACGGGGGATGTGGACTCGCTGCGATTGTACGTGGGCGCGGACAACACCCTGATGAGTACGGATCCGTTCAATCTGAACGATTTTGTGTTATCCGATCAAACCGAAACCTCTCCCGCCACCGTCACCGCCTCGGTCAGCGCCGGCGCGTTTCGCTGTATCGGAGTGTACGCGCGCCAGTGCGATTCCTCGGCCACCCAGGGTTCGGGCACCTGCGCGTACACCATCAAGGTTAACTGATGCGTATTTTTTTTCGCGGAAAAACCCCCGGGCCGCTGGCCGCTGTGCTGCTCCTCGCGTTCTGTTCCTGCGCCACCCTGTTCGGGCGCAAATGGCAGAAGTTCGATTCGACGGAGGGTCATTTTTCCGTCGAGTTTCCACCCGGTACTGTGGAGACCATCCGGGATAAGGATCAGGTGCTGTACCGTCTGTTTGACGGGGAAGTCGCCTACGCCGCTTCCAGCTTTGAAGCCGAAAGCAAAAACCCTTCCCAGGCCGATATCGACGGGGCCTTTGCCGTTTTCCCGGTGGGATTCGCGAAATCCGTACGCGGTACGATCGTCTCCGCTCTGCCGGCCCGCCACGGCTCCATGCAGGGTTCGCGCACCATGATCAAAGCCTCCCAGGGGCAGTGCGATTTGCGGCTCTATTACCGCGGTCGTTTTTATTTCATGGCGGTTTGTTTTCCTGACGCTCGCGAGAACCGGGACAGCTTTGCTCGTTTTTTCGATTCCCTGACCGTGCGCTGAAGGCCCCTTTCGCTCCCGCTGAGGCGGAGCACAGGACCGGGGAATTCGCGCTTTTTTTCCGGAATTTTTTTCAACAGGATGCGCTCGGGGTTTGTTATTTAAGGGAACCCCCGCACACCGGAGGCGGTCTTACCAGGACGCAAAAAAGTGCCCTGTTGAGTTCAGGGCCGCGGGATAAAATATTAAACGTGATGAATACCGGATGCAACACACAGGGAGAGGGAACCGCCGCTCCGCGCGGCGCGGCTGGGCCAGCGGCGGACCGACGCGCGCCCGCTGATCCAGCCGCGGAGTTGTCCCGTCGCCTTGGCCTTGTGTTTCAACGGGTGACTGGTTGTACGGAGGCCCGCACGCGCCGGTTCGAAAGCGAATGCGCGCGGGTACTGGAAGGCGGTCCCGGCTGAATGAATTCAGGCGTCCGCATCCCCATCCGCGTCCGAATTCCGTCGGCCCTGTGAACGGCGGCGTTCGGCGGAGCCGCGGCGGTCCTCGCGTTTGCGGCGCTCCTGGTTTTCGGTACCGCCGGGCGTAAACACAGTGCGGGCTTTTTCCAGTTTGCCGGTCAGGTCCGAGATGTCTTCGTTCCGGCCTTTCTTCTTCGCCAGTTCATTCAACAAAAATTTGGCCCGGTCCAGGCTGCGCATATTGATGTGGGTTTCGATCAGGGCCACCAGGTTATCAGTGCGGTCCGGCTCACGCAAAAACACACGCTCGCCGATGTCGGCCGCCAGGTCCAGATTGTCCAGGCGGGCCGCGGCCTTCGCGCCGAATTCCAGGGCCAGGGTGCAGCCCGGGTTGAGCGAGCTATAGGCCAGGACAACGCGAAGGGTTTCTTTAAATTTGCCCGCTCCGAACAGGGCTTCGATGTACGGCTCCAGCACCGGATCGTACAGCTGGGTGAACTCGGAATCGAGCGGGGTGTTGATGTCGAGAATTCGTTCGGCCGCTTTTTTCAGAAGGGCGATGGCGTCTGGCGTACGGCCTTCGGCCAGAAACTTTCGCGCGCCGCGGGACAACTCGTCCGATCGCGCCTGGTTCAGAATGTCGCCGGGCAGGGCGTTGTCGTTTTCGTACGAAATTTTCAGGAACGAAACGTCGTCCATGATCTGGCCGGCCAGACGAATTTCACTGAACATCTGTTTTAAATCGCCGTCGGCTTTTTCGATCATACTCCCGAAAAAATTGTCGTCGCGGTTGAATTCGCCTTCCCCGGTCTGGATGTCCACGGTCCCGTGCAGGACCACGTCTTCGCGCCCGTCCGATCCGAGGAAAACCTGATCGCCGGTCTTGAGTTGCATCATATTGACCGCGGCCAGGCTTTTGCCGAGAGTAAATCCCAGCTTGTTCAGGCGAAATCGCGCGTCGATGATTTCGGCCTTTTTGTTGCGATACAGGACCGGGTGGGGGTGTTCCACGTTGATCCAGTACATCCAGCCGGTATTGTCGTCGATCATGCCGATGAAAGTGGTGATGTACATCCCGCCTTCGAACGTTTCGAAGATGCGATCGAGTTCCTGGTAGGTGTTCTTCAGCCACTGTTCCGGGTATTTGTATTTCGTCTTTTCCGTACGATCGATGATGATCCGGAAGGCCGAGCCCAGCACGAGAATCCCGCCCGCGCCCTGGATGGATTTGCCCATGGCGTCCGCGTTGAGGAAGACGGTGTACGGGCGGTTGTCCCAGGCGATGCTGTAGGCCAGGTTGATGTCTCCGCCGATTTCGCAGTGCCAGGCCTTGAACGGGAAGTTTTTTTTCTGCCGCGTGAACTGCTCGATGTTGACGGTCTCGCTCTTGATGTGGATGCCGGCCAGGGGTTCGATCAACTGGCTGGTGAGAAAGTAGTCCAGATCCTGCTGCGACTTCAGCTTGCGGATTTCCTGTAAGTGTTCCTCCGCGATGATGCGCGAAAACTCGGTTTCGGTATGCAGACGCGAATTATTGATGGCCCCGGCGATCTGCTCGCAAAAGCGGGCCAGCGAGTCGATGGTCTCCTGGGAAAGTTTCATTTTTTTGTGAAACTGGGTGAACGAGATGATGGCCACGCATTCGTTGTTGATGACCAGCGGCATGTACAGAGCCGCTTCGATGCGCAAAGTTTCGGCGTTGCGCCGGTCGATTTCAGTCAGGAAATTTTTCGGAACCCGGGCCATGTAAAACGGTTTCTGGCGTTCGTACACGCGAAAGGCCAGGCCGCCCTCGGGTTTGAGCGGCACGCGCAGGGCGCGGATGTACCGCAGTTGTTCTTCCGAAATGCCGGTGGGTCGCGTGCTTTTGTAGGTATACAGTTCCTGGTTGTCCTGGTCGATGAACTGCAACCAGATGCCTTCGATGGCGAATTGTTCTTTGATGTAACCGAAGATGGTCTCCAGAATTTCGTCCAGATTGCTGATGGCGTTGATGCGCTGCGAGATTTCGTTCAGGCGCTGGATCTCCGCCTTCGACTCCTCCATCTCCTTGCGCGCCAGTTGCGCTTCGTGGACGAGCTGGGAACTGCGGATGGCCCCGGCGATCTGCTCGCAGAAGAGGGCGATGCTGTTGATGTCCTCGCGCGACAGGTTCAGTTTCTTTTTGTAGTTCGTAAAATCGATGATGCCGAAGACCTCGTCCCGGACGACCAGGGGCACCATCAGAATCGAACGCAATTCCAGGAGATTGACGCCGACCTTATCCGCTTCTTTCGGCGATTGTTTGAGGTGCGGCAGGTACACGGGTTTTTTACGTCGGCAGGCGTGCCAGTGCATGCCGCCTTCTTCCGAAAACGGAATGGTCCACGAGCGCATGTATTCGACGTTTTCGGGCGGAGCTTCGGGGGGCATGTGCATGCGGTGCGGATAAAAAACCTGGGCGTTTCGATCGACCAGGTAGAGCACGGTGCCCTCCATGCTGAAGTTCGCGGTGATGTAATCGAAGATCTGATCGATGATCTGTTCGAACGAGTCGGTCGAATTGAGCCGTCGCGCAAATTCACTGAAGGTCTCCAGTTCGTAGCGCGCTTTTTCGGATAAGACCAGGTCCAGGCGCGATTCAGTACTTTCGCGTTCGGCGCGTTCGCGCTCGGTCCGCGCCGTACGAAACAGCGGGCCGATGAATTCGTTCGTGAGAATTCCGCTCAGGGCCACGGCCAGCACACCCGCCAGGTATTCCAGACCGGTACGCCGCGCGGCCGGCCCCCCGATCATCCGGGCCGGTTCCAGGAGGCCGAAGCCCAGTAAAACACAGAGCGCACCCAGGGCCAGAACCGAAAGCGCGATCGCGGACCGGCCGAACGCCGGATCGGTGCTGGCGGAACGAAAGACGACGATCAAACCGTAGCCCACCAGGAAAAACGACCGCACGTCCCCGGTGAGGTGGACCATGCCGGTCAAAATCAGAATATCGAAACTCAGACGAAAATAGAGCGGCCCGCGGTCCGCGCGCTGTGCGCCTGTAGTTTCCATCCATATTATATAAAGGATCAGAGCGCCAAACAAACTCAGGGCGGCCCGGATGACCGGCGGGGGGGCGAACAGGACGGCGGTTCCCAGGTAGAGGCTGAGCACCGCGAGACGGCCGAGGTAATGCGTTCGTTTTTCCATGCGATCAGAATGGCCCGATTGGGTTCAGCGCCCGGTTAGAACCTGAGTGCGGCGGCGGCGTAGAGCAAGCGAAATTTATCCGAAGGAACCGATCGTTTCGGCGCGCGGCCTTTACCACATGTTCAGCCCGTCGGCGCGCGGTGCGGTACCAGGGGGTTTTTTCAATGACAGGATCCGATTCACGGCGGATTCAAGTCGGACGGCATGGAAACGATACAATTTAAGGCGCTCGACTATACCGCCCAGGACGCGTTTGAGGAAGCGGAGTATGAATTCGCGGGGGATCAGGCCACCGGCTGGAGTATCCGCCGAAACGGCGCCCCCTATCTCAGCCTGGGACCGGGCTATCGCCTGCTGAAAACCCGGCTCTGCGGGGTTTGCTCCACGGATCTGGACCGGCGCTTTCTGCCGTTTCCCCTGCCGCAGATCACCGGGCACGAAGTGATCGCCGAAGACCCGGACGGCCAGTCCTATGTGGTGGAGATCAACGATACGTACGCGGCCCGGGGGGACGCCGCCCTCGATTCATTCTGCCTGGCGGGCATTCCAACGCATTCGCCGGACCGGATGGTACTCGGGATCGATCGTCTGCCGGGGGGGTTCGGTCCGTACATCCTGGCGCCGCGGAACGCAGCCATTCCGTTTCAGGGCATTCCGGACCGCGCGGCGGTGCTGGTCGAACCGTTCGCCGCGTCGCTGCAGGCGGTCGTGGCTTCCCCGCCCCGGGACGGGGATCAGGTGGCCGTGCTGGGGCCAGGGCGTCTGGGGAGTCTGGTGATTTGCGCGCTCCACGCGTATCGTTCTCATTCGGGCCGGCGATTTACGATCACCGCCCTTGCCAGGCGCAAACCGCCGCTGGAGCTGGCGCGAAAACTGGGCGCGGACGACGCGATCGATCTCACGGGTCCGGACGCGGCCGGGATTTCTTTCGATATCGTGTATGACACGACCAGTACCCCGGACGGGTTTCTGGCCGCTCTGGATCTCGCCCGACGCGAGGTACACCTCAAAACCACGAACGGCCAGACCATGGGCGGCCTGCGCCATCTGACCGAACTGGTCGTGGACGAACTTTCGATTCTGCCATTCTCCGCGGATAATTTGAATTTTCGCTGGGAAGGTGAACGATCTGAAAATACGCGCATTTACCTGGCGCCGTCGCTACGGGATGGACCGGTGGAGCGTGTCCTGCGCGACCAGGGTCTGACGGTGGACCGGTCGGGTCCGGAAGACGCGGCCCGGGTCATGGAAAATTTCACGGGACGTCTGCCGCGTTTCGATCTTGGTCTGGCGGGAAGCCTGGAAGAAATCGACCGGATCATCCGGCCCGTTCCGGGTTCGGAAGTTTCGCTTGTACGACCCAGAGGCGCGATTCTGTTCGTCCCGGCGGACGGGCTGCCCGCGGACGCGGCGGCCGCGGCGCTGGTCCAATTTTTTCGTAAGGGCAAAATTATTCGCACCTCGCGCTGCGGCGATTTTCATCTGGCCCTGCGACTGCTCCAGGAGAATCCGGAGGTGGGCGCGGCCATGGCCACGCACATAGTGTCGCATGAGTTTGGTTCCGCGCGGCTTCCGGAAGCGTTCACGACGGCCCGGACTCCGGACGCGGTGAAGGTGATCATCAAGCATGAAACGAAGTAAAATCGGGACTTCCATTCCCACTTCGCTCGGTCCGGCGCTCGTCAAAGAAGAAACAAACACGTTCGGGATCGATCTTTCGCGCCTGCAAATCTTTCTGGGCCTGTCGATTTTATCGCGCACGCTCGGTGACGACATCGTCGAGCGCGTTGTATCGTCGCCGGGCGATATTTCCATTCTGTACCGGATCAATCCCAACATCAACTACGAGTTGTGCGAAAAAAAAATCGGGTACATCCAGATTCATTCGCGCGCGGGCGTCCTGGGAGACGTGAATCTGTTTCGCGAGGAATTCCAGGACCATCTCCGGATCGTATTCGGCACGTTTCAGCGCCAGGTCTGGGCGAAAAAAATCCATCCGGAGTTTTTCGGGGAGGACCTGGCCACCAATCCCTCGCGCGCGCTGGTCTTTCCATTTCACCACGTCAGCCCGAACGAAAAAGTGGATTACCAGTTCATCCTTGAGCGCGTCGCGAACCAGCGGGAACCCGGCGAATTTCTGCTGCGCCTCACGATCGAAACCTTCGATCGCGCGAACATCGACTTGAAATCGATCGACCACGAAATCGTGAGCGATCTCGATTCGCGCGTGTACATCGCGGGCAGCACGAAAATCGCCGAGTCGATTCACGGCGCGGTCGTGGGCGCCTGCCAGCGCGGGGAAAATTTATACAGCGAGGAAAATCGCCGCTTCAACCGGGTCTTCGAACAGATCCAGAAAACGGCGCTCGGCGCGCTGAGCCAGATCAATTTCATCTGGGACGAGAGCTTCGCCGGGTATACGCTCACGGTGGAGCCGCGCCGGTCGCTGCCGGTTTTCAAAAAACTGTTCCTCATCCTCGAAGACCAGGAAGTCACGCGCCTGTTGAAAGAAGGTTACACCGTCCGCGCCGATCTGGGCGAGACCGTCGTGTACGTGGACCTCTCGCGTCTGGACCGGGTGTTGAATTACAGCTTCCAGCAACGCCGGCGGGCGCTTTCGCTGGGCCATTACCTGGCCAGGATGCCGCGCCTGGAGGCTGTGGCCGACCGCCGGAGCCACGCGTTTTCGCTCCAGGGTTTGCGCGTATTTCTCGTACATCATATTACATCCGAAATTCTCGGTTTGATCGAGGCGCTGCGCCGGCTGGACGCGAAGTCGACGCACATCTGTTTCGTGAAATACGGCGGCCTGATCCCGTCCGAATACCTCGACATCCTGCTCGATCTGCCGGTCGACGCGTTTTATATGTCGGGTCTGGAACTCAAAGTCAGCCCGGAACGCAAAACGTATTATTCGGTATCACCGCTTTTCAGCGACGTGACCGGACTGGAAGCCGTAAAACAAAAAATGGACCGGGAGGAGCCTGGCTTTTTCGACGCGATGAAACTCCTCGCCACGCATCTTTTTTTGAAGCTCTGTCTGGAGGCGGCCGCCGACGGCGACCGGGTGCTTTTGATCGAAGACGGCGGTTATCTGGCTCCGTTTTTGAATCAACACGCGCTGAACGGCGATTCCCTGGGCGAGGTTTGCGCGCGTTATCTGATAAGCGGCGTCGCGCGACCGGAGCGTGCTTTTCGCGACTTCCTGACGGAGGTGTTGATCGGGTCCGTGGAACACACGCGCAACGGCTACGACCGCGTCAAAAAAGTGCGCCAGGAAGGGCAGGGCCTGCTGCTGCCGGTGTATTCGATCGCGATTTCGCGTGAAAAAACACTGGAAGAATCGCGCGAGGTCGCCTTTTCGATTCTCAAGGCGATCGAGGATATTTTGCACGGACAGGGAAAAATTCTTTCCAGGCGAAAATTTCTGCTGCTGGGATCGGAGGGCAATATTGGGTCGTTCCTCCGTGACGATCTCAGGACCCGTCTGCACCCGGACAATCCGCACCTTCTGCGCGTGGATGTACGCAACGAGCCGGGCGCGGACCGGGCCTACCGGAACCTGACGGATATCCCCGCTGATCTATTGTACGCGACGGATTTTATACTGGGCGTGATCGGCGAGTCGATTATCACGGAGGAACTCTGGGAAAATTTGCTCTTACACGGCGCCGCGCGCGATCTGTTCATCGCGTCGGGTTCCACGAAAACGGCCGAGTTTACGCATCTGATCGAGTGGTTGAATCCATTTTTGCTCGGTCGCCGGTCGCGCGCGGGCGACTGTGACGTGCGCGCCGAGTCCGCGCGGATCATCGACCCGCAGACGAAGATGGACCTGGGCGGCATCGTTCGCTTCCGGTGTACGGGCGCGGGCGGGGAATTCGTTAAGAATTTTTATCTTTTGTCCGATCTATCCCCCGTGAACTTTTTATACTACGGGGCGCCCACCGAAATCATGGACGGGATCATCGCCCAGCTCCTCTGCGTTTCGCTCGGAATGGCCGACCAGTTTTTCAAGCGAAGCCTGCCCTCGCCCGGCCTCTACGCGGTCGACCACGAAATCGACGAGTGGGGGAACCGGCTATCCGATCATCCCGCCTGAGGGCATGTACGACGCGAGCCAGAGCATGAGGCACGCGAGCACCAGCAGTAGACCCACCGCGATACCGAGAAAATGGTGCCAGCGCGGAGACAGGCGCGTGCTTCCGGTGGAAAAGATAAAAATCAGCGGCCCGGAGGGGGCCATTCCGAGCACGAACACGTACCCGCTTATATTCCGCAGCAGATCCATGCGCGCGTTGAGCGCTTCGAATTCGCCGGGGCTCAGCGAACCGAACCGCGCGCTGTAATCGTCGAACACATGTATGGTAACGAACAGGAGCGCGATCTGGGCCGCGAGCGCGATGAGACCCAGGCCCGCCGAAAAACGCAGGCGTGTCTGCGCGCGTTCAAAAGCGAAGCGGCAGATCACCCACCACAGGGCGAGGGCGACCGCGCTCAAAAAAATCGCCTGTGGGCGGGTCCAGCCGAGGATCATGGGGTGTGGGGTTTACTCCAGAACTCGCGCACTGATGCGGGGGATGCGGGCGAAATCGGCGTCGTACGTGACCACGGGCAGGCCCTGGTTGGCGGCGACGGCGGCGATCCAGATATCATTGGAGGGGAGCGGGGTTCCCGCTTTTTCCAGTTGGCTCATGATTTCCGCGTAGGTTTCAGCCACCTCTCCGTCGATGGTAAGGATGGTAACTTCCGGGTGAGCGAGAAAGCCGGCCAATTCTTTTTCGTTTTTTTCGCGGCGAGTGCCTTTTAGAAAGCCGAAGAGTAGCTCACCGAGGACGATCGCGGGTAAGGCAATCAGTCGGGCATGGGAAATGATGTCGACAATTTCACGCCGGCCGCGTTTGAATTGGCTGTATGCCGAAGTGTCAAGGCACAGGGAGCGGATCATTTCCAGGAATCCCGGTCAATTTTACGTAAATCTTTCAGTGCCCTCTGCATTTGCGCGGCTTCCTCGGCCGTCCAGGTCCCGGCCAGTTTTTCGAGTCCGTTTGTTGTTTCTGGCGCCGGGGAAAGGCCGGCGGCCGCTGATAACATTTCAATCACGAGCGCGTTCAGGGATTTGCCGCGTTTTTTGCTTTCGAGCTTAAGGGCTTTCGCGAGTTTCGCGGGCACTTTCCGAACGGTCAGATGGGTCGTCTGTGCATTCACATTTTGAGTATAATGCATTCAGATGTGGCGGTCAATCAAAAAAGGAACCAAACGGCGAGTCATCTCGTCTGGACGCAGACGATTTTCAGCGCTTTCGCGGTCCACCCATCAGGGAGAAGATAGGTGGCATTTGACTCAAGCACCCAACTCTGGTTCATGAAAGGCCGTCGATTGTTCTTGCGCTACCCCTTAAAAAAACCCGCCCATCTGACCGGGCGGGTTTTCGCGTAAACGCTATCATCCCCCCGATCAGGCGACGGTCACCGCGTCCGAAAGATACACGTCCTGGATGACGTTGAGCAGCTCGACGCCTTCTTTCATGGGCCGCTGGAAGGCCTTGCGTCCGGAGATCAGGCCCATGCCGCCCGCGCGTTTGTTGATGACTGCGGTTTTGGCCGCTTCGGCGAAATCGTGCGCTCCGGAGGCGCCGCCGGAGTTGATCAGGCCCGCGCGGCCCGCGAAACAGTTGAGCACCTGCCAGCGGCACAGGTCGATCGGATGCGCCGAGCTGAGTTCGCTGTACACTTTCGGATGCGTCTTGCCGAACTTGATGGCGTTGAAGCCGCCGTCGTTTTCGGGCAGTTTTTGTTTGATGATGTCCGCCTGGATGGTCACACCGAGGTGGTTGGCCTGGCCGGTCAGGTCCGCGGCTACATGATAGTCCTTGTCCTTTTTGAATTCGTCATTGCGAATATAACACCAGAGGATCGTGGCCATACCCAGTTCGTGCGCTTCCTGGAACGCGTCGGCGATTTCCACGATCTGCCGCCGCGATTCGCTCGATCCGAAATAGATCGTCGCGCCCACGGCCACCGCGCCCATGTTCCAGGCCTGGCGCACGTTGCCGAAGAGAACCTGGTCGTAGGTGTTGGGGAAGGTCATGAGTTCGTTGTGATTGATCTTGACGATGAACGGAATCCTGTGCGCGTATTTCCGGGCCACGGTACCGAGCACGCCGTACGTGGAGGCGACGGCGTTGCAGCCGCCTTCGATGGCCAGACGGACGATATTCTCAGAATCGAAATAAATTGGATTCGGTGCGAAAGAGGCCGCGGCACTGTGTTCGATGCCCTGGTCCACCGGCAGGATGGAAACGTATCCCGTTCCGGCCAGACGGCCGTTGTTGAAGATCTGGCCGAGCGACCGCAGGGTCTGGGGACTGCGATCGGAAACCGACCAGATGCGGTTGATAAAATCCGGACCGGGCAGGTGCAGATTCTCTTTGTTGACTTTCGGTTTATAGGTATCCAGCAGGCTCGCGGTGTCCGCGCCGAGGTATTGTTCAAGTTTGTTTCGTTCCATTCCAGCCATGTTAAATCTCCGTCGTTGGGTGCGCGGGCGACCCCGCCGCGGGCGCTGCCGCGTTTTTTTATCGCTTTATTCATGTGATCTCCCGGAATGTACAGAGTCAACCAGGAATTCCGGCGCCGCCGTATGACCGTGCGCATGTTCTGAACCCCCTTTCGCGAAAGAAAAATCGCTCAGGGGGTTCAGAACATGCTCAAAAAATGAAGAAATTCTGGCATTGTTGCCGTCTTACCGGTCGGCGGGATGTTCGGAATTTCTCGAACAGGATTTCGTTTCCCATGCGCGAATTTCCCTATTACAGTCCCGCGCGCATCCTCGCCGCTCTGCGCGATCGCGGCGGGGCCCCGTTGAAGCGTCTGGGCCAGAATTTCCTGGTCGACCCCAACCAGGTGCGGCGCATCGCCGCTGAAATCCTTGAGCGGACGCGGCCCGGCGAACTCCTGCTCGAAATCGGGCCCGGCCCGGGCGCTCTGACCCACGCCCTGCTTACCGCGGATCGCCGGGTGCGCGCGGTCGAAATCGATCCGGTCCTGGCGAGTATGCTCGCGGACTGGTCCGAGGGCGCGGCCGGTCTCGAAATCATAGAGGGCGACGCGCGCGCGGTTCTGGAGGCGGGAGCGGAGCAGGGCGGGGGCGGCATCCAGGTTCTGTACGGAAATCTTCCATACTATATCACAACCGAACTTTTGCTGGCGGCTCTGGCCTGGCCGGGCCTGCGGGCGGCCGTGTTTCTCGTGCAAAACGAATTCGCCCTGCGACTGGCCGGCGGGTCAATCAGCTCGCTCGCGGTATTCGCGGGCAATCTCTGTACGGTGCATGTCCCGCTGCACATTCCGCCCGGCGCTTTTTTTCCTGCCCCCGCCGTGCGCTCGTCGCTGCTCGTGCTCACGCCGCACGCCGAAGGGCCGCTGTGTCCGCCCGCCATTCTGGAACGGCTTCTACGGGCGACCTACCAGGGGAAACGCAAGACGGTTCGCAACAACTGGAAACACAATGCCGCCGCGCAGGGGTTCGCCGCTGAGGCACTCTTCGCCGCGGCAGAGCGCGTGGGCATTGATCCGAGTTTGCGGCCGGAAGCGATAACGGCGGAGTTGTACTTCGCGCTGGTGCGGGAGCTGGGGTAGGCTCGTCCGTACCACCCGGGTGTCGGCCCTCCGGCTGCCCGGATCACAAATAATTGCGTTGACAATAGTTTCCTTGGAAACTATATTGGCTGAATGCCTGAGCGCGGGTTACGGAAACACATCGGGTTCTGGTTGCGGATGGTTTCGAACAGTGTGTCGCACTCTTTTTCCGAAAAGTTAAGACGGAAGAATGTGACCGTGGCGGAATGGGTTGTGCTGCGCGAGATGTTCGACGGCGGTAATTCCATCGCTCCCGGTCAGATCGCGCAGATGACCGGCATGAGTCGCGGGGCGGTCTCGAAGCTTGTGGACCGTCTGGTAGCGAAAGGCCTGGGAACCCGCAAGGAATCGGCTGAGGACCGGCGTTATCAGGAACTGCGTCTCACGAAAGAAGGCAGGGCGCTGGTTCCCGTGCTGGGGAAGCTCGCGGATGAGAACGAAGAGGAATATTTCGCGGCGCTGACCCGGATTGAACGGAAATCGCTGAAAGCGCTTTTGATCAAAATCGCCAGAGAGAACCGGTTGCAAAAACTGCCGGTAGAATAGGGGAGCAACTATGGACGTACAGAATATCAAAGACGTAATTGATCTGTCGCTGAAAGGCGCGATAAAATTCCCGGCCGTGGTGAGCCGGTTGCTGGCCGACGGTATCGAGTCGTATCATGTGGACTTCGTGCGGGGCGAGAACCGATACTATGCGCCGAATGGAGAAAGTCACGTTGAAGCGGTGCCGCATGATTTCCCGCCGGCCGCGCAAGAATTTTCGGCGGATGCGGTCAGGGCTTCCATACAACGGGTTCAGGCCGGCGAGATCGACTATGTTCGCTTTTCTGAGGAAGTGTTGCAAGCCGGCTGCGTTTTTTATATCGCGTACCTGACCGGTAAACGAGTGGTCTATTTCGGTCGCGAAGGGGACTTTCACATCGAGCGGTTCCCGGGAACGTAGGCGAAAGAGATTCCGGAGGATGCTGGCCGGTACCCGATCACTCACTCAAGGGCAGGTCCGCAAGCGAAAGCGAATACAATCCCCGGGAAGTTTTATCGAACGAAGGGAAATATACTTTTTCTCCGAACGGAACCGCGACCGAAATATCGTTAATCCTGGAACCGTCATGCATGGCATAATACAGGGGCCGCTCCGCCCGCGAGTCGAGTACGAGAATACCCGTTTTTTTGGAAATCGGCAAAAGTTTCCGTGGCAACGAGAGCAGGAAGGGTTTGGTCCAGGGATTTTTGTGAATGAAGTTGACGAGTCCGGATCTCTGTTTGATGATCCCGATCCAGATCCGTCCGTTTTCGTCGCGTTCGAGCCCATCCGCCAGGCCGGGTAAATTTTCGAACAGGATCTCGGATGTGCCCTCGTTCTTGCCGGACAGGAATGCGCGCATGATTCGAAATTTGGTGGTTTCGGAAAAAATGACGGACTCGTCCCCGGTAGTCGGACTTTCTTCCAGAAGGATCCCGTCCACAAACGTAAACCCGCTCAACACGAGCGTGACCGATTCGGTCGATCGGTCGTACAGCCAGAGTTTTCCGTGCGGGTACAGGCCGATCGCTTCGGGTACGGCACCGCTGCCCATGGCCGCGTCCCCGCGTTCGAACGGTTCGGTGATATAAATACGATTTCCGTCCGCGGATACCGCCAGGTCGTTACAAAGCGAAAAGGGTCTGGAATTGGATTCGTTTAAATCTTTCAATAAATACGAACGTCTCCCGGATCCGGTGTAAACTTTTTCGAAGCCCTCTTGCTCCGTTTTCGGCAGGTCCAGTACCAGCGGTTTGACGTCTCTGGTGGCGATGTCGACTTCGTACAGACCGACGCGGCTGTTTTCTGCGTACGACTCAGCGCCCAGCCTGGAGGCGCAGACTAAAATTTTGTCTTTGTTCCGATTCGCGTATTGCATACCGGCGGGATTCACGGGCGGGCGGACCCATTGGGAAGCTTTGCCCGCGGATAAATCCAGTTTCCAGATCCAGCCGTCCATGCCGGAGGCATAGCCGGTCCCGTTCGGCGCATCGAAGATCAAATCGTCATGACCGGGAAGGTCGGTCATTTCGGTGGAAAGTCCGTTCAAAAACGGATCCTGCCGCGCTGCGACGGCGACGATACCGGAAGGGACTTCCCCCAGCGTATACGCCGCGCCGATTTTAATTTCGCCCGGATTACAGGCGACCGCGCACAAAAAAATCAATACGAAAAAATTCCGATTTCGTTTCATCTGGCTGCCTGTCCTGTTTTCGCGCGCTGTACATGGGGCACTTCGTCATCCAGCCAGTAGGCGCGATCCGGTTCCACCACCAGGATCTCTTCGAATTTAAAACCGGCTTTTCCGCGTCCGAAATGCGGTTCAATCGCCCATAACCCGATTTTATCGCCTTCATGATCCGGAGTTAATAATTCGGGTAAGACCTTGTGCGTCAGGAATTCAAACGATCCCTGGAGTGAGAACCAACTGGCGAAACTGACCGGTAATAAGGGAAAGGAAATATTCGGAAGATGCACTTTGTAAACGCGGTGCCCTAAAACCGCGAACGGATACAGGGAATGTACGTTTTCAAAACCGTTCGCTTTCGCATCCCGATCGATTTTCCACCAGATCTCCGCCGCGCTCATCGACGAGGCAAAGAGCCCGGGAATTTCGGCGCGCAGTTTTAATAAATATTCCATACCCCGGTCAAGTTCCGGGTTCGGCCGCAAAGAGGAAGAATAGCCGATATCCCCGATATAGCCGTCCACCACCGGCGAAACGTCGAGGATGAAGGATTCGTGTTCGGTTAATATTTTTTTCCCTGGATGAAACTGGGTGAACCGTTTGTAGCCGTCAAAGCGGGCATGTTCGCCGAACCAGGCAAAGGGTCGATGCAGGAACACCTTAACTCCGTGGTCGCGGAGAAATTCTTCCATACGTTTTGCGGCCTGGAGCTCCGTCCAGCCCGCACGCATTTCCTTTTCGGTTTCGGTTACGCACCGGTAGGCCAGTCGCTGCGCTTTTCGAAACCCGGCTTTTTCTTCGGTGGTGGGCAGCTTGATCGATTCGGAGCGGTACCTGGACATCCTGGAGGAAAGTCTGGAAAAAAGTCCCTTTTCTGTTGCTACTGGCATAAACTCTTCCCCTTTGATTGGATTTATGGTATCAGAACCGAAAGCCTCTGGATTGAATGATTCCGGTATTTTGAAAAAATTTTCCGGAACCGGTCAATCCGATTCGCAGAAGCGGACTTCGATCGATTTAATTCGGCCGAAAAAAACGGATGGCACAAATCCGAAGTTTTCCTTGAAAGTGCGCGTGAAATGCGCGGAGTCCGAAAAACCCGCGGAATGGGCCACCTCGGTGAGATTTTTTCCTTCTTTGAGAAGTTTCGCCGCTTTTAAGATGCGGACCCAGAGCAGGTATCTTCGCAGCGGAATCCCCAGGTTCTCTTTGAACAGGCGGATCAATCGATCTTCGGAAATAGAAAAATCCCTGCCGATTTCCTTCATCCGGATGCTGTCCGGCAATTCCGTTCGAATTCTTTCCGCAATTTTTCGAATTCTTTCGTCTACATTTTTTCCCAGTTTTTGAAATGGATACACGCACCGGAGCAGGTCCAGATGCAATTCCCAGGCCTCCGCGTTGCTGACACTTCCGTAGTACAGATCCCACAGCCGGCCCATCAGAGGCAACACGGTCGCGACATCCAGCCGTTTGACCTCACCTGCTTGAACGACATCCGAAATCGCCGCGTATTCGTACGTTTCCGGATCGATCAACAGTGCGATCATTTTCACACCGGGCGAAACCGTTCGGTGGTAGGTATTCGGTCCGACCAGAGCGACCCGGTATTCTTCTTTTCCTTTTTCGGTTTCGATGCTGATGTTCGTTTCAAGTGAAACCGCCAGAGTTGCCGCATAATGGATATGAAAGTCCGTCTGCATGGCATTCGTGGCAAAAAACATCCTGCTGTTCCATAAATAGAGAATGCCTTTGTTATCCGAATCCATCCGGGCGCCAGGGTTTCTAAAGCGACTTTGTCAAATTCTTGTTTTATGACTTTAGCAGGGTGCTGAAAAAGCTGCCAATGAGACGATACAGGATGTATCGCCAAAAGCGGTGTTTCGTGAAACAGCGTGAAACACCGCTTTTCAGCAACCTGTTAGAAGGAATTGGACGGGCGGCAGATTCCGGAAAATTAATTTTCCGCGTAATTCTTTACCTGCCGCCCGTCCAATTCCACGTTCGAATAATTGTATCCGCAAACACCATCCTCGTCAATAAGTTTTCACCTTTCGTTAGGACGGCTCCTCAGGCTTTCCTTTTATTCGCCTCCATCCGGGCATAGAGCCGGATGAGGATGAGGGACGGAAACAGGAATCCGAAAAACAATAAAACCGAGACGGTCAGGGACGCGTACGGCTCAGAGAACGTTGCGACGAATTTCAAAGGCGAAAGCCAGGGATTCAATTGAACTGCCAGGAAAGCGATGAAGACCATGGGCCCGACCAGGTTGCCACCGGAACGTTTCGTTTTCACCCAGGCATATCCCAGAAGGGCCGCGCTGAAAAGGATTTCTAATACCCAGGACCAGATCCCCAGGGTTCCCCATAATCCGAGTCCGAGATGAATATTGGAATACGGGAAAAGCGCCAGATCGGAATTGTGCATGGGCCAGTCCGTTACAATGTGGGAAAAAGCCGCCAGGGCGGCGACTGCGGCGACTTTCTTGCTTTTGTAAAAGAACGCGCCCCAGACCAGAGACCAGACAATTGCCATCAGGAGGGAATGATCCCAATCGATGAAGGTCAGATCAAAATACAGATAGGGCAGAGCTTCTGGATTCGCCGTTATCGTATTGATTCCGACCAGAATAAAGGCGGCATTCAACAGATCCAGAAAACAGACACCGAAAAGAATGGGGAGTGCGGGAACCCCGGGTTCCTTTGCCTTGATGGCAGCGGCGACAGCGTAATGACCGAAATACATTTTATTTTCCTGAAATAATTTTCGAACGAAACCCGAAAATACCCGGCAGGTTTCTTCGCTCCAGCGTTTTTTATCACGAAAATCGGGACCTGTCTGAAACGATTCCGTCATGGATGAAGCAAGGATTGCGGATACGGAATCAAATTCAGTCCCCTGTAGTTTTTTTCATAGATTGCCAGGTAGATACGTTCCTTCCCGGGAACCACAACGATTAAGGTCGAAAATAATGAACCGTCGTGCATGCCGTAGTAGAGCGGTTTTTTCCCGTCCTTTGAAAGCACCAGCAGCCCGGTCCTTCGCGAAACCGGTTGAAGGCGTTCCGGAATGTATAATACCAGATGTTTCCAGAAGGGATTTTTGTGCAGCCAGGTGATCAAAGCCGATCGTTCAATTACCAGGGCGACCCAGACTCTGCCTTCCGGGTCACGGTCCATACCGTCCGGAAAACCCGGCAATCCGTCGATGACGATTTCATCTTCGCCGGATTGGGCGCCGGACAGGAACATACGAATCAGTCTGAATCTCGAAACTTCATTGACCAGAATCGAAGACTCCCTGGTTTGATCGGGCGAATACTCCAGGAGAATCCCGTCCAGGTACGCGTAATCATGGGCGACCAGGGAGGCGGTATTTTCTATTAAATCGAATTTCCAGATATTCCCGTTCGTACCCAGCGTCAGAGCTTCGTTCCGCGATTGGATGCTAACACCGAGGATCGCTCCGGCATGGTCGTACGGTTCGGTGAAGTAAATTCTTTCCCCATCGCTGCTGATGGCAAGGTCATCCGCTTTTTCGACCGGCCGGCTGTTCGTATCCGTCATTTCTGAAAAACGCAGAGTGGGTTGTTCTGCGGGCGATGGGTAAAATTTTCCGATAACGCTTTTTGACTTGTTGTGGCCTGTCGCGGGAATGTTAGGGACGCGCGTGCCGATTTTTCTGATCGATCTGGTCGAAATTCGCAGCTCGTAGATTCCCGGTCCGTTTTCGGCAACCGGGTCGTCTTTTTTCTCGCGTGAGGCGCAAAAATAAATCAAGTCCGGATTTTTCGGATGAAGGACCATTCCCGCGGGCAGGAGCGGGGGGTCGATAAACGGGGTAGCAGTATTTTTTTTAAGATCCACGATCCATATGGCCCCATCCATCGCTGCGACAAAAGCTCGACCGAATTCTTCCTGGAGCAGGATTTCATCCTGGGCCGGCAAATTCGGAACCAGGGTTTGAATCCCTCGCGCCGTCAGGTCCTGCGCGTCCCTGGTGTGTAAAATTTCGCCATTGTAAGGGAAATCGACGCTCGCCTGGATTTGTTTCTTAAAATGATCCTCTGGAACGGAAAAAAAATTCCATAGAACGATCGCCAGGATCGCGGGGATGGAAAGAAAAAAGATTCGTTTTCGATTCATCGGGTTATCTTAACCCAATGTAATTGAGACCGCTTGAATGATTCCGGTATCTGGTTTTTTTTACCGCGGATACCGCCCGACGGGTTCAGTATTTTATGATGTAATTCAAGGCGACACTGCGCGGCCGGGTTTCCGCGCCATGGCGTGGCGTTCCCTGCGTGCTGACCACAGGGTTTCCCAGGCTGGCGTAGCCTGTATCTGTTTGCCCCTGCCCGACGTAAGCTGAAAGGTCTGACTGCTGCGGTTGTATTGGCCCCCCGTCCCAGCTGTCATGGTACAGGTGTAAACCGTGGGCGTGGCCGCTATCAGAATGGGTATGGGATTGCAACTGATCGGTCTGCATGCTGCCCAGCGAGCGTCCGCCATCCACGCCGCGTCCGCTATCGAATCCGCGGATGAATTCGCCCCGCAAATCCGGCACGTTGAAGGTAGCTGCCCCGTCTCCGGCGCCATACGTCGTTCCGATGGCGGTATATAGACGCGCGTAGGTCCCTCGATTGACCGCTGACCCGTCGCACAGGAGCCAGCCTGTGGGGACGGCTGATCCCGCGAAGGCCACAACCGTTCCAGGTGGATCCGCTTCTTCCACGGCGGTTTTGAGCGCGTTCAGATTCGCGTTTAAGAGGGACGCGGAAACCAGATCACCCGGCGCGAAGCTCGTCCACGTTTCATTGACTGTGACCGCCACAAGGCCACCGGTTGCGACCGCCAGGAAAAGTCCCATTCCAAACGCGAAACCGTTGCGCAATGAATGTACGAATCTAAGCATACGCGACCCTCAACAACCCGGTTGGTTCACTATTAATCCCAATAAATCGGAACTTTCGAGAAAAATCGAGTTCCCGTCGAACAGAAAAAGTCCGCAAGGGGGTTTTTTTCGGGAAATTTGAACAATAAGACCGGGTATGCGCGGTCTGCCGCTCGGGTTACTCCGCCCTAAGAGGCATTCCGCGAAACTCGAAATGCCCGCGACCCGCATTCCGTCCAGGATCGCATGCGAAAAGTTCGCGCCTTGAAGATCCTGCCCGGAAAAGTCGGCTCCGATGATGAGGCAGCCCTGGCACGCCCGATTTTGTTGTACGTTCAGAATATTCAGTTCGAGTCGTTCGGTGTTCGAAAGTTCCGCGGGCGAGCCATAAGCATCGTCACGCCACCCGGCCGGAGTCGGGATAAAACTGATCATTAAGCTGGCGCAGCTCTGTGTGGCGAATGCCAGTGGTAGAATTAGGGCTCCCGCAACCCGCATACGCCCCGCCGCCCGCTCTCACACCGGCTTAAAAATCACGATCGCCAGCACGCAGAAGATGAGCAGAGTCTGAATCGTGCGCAGACGATTCCAGTGGCGACAGGACTTCCAGTAGTGATCCGGGACCACGCCGCCGCTGGCGAATTCGCGGGCGATGCGCGTTTGTTTCATCTGCAACGGGAAAAGCAGCAAAAGCCAGACCAGAATGAACGCGCCGAAGAGGCCGCCGGCCGTTTGCGTCCAGACGGTGGTGAAATCCAGATTATTCAAAAGGGCGATGCCCGCGCTCGAACCGATCAGGAGCAGGGTGCCGGGCAGGGTAAAGAGGAGTTCGGCGTAATTCAGGGCCTTCTGGGCGAAGGCCACCACACGCGGGTCACCGTGCCGGTCCGCGAGGTTTTTCCAGAATGCCGAAACGATCAGGGACCCGGGCAGGAGAATGGCCCCCAGGAAAAAAAGGCCGACGAGATTCAAATATACGTTCATGGATGAATTGGGATCGTCTCCGGGAGCGGGGCAATTTTTCAACCAGGAAAATTTGCTGTCCCCGCCAGGTCCCCCGGTTTACCTTGTGATTAATCTTCCCCGGACGATTTCCTCTGAACGAAACTATGTACGGCACCACTGAAACCATCTCGCAACGAACGGGCACGGGCACTGTCCCGGCCACGGGCCACCCGCCCTTCGCCCCCGTGCTGGAGCGTATTGACGAACACGCTCTGCGGGCGCTTTTACAAAAAGTCGAGCGGCCGGGCCGTTATACCGCGGGTGAATTCGGACTGCCCGCGGCGGATCCGCTCCGCTCGGATGTGCGCGCGGTCTTCTCGTACCCGGACACGTACGAACTCGGGATGAGCAACGAGGGTCTGAAGATTTTGTACGACCGGGTCATGCGCCACGGGTATTTCGCGGATCGCGTGTTTTTGCCCTGGCCGGATATGGCTGATCGCCTGAAAGCGGAGCGCCTGCCGCTCTTCGGCCTGGCTTCAAAGCTGGCCCTGCGATCCTTCGACCTCTGGGGTTTTAACACCGCGCACGAATTACATTTCACCAACATTCTGCTGGCGCTGGATCTCGCGGGTATTCCCTTGATGCGAAGGGAGCGCGGTCCACACGATCCGTTCATCATCACCGGGGGCACGGCCGTTTCCAATCCGCTGCCACTCTTCGATTTTCTGGACGGGGTGTTCCTCGGAGACGGAGAGGAGGGCATTCTTGAAATCCTGGGACACATCCAGGCGGGCAAACGCGCAGGCAAATCTCGCCAGGCGATTCTGGAAGATTTGCGCGCGGTGGAGGGACTTTTCCTGCCCGCGTTCGTGAACGTGACGGAACCTGTCGAACCCGGCACCTATCCGGCGTACGCGAGCGACGCGCTTGTAAAGAAGCGCACCTACCGCGCCAGCGAATACGGCGCGCTCGAATACAATCTCGTGCCCAATATCGAAATCACCCAGGACCGCGTGGTCGTGGAAGTCGCGCGCGGCTGCGGCCAGGGCTGTCGTTTCTGCCACGCGGGCTTCTGGAAACGGCCGGTGCGCAACTCGGAAGTCGATACGCTCGTCAAAAACGCGCGGCGCATGCTCGCGCGCACGGGCAACAACAGCATCTCGCTGCATTCGCTGTCAATCGCGGATTATCCCTGGCTGGAGGAACTGGTGGTCGCAATGGCGCGCCAGTTCGGCGAAAACGGTATTTCGATTTCGTTGCCTTCGCTGCGCGTGCAGGTGAAGACCATTCCCGTGCTGGAAATGACCTCGGGCATCCGGCGCAGCAGCGTGACCTTCGCGCTGGAGGCCGGCAGCGAACTGCAACGCGAGCGCATTCGCAAAAAATCGTCCGAAGAAAATTTACGTTATCTCATGCACGAAATTTATTCGCGCGGCTGGGACCTGGTCAAAGTCTACATGATGGCGGGCCTGCCGGATCCGGACGGCAACGAGATCGAGGACCTGATCGCGTCGCTCAACGCGTTCGGCAAAATCGCCGAAGAGCACGGGCCGCGCAAGCACGTCAATATCAGCGTGTCGCTTTTCGTGCCCAAACCCTTCACGACCTTCCAGTGGGAAAAGCAGGCCACGCCCGAATATTTCCGCGACGTAATCGGTCGCCTGAAAGCGGGCCTGCGTTCGCGCCGGGTGCACCTCAAGTATCCGGATCCCTGGATGGCGTATGTGGAGGGACTGCTTTCACGCGGGGATCACCGTGTCGGTCGCTTTATCCTCGACGCGTACCGGCGCGGGGCGGCCTTCGATTCCTGGGACGATCAATTCCGCATCGACATCTGGCGCGAGGTGCTGGACAGCGTGCCCGAGGACCTGCGCGTGCTCTGGATGGAACAGAAACCGGGCGGATCGCCCGCGCCCTGGCACGACGTGATCGACGGGGTTTCCCTGGAGAGCCTCACGCGCGACTATCAGAAATACGCGGATGTCACCGCTGAAAACATGAGCCCGCCGCATCCGCAGGCGCTCAAGTCGTCCGATTTCCCGCCGGAATTGTTACAGCCGGTCACGATCCCGCCCGCGAAATTCGTGCGCCACGCGGTGCTGGAAATGATCTTCGAAAAAACGGACAACTTTATTTACGTGAGCCATCTGGATACCGTGGAGGCGATTCGCAAGGCGGCGCGCCGCGCGGAGCTACCGATGGTCTTTTCGCAGGGCTTCAACAAACACGAAAAATTACACTTCGACGGATCTCTGCCGATGTTTTTTCACTCGAAATCGGAGCGCCTGTACTTCGAACTGTACGCGCCGGTCGATCTGGAAACGGCCCGGGAGCGTCTGGGTGCGCAGTTACCGGACGGCCTGGGTTTGGTCTCGCTCGCGCTTTCTGAACGCGTGCCCTCGCTCGCGGCGCAAAAAACGCGTTACCGTCTGGATATCCTGGCTGACGCGCCCGCGGGGCTCGCCCGGCGCGTACGCCTGGCACTGGATGCGGCCCCGCCCGCGATCACGATTGAAAAACTCGAACACAAACCCGGGCGCGGCAAAAAACGAACGGGTGGCAAACGTCTGCTCGAAAAACAACTCGCTGCGGTACTGGCGGATGTCGCCGAGCAACCGGACCGGATCGAGTTCACGCTTTTGCCCGGGCCTGCCGCGATTTCCGCGCGCGATCTGCTCACGTATTATCTCGGACTCGGGCCCGATGCCTGGAATGTGCGACTGCGCGTCACGAAGCTGGGTCCCGTGGCATGATCCAGTTCGGGCAGCGCAGGATTCGCCCGGGCAAAATCGTCTGCGTGGGGCGTAACTTCGCGGACCACGCGCGCGAGTTAAACAACCCGACGCCCACCGAGCCGGTCTTCTTTATGAAACCGGCTTCCGCAATCGCCCCGGACCTCGTGCTGCCCGCGGCGTCCGCCAGGTTCGAAACCGAACTCACGTATCTCGTGGAAGGCGGGCGCTTCGTCGGCATCGGTCTGGGGCTCGATCTCACGCTCGCGAAACTCCAGGCAGAACTCAAACAAAAGGGCCTGCCCTGGGAACGCGCCAAGGCCTTTCGCGGCTCGGCCGTGTTCAGTCGCTTTGTGCCGTTCGTCACCACTCTGGTCCCCGGACTTGAGCTGTTGGTGGACGGAACCCCGCGCCAGAAGGGATCGGTCGACGATATGATCTTCGCGCCCGATCGACTCCTCGCCGAAATCGAAGCGCAGTTCGGACTGGAGGATGGCGATCTGATCATGACCGGGACCCCCGCCGGGGTCGGCGATCTAAAGGCCGCGCAGCGACTCACGGGACGCCTGCTCGACGGCGACCGCCTCCTGCTGGAAATGGAATGGAACGTCCTGGCGACGCGCGAAATTCCTTGATCTTTTCACGGGAAGCCGTATAGATTAGCCCGGTGACCGATCGCGAGAAACAACTCCAGGAGGAGGCGGATCGGTACCGGAGCCTGGTCGAACTTTCGCCGGACGGGATCGTCATTCACACGGCCGGCCGAATCGTTTTCGTGAACCCCACCGCGGTGCGGCTTCTGGGCGCCACGGCCGCTGATCAGCTATTGAATCGCCCCGTGCTGGATTTTGTGCCCTCCGGCCTGCGGCCCTTCGTCACCGAACGGATCGCACGCCTGTCCGTGGAAGGCGGGGAGGCGCCCATGGCGGAGGAGATTTTTTTGCGACTGGACGGAAACCTTTTGCCCGTGGAAGTCACCGCCGCGCGCATCGCCTTCGACAACCAGCCGTCCGTGATGGTCCTGTTTCGCGATATCGGTGATCGCCTGCGCACGGAGTCCCGCCTGGTGCGCAGCGAGGCGCTGCTGGCCGAGGCCCAGCACATCGCCCGGATCGGCAGCTGGGAATGGGTCTTCCAGGGCGACGCCTGGACCTGGACGGACGAAACCTATCGTCTGTACGACGTCGCGGTGGATCAACCGCTCTCTCTGCGGACCGTGCTGGAGCGAATTCCACGGATGGAACGATCGCAAATTCGCGTGATTTTTACAAACGCGGTGCTTGAGCGAAAAAAATCTTTTCAGTACACCCACAGCATCGTCAAACCGGACGGGTCGGTTCGTTTGCTCCAGGGATTCGCGCAACTCGAAATGGACGCCACCGGCGGTCCGGTGCGTATGGCGGGCACCATCCAGGACGTGACCGAACGACACCGTGCCGAAACCGAGGTGCGCAAACTCAACGAGGAACTCGAAGCGCGCGTCCGCGCCCGCACGGCGGAGCTGGAATTCGCCAACCGGGAACTGGAAAGTTTCAGTTACTCGGTGTCGCACGATCTGCGGGCACCGCTCCGCGCGGTGGACGGCTTCAGCCAGGCCCTGGAGGAAGACCTCGGCGAACAACTCGGCTCCCAGGGACGGGATTACCTGCGCCGCATTCGTCTGGCCTGCGAACGCATGGGCCAGCTCATCGACTCCATCCTGGATCTTTCGCGCCTCACGCGCAGTGAACTCCAGGTGAAAAAAACCGACTTGAGCGAAATCGTCCGCCAGGTCGCGGCCGCCGTGGCGCGCAATACGCCCGGCGCGGACCGGGTGCGCTTCGAGATCGCGCCTGATATCATCGCGCCCTGCGATCCGCGTCTGATTCGTGTGGCCATCGAAAATTTGATCGACAACGCGGTGAAATACTCCGCGCGCCAGTCCCATCCCGTCGTCGAATTCGGCCGCGACGAAACTACGGACGGCCCGCTGTACTTCGTGCGCGACAACGGCGTCGGTTTCGATATGGCCCAGGCCGGGCGGCTCTTCGGCGTCTTTCAGCGTATGCATTCGGCGGACGATTTCCCGGGCACCGGGATTGGCCTGGCAACCGTGCAGCGCATCATTCATCGCCACCGTGGCGGAATTCGCGCGGTGGCCATGCCCGGCGAAGGCGCCGCGTTTTATTTTACACTGGGGATCACCCCGAACGAAGAGTGAGAAGCTCAGGCTCCCCCAGGACCTCATGCAATGAATCGCGAAAATTACCTGATCATCTACTGCCATCCCAATCCCGAAAGTTTCACGCACGCGGCGCTCGAACGCGTCGCAGAGGGTCTGCGTAAGGCCGGTCGCTCCTTCCAGGTGCTCGATCTGTACGGGCGCGGGTTCGATCCCGTGCTGGTGGTCAACTCCGCGCGTCGCAGGCGCGATCTGATTACGGATCCGGAAACCACGGAGTACCGCGCGATGATCGAAGCGTATGACAACTTCGTCTTTGTCTACCCCGTCTGGTGGGGTTCCTTCCCCGCCATGCTGAAGGGATTTATCGATCGGACCTTCGTGTCCGGGCTCACGTATTCGTATAAAAACAAACCGGAGACCAGCATCCTCCCGCACGGGCTCATGAAAGGCAAACGGGCCTATTTCGTGTTCACGCTCGACAGCCCCTGGCCGGTGGCTCTGCTCGATCCGGGCTGGCTGGCCATAAAGATAAAAATTTTCAAGTATTGCGGGTTCGACCGCGTGCGACGCCTGTATCTGCCGGGCCTCAAGCGCCAGACGGCGGCGGTCCGCGCGCGCTGGCTGGACCGTGTCGGCGCGTATTTTTCGAAGTTGTAACGAAATCAATCCAGGAAAAAATTGTGGCTGAACAAAAGCATAAGATCGCCCAAAAATTTCTGCGCAACCTGCGCGAAAAAATTTCGCTCCGCCTGCACATGTCGCTCCTCCTGAGCGCGGTGCTCGCATCCGGAGTGCTCTGCAGCAAGCTGCTGCTGGAAGCGGGAATCGCCGCCATGGCAGTGCGTTACGCCATCGCCGCGCTGGTCGCGTACGGAGTGTTTTTTCTGGTCGTGCGCGCCTGGCTCGCGTACATCGTACCGTTTCACGCGGAGCGCAAACGCGAAACGGATTTGAATCTCGAACTGGACGAGATCCCGGGTGAGTTGCCGCGGATCGCGGGCGACCTGGCGAGCCTGCCGGGCGCGGGCGGGTCCTCCGCGGAGGTCTTCGCCGGCGGCGGGGGTAATTTCGGTGGCGGTGGTGCTTCCGCCTCTTTTGGCGAGAATGTCGCGGATGCGGGCGGGGGCGCGGCCACCGATCTTTCGCTGCCGGATATCGGTGATCTGGGCGACGTCGACGATCCGCGCGCTCTGTTGATCCTGGTAGCCGTGGGCGTGCTCATCGCCGCGCTCTGCGGCGGGGCAATTCTTTTAATTTACCAGGCGCCCGTGATCCTGACCGAGGTCGTCTTCGAGTTTCTTTTATCAATGGGCCTTCTGCGGCCCACGCGTCGCATGCGCGACGGCAACTGGACCGGGTCCGTGCTGCGTTCCACCTGGAAAGCCTTCGGCCTGATCCTGGCCGCCGCCTTCGGCGCGGGCCTGGCCATGGACCTCTTCTGCCCGGACCAGTCGACCATTCGCCTGGTCTTCTCCGCCTGCGTTTTTGGCGAATGAGCCAGGACCCCGCCATCTTGAACGCCGGTCTGGACCTGGCCATGGAGTTCGGCGAACACTGGCTCGCCCCAACCCAGGAACGCCTGGGCGCGCTCTACCCGGACCTGTCAGGGCGCGAGCTGGACGAACTTGACGCCCTCTGCCGCGAGGCCATGAATTATGGCAACGCCCGCGTTACCGACCACCTCGTTCCCCGCGGCGACCAGGCCCCCGCCTTTGCCGCTTTCGCGCTTGATCTCCGCGAGCGGTATCCCTGGATTTCGGACGCGAATCTCTCGCGCCTGTTCTCGCAGTCCTGTTATTACGCCTGGAAGGACGGGTTTCCGTTTTAGCAGGTTGCGGCCGCGGCGACGCCCGTTTTTTTTCGTCGGTCGGAAAAAATAGAAGCCGAATATTAGAATATTGATTCTAATATAACAATGGGCAGGACGGCGCGGTTCGACCGGGAGCAGTTTTTGCGGGCGGCCATTCGCGCGGCGGGCCGCGACGGGCCGGCGGGGGTGAACGTCATCGAACTGGCGGCCGGGATTGGCGCGCCGACCGGATCTTTCTATCACCGCTACGCCTCGCGGAGCGAACTCCTGGGCGATGTCTGGATGACGATCATCGAGGATTTCCAGGGAGGAATTCGCGCCGGTCTGGAGGGGGCCGATCCCGTGGCCGCCGGGCGCGCCGCGGCGCTCTTCACGCCGGGCTGGGCGCAAAAGAATGCTCACGCCGCGCGCATTCTGACCTTGCATCGAAGTCGTGATTTCGAGAGTGAAACCTGGCCTGGTCCGCTCCGGTCGCGCGAACGCCGGGGCCGCCGGGAGCTTCGAATCGCCCTTGCCCGCTACCTGGCACGCCGTTTCGGTCGCCGCGTTACCGAAGCGGACGCCACCCGAACGCGCTTCGCCATTATCGACGCTCCGGTTGGGGCGGTGCGGCCGTATCTGGAGGAGGGTCGCGCTATCCCGGGATCGGTGCTCGCCCTGATCGGACTGACATACGACGCGGTGATGAAATAAAGCTGGAGGAAGAACAATGAACGAAATCAATATTCATGAACGCGAATTAAACGCGCCGGTCCGGGACGTGGGCGAGCTCATCGATTCGCTGAGTTCACGCGCCGACCGACTCTGGCCGACCCGGTTCTGGCCGCGCATGCAGCTCGACCGTCCGCTCGGGGTCGGAGCCCGGGGCGGGCACGGGCCGATTCGTTATGAGGTGGAAGCGTACAATCCAGGACGTTCCGTGCGATTTCGTTTCACCGGCCCGGCGGGTTTCGACGGATTTCACGAACTCGAAATCGCGGGCGAAACCGGCGAATCTGTAATCCTGCGTCACTCGCTCCGCATGCGTACTCGTGGACTGGCGATCCTGACCTGGCCATTATTGTTTCGCCCCCTGCATGACGCGTTGATCGAAGACGCGTTCGCCACCGCCGAAGCCGCGCTGAAACTGGAGCCGCGAATCAAACCCTGGTCGATCTGGGTGCGGATGGTACGCGCCGTGACTTCGGGCGGCCGGGCGCCGGCGCAGAAGTTCGCGGTGGTCGCGGGGAATCGGGCAGTTTGAAAAATCAGAGAAAATTCCGTGCCTGATCCGGGTCATGATTCCGCCATCCTGAACGCTGGCCTGGACCTGGCCATGGAGTTCGGGGAACACTGGCTGGCCCCGATCCAGGATCGCCTGGGCGCGCTGTACCCCGCCCTTAACGCGCGCGACCTGGACTAAATCGACGCGCTCTGCCGCGCGGCCATGAATTATGGCAACGCCCGCGTCACCGACCACCTCGTTCCCCGCGGCGACAAGGCCGTGGCTTTCGCCGCTTTCACGAAGGACCTGCGCGAGTCGTATCCCTGGATTTCGGACGCGAATCTCTCGCGCCTGTTTTCGCAGTCCTGCTATTACGCCTGGAAGGACGGGTTTCCGTTTTAGGGGAATTTGGGCGCCCCGGTCGCGCTCGGACTACGCTACGATGGCGCGACCGTCGGGCTCTCCGCCCGGGGGACCGGGCGTCGATCCCTGGCGCGATTGAGGGTGGGGAGGTCATTTCCCGGCAATCGTGGGTAAGTCCTAAATCCAGCGAACGGTGATGGCTTTCGCAGCGGTTTCGGAGGCCGAATCCGGGCGATTTGCGCGCCCGGCTTCGCCTGCGGATTTCGGACCCGTCGACCATTGATTTAAATTTCGGCACCGAATGCGAAAGGGCGCACCGCACCTCCCGTTCATGATCTTTTTCATTCGACGCCTTCAACTGAAGCTGGGCATTGCGTGAAGGTCCGTGCGTGCCCGTGGGCGCCGACGGATGAAAACCCCATATGCCTTTTTTGTGACACGCTCGGAAACCTTGTATTTGCGATTCCCAACGCCGAGTACCGGCCAATCACTTGAAAACGCTCGCACGCGAAGCGTACAAAAGGTGGCGAAAAGGTCTTCAAAAGCTTAAAGGCTTACGAAAAATCTAATTTCAGGACTCATTTTCCTGGGAAAACCTCTTCCAAACTTTCTCGGGCCTTAATCTGGACCAATTCGATAATTAAGATTCGATCGTCCTCGCTAAGAGTTCCGAAGGCGATGCACTCCCCGTTTATATTGAGACGGACCTTGCCCTGGCCTTCCGCCGGTCCGAGCCGAATCAGATCCCCCGGGCTGAGGTGGGCCAATTGATTTCCCGAAAGAAAAGTTTCAGAATCGAGGGATATTTCAATCTGGCGAGTAATCGCGTCCGTATCGACCCGGGCAATCGGAACTTCCCTGTCGATTAAACTCATGAAACTTTCACAAGACCAGACAGAAGAATCCAGGACAAGATGCATGCGACCGCGCGTATTCCCTTCCTGTATCCTTACATCAAAAGGAATTTTGATCATGCGGTTTTTTTCCGGGTAAATTTTCGCGAAAAAAGGGTTTGTTTCTGTGCTGCCAAGACGAGGGCGCAGATCCATTTCTAACTCCCAGCTTGCGCGGAGATTTGCTAAAATTCGTAAGACGAGTCCCTCCAGAAAATCAATTTCAATATTTGAATGCTCCCGCTGGATGGGAATCTCCGTTCCACTACCGCCCAGCATAAGCTCCAGGATCGCGTATGAAAGTCGCGGTTCAATCTCTATGAGAGCGGTACCCGGTAAGGGGTCCATGTTTATTGTCATTATCAGCGAAGGCACTGAAAATCCGGCGAGAGTCTCTTCAATAAATTCCTCTATCGGAGGATGCGCATCCATTCGCGATTCACCAAAATAAGATTCAAATAACGTGGTATTTAATCGTGCGAATGTGAGGCTGTTGACGGTAATCATTTCCATCAGATAGGGAGGGCAATATCCTTTTCCCAATGTTGAAACCCAGCCGGGAATATTCGATTGCTCTGATATAAAGGTGATGGGTGCAGCAAACGGAACAGGATTGTCAGGCAAACTTGCCCGTGCCTGCCCCGTTTGTGGTTCTGGAGAAAATCGGTTTAATATAGCTTCCGCCTGAGCCTTCCCGGGCGAAGGAATGGTATCTCTATAGTAATTTCGCCAGCTGGAAAATTTCCGTTCAATATGCCCTTCTAAGGCTCGCAATATATCCTCCTGAAGTCCCTTGAGGTTTTTCATTCGGATGAGAATGTCTGCCGCGGCTGGCAAATACTTGAGGACTCCAACTGAAAGTTCTACCGGCAGCCAGGCAAGAACAACCGCGATCGTTTGCGGATGTTCCGGGGCCAACCCATTCGCCAATATCTCCTCTGGGATGTTGGCGAGATTCGCGAATGGTAATACTTCATTCATTGTTGGACCGGTTCTATCCGCGCATAGGGAACGATCTGTCCGAATTTGCGGTACCGTACCCGGTCTTCCGGGTTGAGAATGGCTGTGATTCGAATCGCGAATTGGCCTTCGTCAATGATCGGTTCGGCAAGGGCGATCGGTTGCCCATTCGCCAGGACCATGAGTGGAGAACGCTCCACTCGGTTCAGGTTCAACTTCGCCCCCCTGCTGAGGGTCTTTACATCACGACCAGATAACACTACATCCCCCAGGATCGCGGTAAGACGGAACGGGAGTTCATCGATGGCCCCGGTCTGGCCAAGGTTCTGGTTTGTTTCCGATTCCATTACTCAATTCAATCCCTGAACCTGATGATGGCAAGAATTATTTCAGCCGTTATTCATTTATACGAATTATCTGAACCTTTAAGTTGCGTTCCAGATTTTTGCCCCCCATCGAGCGGGAAGGTGGCTAAAAAACAAACGGTAAAAATAGGAAATATTGAAATCCCCCCTACCTCACAGATCCGCGCAGCGCGGCACCACGAACACGCGCAGGGCCTGGCTGCGCCCGCGTACGTCGATCGCGCGGGATTCGAAGCGCGCGAAATCGCCCCCCGAGCGCCGGGCCACGTCTTCGGACACGACGAGCTGACAGGCGAAGTCCTTCGTCATCGCTTCCAGACGACTCGCGGTATTGACCGCGTCGCCGATGGCGGTGAGCGTCGTCGCGTGTTTGTAACCCATTTCGCCGACGATGACCTGACCGCAGTGAATGCCGATGCCGATGCGCAGCGGCTCCGTTAAATCATGCGCGAGGCGTTCGTTGAGCGCGGTCAATTGATCGCCCAGCCCGCGAGCGGCCTGGAGAGCGCTCTGGCAGCCGGCATCGATCGCCGTTTCGACCCCGAACAGGGCCATCATCCCGTCGCCCATGAATTTATCGACGTGGCCGCCGTTTGCCTCCACCGCCACCCCGAGCGAATGAAAGTACTGATTCAGAATAAATACGACATCGAAGGGCAGGCGGTGTTCGGCGAATTCGGTGAAGCCGCGCAGGTCCACGAATAAAATCGCCACTTCCTTTTCCTGGCCCAGAAAATAATGCTGACGCCGAAAACCGTCCTGCGCCGTGGCCTGGCGCGGCGAAAGCAGCGGCGTGACGCCCACGCTCCCGCGCGGCCGCGACTGACAGGCCAGGCGCACGCCGGCGCGATCGGCTACGGCGTGATGAACCTC
>CAZVZS010000018.1:91638-93702 GCA_964631535.1 uncultured Leptospiraceae bacterium
GCCGGCGGGCGCGCCGACCCGTTCGAGCACGCGCGATTCTTCTGCCGCGGGCGGATCGAGTTCGTCCTCGCCATGATCGATGCGAATACGACAGGTGGAGCAGCGACCGCGACCGCCGCACACCGCCGCGTGGGGAACGCCCGCCAGGCGCGAAGCTTCCAGAATCGTCACGCCGGGATACACGCGCACGAGCGTCCCGTCCGGGTATTTGATTTCGATGAAGCGCCGCTTTTCGCGCAGCTTGAGCCAGAACGCGCGCAGCAAAAGCAGCGCGGCGATGGTTCCCGCGTATCCCTGGATCATGGCTTCGGCGACCTGAAATTGAGCGGCAAAAATTTCCTCTTTCGTGGCCGGCAGAGTAGCCTCGAACGCGGCCAGCCAGGCGGCGTCGGCCATGAGCCGCGCGACATCGCGATGCGATGCGATCGCGCCGAGGACGGCCAGGACCGGTAACAGGATCGCCCCGGTATACAGGGCGCGCGTGAACCGCGCATAACCGGGTTTGAGGCGCAACCAGTAATGCAGGCCGAGACAACCGTGGAGCCAGGTAACCGTCAACATGACGATATCCAGCGCGAGGTACCGCGGGCCCCAGACCGCGTTCAGATAGGTGTACGAATCATCGAGTCCGAATCGCGAGGCCGCGAAGCGCGTGGCGGCGATATGGCCCAGCAAAATGAACGGGATCAGAAGCCCGAACACGACCTGCGCGATTTCGCCAGATGGCATTTTTAACGTTTTTCTACGAAGTATATTCCAGAGCGCGAGGACCATGTGCGCCGTCAGAGCCGCGGGGGTCAGCCACTGCACCACCGGGGCCCGCCAGAAGCCCAGGAAAATAACCCGTCCGGCTTCAAGGGTTTCCAGGGATACCAGGCCGAGGGAATGATTCATCAGATGAGTGCAGACATATCCGAATAGAACCAGACCGGAAATCAGGCGAACCCGGGCGATCAGACCACTGCCAGAATGCATGGCACCGATTCGGACAGCGCCGGGTTTTCCTGTCCACCGTGTTATCCGGCCTGGTTCCCGAGAATCTGGTGGACATTTTCTGGAGCCGTTTGTAAATCCTGCCCTATCCGAACTTTCATGCGGATGAATCGGGGGGAACCAATGAACGAAACCGAAAAAAAAAGCCAGAGCCCGGGGTTCGCGTTTACGCTCCTGTTTTTGCTCTATTTCTTCGACTACGCCGATCGGATGGTGGTCAACTCGCTCTTTCCCTTCCTCCAGAAGGACTGGGGCCTCACGGACGCCCAGTGCGGACTCCTCGTATCGGCCGTGTACTGGTCGATTACCCTGACGACCCTGCCCATTTCGGTTTTTATCGATCGCTGGAGCCGCAAAAAATCCATCGCGATCATGGCCATCATCTGGAGCATGGCCACCGCGGCCTGCGGGTTCGCGAAGTCGTTCCCGCAACTCGTGGCGGCGCGGGTCGCCATCGGGGTGGGGGAAGCGGGGTACGCGCCGGGCGGCACGGCCATGTTGTCCGGCCTGTTTCCGAAAGAACGACGTTCGCTGATGATGGGCATCTGGAACGCGGCCATTCCGCTGGGCGCCGCCTCGGGCATCGCGCTCGGCGGGTTCATCGCCCAGAATTACGGCTGGCGCCACGCGTTCGGCCTCGTCGCGGTACCCGGACTCATCGTTTCGGTTCTTTTTTTCTTCGTCAAGGATTACAAGACGGTCGAACTGAAAAGCGCGGACGCCGATCGTAAACTCGCCATCGGGGACATCGCTCGCAACTTCGTGCGGACGCCTTCGCTCCTGTTCACGTATTTCGGATTCGCGGCGAACACGTTCGTGACCACGGCCCTGATCACCTGGTTGCCGACTTTTTTTCATCGCGTGGAAGGTCTCCCCATGGATAAGGCCGGCATCAAAGGCGGGACGGTGATGCTCCTCGCCATCATCGGCGCGCCGCTCGGCGGATTCCTGGCGGACCGCTGGCTCAGGACCCGCCGCAACGCGCGGCCCCTGTTCGCGGGCGGTTCAGCGATCACGGCGGGCGTCGTCCTCTTCGTGGCGTTCGCGCTGCTCAGCGGACCCATGCAGTAT
>CAZVZS010000019.1:0-49766 GCA_964631535.1 uncultured Leptospiraceae bacterium
GAAGTGTCCCCCTGTTACCAGTCTATGTTCACTTTACCCGGTTATAAAGTATTTAAGGAAATTTACCGCAGCGGCAACTCGGTCGTTTTTCAGGGCCACCGGGTGGTGGACGACGCGCCGATCCTGATCAAAGTCGGACGCACCAAATACCCATCCCCCACGGATCTGGCGCGGGTTCGCCGCGAATTCGACATTGCCCGCGAGCTGGAGCTGCCTGGCGTATTACGTTACCACGCCCTTGAAAAACAGGAAGCCGGCCTCGCCCTTATTATGGAAGATTTCGGCGGGACTTCTCTCGCCGAAATCCAGGCCCGCAACCCGCTCACGCTCGACGAATTTCTGAGCGTGGCCATCTCGCTCGCGGGAACCCTCGGTGAAATTCACCGCAAAGGCGTGGTGCACAAGGATATCAAACCGCAAAACATCGTCCTCAACCTGGAACACAATATCGTTAAATTTATCGACTTCGGCATCTCATCGCGGCTCTCGCGCGAATCCGCCGGGGCCCTGACCCCCGGCCGCCTGGAAGGCACGCTGTCGTACATGTCGCCCGAGCAGACCGGCCGCATGAACCGGGCCGTGGACTATCGTTCGGACCTGTATTCACTCGGGGTGACTCTGTACGAAACGCTGACCGGACGTTTACCGTTCAGCGCGGCGGATCCGATGGAGTTGATCCACGCGCATATCGCGCTCGAACCGGCCGCGCCCGCCAGTTCCTCCCGGGGGGAAGCGGTGCCGTCCCCGGTTCAGAAAATCATCCGCCGGCTCATGGCCAAAACGGCCGAGGATCGTTATCTGAGCGCCTTCGGCCTGAAAGCGGATCTGGAACAGTGTTTAAAAGAGCTGCGCGAAACCGGGGCCGTTTCCGATTTTAATCCTGGCCGGAGCGATTTCGCCGATTCGTTTCAGGTTCCACAAAAATTGTACGGACGCGAAAAAGAAGTCAGCGACCTGCGCGCGCATTTCGATCGCGTGGCCGCGGGCGAATCCACGGTGTTGCTGGTCAAAGGCCATTCTGGGGTCGGCAAATCGGCTCTCATCAATGAATTGTACAAACCGATCACGGCGCGGCGCGGGATCTTTTTATTCGGCAAGTTCGATCAATTCCAGCGCGACGTACCGTACAGCGCTCTGATCAACGCCTTCACCGAACACGTACGCCAGCTGCTCACGGAGGAAAAACGTGTCATCGCCGATTGGAAAGATCGGATGGTGGCCGCGTTCGGACCGAACGGCCAGGTGATCATCGACGTAATTCCCGAAGTCGAGTTAATCGTGGGCGAACAGAATCCGGTTCCCGAACTGCCGCCCACCGAGTCGCGCAATCGCTTCAATCTTGTTTTCCAGAATTTTATACGAATTTTCGCCCGGGCGGAACATCCGCTCGCGATTTTCCTGGACGATTTACAATGGGCGGACGCGGCCACCTTACAACTGCTTTCCGTGCTGCTGGGCGATCCGGACAGCATGTACATGCTGATCATCGGCGCGTACCGGGACAATGAAGTCAACGAGGTCCATCCGCTCACGCTTGCGCTGGAGGAGATTCGCAAAACCGGCGTGCGCATCGAAGCTCTGAGCCTGCTGCCGCTCAAGATGCAGGATGTCTTTCGTTTGATCGCCGATACGCTCGGCCTGCCGGACGCGCCGGCGGAAATCCTCGACGAATGGGCCGCTCGCGAAACGAAACGACGTTCTAAAAAAGATCTGACGGAGGTCGTTCAGGCCGGCGCCAGCGCGAACAGTTTCGCGCCCACGGACGGGCAGGAAGCATCGCTCACCACTCCGCCCCCGGGCTGGGACCTGGCCGAACTCGTGTTCAAGAAAACCGACGGGAATCCGTTTTTTATCAACGAATTCCTGAACTCGCTGTACGACCAGGGATTGCTCGCCCGCGACGCGACGACCGGCGCATGGCAGTACGACGTTTACGAAATTCGCGGCAAAGGCATCACCGACGATATCGTTCAATTGCTGGCCGATAAAATTCGCCAGCTCAGCCCGAAATGCCGCGACCTCTTGAAACTCGGCGCGTGCATGGGCAATCAGTTCGATCTGCGTCTGCTTTCCATCATCCTGGAGGAATCCGCCATCGAAACGGCGGGGGAACTCGCTCCGGCCCTGGAAGCGGGTCTGCTGCTGCCGCTGAACAGCGATTATAAATACGTAAGCCGCGCGGGCACCGAAGCGGACTGGCACGACATCGCTTATAAATTCGCGCACGACCGCATCCAGCAGGCGGCGTACTCGCTCCTGGACGGCCAGGAGAAACTGGACACGCATTTGCGGATCGGCCCATGTTCCTGGCGAATTTTTCGGAAACCGAACGCGACGACCGTATTCTCGAAATCGTTCATCACCTGAACTTCAGCCGCGAACTGCTGAACAAGGAGCTTGACCGCGTGGAACTGGCCAGGCTCAATCTGACGGCCGGCCGCCGCGCTAAAGAAACCACCGCGTACGACGGCGCCATCCGTCTTTTCCGCATCGGCTTCGACCTGCTGCCGGCGAACGCGGCCCGTCAGTATTACGATTTATTCATTTCGCTCAACCGTGAACTGGGCGAAACGGAGTACGTTAACGACAATCTCAAGAACGCCGAACAGTACTTCGATACGGTTCTGAAAACGGCGAAGACGGGCCGTGAAAAGATCAAAGTCTACGAAATCAAAATCGCGGTCAGCACCGGCCAGAATAAGCCGGAAGAGGCGATTCGCCTGGGCATCGAAGCCCTGCACATGCTCGGCGTAAAACTGCCGGCCAATCCCTCCCGTTCACTGGTGCACTCCGGCCTGACACGCGCGCGCTGGACGCTGCGGCGCCAGAAGGACGAGGCCCTCCGCAAACGCCCGCTCATGAAGGACGAGACCCGGCGCGAAACCATGCGCCTGCTCATGCAGATCAGCATGCCGGCCTACCTGAAAAGTTCGCCTCTGTTTCCACTCATCGTCACGCGCATGATCAAAATGACCCTGAAATACGGCAACTGCCAGGAGACGGCCTACGCCTACGCGGCTTTCGGCATGCTCCTGGCCGGTGAACTGGCCGATTTCGAAACCGGTCGGCGTTTTGGACGCCTGGCCCAGGACATCCTGGAGGGCATGAACGCGAAGGAGTTGCGCTGTCGCGTTCTGTACATGATCGCCTCTTCGCTTCAACACTGGGGGGATCACGTTCATACGAAAGAACGCCTTTTACGAGAGGCCTACCAGAGCGGGCTGGAAACCGGTGATCTACAATACGTGTCGTTGTGTATTTTTCAAATGAACGCGTTCGGGCTCTGGGCCGGGACGAAAAAACTCAGCGATATTCTCCACAGTCTGGAGAAATACGACCATGCCATCCATCGCACGGGTCAGACCTACTCCATTCAAATCAACAACCTGACCTGGCAAACGGCCCTGAACATCCAGGGCGGAGCGAAGCAGCGGACCCGCCTTGTCGGCGATAAATTCAACGAATCGAAAATCGCGCGCGACTGGATGGAATCCGGAAACGCCCAGGGCCTGTACTTTTTATCGTATTACAAAACCATGCTGGCCGGCCTCTTTCAGCAACACGCCGAATCTGTCACGCACGCGGAAGAGGCGAAAAAATACCAGCGGGCCGTGCTCGGTTCCCTGACCGAACCGATCCTTGAATTTTTTCACTGTGTCGGTCTGCTCCAGGGATACGGCGAATTGAATCCGAAAGCGAAAAAATCGTTCGCGCTGATGATCGCACGGCGGATCGCCCTTTTGCATTCCTGGGCCACGGTCTGCCCGGAAAATTTTCGTCATCTGCTCCTGCTCGCGGAGGCGGAGTGGGCCCGTGCCCGCGACGACCACGGGCGCGCCATGGACCTGTACGATGAGGCGATCTCCGCCACGCGGACTTCCGGTTTCACCGTGTTCGAAGGCTACTGCAACGAACGCGCCGCCACCTACTACGAAAGTATCCATAAACACCGATTCGCGCTCCTCTATCTAAAAGACGCGCGCCGCGCTTACGAAAAAGCGCGCTTCGCATCGCGCGTGGACGAGCTGGAAAAAATTCATTACGAACTGGCCCAGACGCGCGAGGAACAACTGGCGCAGGAACGCGAGATCAAAAAAGCGGGGCCCTCCTCCAGCACCACCGCGCAAACCACGACGATGGGGACCACCGTTCACATGACCGAACAGGGGGGGACCACCTCTCTCCTGGACATGGGTAGCGTCATGAAAGCATCGCAAATGCTGGCGGGCGAATTGCACCTGGAATCACTGCTTGAAAAGCTCATGCGAATTGTCATGGAGAACGCCGGGGCCCAGCGCGTCGCCCTGCTCCTGGAAAAAAACGGCAACTTCCTGGTGGAAGCCCGCGCGACCTTCGGGGACCGGGCCGAAACCATGGCGGGCACTCCGCTGGACGAAACATCCGACCTGCCGCGAACTGTGCTCAACTATGTGGAACGCACGCGCGAACCGGTGGTGCTGGCCGACGCGGCGGGAGAAGGCCGGTTCAACAAGGACGATTACATCGCCGACCGGCGGCCGCGTTCGGTGCTGGCCATGCCCGTCCTTTTACAGGGCAAACTGATCGGTATTCTTTATATGGAGAACAACAGTACGACCGGCGCGTTTACCGCCGATCGCCTGGAAACCCTCAAGCTGCTTTCGAGTAATATCGCCACTTCCATCGACAACGCGCGGCTCTACAAAAACCTGGAGAACGCGCTCGACCAGGAACGCCAGGCCAAACAGGCCCAGATCGAACTCAACCGGGCTTCGTCGCGTTTCGTGCCCACCGAATTTCTCAAATTGCTCAACAAAACGAGCATCGTGGACGCGCGCCTCGGCGATCACATCGAAAAAGAAATGACGGTGTTGTTTTCGGACATTCGTTCGTTTACTTCGCTTTCGGAATCCATGACTCCCTCCGAGAACTTCCGGTTCATCAACACGTATCTCGGGAAAGTGGGGCCGCTCGTGCGCGAACACAACGGGTTCATCGATAAGTACATCGGCGACGCGATCATGGCTCTGTTTCCCACCCCCGACGACGGGGTGCTCGGCGCGGTGTCCATGCTCCAGAATCTCCAGACCTTTAACGCGGAGCGCGAACGCGCCGGGCTCGAAAAAATTCGCACGGGGATCGGCATCAACACCGGAGGCCTCATGCTGGGCACGATCGGCGAAGAGGGCCGCATGGAAGGTACGGTCATCAGCGACGCGGTCAACCTGGCCAGCCGCATGGAGGGCCTGACGAAATTTTACGGGGCCAGCCTGATCGTGAGCGGCGGCACCTTCGATCGCCTGGAGGTTCGCGAGCGATTTCGACACCGCGTGCTGGACCGGGTCCAGGTCAAAGGCAAATCGGACCCCGTGCTCGTGATCGAAATTCTGGACGGCGAAGACGAGGCCCTCATCGAAAAGAAAATGCTGTCCCTGCCACGTTTTCAGGAAGCGCAAAATCTTTTTTTAAACCGACAATTCGCGGACGCGGCGACTCTGTTCCGCGAAATCTACGATAGTAATTCCCTGGACCTTGCCGCGGCGTTGTATTTCAAACGCGCACGCAAACTTCAGGAAGAAGGCGTGCCCGAGAACTGGCAGGGCGTGACCGCGCTCAGTCGGAAATAAGAGCGCGGGACACTGACATTGAACGAAATCGAAATTTTCCTGCGCCTCGGCGTGGCCCTGATCCTCGGTCTGCTGGTCGGCCTGCAGCGCGAGGCGAAAAAAATCGAGCTGGCGGGAATCCGGACTTTCGCGCTGGTTTCGCTGTTCGGCGCCGTCTGCGGCATGTTGATGGAAACACTCGGGGCCTGGTTTCCGGTCGCCGGCCTGGTGGCGGTCGGGTTCGCGATCGTTTTCGCCAATTTTCAATACCCGGCTCCAGTAAGCGAAGGACACCCGCGGACTACGACGGTAATCGCAGCGCTGCTCGTATTCGCCATCGGCGTTTATTTAATGCGCGGGTCCCTGAGCGTGGCCATGGCGCTCGGCGGGACGGTAGCCGTTTTACTGTACAGCAAGCAGCCGCTCAAGGAGTTTCTCGCGCGCTTCGGCCCGGGCGATCTGCGCGCCATCATCCAGTTCGTTTTGATCGCGCTGGTGATTTTGCCGCTGCTGCCTGACGAGAACTACGGTCCGTACGCCGTGTTGAATCCGCACGAAGCCTGGTTCATGGTCGTGCTCATCGTGGGAATCTCGCTTGGCGGATACCTGGCCTACCAGATCGCCGGCGCCGCCACCGGTATGTTGCTGGGCGGGCTGCTGGGCGGACTTATCTCCAGCACCGCCACCACCGTCAGCTACGCGCGCCAGAGCAAACATTTGCCTGATATCGCGCGGCCCGCGGCCTTCGTGATCGCCGCCGCGTCTACGGTCGTCTACGCGCGCCTGCTCGTGGAAGTCGCGGTGGTCGCCCCGGGTTTATTCGGACAATTCGCCCCGCCCCTGCTGCTCATGCTCGGCACCGGCGCTTGCGTGGCCGGGTATTTATTTTTCGCGGCGCGTAGAACGAAACTGCCGGAACGTTCCACGAATGAAAATCCCGCCGAGTTAAAAGCGGCCATCGCCTTCGGCGTGCTGTACGTGATCGTGCTGCTCGCCGTCGCGTTCGCGCGCGACCGGTACGGCGAATATGGCATTTATCCTGTGGCGATCATATCCGGCTTAACGGACGTGGACGCGATTACCCTTTCCACCGCGCGTTTGGTCGGCGCGGGAAAACTTTCGATCGAAACCGGCTGGCGCGCCGTGCTCGTAGCCTCCCTCGCGAACCTGGGGTTCAAGTACGGCGCGGTGTTGGTCCTGGGAAATCGCGCGTTGAAACTGCGCGCGGCTATTTTCACCGGGGCGATGTTTCTCGTCGGCCTGCCGGTGTTGTTCCTGTGGCCGGGATAAAGCGCGGAACTCCGGGACCTTGTGGACCGTGTGCTTGACGAAACCGTGGCGACCGTGTAAATTCGTTCCATGGGCCTGCCACTCCTTGAAGACCCCGCCATCCGCGCTCTGTCGTATCCACTTTCCGTCACGCAATACCATCTCCTGACCGAAGGCGAACCCACCGAGCTTTTAAAAGGAGCGATCATTCAGAAAATGCTCAAATCCCCCTTTCATACGGCCTTTCTCGGCCGACTGGTCGAATATTTGCGCAGGGTTTTACCGGATGATCTGCTCGTGCGCAGTGAGGGTCCGCTCACCACCGCCGATAGCGAACCGGAACCCGATGTTTCGATCGTACCCGGCCCCTGGGACCGTTATTTCAAAGCTCACCCCACCAGCGCGCTGCTCGTCATCGAGATCGCGATAACCTCCCTGGCAATCGACCGTCCCACGCGACGGCCGGCGTGCCCGAATACTGGATCATTCAACCCGAGACGGGCGTGATTGAGATTTTTTCGAGTCCGGTTGCCGGGCGCTACCAGATCATACGTCAGCAGGGACTGGACGTGGCGCTGCGGTTTGGGGAGTGTGAGCTTTTGTTGGGGACCTTGTTGCCGGGGAGTGAGTGAGAGCGCGGGCGGTTATTCGTCGTCGGTGAGCCAGATTGGTTGGCCGGTTGTGATTTGCTTCTCAATGTATTCTTTCCATTTTGCCGGACACGCGCCATGGCCTGAGGGATGCCCGCCTCCATTTTTCGCAAAAAAAAAGTTACCCGAAAAAAAGGGGAAAGCGCCCGCGCACAACGCGGCAGGGATTGAGGGAGTGCCGCGCGGCGGCAGCTCCCGAAAGCCCGACGGTCGCGCGAACGAGCGGGGCCCCGCGCGGCCGGGCCGCCCGGAACCAGACGAACTGGGGTTTTTATCCGGAGAACCGGGTCTTTATTGCCCGCCTTCTATAAATTCTCGCCGCACTTCGTCAAACCCCAGCGTTTCGATCCGCACCTGGTGCATGAAATCCTTTCCGTTCCCTTCGTCCGCGCATGATTCGGTGACGGTCTTTGTAAACGCGAACTGAATACCCGCAACGGTCCGGTAGTCGCTGAAATGCATGCAGGCGCGAGCGAAACGAGCGAATTCCCGAACCGTGTACTCCACATAGTCCAGGCGATTCGTTTCGGTATCTATATATAATATATACTGATCGTACCCGGCGTCCGGCGCGAAGTCTTTGCCCCAGGTTGTTAACACGCGGTTGTATTCCCTGCCATGCAGCCGGATGGTATCCAGCCAGCCAACCTGCGCGGCATCCTGGAACAGGCGAAACGGTTGCTCGTTCAAATAGTGCAGGGCTTCCAGCATGAAGCGCGCTTTTTTGTTTTCCGAAAACTGAAAGTGAGCGTTTGCGTCGATCGCGTAGGTGCGCCGGCCGGTGTTTACGCCCCAGGACTGGCCGGCGTTCCTGCCGGGTCCGAAATCGATCCGCGTGGCCAGGTTTCCATTGATCGAATGCAGGGTCCCCCGCGTCGTTCGGTCCGGCCAGGGATTCACGAACGTGTCCGCGAAAATGTTCCCAAATTCGTGCGTTAACCGGGTCGTCGTCGTGGTCTTCGTACGCCACAACCCCATGGTTCCATGCGCGTTGACGCTGCTTTCGAGAAGCCCTCGCCCCCTTTCCTGGAAAAGGGCCGAAAAGCCGGCCCGGCCCTTCCCGTCGGTCAGATCGATCGCACAGGAAAGCGCGACCAGGTGGAACAGGATGAGCGTCATTCTGAAAAAAGGCAGTTGATTCATGGGTCACCTCGCGGAATATTTGACCGGTCGGTCAAATACTGACGCCCGGTGGATCCCCGGCAAGGATTATATTTGACAATTCGGTCAAATATAATTTTTTTTACCTGTGGGCCGAAAAAGCGACAATCGCGGGAAGATACCGGAAATTGCGGCGCGTCTATTCTGGACACGCAGTTATGAAGCGGTAGGCGTCGATGATATCTGCCTGGAGGCGGGGATTCATAAAGGTACCCTCTACCATTTTTTTAAGAACAAGGAAGAAATCGCACTCGCAGCGATCCAGGCAAATGCCCGAATGGTGGACAACTTTCTGGAGACCGTTAAATCGAAATCGGGCGACGAACGGATCCTCGCGTATTTCGATTTTATGAGCGGGCTCCAGCGCGCAGAATATAAACTTTCCCGCAAGGTGGCCGGTTGCCCTTTCGGGAATATCGGCGTGGAGATCGGAACGACAAACGATCCGTTACGCCATGCCGTCCTGGACTGGTTCGAACGTATGATCGAATTTCTGGCGGTCGCTCTGAGCGAACAACATCGGATCAACAAAAAAAAGGCCAGAGCGCTTGCGTCGGAATTGCTGACGTACTGGGAAGGTGCCCTCGTTCTGGCGAAAGCGACCAATAGCCTGAAGCCGCTTCAGGAGGCCCGTGAATTTTCCGTGCGCATGGTGGGACCGCATCGACCACACACCCCATCACAAAAATAAAACCGCACCCAGAACGCATTCGCCAGGAGGAAGGCGACCGGAACCAAATTGGCCTAAAAACGCATCTTAATTATTTTCTGTTTCAGGAAAAAACCGCGCACCACCGCGGGTTTGTTACGTTTTCAACCAGGTCTCCCATTTCGCGGAGAAGTGAGTCCCTTCACAATTGGCCCGCAATAAATTTGAACCGGAAAGATTTGCCCCGCGCGACCGGGCCGCCCGGATGAAGGCTGCGGTCTTTAACGCGCCTGCGGCAGCGCGTCCAGAGCGCCACCGTCGAATACGGCGCTGAATCCCGCTTCGTTCAGAATCCGCCACGCCTGAGCGCTGCGTCGCCCCGAACGACAGTAGAGGACGACCGGGGCGTCCGTCGCGCCAATTTCGCCTGTTCGAGACGCTATCTCGTCCAGGGGAATATTGAGCGCGCCTGGAAAATGCCCGGCGGCGAACTCGGCCGGGGTGCGCACATCGATCACGCGCGCCCCACCCGCGATCTGGCGGGCGATCTCAGTCTCCCCTGCCGCGGCCGCGGGTTTGCCGCAGGCGGCCGACAACAATACGAGCGCCAGGCCTGAGGAAAGGACGAGGCCCGCCCGTACCGGGGCGAGCCGGACCGATCGGGTGATTCTCGCGAAACGTTTATATACCATACCTGGTATTCTATATAAATTCAATCCGGCCGGCAAGCGTTTTTTGGGGCGCGGCGCTGGCAATTCCCCGGGAAGGGGATCATTTCCCGGGAGGAAGGGCGAGCCGGACCGATCGGGTGGGCCACCCGCACAGAAAGCGATTGACAGAACGGAAAATGCGACTATACTATTCGCATGCTCGCTCACCGATCACCGGGCTCAGACATCCCCCACGGTTCCCTTCTGCGCTGGCCGCATACGGATTTCGGAGCGGGTATTCCCTACTATGACGAGGAGCTGGACCTTATGCATTCCAAAGCCCACATGCGTGCCGTCGCGTTTCTGGTGGGCATTTTACAGTTTATCGAAAAAGCCCTGGGCCTCACGCTTCTGTCGGACAATCCGATCTGGTACCTCGAACCGGGCACGAACATCCAGAAACCATTCGCCGGGGATATTGTTCTGGCCAGGACCGACGACGCGACGCGCGTCACCGCGGAAGACCTGCTCTTCGTTCTCGAAATCGTTTCCACGAACGATCGACGCAAGGAAAAAAAGGATACCATTTTTCAGAAGGCGCTCAACGAGTACAACGCGGTCCCGGAATTCGTCCTGTATTTCCCCGAGCCGGATGACGAACGGGTCTTGCGATATTTTCGCATGGATCCTGTACAGAATATTTACAGCGAAATCAGACCCGACGCGAAAGGGCTGTTCACGAGCCAGACCGTGCCGGGCCTCGCGCTGCGTAGCCTGCCGGAGGCGGAGTGGACGCCGGGCCGCAAGATCGAGGTTCTGTTCGAAGGGCGGCGCCTCGCCCTGAACGTCTCACTGGCCTGAAACGCCTGCGGGCTCCAGTAGCGCAGCAGGTGCCGCGTTTTGACTGGTAGCGCGTCCGTGCCGACGGTTTTCGAAAGATCATAGGCGCGACGTGACGAATATCAGCGTAACTTCGCGCCCGCTCCCGTATCCTTTTTCCGCGCATGATTACCCTTGCTTACGACGGTTCGATCAACGGCGACTGGGTGGCGCACTACGCCATCCGCATGGCCGCGCGGGATTCAGAGAATAAACTGCTGCTTGTGCACATCCTCGACGGAGCCGAACCCTCGGACCGGGTGAGCCAGGGCATCAACGCGATCGAGCACGAATGCGGGCGCCTCGGCGTTCTGTTCGAGTCCGCCATTCTGCCGCTCAAACGCTCGGTGTTCGAAACCCTGCGCACGGCCCTCGCGACCCGACCGCGGACGGTTTGCGTCTGCGGTACGCGCGCACGGTCGCGGCGGCGCGGTTATTTTTCCGGGACGGTTTCAGAGAACCTGTTCCGAAGCGGACCCTGTCCGCTTATGGCTCTGCGCGTGGTGCGCCCGGGCCTGCTCGGCACGCCCCGGCGCCTCCTGTTTCCCCTCTCGGGCAATCCGCGCCGCATGCGTGACGCCCTGCCCTTTCTACGCCTCCTGCCCGCGCGTCTGGAAGAAGTGTTCATCATCCACGTTCTTCGTAAGGATCGTTTGCGATTGAAACACGGGGCGCACACGAACAAGAAAATTCACGGTGGGCGCGAATACATACAGAACGTTTTGCTCGAGTTGCGCGCCGAATTCGAATCCCCGCCGTTTCAGCTGGACGGACGCGTCTTTCTGTCCGACGACTGGCCGGGCGAAATATTAATTCAGGCGAGTAAGTTCAAGACCGACCTGATGCTGCTCGGTTCTTCGGGCCGGCGCTTCGCGTCGCGTTTTTTACATGACCGCAAACTGGAACGCTTGCTCGGACGAACACCGTGCGACGTGGCCATTTACCAGGGGGTTTAGTATACAGCGGTTGATAACATTTCAGAGAAATTTTTACCACGGGGATCACGGGGATAAATACTCCGTTTCGAATTCCGGTTCGTTCCGGAACGCTGAAATTCGCTGAATTGAATGATGCTCCCTGTGCCCACCGTGTCCCCGTGGTAAAAAAATTCACGTTTGAAGTCATCTACCGCTGTAGTATTAGCCCGGATTTATAAACCCGAGTCAGCCAACCAAACCCTATGGCGCAAATACAAAATCTGAATCCGAACGACGTGTTTCGCGCGCTTTTCAGCGCCGAAACCGGCCTGAGCGATAAGCAGGTGAGCGAGCGCCTGCGCGAAGTCGGTAAAAACAGCTTCGAGATCAAAGAACGCGGCAAGTTATTAAAAAGTTTCGTGAAACAGTTCACGAATTTTTTCACCGTTCTCCTGTACATTTCCACCGCCATCTGTTTTTTCGCTCATTTCGTCCAGCCCGGTGAAAGTATGGACATCATGGGCGCGGCCCTGATGGGAACCGCGCTCCTCAACGGTCTGTTCAGTTTTTTCCAGGAATACCGCGCCGAAAAGGCCATGGAAGCCCTGCGCAAATTTCTGCCGCCGCAGAGCGTCGTGCGCCGGGACGGTGCGCACAAAGAAATTTTAGCGGAAGATCTGGTCCCCGGGGACGTCCTGGTTCTCGCCGAAGGCGATTTAATTCCCGCCGACGCGCGGATCATCCACAGCGAAAGCCTCGTGGTCAACAACGCGCCGCTGACCGGCGAAGCGCGACCGCTGTTTTTGCGCAGCGAAGCTTCCGAAGCGCGCCTTCCGGAAAGTAACAATATCGCGTTCGCGGGCTGTTCGGTCCTGAAAGGCAACGGGGAAGCCGTCGTGTTCGCCACAGGTTTACGCACCGAATTCGGTAAGCTCGCCCATCTATCCCAGGCGATCGACCGACCGGCTTCCCCGCTCGAACGCGAAACGACACACATGGTGCGAATCCTCACGACGATCGCGGTTACGATGGGCCTCTCGTTTTTTCTGTACGGGGTCCTCAGCGGGCGACCACTCTGGGTCAACCTGGTGTTCATGATGGGTATCATCGTGGCGAACGTTCCGGAAGGACTTCTGCCGACTCTGACCCTTTCGCTCGCGATGGGTTCGCTACGGATGGCGCGCAAGAACGTGCTTGTGAAAGGCCTGAACGCGGTGGAAGGACTCGGCGCCGTTCACGTCATCTGCACCGATAAAACCGGCACGCTCACACTCAATCGCCTGACGATCACGCGCGCGCTCGGCCCGGCCGGCGAAACCCTGACTCCGGAAAACGAACGGTTTTTACTGGAGCTGGCCCTGGCCGCGTCCGAGGTTCGTTCCACCGAAAAAGGACTCACCGGCGATCCCCTGGACGTGGCGGTGGCTTTACGTTGCGACTCACTCGGCCTCAAACGCGAGGCGTTACAATTCGTGCGCCATTATCCCTTCGACGTTGACCTCCGCCGTTCGGCGGGCATCTTCCGGGACCCGGAGGGTCGCGAACTCTTCGCGGTCAAAGGCGCGTACGAAACGCTGGAAAAACTTTTCGCACAGAATACTGAAAATTATAAAATCGCAAAATCACGTGAGACCCTGCACGCCATGGCTTCTTCCGGTCTGCGGGTCATCGCCGTCGCGTATCGAGCGCTGGCGGCGGACGAAGCCGACACGGAACAGGATCACCTGGAACGGGATCTGGTGCTGGCCGGATTCCTCGGGATTGAGGACCCGATCCGGGCGGAAGTGCCCGACGCGGTCCGTAAATGCGGCAGCGCGGGCATTCAAGTCATCCTGATCACAGGCGATCATCCGGATACGGCGCTCGCGGTCGCGGCGCGCTGCGGGATCACGGACGCGGACAGCGGCGCGGCGCATTTGATTTCCGGCGACGCGCTCGAACAGATGACCGAGGCCGAGTTGATCGAACGACTCAGGGCGGGGGCCTGCGTATTCGCCAGGACCAATCCCGAACAAAAAATGAAAATCGTCTGCGCCCTCAAAGCGATGGACCGGGTCGTGGCCATGACCGGAGACGGGGTCAACGACGCCCCGGCCCTGAAGGCGGCGGACGTGGGCATCGCCATGGGTAAAGACGGCACGGACGTGGCCCGGGAATCGGCCCAGATCATCCTTCTGGACGATAATTTCGCCTCCATCGTGGCGGGAGTAGAAGAAGGCCGCACGGTTTTCGCCAATATCAAAAAGTTTACGAATTATGTCCTGGTCAGCAACGGCCCCGAGATCGTCCCGTATCTCCTGTACATCCTGCTCCCGGTACCCCTGGGCCTGAATATCATCCAGATTCTTTCGATCGACCTGGGCACGGATATCGTGCCCTCCATCGGCCTGGGCCAGGAACCGCCCGATCCGGAAGAGATGGGGCGACCGCCACGCGAACCGGGCGAGGGCCTGTTAACCCGGGCGCTGATCCTGCACAGTTATGTGTTTCTGGGCGCGATCGAGGCGCTCTGGTCGCTGTTTTTATTTTTCCTGGTACTGGTGGACGGAGGCTGGCAGTACGGCCAGGAATTGTCGGTGAGCCATCCCCTGGTCAAATCCGGCATGGGTATTACGCTCTCCACGATTCTGCTGATGCAGATCGGCAACCTGGTGGGGCGACGGTTTTCACTGCGCTCGGGTCTGGACTTCGGTCTGTTCCGCAATCCGCTGGTCTCCCTGGGGATCATCATCCAGATCGTGTTTTCGTACGCGACTCTGTACACGCCGTTCATCCAGAAGATTCTGGGAACCGGACCGGTGGACATCAAATTTTATTTACTTGCCTGGGTGGGTATTCCACTCATCTTCGGCATCGACTATCTTCGAAAACGAATCGCGCGCGCGTATCCGAACGCCGGACGCGCGCGTTCAAACTGATTCGAGAATACGCGGTGTCTTGATCCCTACGCGCTCCTCAATCACACGCAGAACCTTGTTCACGGATTCAACTCGATTTTCATGGTCCGTCTGACAGGTAATTTCAGGAAATAGCGGTTCCTCATACGGCGATGAGATACCGGTGAATTGAACGATCTCACCATTTCGCGCGCGCGCGTACACACCTTTTTCGTCGCGCGATTCGCAAACGCCGACGGGACATTTCATGTAAACTTCCAAAAAATCTTGCGAGCTGAACAGCGAACGAACCATTTCACGATCGCGCTGAAACGGCGAAATGATCGCGACCAGTACGATGACGCCCGCGTCCACGAACAGACGACTGAGTTCGCCGATGCGGCGAATGTTTTCTACACGATCCGCGTTGTCGAATCCAAGGTCCGCGCAGAGGCCATGGCGAACATTGTCTCCGTCCAGGATGTACGTGCTGTACCCCTGACCGTGCAGGGCTTCTTCTACCGAACGCGCGACGGTGGATTTCCCGGAGGAACTGAGCCCGGTAAACCAGATCACGAACCCCGGGTGGCCGTGCAGTTTCTCGCGATTCTGGCGCGAAACCCGGTGGTGCTGCCAGGTCAAATTGGCGGCGGGAACAGCCCCCCCCGGAAAGGCGCTGGGTGCGGATGTTTCATTAATAGCCGGCGGAAACGGAACCGAATTCAGCTCTGGAAGGCTCATGCGATTTCTCCATTTTTCCGATGTTTCGGATGTTCAGCACTCATAATTTGGGTGAGCCTTTTATAAAAATGTTCAATAATTTCCGCCCATTTTTATGTCCCCCCGTCTAATCAGGGACGGATGAACCCACCGATGGGACGGATTTTTCGACCGGGGTCGCGCAATTTGAACGAAATAATTTCTAATTCGTTTGACCGCCAGGCCGGGTGGAGGGAACGAAGCAAAATGACATATGGCCAGTTGCATTTGCACACGGCTGCTTCCGATGGAACCATCGTCCCCGAAATGCTGCAACCCCTTTCCTTTGCGGCCATTACCGACCACGATACATTTAGCGGTTTATCGCAATTTAAGAACCACCCCACCGCGGAGATCATTCCCGGCATCGAACTGAGCGTCGTCTTTCAGGAAAAAAAGCTGCATGTCATCATCCTGCAACCGCGACCGGACGCCGGCTTTTTCGACGGGCTGCGCCGACTCAAACAACAGCGCGAAATGAAGGTGCAAAAACTTCTCGATCGTCTGGCACCGTTCGGCTTGCGGCTGACGCGGTTTCCCGACGCCTGGCCGGGCATTACCAAACGAAAAGTACTGGAATTGATCGCGGAAGACCCCGCGAACGCGGAGGCCTTCGCCTTGCATCGACTGACAGGCCCCAAGAGTATCAAACGCTTGTGCGTTCCCGAAGACGTGAATCTCACGCCGGACGGCATTCCAATCGAGGACGCGGTCGCGAGCTGCGAGGGAATTTATATCCTGGCGCATCCCGGCGCGTCCCTGAACCTGGAAGATCCGGCCGACCAGAATTTACTTTCGGAATTATTCAAACGGTTTCCGTTTTCGGGAGTGGAAGTAATCACGCGCCGTCATCCGGAGCGCGACCGGGCGCTGGCCGCAGCGCTGGCCGAACGGCAGCAACTGGTCGCCGTCACCGCTAACGATGTGCACGCCAGCCAGGATATCAACGAGAACCGGACACCCTGGTCACAGGTGGAACTTCTGTACGAACGAAATGATTTTATCCGGGCGGACTGGAGCCTGCTTCTAAATGAAAATTGATTTAGTTTTTCGAACCGTTGGTGAACGAACGACCGACATGGCCCTGGATTACGCGCGGCGTAATATCCGGCCGGACAGGGTCCACATGATCGAGAACGTTCGGCCATTTACCGCCGCCGTGCGGCGCATGCTGGAAATCGACTACCAGTGCGATTATATCGTCTTCATGGACGCCGATTGTATCATCATGGAAGACATGCGTCCCTTCCTCGAACAAAATACCCAGCCTTTCATCGACTGTTACGTCCTCGATCGTTTCCGCGGCCGCGTTCACTGCGGCGTGCATATCACGCGCGTGGACGTGGTGCGGGCCATGCAGAAAATCAATCTCCCTGAGACCGATAAGCAGCTCATCCTGCGACCGGAATCCCGTCTGCGCAACCTGGCGCTGAACGAACTGGGCCTGGAAAAAACGTTCAAAAGTTTCAAGATCTTTCACGATTTCTTCCAGTACTACCGGGATATCTTCTCCAAATACGCGTTGCGCGAATTAAAAAGCCGCGAAGGCACCTGGAAGGTCAAATTCGACGCCAGCATCGGCTGGTCCAGGGACAACGACCCGGATCGTAATCTCGCGTTCCACGCGATCGATTTCGCGCGCAGGGCCCTGGGCGGGAATCCGGACAGCAAGGAAATCGCGGACTTTCTGGGCAGACTCCCCGAAACCAGTCGCCAGGAAGTGGAAAAAACCGGCCTCCAGGAGAAGGCCCCGCTCACGGCCGATGAGATCGAAAAAACCATGGCCCGGCCCGAAATTATGGAAAGTTTCGCGGCGCGGAACCCGAAGGTCTTCGGCATTGGCCTGGGACGGACGGGCACGAAAAGCCTTTCGATGGCGCTGGACGTGCTGGGTTTCACCGTCATCCACTACCCGATCGGCGAGACGATCTATAAGGAGATGACCTCCGGGAAATTCAACTTTTCGATCCTCGACGAATTCGACGGGATCACGGACATTACGGTTTCCGCGTATTTCCGGGAGCTGGACGCCCTGTATCCGGGCAGCAAGTTCGTACTGACCGTCCGCGAGCGCGAAAGCTGGCTGAACTCCATGGAACAACACTGGTTGAATAAGCCGGTGCACGATTCGGAAACCGGCCCGTCCGAAACCCAGATGCGCATCCGCCGTTTTCTGCGCGCGACCGTGTACGGAATTTATACCTTCAACCGCGAACGCCTGGCCAATGTGCACCGTGTTCACGAAGAACAGGTCCGTGAACACTTCAAAGGCAGAGACAATCTTTTAGTCATGGACGTAACACAGGGTGACGGCTGGGAAAAACTCTGCGCGTTCCTGGATGTGCCGGTCGTGGACGCACCCTTCCCCAATGTGAACCGAAAAGATGGACTTTAAGCGCCGGGTCGCCGATCTGCTCACACTCCTGGTCACCTTCGGCCTGTGTTTTTTCGCGCTGGAAGTCGGCCTGCGCATGTGCGGATCGTCCAATCCGGTACTGCTCCAATACGAAGCGGAACGCGGGGTTTCGTTTCTGCCTGGCGCGCGCGGAACCTTCGAAAAAGAAGGATCGAGTTCCGTACGCATCAACGAAGCCGGTCTCCGCGGAGAAGAAGCGCCGCTCGCGAAACCACCCGGCGAATTTCGCGTCGCTCTGATCGGGGACTCGTTCGTCGCCGCTCTTCAGGTGGAGGAGGACCGCAGTTTCACGCGGCTGCTCGAAAAAGAGATTCCCGCCTGCGCTCCCGGGCTCGGCGTACCGCGAACTCTGAACTTCGGCGTTCCAGGATACGGCACGGTGCAGGAATACCTGACGATCAAAAAAGCGCTGGAGTACAAACCGGATCTGATCGTTTTCGTTTTTTATCCTGGAAATGATTTGATCAACAACTCGCCCGAACTTTCCCCCCAGGAAATCCGCCCCTTTTTCCGGCCGGAAACAGGCGACTTCGATTTTTCATTCCGGCAGCGTAAGGACTTCCAGGTCTTCAGTTCGCCTTCGTACCGGAGCCTCGCGAATCTGGCGCGGTATTCGTACATCGTGCGCCATTTCCTGAAAACGCTCTATCGATTCGTTTCAGAGGAAAAGCCTGCCTCGTCCCAGGAAACGGCCGCGAATTGCCAGAGCGGGAATGGGGCGACTTCCATGCTCAGCAACAATCGTTTTCCCGTTTATCGCGCCCCCAGGGACGAAGCCTGGCGGAAGGCCTGGCAGGTCACGGAAACCCTGATCGCACGCGCCGCGCGCGCGACCGGGGCGGGTGGCGCGCAATTTTTGCTCGTGAGCCTCAGCAGTTCGGTGCAGGTGCATCCGGATCGTCAGGGCCGTCAGTGCGTGACGCGTGAACTGGGCGTGGACGATCTCTCGTATCCCGGCCAGCGCCTGCTCGCCTTCAGCCGGTCGCAGGGCATTGACGCGATCGACGTCGTTCCGACTCTGTTACCCCTCGCGGAAGCGAACGGGACCTTTTTTCATGGCTTCGATAATAAGGTCGGATTCGGGCATTATAACGAAAAGGGTCACGCCGCAGTGGCGACAATAATCGCTCGCCACATATGCGCGCGGGCCGGGCAGTAATATGGGCACGGACCGCAGCCTGCCTCCGGAATGGGACGCTCTTCTGTCCCGGCTCGAAGCGGCCGACCTGCCTCTGGTCCACGGGGCCCTGCTGGAACGATTTCCAGTACAATACTCGCGTCTGTGCGGTCAGCTTTTTCATTCGCCGGCCCTGCTCGGCCAGGGGCGTCTGTGCGCGGACGATCTCATACGCGCGATTCGGTTCGCGCGCCGCAACCTGAAAGCCGATCGATTTTATTTTTGTTCCGACTGTCTGGACGAAGCCGCGACCGGAGCGGCCGCGCCCGCCCTGCCCCCGGAAGACGCGCGGGCGGTGCGCGCGTTTCTCGCGGAAAATGATGTGACGATCGTCACCACGCCGGCCGTGATCGCGCCCGAAGCCGCGCTCGTCATCCTGGCCTGTAACTCCGATGAACGCCTGGTTTCGTTTCTGGAAGCGGCGCTGGAACGGCGCGTCGCCTATTTCATGCCGCAGGTAACCCACCCGGCCGCGCGCTATTTCGAACGCAACGACGCGGCACGTCGTGTGCTCACGGACGAATCGCGCCTGAAATTAAAAAAATTCGACCTGGGCGATTTTGAAAACATTATCCAGGCCCTGGAGTTGACGCGCGGTCTCCCGGGAGCCTACGTGGAAATCGGCGTGTACCAGGGGCGCAGCGCGCGCGTCGCGCTCGGTTACATGCGCGAGCGCGGACCGCAGCGCGCGACGTTTTTACTGGATACATACGCCGGGTTTCACTACGAAGCCGCGAGCGCCTCCCCGGACGTGTACTGGTCCGGTCGCCATGGTGACGCCGGCCTGGACGCGGTCCGCGAAAATTTAGGCGAATTCGAGGCGGCGCGCCTCGTGCGCGCGAATATTATCACGGACGATCTTCCGCCCGGAACCGAACAGATCGCGCTGGCGAACGTGGACGTCGATATGTTCGAGGCGATCGAAGCGGCGCTCGAAAAACTCAGCTCCCGCGTCGTGCCCGGTGGGATCATCATCGCCGAAGACCAGGGCCACACGCCCCTGCTGGGCGGCGCCTATGTCGCCACACAGCGCTTTCTCAAACGCCACGTCGAATTTCGCGGCATTCACCTGGCGTCCGGCCAGATGTTTCTCTTAAAATCGCAGTCGCCCTGAGACGGGAGCGTACGCGCCAGCGCTGTTTTTTGATTGCATCCGCCCCCGCCCGCGGTTTCTTTTGCGTATGAACAAAACGGCGTTGATTACGGGAGCTTCGGGCGGGATCGGGGAGGACCTGGCGCGCGTTTTCGCGGCGGAAGGTCATGATCTGGTGCTCGTGGCCCGGAGCCGCGACAAACTGGCCGCCCTGGCAACCGAACTGAGTTCCAGACACGGTGTCAGGGCGAAGATCATCCCGGCCGATCTTTCGAAGGCCGCCGAACCGGAACGAATCGTCGCCGAGCTGAAACGCGAAGGCATCGAAGTTTTTTTCCTGGTGAACAACGCCGGCGTCGGCATCACGGGTCCCTTCGCGACGAATGAAATCGAACGTGAACTGGGCATGCTCCAGCTTAACATCGTCGCGCTCGTACATCTCACCCGGCTCTTGCTGCCCGACATGCTGGCGCGCGGGGCGGGCCGCGTTTTGAATGTGGGCTCCACGGCCGGGTTTCAACCCGGACCCAATATGGCCAGTTACTACGCCACCAAAGCCTACGTGAATACCTTCTCGGTCGCTCTTTCGCATGAATTGAAAAAAACGAGTGTTTCGGCGACGGTGCTCTGCCCGGGTGCCACGCACACCGGATTCGCGGACCTGGCGGGCAACGCGAACACTCAGCTCTTCAGCGGGCCTTTCAGCCGATTTACCGTCATGAAGTCCGCGGACGTGGCCAGGATCGGATACCGGGCCATGCAAAAGGGCCGACCGCTGGTCGTAGCGGGCCTGTTCAATAAAATGCTGGCCTTTTCGGTGCGCCTGACCCCGCGCTGGCTGGTAACGGCAATCGCGGCGCGCATGAACGCCTGATCATAACCGGCCTCTAACAGGTTGCGGAAAACAGGCTACTTTTTCAGAAGCCTGTTAAAAAAAATATTCGCCCGTGGCGAAAATATGATTTTCGCCGTACGCGCTCCGGCATTTCAGTCTTTCCCCCGGGAGCAGGGCAGGCCCTGCAAGGAGTCGGCCCGTCAGCAGGACGGGCGTAAGAATACCATGTCTGACAATGAAGAATCCTCCAATCGATTTGAGATGCTGACCGGCCTCATCCTGGCCGTTTTCGCGGCCATCCTGGCCATCACGGACCTCGGCGGCGGAAAATACGGCGGGGACGAGATCCTCGCGGCCGCGGAAAAAAGTAATATGTTCGCCTGGTATCAATCCAAGAGCGTGAAAGAATCGCTGGTGGAAGGCGAAAAAGATCTGCTCGGTTCTTTGATCGCCTCCGGGACGATTCGTCCGGAGCAGGTCGCGGGCGTTCAGGAACACATCGCCGACCTCGAAAAAAAAATCGCGAAGTATAAAAAAGAAAAAAAAGAGATTCTGCTCGGGTCCGCAGCCGTCGGCCAGGAAAACTGGGTTCAGGACGTGAAAGGTGAACTGGGCAAAGTGATCGGAGCCGAGGAATGGCAAAAGACCGCCGAAATGCTGGGCCGCGCGGGCGATTTTTTCGACCTGGGCACTCTGTTTTTACAGATCTGCCTGGTCATGGGGGCCATTTCCCTCGTGATCCATGAAGACCGTTTAAAAAAATTGTTCCTCGGATCGATGGTAGTCCTCGGCATCATCGGGACGATTTATTCGATTTACGCGTTTATCGCGGCCGGCGCCTTCGGTTAAAAACCAATCGCAAAACGGCCAGGCCCAATCCACGACCGGAGGGAGCGTCGCAATATGCGAGGCCGCGAAAACGGTCCGGCGTTCATGGCAAGGGCCGGTGCCGGACCAGCGCCCGCCGCCTCAGTACTTCATGACGCTCAAATGATTGGCGATGTGCATGGCCTGCAACTGATCGACCTGGGCGCGGGTAACGTCTCCGTACGCGAAGTGCGGTTTTACCTCACCCGTATACGCGAGAAACGAATCCACCGTTCCGATTAAATACGCGAGGGCCGCGGCGAAACTTTCTTCACGCGAAAGGACCGGCGCCCCGGGAATGGGATCGTTCAGATTGTGCGACATCGTTCCATCGCTCAGGAATTTCGCCTTCGCGATCCGGCCGACCGTGGCGCGAAACAGGCCGGACTTCATCTCCGGAAACCCCCGCATCGAAAATTCGATACTCTGACCGAGATGGCGCATCACCTGCGCGGCGTTCCAGTCTCCCGGAACTTCCACGAGCGTGGCCTGCCGTAAGTTTTGTAATTCGCTCAGCGCCTCACGCAAGGACACCAGCTTGAGTTCCCTGACAACTTTCATTTCACCTCCGCACTGAACCAGCACCGCGGGAGCTGCATACGCCACGCCCACGATAGCGGCCGACTTTATAAACTGTCCACGTGGAATTTGATGGTTCAATGATCACCTCGCCCCCGGAGCGACCCGGGAAACAAATTCTACGCGACCGGCGCGCGCCTGTCAAATGGATTTAACTCGCCGCGACTCCAGGCGAGAGTGTTCGAGCCGCCTGAAATACCGCCCCGGGCGATCCGAAACCCGTCATTTCTCTTGACAGAGCCGGCCCCGCGACCGGCAATCCCACATGATTCTCGCCTTTAAGATCATCGCCATGCTGGCCATGCTCACGGCGGCCGCGGGAGGCGTGCTCATCGTGGTGGCGGCCTTCCGGGACACCTTCGCCCAGGGCCTGCTCTGCGTTTTTTTGCCCTTTTACATCGTCCTGTACGGGCTGTTCTGGTACGAAGGTCCGCGGCGTCTGGCGGTTCAGTTTCTGTTTTTCGGCGGCCTGCTCATCGGCGTTGGCATGTACATGCTCGCGGCCACGGCGAATCCGGCCGACCCAATTTTTCGCTAATTCTTATTAAAAATTATCCACGGCGAAAAAACCGCGTAAAGACGTCCATCTCGCGCACGCCCAGGACCCAGGCGAGCAAAAGATACACTCCCCCGCCCGCACCGGCACCAAGAGCGACGTACACCGCGGCCACCAGCCGGGTCGGATCTTTCTCTGGCCCGAACCATTCGAGCACGAAACGTTCCACCGGCAGTCCCGGCCAGAACAAGAGCGCGTACAGAAACAGGGCCAGTCCAAGCCAGAGCGGGACCTGGCGCTTCAACGAATCCAGAAATACGGCGTAGGGGATCAGAATTTTTCGCCGCAGCCAGACGAGCAACAGAACCGTCGTCAGAGCCTGACAGAGCGCGGTGGAAAGCGCCAGTCCGCTCTGGTTGTGAAAGACGAAGACCACCAGGGTGACATTGAGCGCGAGATTAATCGCGAGCACGACCAGCGAAATTTTTACGGGAGTCCGCGTGTCCTGGTAGGCGTAAAACGAAGACGTCAAAATTTTATTCAGGGAGTAAAACGGGACCCCTGGGGCGTAGTACGCCAGCGCGAGCAGAGTGGCCCCGGTGGAACGGGCGTCCCAGGCGCCTCCGTACAGCAGCAGATTGATGATTTCGCGTCCCATCAGGGAAAGGCCCAGACCGGCGGGTACCGTCAGGAACAGCGCGAACGCGAGGGCCCGGAGCAGCTCCTCGCCATTTTCGCCTGAATCGCTGCCGTCCGATTTTATGCGTGATACAAGGGTGGGCAGAATCACGGTGGACAGCGCCACGCCGATGATGCCCGTCGGCAACTGGATCATCCGGTGCGCGAACCGAAGAGCCGGTACGGCGCGCATCTGTTCGTCGATTAAATTGCTCGCGATCGCCACGTCGAACAATTGATTGAATTGAAACAATCCCGCGCCCAGCACCGCGGGGGCCATGAGTGAGAATATTTTTTTCAAGGCCGGATCACGCAGACGCAGCGCGAGGGTCGGCCACCAGCCCCGGGAATACACGTGCACCGATTGAATGGCCAGGATCACGAAACCCGTGCAGGCCACCACGACCGCGAGGACCCGGGCGTTTTCCGCGGGGGGCAGATCAAGCGGATCAAGCATCACAAAAGCGATGATAACCCCGAGATTCAGGATAATGGGCGAAATGGCCGGAAAGGAAAACACATGGTGCGCGTTCGAGATTCCCACGAGCAGGGCGGTCAGAGAAGTCGTGAGAATGAAAATGAACATGATCTGCGCGAGTTCAACGAGGAGTTCGCTGTCCTCAGGAGAAAGGCCGGCGAAAGGCGGCAGCACGAAGGGAAAGAGTAAAATGCCGGTCGTAACAACCAGCAATAAGACGAAAAAAATAAACGAGATGACCACGCCCGCCAGGCGCGCCGCCTCTTCCTCTGATTTGCGCAGACCTTCCCCGTAGAGGGGAATGAACGCCTGGGAGAGCACGCCCTCCGCGAGCAGGTTGCGCAACATATTGGGCAACATGAAGGCGATTTCCCAGGCCGCGGCGATGGGGCCGGTTCCGAAAAAATTGGCCTGGTAAAAATCACGGATGAGCCCCAGCACGCGAGAGCCCATTGTGAGCGCCGAGAGTCGCAGAGCGGAACGGGCGGTTCTACTCACGATTTTTTCAGCTTTTCAAAGTACGAAACGGACCCGTCGGTCGAAACTCGAAACTCGATGCGGCATTTCGTATTTGCGCACAAATGGCGACCCGAATGGTACACGCGCAAATGCGTCCCACAACTTTCGCAGACCAGCACCCGCGGTTCCGCGAATTCGACGAGTTCGACTGCCCGGGAACCGGACGGTGTTTCGCGGTGAATGACGTCGGCCTGACGCATACGCGTTTGCAGCGGACGGCGTTCGCGTTCGGCCGGTTTGTGATGGATTTCAGGCGGTCGTAAAGAAGGCGCGGATAGACCGGAGGGTCGGGCCTGGCCTTGTTCAAAACTCGCCTCGCGGTAATACAGTTGGGGCCTGGGCGAAGCCGGTTTCTTTCGCGGCTCGCTGCGGCCTGCCGGGCTTCCCGTCCAGTGCCGGCCTTCTTTTTCGCGCAGAGGCCGGTACTCGCGCAGGGCTTCTTCGCGCAGTTGTTCCTCTTCGCGCGTGGGACGGCGGCCGGTTCCGGACGAACGACGCTGTTCCACGCGCGAACGTAACTCTTCCACGTCCAGTTCGCCCTGCACATAGTACTTCTTCGGGTGAGCGGAGCGACGGGCGGGCGCGCGCGCGGGATCGGGCTCGTACGCCTCCGGTTCATCCTCTTCCTCATAACCCGAAGGCCGCTCCTCGCGCTGACGTGGGCGGGACGCGCCTGTGCCGGGACGGTGCAGTTTCAAAAGGCGCGGCGCGGGTCGTTCCCCGTCGTATTCTGCCGGTTCTTCGCCCGCGTCCGCCGGGTTTTCCTCGTCCGAATACAGGGGCCGGGCGTACGTTTCCTGGGCTTTTTCGAATTTCGCTTCGCGCGCGCGCAGCGCCTGGCGGCGTTCTTCGTCGGAGGCCATGGGTGTCATCACGCGTTCTTTGCCGATTTCGAGCGAATGCGGATTGGCGCGCATTTTCTCGGAGAGGTAACCGCGCGCGTCCTCCAGACGTTCGAATTCGGGCAGCCCCTCTTCCAGGCCAAAAAATTCAAGGAGCATGCGAATTTCGGGATTCAGACGAATCACCGCGGTGGCCCCGCCGACCGCGTCCAGTCGCCGGATAAATTTCACAAGAGCGGCGATTCCCGAACTCGATACGAAATCAAGCCGGGAAGCGTCGAGTATAAAAAAACGGTTGCCCGTCTTCAGCATGTCTTCGAAAAACTCTTCGAAGTCGCGGGCTGTGATCGAATCGATCCGGCCGCGCAGGTTGATGACGTAGATCCGGTGATGACCTTCCTGGTCGGTTGCGATGTCGAGCATGGAATACCTTCTCCGTGTTCTCCGTGGTTTTTCAAATACGATTGAATGTTTTAATGATAACGAGTGCGGTCCGACCCGGTCCGGTCCAGGGGAATCGCGTCCAGAATTCTACCGCCAGCGATTTCTTCGTCGGCGTACGGATCCTGCTCCTCATCCGCATCCACCTGGCCGTGGCTTTCATAGGCGATTTCGCCATCGTCGTACGGTTCCAGGCCTTCGTACGGCGCCGCCGGGATTTTTTCCGCATGGCCGCGCGCGTCCGCCGCGGCGCCGGTTCTGCCACCCGGTCCCATGAGTAAAAAGAGGCCGACCACGAGCGTGGTAACCGCGAGCGACACGACCAGCGCGATGAGCCCGTTGACGATGAGATCGTTCATGACCTCCGCCATCACGCGTTCCACGCTGCGCACTTCGACGCGCATATGCAGGCCACCCCAGTGGATCGGTCCATCGAGCGAAAAAACCGCGCCGCCAAACACGTAGTGATTCGCGATTAATTGCGGGAAGAGATACTGGAACAAGGGTAAATAGTACGGCCGATTCTGGAATTCGGTTTTTTTCACCTGCCAGACCGGATTACGTTCGGTCAGCCTCAGAATTTTTTGCTGAAGATCGGCGTCAAAGCTCACCTCGGCTCCTTTCGCGAGCCGGGTAAAATCGTTATGGGCCTGGAGCGTCCCCTCACGGTCCACGATCAGGATTTCTTTCACGAGAACCTCGTCCGTGCGCCGGGACGTGGCCAGCACGACCTCGTTCATGGCCGAAGAAACGCTGACCATACCCTTCGGGCCCCACTGCTCGGTCGCCAGACGCGCCAGGGCCAGGGTGAGTTCCGCGCCCCGGTTTTCCACCTGGCGCTGGAGTTCGGCCAGGCGGCTCTGCCCGGAGACGTAAAAATTATATCCCAGGGGTACAAAAATCCCCGCGGAAATCAGCAGAAAACTGATAATTCCGAGGAAAATGGCTTTCATGACACGATTCATATTTCCAACCAGGGGAGCACGCTCCCTTTTGAGGATCGGCCGGTCGTTCCGGGTTCAGCAATAAATTATTGCGCGGGCGGGCGGCCGTAAAACAATAAACCCGAACGCGCATGATCAACGGCCCAAAATTCAAAAGCTGGATTCCACCCGGATTCGATTTTTTCCCGCCGGCGGAAACGAACCGCCTTCTCGGTCTACAGCACCAGTTTCGCGGCCTGTTCAAGGAAGCGGACTTCCAGGAGATCATCCCGCCCATGCTGGATTACGCGCCCACGTTTCAACTGACGACGCGCACCTCCACCCGGGGTCCCATCTTCACGACGCGCGACAGTGACGGTGAGGAACTTTCCGTACGTTCCGACCTGACCGTCCAGGTAATCAAGGCCGCCGCGCATTCGCGCCTGGGGGCCCTGCCTCTGCGGGTCTGTTATTTGCAGTCGGTGTTCCAGGACCGACCCTGGGGATCGGGCCACCGGCGTGAAATCATGCAGGCCGGCGTGGAAATCGTCGGCAACGAACCCGACCGGTTCAACGGAATTCTGAATCTGGCCCGCCGCTGCCTCGAAACCGCCGGATATTCGCCGCGCATCCTGTACGGGGACGTCCGGTTTCTGGAAGCTCTCTTCCGCATGGCTCCCCCTGGCGAAAAAACGGAGTTGTCCGCCGCTTTCCACAATAAGGACCGCGAACGAATTCGCAAAATCTGCGAACGCGCCGGGGTCCAGGGCCGGGTGCGCGATCTGTTCATGGAAGTCCCGCTCACCTTCGGCGGAACGGAAGCGCTCGCGCGATTGCGCGCTCTCTGCCTGGGGTTTCCCGATCTCACGGAGTACCTGGGCGAAGCCGCCGGTCGTTCGAACGTAATTTACGACTTCAGCCTGGTGCGCGAACTTTCGTATTATTCGGGGCCCGTGTTCGAAGCGTACGTGCCGGAGACCAAACACACCGTCCTCACCGGCGGAGTCTACGACGATCTATTTGAACAATTCGGGGACCGCCCCGCCGAAGCCTGCGGTTTCGCGTTCAATCTCAGCGTACTGGCGGGGCTCGCCTGAGGCTCCCGCATAAATTCACTAAAACTATTAAATAAAATATTTTACGGAAAAAGATTATGAGCGCGAAATTAGTGGTGGGCACCCAGTGGGGCGACGAAGGTAAAGCTAAAGTCATCGATTATCTTTCGGGGGAGATCAACATCATCGTCCGCTACCAGGGCGGGGCCAACGCGGGCCACACGGTCAAGGTCAAGGACGAAACGTATATCTTTCACCTCATCCCCAGCGGGATTCTGTACCCGGACACGGTCTGCGTACTCGGCAACGGCGTGGTCCTGGACCCGGAGGCCTTCGACGCGGAACGGGACGATCTCAAAAAACGCGGGATCGACATCGACGGGCGCGTCATCCTTTCCGACGCCTGCCACATCCTGCTGCCGCTGCATCGCCAGATCGACGCGGCGCGCGAGGGCATTGCCCGGCAGAAAATCGGCACGACCAAACGCGGGATCGGCGTGTGTTACGGCGACAAAGTGACCCGCACGGGCCTGCGCATGGGCGATCTGCTGGACGAAAAATATCTGCGCGAACGCCTCGGCCAGCTGCTGGAAATAAAAAACCAGGAAATGACGAAAATCTACGATCTGCCGCCCGCGGAGTTTCAGCCGCTCTTCGAATCCCTGCTGGCCTTCGCCGATCGCAACCGGGCAATGGTGCGCAATACATCCCACTGGCTCAACGGTGAACTGAAACGCGGCCAGACCGTGCTGCTGGAAGGCGCGCAGGGCACCGGGCTGGACATCGACTTCGGCACCTATCCCTTCGTGACTTCATCCAGCCCGACCACCGGCGGAGCCCTGCTTGGCAGCGGAGTGAGCTTTCAATATTTAAAAGAAGTCATCGGCATCTGTAAGGCGTACGTTTCGCGCGTGGGCGAAGGCCCTTTCCCCAGCGAGCTCACCGGCGCCGCGGGCGACCGCCTGCGCGAACTGGGCCACGAATACGGCGCCACCACCGGCCGGCCGCGGCGCTGCGGCTGGTTCGATACCGAACTGGTTCGGCACGCAGCGCGCGTGAATGGCCTGACCCAGCTGGCCCTGACCAAGCTGGACGTGCTTTCCAATTACGACGAAATCAACGTGGGCGTTTCGTATCGCCGTGGCGGCAAAGCTCTGGAAGCCTTCCCCTCCAGTGGCGTGGGCGACGTGGAAGTCGTGTACGAAACCCTGCCCGGCTGGAAAACCGATATCAGCGGCTGCCGCGCTCTCAAAGACCTGCCGCCCAACTGTCGCAGGTACATCGATCGCCTTACCGAACTGGTCGAAGTGCCCATCCGCCTGATTTCCGTCGGCGCGGGCCGGGAAGATACGATCGTGGTGTGAGGCCGGCCGGGATACCGCGAGATTTTTCCGTTCGAGCCTGACAATCGTCATTGCGCGGCGGCGCGCTTTCGTGCAGACTGCGCGCATGAACTGGCAGGAACATTTCGCCGCGAAAACCGTCACCGCGACCGAAGCGGTGGCGAAAATTCAAAACGGGGACCGGATTTTTTTATCCGGAAACGCCACCATGCCCCTGGCCCTGGTGAACGCCCTGGCCGCGCGCCAGGACGTGGAGGGGATTGAACTCAATCATTTACTCACCTTCGGCCAGGACCCGTTCCTGGAACATCCGGGTATTCGAAACAACGCCTGGTTCCTGGGACCTTCCATCCGCACCGCCGTCAACACCGGACGCGCGGATTATATTCCGATCTTTTTAAGCGAAATCGCCACCCTGATCCGCGGGGGTACGTTTCCGATCAACGTCGCGCTCGTTCACCTGACCCCGCCCGACCGGTACGGGTTCATGAGTTACGGGGCCGAAGTATCCGTCACCAAACCGGCCGCGGAAGCCGCCGATCTGGTCATCGCCCAGGTGAACAAACACATGCCGCGCACCCAGGGCGATTGTTTCATCCACGCGAACGACATCGATTTTTTCGTACCCCACGACGAACTGCTGACCGTTTGCGCCGCTCCTCCGCCCAGCCCGATTGAAACGCAAATCGGCAAACACGTGGCGGGGCTCGTGGAAGACGGTGCCACGCTCCAGATGGGCATCGGTGGCATTCCCAACGCGGTGCTCGCCGCGCTCGAGAATCGCAACGATCTGGGCATCCACACGGAGATGTTTTCGGACGGCATTCTGCCCCTCCTGGAACGCGGGGTCATCACCAACCAGGCCAAGGGATTTCATCGCGGGAAGATCATCAGCTCGTTCGCCATGGGCAGCCAGCCCCTGTACGAATACATGGACAACAACCCGCTGTTCGAATTTCATCCCTCCCACTACGTGAACGATCCCTTCGTGATCGCGAAAAATCACGCAATGACCGCGGTCAACTCCGCCATCGAAATCGATCTGACCGGACAGATTTGCGCCGATTCAATGGGCTTTACGATTTATTCGGGCATCGGCGGGCAGGTCGATTTTATTCGCGGGGCCGCGCGCGCGCCGGGCGGCAAACCGATCATCGCCCTGCCCGCCACCGCGAAGAAGGGTACGCTCTCACGCATCGTGCCGACGCTCACGCCCGGCGCCGGTGTCGTCACCAGCCGCGGGGACGTACATTACGTGGCCACCGAGTACGGCGTGGTCAATCTCTTCGGGAAAAATCTGCGCCAGCGCGCGGAGGCTCTGATCGAAATCGCCCATCCTGATTTTCGCGCCGAATTACGCGAAAAAGCGCACTGGCTCAATTTACGGTGACTCACGCGGCGGCGTGTCGCCGCCGTTTTCCCGATCGCGGTCCCGTAAAACGGCGAGGGCATCTTCGAGTAAAGGGAGCACGAGCTTGTCGCGGGGACGACCGAGTGCTCGTTTACTTTCGATGATACGTTCCAATTTCAAAACCTGGAGAAAACCGTCACCGAATGGAAGACGTATCGTATTTCGCATTTCCTCCGCGAAAGTACCGAGCCCGTGCATGTACACGACGATGTCGAAAAGCTGTGTTCCATCCCCTGCCAGCAGCGGAGGATGAGTCCCATCGGGAGGAATGTAAGTAACGCCTGCTTCTTTTAATGCGGTTCGAAAATTTTCACCGAAGTTTTCAAACCAGAGATCGATATCCTGGGTAACGACAGGGGCACCCTGCAGGGCCGCGGCGGACAGCCCCACCAGGATAAACCGAACCTGATTTTTTAATAGCGACTCCAGAAATTTACGTTCATCGGTTGAAAAGGGATAATCGGCCACGCGTAAGGCTCCGTTCCAGCCGGGTCCACACCGGAAATTCCAGCAGGACCAGTGTCAATCGCACATATTCCGGGTCCAGACCGGGGTTTTTTTCGCAGATTTCATCTGTTAAGCGACGGATCCGGAGAGCGGACTCAACGGGATCAGGATGCGCTGGTTCGGCGGTCTGCATTCCCTTAAATGATGCGGACTGAACGCGCGGCTGTCAAATAGAAAATCGCGGGCCAGCTTTACGGGTTCCTGATGGTATCTGTAAATTAAAACGGACGCGATTTCGCGCGGGTAGGCCGAAAAATTCGTTTATAACACAAACGATTCGGATTACATTTCCTGAACACGGGCGAACATACAGCCCCGCACGTGGCCGGGAACCGGAGGTTCAGATCGAAATTTTATCGCTTATAGAAATCCGCATTCAAAATGCCCCCGGTGCCCGTGCTCCCCTGACGAAGTTTCAAATTTCAAGGTTACGGTCGTCCTATCAACGTATCGCTCCCCGTGAGGGCATGCCGGCGGCGATAGAACTCGGTCGGATTTTCAGATGGTGATCAGAGTCTGGTCGCGCATGCGTGTGTTCAGGGTCTCTTTTTCCTCGTTCAGATTGTTCTGATTGTGGCGTTTGTCTGATACTCATGCGTGCCCCTTCGTTCTCAATCCAGCCGACACCCGTAACGTTCGCCCTCAAACCGGGCGCGGGCCTTTCGTCCCAACCAGGCCGCTTCGACCGATTGAGCCCGGAAATCAGCGCGTACATAATCAATTGCCAGATACTGGCGCGAAAAATCGCGACAGAACGGTTCGCTCTGAGCTAACACGAACAGACAATTGCAAAATTCAATAATACCGCGGGCGCACCAGTTGAATGATAAGAATTCACGGCGACATCGTCGACAGCCACAGACAGAATTCCTGGTTGCCTTTCGCGCCGGTGATTCTGGCCGGCGCGAAAGGGCCCACGAACAACCCCAGCGTTCGCGCCCGGGCCCGGACGTTTTCGAGCAGTTCGAGCCGTCGCCCTTCGTCGCGGACCACGCCGCTTTCGGCGCTGCGCGAATCCTCGAACTGGGGCTTGACCAGAAACACGCCTTCCCAGGCCGGTCCCTGGTCGCCGAAGGCCTGGCACAGAGCCGCGAGGACGGTGCCCAGCGACAGAAACGAAACATCGCAGGTGATGAACCAGGGGGACCTGTCGAGATCCGCCGCCGCGAACCAGGCGCGTTCAAGGTGGCGAACGTTCTTTCGCTCAAGCGGGATAACGCGCGGATTTACGCGAAGAGTATACTCGAAGATCCCGTAGGCCACGTCGAGCGCGTACACGCGCGCGGCCCCGCGTTCCAGAAGGACCGCCGTAAACCCGCCGTGCGAGGCCCCGATGTCCAGGCAGACCCGACCGGTGATGCGTTCGTCCCCAACCGAAAGGTCCGCGAGAGCGCCGAGTAGTTTCAGTGCCCCGCGACCGGGATAACGGCGAACGGGGTCCTCTTCAGCGGGGGCCATGCGGGCTCAACGCTCCCGGCGCAGGATTTTATCCGGCAGCGCGGCGAACCACCCGCTCCGGTCGACCGTGGCCAGCGGGCCAGGCTTCAACTCCGCGGCCTGTTCGCGCGCCCGCTGAGCGAGAGCGGCGGCGATTTCGCGACTCGCGTCCATTCCGTACAGGGCCGGGTAGGTCAGTTTGCCGGCCGCTTCGTCCTTACCCGGGGTTTTACCCAGTGAGCCGGCCGTGCCCGTCCGGTCCAGGAGATCGTCGGAGATTTGAAACAAAAGACCAAGGCTTTCGCCGTACGCATGGTACGCGGCCCGGTCACTCCCGGACACGAGGGCGCCCAGTTCCAGCGATGCGCGAATCAATGCGGTTGTTTTTTTCAGGTGAATTTCTCTCAAAAGATTTTTTTTATCTTCAAGGGGAATTTCGCCTATGTTGTCTTTTTCGTACGCCAGGTCCAGGGTCTGGCCGCAGATCATGCCGCCCGGTCCGGAACCGGCCCCCAGGATGGCCACGGCGTCCGCCAGGTTCTGGCCGGCTTCCGGGCCCGGGAAGGCGAGACCGAGCAATTCAAAAGCGAACGTGTTCAGCGCGTCTCCGGCCAGGATGGCCGCCCACTGCCCGAACTGAATGTGACAGGCAGGACGGCCGCGGCGCAGATCGTCGTCGTCCATGGCCGGCAGATCGTCGTGAATTAAAGAATACGTATGAATACATTCCAGGGCCGCGCCGAGATGCAGGGCCGCACGCAACCCGGGTTCGGCGCTGTTGAGGAGAGAGGGTGTTTCCGGAACTTCGACCCCGGCGGCCAGGAGACAGAGGACCGGGCGCAGGCGTTTGCCGCCGGCGCCAAGCGAATACAACATCGGCTCACTCAATCGGCGAACCGCTCGCCCCCGGATCAGGTCGGCGATGGTCGTACTCAAAAAAAGGTCGACCAGCCCCGCGTACCGTTCCGGGAGATCGGAATCGTCCTGAGCGAGATTACTCAACCAGCTGGTCTGCCTTAAAATGGAATGCGATTTCCTGGGCGGCCGCCTCCGGCGCGTCCGAACCGTGCACCGCGTTGGCTTCTTTGCTTTCGGCGTACAACGCGCGGATGGTGCCCGGCCCTGCCTGGGCGGGGTCTGTCGCCCCGATCACTTCACGCCAGTGCGCGATCGCGTTTTTCCGCGCGAGGGCGGCGGCCACGATCGGACCCGAGCTCATGTATTTACACAGGTCGTCGTAAAACGGACGTTCTTTATGAACTTCGTAAAACTTCCGGGCCTCGGCCAGGCTGAGTCGCGTGTAACGCAGGGCGAGAATTTGAAAGCCTTCTTCTTCAATGCGCGTGAGAATGTGGCCGACGTGTTTGTTTTTTACAGCGTCGGGTTTGATCATGATCAGGGTTTTTTCCATAGTATCCAACCGGAGACCGGCAGGCGTCCTCCCCGTCAAGGGGAAAACCGTTCGAATATAACCGAAAGCGGACCACGGTCGCGTGAAAAATCGTACACGAATTCCCGGGCGAGTTCCGGTCTGAGCGCCACCAGGCCCATGCGCAAAAGACCGCCGCCGAATAACAAAACGAGGAAAACCGCGAAGAACCACCCGCGGTGAAACCGGAGCAGGAGCCGCGCGCAAAGATCCCAGAAAGCGCCCACCCCGACGATCAGCAGCCCCGCGAACACGAACGGACTGAGGGGATGCAGGAACAGGGCCGCGCGCCAGTCGCCCAGAAAAAGCAGTGCCAGGGCCCTGGTCAACCCGCAGCCCGGACAGGGCAGGCCCGTGAGGTCGCGGAACAGACAGATGGAGAAGACGCCGTTGTGTTCGCCAGAATCGAATCCGTTTAAAAAAAATGCGAAAATTAAAAAACCGGGAAAGGCGATCAGCGCCAGCACGAAGTACGGGCGCAGAGTGGCGAAAGCGGGGGCGAAAAGCGGCAGGCGGGCAGTCATGGGACGGACCACAGACTTAGCCGTCGAGGCGCCGAAAGCCCGGACCCGCGCGGTACCATTCCTTGAGTTCTTTATACCGGCGCGCCGTGCGATCGATCATCTCGCGCTCCTCGGGGCGAATGTCACGGATCACCCTCGCGGGCGACCCGACGGCCATGGCCCCCGCGGGCACTTCTTTGCCGGGCGGCAGGAGGGCGCCCGCCGCGAGAAAGCCGTACTCATGGATGACGGCCCCGTCCATGACGACCGCGCCCATGCCCACGAACGCGTTGTTTTTTAATTCACAGGCGTGGAGCAGAACCCGGTGCCCGAGCGATACGTTGTCGCCGAGAATGGTGGGAAACCCGCCGCCGGTGACGTGCAGGACGCTGTGGTCCTGGATGTTACAGTTTTCGCCAATTCGGATATGATTTACATCCCCGCGAATCGTGCACCCGAACCAGACCGACGAACCCGCCCCGATGGCCACGTCGCCGATCACGTACGCGTCCGGCGCGACGAATACGTCGTCCGCGATTTGGGGAACAAGACCATTTACTTCGTAGACCATAAAGTTCGCGCGCTCACCGGTGTGCCAAAAAACTCACACGTTGAAACGAAAGTACGCCACGTCGCCGTCCTGGAAGACGTACTCTTTGCCTTCCAGTCGCATTTTGCCCGCGTCTTTGGCCGCCGCGGGCGAACCGGCGGCGATGATATCGTTGTACGCCGTCACTTCCGCGCGGATAAAACCCTTCTCCATGTCTGAATGGATCGTGCCCGCGGCCTGGGGGGCGAGCATGCCGCGCCGGATTTCCCAGGCGCGCACTTCCTCCACCCCGGCCGTAAAAAACGTGATCAAATCCAGCAGGCGGTAGGCCGCCCGGATCAGTCGATTGAGGCCCGGTTCTTCCAGACCGATGCTGGCCAGATACTCTTTTTGCTCTTCGGGCGAAAGCGCGGCGATTTCTTCTTCTATGTTGCCACAGACGCGCACGGCTTCGGCGCCCTCGGCCTGGGCGGCGGCTTCCGCGGCCCGGGTGAATTCATTGCCGTTCACCACATCCTCTTCGTTCACGTTAAGTACATACAGAACCGGCCGCATGGTCAGAAGTCCGAGCGTGCGCGCGATGGAACGTTCGTCCTCGTCCAGGCCGCAGAGACGGGCGGGTTTTTCGCTTTCCAGGGTGGCCTGAATTTTTCTGGCCACCTCCAGCACGCGGATGGATTCTTTGTCGTTGCCTCTCGCTTTTTTTTCGACTTTGAGCAACTGCTTCTCCAGGGAGTCCATGTCCGCCAGGATCAGCTCGAGATTGATGATGCGCATATCGTCGGTTGGCGAGACCTTGCCGCGAACATGAATGATGTTTTCGTTTTCGAAGCAACGCACGACGTGCAGGGTGGCGGACGTCTCGCGGATGTGGGCCAGAAACTGGTTGCCCAGGCCCTCGCCCTTGCTCGCGCCCTCGACCAGACCGGCGATGTCCACGAATTCCATCGCCACCGGCACGACCCGTTTGGGGTGAACGATTTCCGTCAGGCGCTCCAGGCGCGGGTCGGGCACGTCCACCCGGCCGACGTTCGGTTCGATGGTACAGAAGGGATAGTTGGCCGACTGGGCCCCCGCCTTCGTAATGGCGTTAAAGATGGTTGATTTGCCGACATTCGGCAGGCCGACGATTCCACAGCGTAAAGACATATTTTTCCCACCGGGTCCAGAAAACCCCGGTCCTCCGTAACCCTTGCCCGCACGGGGCGTCTCTTGAACAGGGAAATTTTTTTTGCCCGCTGGCCCGCCTTCCCCCGATCGTGTCGCAGGGAGTGATGTGAATGCAAAAACGAGTCCTTGACGTTGGCCAGTGCCCGCCCGATCATTTTGCCATTCGTGGGTTGCTGACGGCCCTCGGCATTGAGGTCGAACAGGTCGCCCTGATCGACCAGGCCCTGGATCGCTTGCGGGCGGAAACCTTCGATCTCGTGCTGGTGAATCGCAAAATCGACGCGGATTATTCAGACGGCCTGGCCCTGATCGAGCGGATGCGGGCGGCGAAGATCGACGTGCCGGTCATGCTGATTTCCAACTACCCGGAGGCCCAGGACGAGGCGGTGGCCCTGGGAGCCCGCCGCGGCTTCGGCAAAAACGAACTTGGCCGGCCCGATACGAAATCGCGCCTGCTGGCGGTTCTGAACGGGACCGAGGACGGGAATCCCGCGCTCGAACGGTGATAGGAAACCGATCGCCTTTTTTAGGCGCAGTCCGGTCACTTTTTCCGCGGAGTCGGACTTGACCCGCCGGCAGCCCGACGATAATCTATAAGGAATGAAAGTAAAATTCTGGGGCGTCCGGGGATCGATCGGCTCGGCCATCAAGGGCGGTGTCATTCGCGAAAAAATTCGTAAAATTCTCGGGTACGCTTCACCGGCCGATATCCTGGACGAGGAAAGCGTCGATCGGTTTCTTAAGACCCTGCCCTTCTCGCTCCTGCATACCTACGGCGGCAACACGACCTGCCTTGAAATTCGCAGCAAGAACAACGACCTGGTGATCGTGGACGCCGGTACCGGTATCCGGGAACTCGGCCTCAAACTTTTCAACGAAGGTTTTTTACAGGGCAACGGCCAGGCCACCATGGTCTTCACTCACACGCACTGGGACCATATCCAGGGCCTGCCGTTTTTCGCCCCCATGTACATCCCGGGCAACCAGTTCACGATTCACTCGATCACGCCGGCTCTGGAAACGCGCCTGAACTACCAGCATGACGAAAAACATTTCCCCGTGCCCTTTTCGGCCATGCAGGCGGAAAAAACCTTCATCGAACACCGCGAAGGCGAACTTTTTGAATTACACGGCATGAAGGTGACCACCAAAGGCATGCGCCATCCGGGCAACTCGTACAGCTACCGGTTCGAAGAGGACGACCGCGTGCTCATCTTCGGATCGGACGCGGAATTCAAAGTGGAGGACATGGACCGCATTGAGGAATACCTCGACTATTTTCGTGGCGCCGACGTGCTCATCTTCGATACGCAGTACACGTTCGAGGAACTCCTGCACCGCATCGACTGGGGACATTCATCGTCCTCAATCGCCACGGACATCGCGCTGAAGGCCGGGGTCAAGAAGCTCGTGCTCTTCCACCACGATCCCTCCTACGACGACGAAAAACTGGACGAGGTCTACCTGCGCGCCCTGCGTTACAAGGAAATGGTGGATCCCCAGAAACACTCCAATCTGGAAATTGTAATGGCCTACGAAGGCCTCGAAATTAATTTATAAAAAAGGAACGGTTCTGAATCGATATTCAATATTATCTATGCCTTTCAGAAAACCCTTCGCCTTCGGTCTGGTCCTCACCGCTCTGCTCGTCGCCTGTTCGAAAGAACCGGTCGCCGAAAAAAAATCCACCCCCTTCGACCGGCGCTACAACGACTACGCCCGGTTCGTGGCCGGCCTGCCCCCGGAAAAAGGCAGCCCCCTGGCCGCGCGCGCCACATCGGCATTCTGGACTTCGTACGCGAAAGAGCTGGAAGCGGACTGGGGTCAGGTACGCCGGCAGCGCCTTGAAAAAATCGAAACCTGGACGCGCGCCGAATTCCCCCAGGCCGGCGTCGTGGACCGGCACGTGTTTTATCCGTTTTCCGGGCCCGACGTCCTCAACATGATGACATTTTTTCCCAGGAGCGATACCTACCTGATGATGGGCCTGGAGCACATCGGGGTTCTGCCCGATCTGGCGTCCATGAACGACATGAACCTGGCGCGCTACCTGGGCACCGTTCAACATTCCCTGCGCGATATTTTTCAGCGCAGCTTTTTTATCACCATGCACATGTTCGACGATCTGCAGCAGGGCAAAGCTGACGGCGCCCTGCCTCTGCTTTCGCTTTTCCTGGGCCGGAAGGGCCACCGGATCATCAACGTCTACGATCTGACCCTGGACCGGCAGGGAACGCCCACCCGCGTCCCCTTCGGTAACGCGCCGCGTTACCAGGCCGTGCGCCTGTCGGAAATCGTCTTCGATTCGCCCGCCGATCCGCGCGAACGTTCGCTGGTGTTCGTGCGCGCCAACCTGGAAAACAAGACCTTCGGGCCCGAAGTGTCGCTACAAAATTATCTGAAAAAACAGCCCGTCTGCAACGGTTACTTAAAATCGGCGTCATACCTGTTTCACGATTCCGCCTTCAGCATTCTACGCGAAATTCTCCTGGACCGCTGCCGGGCGATTTTACAGGATGATTCCGGGGTGCCGCTGCGATTTTTTGACCGCGCGCGCTGGAACCTGCAACCGTACGGGGTGTACGTGAGGCCGATTCGTTCTTTTTCGCCTTATCTCGCGCAGGCGGATCTGGGCGAGTTGTATCGCACCGGTCCGGTGCGGGCCCTGCCGTTTTCACTGGGGTACCACTGGCAGACCGGCACGCAGAATTTGCTGCTCGCCACACGCCGGGATTGATGGGAGCAGTTGCGCACGCGGCCGGGGGAAAGGATCATGCGTAATCTGATCCGGGTCGCCGTATTCGCCTGCGCGTCGGGTCCCGTTTTCGCGGCGCCGGCCGCCGCGCGTCCACCGGCGCCGCCCGCCACGGAACGCGCCGGTAATTTCAATTTCGAGGATTTTCTAAAATCCTCACGCAGTCCCATCCTGCGGCGCGTGCTGGCCGAACCCGAACGGTTTCGCGTGCAGATTCTGTATACGCGTGTGGGTCGCGATCGGAATAATCGACCCACCTTTCAGCACTATCCGTATCGTGTTCGCGGGGGAGAATATTTCTATCCCGCGTCGCTTGTGAAACTGCCCCTGGCGCTCGTCGCGCTTGACCGACTGAATCATCTCAAAATTCCGGGACTGAATCGGAATACGCCCATGCACTCGGCCCCCGCGGGCGTGTCCGAAAAATACCGCGATCTTTCCCTGGGCGAACACCTGCACCGGATGCTCGTCATGAGTGACAACGAATCCTCCGATTGTGTGTACGAATTCGTGGGCCACGATTATTTACGCAGGCGACTCGACAGCCTGGGGTATCGGCGCACGCTGATCCCGCGCAAGTTTCAGAGCCGCGCCTTCGAACTGGGCGGCGTCGAGTTTCGCGATTCGCGTGACTTTCTGATTCACGCGGAAGTGCCCCGGGCCTACGCGCCGCCGCGTCTGGAAGACCGCCGGCTCGTGGGCCGGGCGCATGTGGAAGACGGCGAGTTGCTCGACGGCCCGATGAGCTTCCAGGGACACAACGCGCTCACGCTGGTGGACGCGCATAAAATGATTCTGACGCTCGTGTTTCCCGAGACGCTCAAGCCGCAGCGGCGATTCAAATTGAGCCCGGACGATCGGCGGTTTTTGCTCAGTCGCATGGGCATGCTGCCGCGCGAAAGCAAGAACCCCGATTATCGCAAATACTGCGACACGTTACGCAAATATTTTTTCGGTCATCCGGGCTGCCGGCCGCTTCCGGACGGCGTACGCGTCTTCAATAAAGTGGGCCTCGCGTATGGATTCGCCGCGGACACCGCGTACATCGTGAATTATAAACGGCGCGTCGAATTTTTTTTATCTGCCGTGGTGTACGTCAATCGTAACGACGTCGTCAACGACGGGCTGTACGAATACGAAACGATCGGCATGCCGTTCCTCTCCGCACTCGGCGGTCATCTCTACAACCACGAATTAAAACGACACCGTCGGCATCGCCCCCGCCTGTACGATCCTTTTCGCTGAGTCGTTCGATCCTAAATTTTTCGCGATAATGCCGTGTGAAAACTTTCGATTTTACTTGTAATTTAATGTGCTTCCGACGCACATTGACTGTCCTCTTTTTTCGCATCCGGGCCGTTCGATGAAAAAATTAAGTTTCGTTATCATCCTTATCGCGCAATGGAACCTGGCCGCGAATTGTTTTAACCGGGCGGATCTGTATCTTTCGTCGCGCAGCGATCCAACCATCGAATCCCTGTTGCTCGCGGATTTGTTACTGGTGAATAGTCGTTTTTACCACGGCTCATGTAAATGGGGTCGCGTCGCGCGCTGCTCCAGTCCACCGTGTCTGAATCTTTGTTACTGGTTCGAACATGACGGGGCGCGGCTCGGTTCCACCGGCGCGGCCTCGGAAATCAGCGCTGGTTTCGCCGGCCAGCCCCCCTCTTCGATCACCATCTATCCGCGATACTACGAACTCGGTCCGAACGCGAACACCGCGCTCGGGTCGGGCCAGGTTCTGTACGAAGCCGCCACGCACAACGGGCAACCGGTCACCGGAACCGGCGCCACGATTTTGAACAACCTTACCGGGGCGACGCATGAGGAAATCGCATTTTCGTATTCGCTGGCCAGCATCCCCGCGAATACGTATCAGTATCTCCGCGTGGGCGTGGCCTACTATGAGGCGCGGGTCAATTTGCGGCACAATACTGGACTCAAAAACCTCGACATGAGCGGCGTGATCGGCGCGTTCACGGGAACGCGCGTGCAGGCCACAGACATTTCGCTCAACGGCACTTCAGTGGCGCTCAATACGAACGTCGCCCAGGGCTTCTGGGTGTACAAAGGCGATTCCCTGGCGAAAGTCGACGGGACCGCGAATACCGTGACGGCCGTCAATCCCATCGCCAGCACCTCCGCGGTCCCCGCCGGCTCGGACGTCATCACCGGCGCGTTCACCCAACCGCTGGTCGTTTCCACGCACAACGCGGACGTCACGATCATCGTCCTGCTTTCCACCAACCGCAGTTTCGAATGGGTCGAAAGTACGACGGACGGGTACTGGCAGGGTAGCGTGGGCGAAACCGTCCAGGACTTCGCGTTTCGCGGGCTGCGTACAATGCGACAGTGACGCGATTCGTATACATTCCCAAAAAACCGCACGGGATCTCCCGCCGATACCGCTGATTTATTCACGCAGCATGCTGGCCAGTTTGGTGAATTCAATGAGGGCATGTTGACTCAGATTCTGTTCAAACGCAGGGGAAAAAAAACATCGAATCAAAGGATCAAGCAACCGGCCGGCGTGTTCAAAGCCGGCCGAAAGTTTGTGGGTAATGCGAAGTCCCTCCGGCGTGTCCTCAAACTCAAGCGATAACCAGGCAGGCAGGTTTATGAATTGTTTCATTTGCCAGACGATGCGACGGTCCGGGATGTATTCAGTGATCACTGCCTGAAAACGAAGGCGACGTGTTCCAACCAGTTCGTCAAAGAAGACGCGATTGCCTATGTGCCCCGGTTTGTATTCGAGTGTATGAAACCGAAAGTGAGCTTCGGGCCACCATTTGCGATACTGCGCGTCATCGCAATAGAGCATAAAGTGACAGATCCGGGAGGCTGAGGCCCCGTGAACAGTTATGGTTGTTGACAGGATGATCATTTCGAGAAAACTGCGACAGGTCCCGCATGGATTCAAGCCAAAATTTTTTCCGCGCCCGGTCGATCCTGGCGATTGACAGCGTAGCCGGACTCTGCGGTGGACTTTTTGTCCTGACCCTTTCAACGCCGCTTGCCGAATGGTACGCGCTTCCCAACCAGGTCCTGGTCTTCAACGGGGTGGCCAACCTCGTGTACGGGTGCTATTCCGGTGCGCTGGCCGCGATCGCATTCTTCCGGGGTCAGGTCCCGCGGCGGTTCTGGATCAATGGATTGATCTGCGCCAATTCTGGCTGGTCCGTGGTCTGCGCCACCCTGATCGCGATAAACCAGGCTTCCATTAGCGCTCCGGGGACCGCGCACATCGCCTTCGAGGGCGCGTTCGTCGCGACTCTGGCTCTGCTTGAATTTCGGTTTGTTCGGCCTGTGGCTGGATGACCTTTTTTTACTATGCTGCGAATTACCCTATTTTTGTAAAAAAAGCAGTTGACGTGAAATTTAGCGTGAGCTAAAAATCGGTCGCGGGTGAGTTGCGCGCGGAACATTTTATAATTATTCCGGTCTTGATCCTTACCCTTGTTGTTCCGGGGAATAGTGCACGCCGGGTCGCCCCCGGAATTCAGAAAAATTGATACATAAGGAAAGCACCGCAAACCACAGCATCGTAGCGTAAATATTGATGCGCTCTGTAAACCCCATCCAGGGTGTGGATTGTCCGGCAGCGAGCCCGGGTACCTGCAGGCCAGTGAGTGCGCCAAAAATTATTAAAATTGCGATCGTTGTGAAAGTGTACACCCGAAACCTCTTTTCCAATAAAAAAGCCCCGGCGAACATTGTTAATAAAAGGAACAGGGACATCACCGCTGTCATATGGGGGTGCAGCCTGCCCGATGGAGTAGTTTCCGTGCCACGCATATCCATCTGAAAGAAGACCGGCGTCACCATGCTCAGGATTGCGTAGCCAATCATTAAAAAGCCCGTGACTTTTGCCGTCCGATTGGATCGGTGGGTCCAGACGCCCACCGCGAAAGCGGCAACAAGCGCGTTATATGCGACGCTCACCAAAAGCATGAATGGCCTTGTCGGAGCACCGGTGGCCAATAGCTCGCTGTAATTTTGATCGGCGATACTGTAACCTGGATACCACCAGGAAGCCAGCAAATCGGTTATGACATACAGCAGCGAAGAAAGCACACCGCAAAGGAGTAATATTTTTTTTCCCGTATGCAACTCTCACCCCCCGACGGCCGAATCGGTTCCTATGTTCCACCCGGAATCAAGGAATATCGCCAGAATATACAATTTACACCAGAACATATTTAATAGCTAAACGCGAAATTCAAAAGCCGGCGGCCAAACTTTTTTTAATACCTGCGTAAGCGGCGGCGATCAGATCGCCCAGGGCGGTGGAGTCCACGGCAACGCCAGGCCTGAGCTTTACGTGGCGCATACGTTTCCCGGAGCCCTCCAGCAGGCCGGCCGGATCGCGCAGGTCGGCGCCATTATAAAAACCGACATTGACGTGGGCCTTGAAAACGTTGACGTAACCGAACGGCGCGTCTGCCACGCAGGCGACCGGACAGCCGTCATGGATGGTTTCGCGAACATCGTCCCCGCACTCCCGCATCGTGCGAAACCAGCGCTTTGCGATCGATCCCAGTGCATCTGATTGCCTGTTCAGCCAGGCGTCGATGTCGGGATCACGTTCGACTGCGTCCGTAATTCGGAATAATTGATCCATGGGAATGGCCTCCAGAGCGGTTTTGATTGGCCGGTAATTTGTCTGGATGGGGTGAGACGGAGTGAGACGTTCGCGCCGAATCACAACTCCGCCACGCGCCTCAGTTCCTTCGCCAGGGATTCGAGCGAGAAGCCGAACGTTTTGGTGAATAGATCGGGCACCAGGGGCAAATTGAGAAAATCGGGCAGATCGAAAGCGGAATCCCAGACAACGCGGGTCTGATCGCCCTGTGCGAAGAATCGCATGGTGCCGCCGGCGTGTTTGAACGGTACGGGCCATTCGAGAAATCGGTATTGCATGAAGTCCGGGCGCCGGGCGGCGGGAATTTCCTCGACGAGCCTGCCCAGCAGAAGGTTGATCTGCCTGATCGCTCCCGGCGTGTTTGGGGCGCCGCCCGCGCCCGCCTGTAAAAGAGCCACTGACATTACGCCCGGTATTTTCAGGTACGACTCGGGAACGGTAAACGCGTCAAACGTCGCCTCAAGTGGTCTGTGAACCAGGACTTCGACTTCAGATTTTAAGATCATACTTACCCGGATTATTCATGAATTTGTTCGCGAAAAAATAACATTCGAGAAAACCGCCATTTTAGGCGGTTTTCCTCATTCCATCAGTCCCGGAATTTTTGCATGAAAAAGTGTGTTGCCCCCACAGGTATACGCTGCCGCGAAGCCAGGGATGGCGAAGCGCCGGCTGTTCGGCCACGGAGGGCCGTACAGCCGGCCTGCGTATACCTGTGGGGCGCATCATATTTTAGTTTCATGCATAATCCGGGCTAACCTTCCTCGCTCGCGCAGTGATGTGGATCGCCCGTGCCCTCTGCGAGCACCGATTCGACCAGCTCGCTAACGCGCAGGTGTTTCCCTTCCGGACGCCGCGCGCACACGCGGAGCAGGTCGTCGACCCGGTCGCGCATGGCTTCGGAGCGTTTGATTTGATCGTCGAGTTCCGTACGTTTTTTAACCAGCAAATCATGCGCGCGACCCAGAGCGTCAGTGCCCGATGTGTGTATAACTCGCAAAAGATCTTTGATCTGGTTCAGGGTGAAGCCCAGCTCTTTGAGCCGATCGATGAACTGCAAAATGTAGACGGTTTCATCGTCGTAATCCCGGTAATTGTTATCCCGGCGGCCACGGGCCGCGATCAGTCTGAATTTTTCGTAGTAGCGGATCCGGTGCCGGGAAGCGCCGGAACGACGGGAAAGCTCGGAAATCAGCATAAAGCCACCTTTCAGAATTTTTCGGAGCTGGGGGCGAATCGAAAAAAAAACCGAAAAAAATCGCAACCGGGTATTGACCTGAGACCATGCTCTAAGGTTTATCATGAATCGAAAAGCAGAAAACCACCGCCGCACCGGGCACGATCCACGCGTCGGCGATTTTTGCTCTGAAAATAGGAGAACTGAAATGAAAAACGTATTAAAAGCAACCGCGGTAACTCTCACGATTCTGGGTTGCGCCGTGTTCTGCGCCTGTGGCGGTGAATCGCAGGTCATCGGCCAGCCGCGCGTTCCGGACAGCGCCGCCCTGCGCGCCGCCGCGGGTAAACGCGTGCTGGTCGTCATTTCGGCCCATCCGCAATTCGGCCAGCATCCCGAGAAGACGGGTTACTGGTTATCCGAGGTCACCCACTTTTATCACGTGCTGACCCGCCACGGGTTTACCGTCGATGTGGTCTCTCCGGGCGGAAAACCCGGCGTCATGGACCCCTCGAGCGACGACATGGACGACAGCCTGAATAAAACGTTCTGGGACAACGCCGAACTCCGCGCCAAACTCGAACGACCGCTGGCTCCCGAACAAATCAAACCGGCCGAATACGCGGTGATCTACTACGCCGGCGGCCACGGCACCATGTGGGACTTTCCGGATTCGGAACCGCTTGCGCGACTCGCGGCGACGATCTACGAACAGGGCGGGATCGTATCGGCCGTCTGCCACGGACCGGCGGGACTCCTGAACATTAAACTTTCGAACGGGGAGTATCTCATCAAAGGCCGAAAGTTGACGGGATTCGCGAATTTCGAGGAAACACTCAACGGTAAAAAAAATATGGTGCCGTACATGCTGGAAGATACGCTCAAAGAGCGCGGCGGTGATTATTCGAAAGCGTTCTTCCCCTTCGCGCCGCACGCCGTGGTCGACGGTCGCCTGGTCACCGGTCAAAATCCGTCGTCGGCCACCCCGGTGGCGGAAGGCGTGATCGCCGTCCTGGAAGGTCTCGCGAGCGGCAGCGTGAGTCGCTAAAATCGAACGCACCGGCCCGGCGCGCGTACCATAATTCGCACTTTCTTCTTGCGCGCCGGACCGCCCCGGCGTTTCTGTTAGCGTGAGCGAGCGCACCTACGAAGGATTTTTGCTTTCGCAACAGCAGAGTACGCGGGAAGGCCGCACCAGGCTCGAATTCCAGGGGCGGCTCGCGGACGGACGGCGTTTTCACTGGACGGTGGATCGACCGCGCATCGTGTTTTTCGTGCCCCGCGCGGACACGGGCGATTTTCCAGGCGGCACGCGACGCGCGGTGGAGCTTCGCGATTTACGCGGGACCCCCGTGGACGCGGTGTACTTCCCGTCCGCGAGCGATCACAAATCCGCCCGGGAACGCGCCGAGGCGGTTGGCCGTGTCCTGTACGAAGCGGACATCAGCGTAGCGGCGCGTCTCCTCATGGAACATTTTATCCAGGGCGGCGTCCGTTTCCTGAACGAACCCGCGCGCGAACAGAACGGCATTCTGTTTTTTGTCAATCCCGCCGTAGAAGGCTGCGACTTCGCGCTGAAACCGCGCCTGCTCTCGCTCGACATCGAATGTTCGCCGGACGCGCTCTACTGCGTGGGCCTCTTCGGCGACGGCGCGGCGGGCGAAGTATCCACGGTGCTTATGGTAGAGCCGGGGAAATCGGGGGAGCCGTTCGCGAAAATCGATTTCGCGTCAAATTTTCAACGCGAAGATTTAGCGTATATGCCGTTTCCGTCGGAAGCCGCTCTTCTACGGGAACTGTTCGTTTTGATCCGCGAACAGGACCCGGACGTCCTCATTGGCTGGAACGTGATCGGTTTTGATCTTGTGTTTCTGGAGCGACGCTGTCGCGCGCTCGGACTCGACCTGGACCTGGGCCTGCTCGGTCCCACCGATCTGCTGGAACCGGCCGGCGGTGCGCCCTGGTCGGCGCGCGTACCCGGCCGAGCCGTGCTCGACGGACCGGGCCTCGTGCGTTCGGTGTTTCTGTCCCTGCCCGATTATGCGCTCGGCACGGTGGCCGGGCGACTGCTCGGGCGCGGAAAGTTGATCGAAGAGTCCGGCCCCGCGAAAATGGCCGAGATCAATCGCCAGTACCGGGAGGACCGGGCCGCGCTCGCGCGGTACAATCTGGAAGACGCGCGGCTCGTGTACGAAATTTTTCGTAAACATCATCTGGACGATCTCGCGATTCAGAAAGCGCGTTATACGGGGCTCGCGCTCGATCGCCAGGGTGGCAGCGTGGCGGCCTTCGATTTTTTGTATCTGCCGCGTCTGCACCGCAAAGGGTACGTGGCCGACACGAAGCCGGACACCGGCGGCGAACCGGCGCCCGGCGGCCTGGTGCTCGACAGCGTGCCCGGTTTTTTTGAGAACGTGGTCGTCTTCGATTTTAAAAGCCTCTACCCTTCCATCATTCGTACCTTTTCAGTTGATCCGCTCGCCGCGCAGATCGTGCTGCACGAACTCGAACCGATTACGCGCGTCGTAAAGGGCCCCGCCGGACTCGCCTTCGCCGCGGACCAGGCGATTTTACCGGACATCATCGGCGAACTCTGGGCCGCGCGCGACCGCGCGAAGGCCGAAAAAAACGCGGGCCTTTCGTACGCGGTGAAGATCATCATGAATTCGTTTTACGGCGTGCTCGGCAGCCCGGGCTGTCGCTTTTACGATCCGCGCCTGGCCGGCACGATCACGCGCATTGGCCACTGGATCCTCGGTCGCTCGCGCGCGTTCATCGAAGAAACCGGCCACCAGGTCATTTACGGCGATACCGACTCGCTCTTCATTCATCTGGGCTCCCGCTCCGACCGGGCCACCGTCCAGGCTCTGGGCGAAGAGTTGTCCGGCCGACTCAACGATCGCCTGGTCGAAATTCTACGCGCCGAGTTCCAGGTGGAGAGCCGCCTGACGATCGAATTCGAAACGATCTACGCGCGTTTTTTTATGCCCACGATGCGCCACGTCGATACCGGTTCGAAAAAACGCTACGCGGGCTGGACCGTGGACGAACAGGGCCGGGGCGAATTACACTTCACGGGCATGGAATCGAACCGGCGCGACTGGACCGGCCTCTCCCACGATTTCCAGCGCGATCTGTTTACTCTGATTTTTTCGCATGCCCCCGGGTGGGACGCACGCGACGAGCTGATCGCACTCATTCGCGAGTATTACAAAAAATTGAACGCGGGCGAATTCGACCAGCGCCTGGTGTACCGCAAGGGCCTCAGCAAACCGCTCGACCAGTATCTCAAAAACGCCCCGCCCCATGTGCGCGCGGCCCGCGCCGATCCCGCCTTCGAAGGGCGCAGTGTACGTTACGTGATGACCGCGGTCGGACCGGAACCCGTCGCGGCGCGTAGCGGGGCGCCCTTCGACTACGAACACTACGCCGAAAAACAACTGGCTCCGATCGCGGACATGGTGCTGCGTCATTTCAACCTGGAATTCGACGCGATCACGCGCGACGGCATGCAGATGAATTTGTTCGATGTGTGAGCGGCCTTAAAAAGTATTGACATCTGGCGCTGTTTATACCATCCTTTATTGTATGACCTCCCTCAATCAAAAAACTCTCGCTGAAATAAAAGACCTCAGTATTTCGGAACGTTTGGAAGCTCTCAACAGCATCTGGGAGAGCATTCCCGAGAATCACAAGACCGGCGAAATTTCTGCGAGTGAAAAGCGAATTCTGGATTTTTCCATGGAACACAGTGACAAATTTTCCGATGATTTTATTTCCTGGGAAGATTTGAAAAAAGAATTACATGTGAAAATCAGTTCCAGCCGGTAAATGGCTCTGCCCATATTTTTCAATGGCGTTGCCCGGGAGCACTTTCTTCAGGCGGCTTTATGGTATTCCGGTGAGAACCCGGCGTTCGTCGATCAGCTTGAGAAAGATATTGAACGGAGTCTTGGGATCATTTCTGCTCGTCCTTTTTTGTATCCCGTGGTCTACCGGGATGTCCATCGTACTGTATTAAAACGATTTCCGTACAACCTCTATTATAGAATTAAAGAAAATTCAATTGAGATTCTGGCCATACTGCACCATCGCCAGAACAAAGATCAAATTCTGAAAAACATTGTGGACTGAAAACCCCGGTCTCGCACCGGAGGCTTAAAGATCGCCGCCTATATTTCTCTTGCCAGATCGGCGGGCGTGTCCGCCTTTGTTTTTCATGAACGGCGAATTTATCATCTCCATCGACAACGGCACGACCGGATCGCGCGTCTTCTGCTACGACACGGCCGGCCGCATCCTCGCCACGGTCTACCGCGAGTTCACGCAACATTTCCCGAAACCGAGCTGGGTGGAACATGACGCGGAGGAAATCTGGATCGGCATTCGCAATCTCCTGGGCGAGGCTCTGCAGGCCGGCAAACTGGATCCGCAAAAAGCGCTCGGCATCGGGATCACCAACCAGCGCGAGACCACCGTCATCTGGGACCGCGCCACGGGCAAACCGATCCACCACGCCATCGTCTGGCAGTGTCGTCGCACCGCCGATTTTTGCGAAACGCTCAAGGCCGCCGGACACGCGGAGATGGTTCGTCGCAAAACGGGTCTGGTGATCGACGCGTATTTCAGCGGCACGAAAATGCGCTGGATTCTGGACAATGTGCCTGGCGCGCGCGCCCGCGCCGAAAAAGGCGAACTGGCGGCCGGCACGATCGACTGCTGGCTGCTCTACAAACTCACCGGCGAACACAAAACCGAATACACGAACGCCAGTCGCACACTGTTGTATAATATCGAAAAAAAAACCTGGGACGACGATTTGCTAAAACTAATCCAGGTTCCGCGCGCCATTCTGCCGGCGGTCGGCCCCAGCCGCGGCCGGTTCGGCCTCACGAAAGGGGTGGGCACCTTACCGGACGGCGTTCCCGTACTCGGCATGCTCGGTGACCAGCAGGCCGCGCTTTTCGGTCAATTGTGCGTATTACCCGGACAGGCGAAAAACACGTACGGCACAGGAGCCTTCTTGCTGTTCAACACTGGTGATCAAT
>CAZVZS010000019.1:49776-91590 GCA_964631535.1 uncultured Leptospiraceae bacterium
AGGTCACCTACTCCCTGGAAGGTTCCGTGTTCATCGCCGGCGCGGTGGTCCAGTGGCTGCGCGACTTCATGCGATTTTTTTCCAGCGCTTCGGAAACCGAGGAAATCGTGGGCGAACTCCACGAGGACGAGGACGAAGTCATGGTCGTGCCGGCCTTCGCGGGACTCGGCGCCCCGCACTGGGACCAGCGCGCGCGCGGCGCCATCTTCGGGCTTTCGCGCGACACTTCGCCCGCCCGCATCATCCGGGCCGCGCTCAAGTCGATCGCCCTGCAGAGTTACGATCTGGTCGTGGCCATGGAACAGGACACCGGCAAGCCGCTTTCGTTTCTGCGCGTGGACGGCGGGGCCACGGCCAACAACTATCTCATGCAATACCAGGCCGATATTTTGAACCGGGACGTGGAACGCCCCGCCAACGTGGACACGACCGCGCTCGGCGCCGCGTACATCGCCGGGATGGAAGCCGGGGTCTGGGCCGACATCGCCGCGCTCGAAAAGCTGAAATCGGACACGCGGGTCTTTCACCCGGGCAAGGACGCCGCCTGGCGCGAACGGGAGTTGCGCGTGTGGAGCAAGGCCGTGGAGCGCGTGAAGGGCTGGGTGGATTAGCGGGGTGCCATTAAAACCCCGCTTTTCTGAATGATTCGCAAAAACATGTTTTTCATGAATCAGTGTGTAAAACGGATTTTTCGAGCGTCGGAGACCGCCGAATTAATTGGATTCACTTGAAAAGATCTCCAGCATTGGAAAGTAAACAGTTGTAGTCGCCATTGTACAGATTGATCTGGCTTTTCGGATCATTAAACTGAGCGGAAATCGTGAAAATTACCGAGTAAGCCTCTGGAAATTTTTCCGGTCGAAAAATCCCAAAACTGTACTGTCCTTCAAGGCCCAGCGCGGAAAGCTCAAATGTTTTTCCTTCGAACGATGTCGTCGCGGACATGAGTTGAGTTTGAGGATTAATTTTGTACTGAGTTTTTACCGGTTTCCCGATGTATTTTGAGAATTTTTCCCTGCAAGGCGCGTCTTTGCCGGGATCACGAGATCCGTTTAATTGCATTCCGAAAATGTGATCCAAATTGACCGTTACGGTTCCTTCCGCTTCCTCCCTTGTTTTTGTGCCGCAACCAATTGAAAGAATACAGATTGTTACCAGAATTTTTTTAAGAATTTTTTGGTTCATACGAATTTTTTCCTCTAAACAGGTTAGGGCAAAAGTCCTTCGATGGACTTTGTGTCGCATTGTTTTATACCACATCGGTAGATGACTTCCAACGCGAATTTTTTTACCACGGGGACACGGGGGTCACAGGGCGCACCATTCATTCAGCAATTCGTTCCGGAACGTTTTGAAATTCGAAACGGAGCATTCACCCCCCGTTCCCCCGTGAGAAGGATTTCTTTGAAATTGTTATCTACCGCTGAAGTATTAAAGAACATAAAGAATCAACCATCCCCCAGCCACCAGCGCACGATCGCTGGATTTTCGTCGCGCGGATAGTTGTGCGAAAGATCGTCGATCTCGCGATAGACCAGTCGCGCGCCGGCCCGTTCCAGCGCGGCCCGGGCCAAACGCGCTCCGGCCACCGGAAACATCCAGTCGCGCCCGCCGTGCACCTGGTACACCGGAACGCCGCTCAGTCGCTCAAGTGCCTCCGTCTGGCCGGCGAAAGCGTGCAGGGCCGCAGCCAGGCACGCGAAATGCGTGAAACCCCCGCCGCCCAGGAGCGCGCTCAGGAGCGCGAACGTGCCCCCATCGGAGATGCCGGTCAGGAGCACGCGGCTGGCGTCGATGTTGTATTCGGCCACGGTGCGCGCGACCACCGTTTTAAGAGTTCGCGCGTCCGCGAAGGGCGCACCGAGCGACCAGGTGCGGCCGGCCGAGGTGGGCGCGAGCACGAGAAAGCCGAACGTGCGCGCTTCCCGCACCCAGGTCCACAAAAAATCCGCTCCGTGACCGGAACCGCCGTGGCAGGCCACCAGCAGCGGCCAGGCACGCGCGGGCGAATACCGCTCCGGGACATAGAGCGTGTGCCCGCCCCGCACGCTGCGCTCGTTCTCGAACGGAATCACCCCGCGCCGCACGGCGTCATCCGGTGCGCCTTGCGCGTTCTCCGGCAGACTCGTGTCAACCCGTGCCGCGGACCCGTCGCGGAAATAATGATCCACATCCGGAACATCGCCCGCGAACGAATACAATTCCTCGGTGGCGCGACAGACCGAGCGCAGCGCGAGGAACGCGTTCTGGATTCCCGCCGGACCTTCAGCGGCCGTTCGAAACCGCGTACAGGCTTTGAGGAGCAAGGCAGCCGCGCGCAAGAGTCGCCCATCAGGTCCGACGAGTTCGCCCGTCTGCACGGCCGCGAGCGCCTCGGTCGCGCGCGCGAGGGCGTCGCCATGCGGCCGCAGGGCAACGTCGTATTCGGCCAGACGCGATGGATCAAGCCGGGCCTGGACGGTGTCGAAGGCCCGGAGCGTTCCAAGAACGGCGGTCAGGAGATCTGCGAAGGTGGGTGTCACAAAAATAAATCCTCCAGCATAACTATAAACTATTTCAAAAACCCGCGCCGCGGCGTCGATGCTAACGGGCCGCCGTAAGCGGCCGCTCCTCCGCCTGCCACTCATGTTCAATGTTTCGCATGAGCAGAGCGTTGTCGAACCGGGCCGACCCGGGCGGGAAAACCGCGACGTCCTCGAAAAAACTGGAGCGCACGTTCGTCACTTCCATCGGTTGTACGTGCCAGGCGCGCGTCTTTAGCCGCAGCCCTTCCAGGGTTTTCCGATTGGGCGAGTAGCCCAGTTCGCCGGCCTGAAAAAAATCGGACGCGTTTTGAAGCGTCCCGAAGATCGAGCGCGGGTCGAAATCCAGGGACCTTCGCGCGTCGATGGAAATCCCGGTGCCGTCCGCGCTCAGAAACTCGATATGGTAATTGTCGCCTGTTTCCTGAACATTAAATTTTGCGCGAAAATGTTTCCCGGGGAACAATCGGCCGCCGACCAGGGTATTCAACCAGAGCGAAGTGTCCCGTCGCGGAATGTACACGCCCTGCCTGGTCTCCCCCGCTTCCTCCCATTCGACGGCGATGCGGTGCGCCCCGTTTTCGGAGGTGAATCCCGGCAGAAAGGGAAGGCCCCGCGCCTTCATGTGCGTGAGGCGAATCAAACAGATTCCGGCGATGGCGGTGTTTTTATACAATTTGGGACGGAACGGAGCGGGCAGGATTTTTCGCACCGCGTCCGGGTCGACCTGGAAGTTTACCAGTATGCGGCGATCAATGATACCCTGCATGACCGGTAATTTCATAGGTACCCCTTTTTCGTTGTCCGGTCCCTTCCGAACGAAATCGAATTCACAACCCGCGCCAGTTCGACCGGCGCGTCAGATCCGACGATATGAGCCGCGTCTTTATGTTTCACGGTTCGCGCCAGGGGGCGACGGCCGTTCCACCGGCCGGAGCACCCGACGGCCGGCGCGAACGAAGCGCGGCCGCGCGCCGGGCGGGGCGCCCCGAAAAAATTTTCACAATCGGTCGGCCTGTTCCGCGCTGGCGACGGTGTAGCCCAGGTCGCGCACAAGGCCGTCCGTGAGCCGGTAAATCCAGGCGTGCACGTGCAGATCGCGGCCCTGCGACCAGGCGCGGCGTACGACGGTGGTCTGCGAAACATGGCGCAAATTTTCCAGGACGTTGAGCTCGCAGAGGCGGTCGAGTTTTTCGATATCCGAGACGAGGAGCGAAAGTTCGGCGTCATGCTTGACCCAGACGTCCTTGATGTGCCGCAGCCAGTTGTCGATCAGGCCCAGCGATCGATCATCGAGCGCGGCCTTCACGCCGCCGCAGCCGTAATGCCCGCAGACGATGATGTGTCGCACCCCGAGAATTTCCACGGCGTATTCGATCACCGAAAGACAGTTAAAATCCGTGTGCACGACGAGGTTCGCGACGTTGCGGTGTACGAACAGCTCGCCGGGTTTGAGACCGACGATCTGATTGGCCGGAACGCGGCTGTCGGAACAACCGATCCAGAGATAGGCCGGTTTTTGCTGGTGGGCGAGATCGCTGAAAAACTCCGGGTCTTCGAGCGTCATCTTCGCGGCCCATTCTCGATTCATCCGCATCAGGTCTTCGATCATGCACTTCCTCTAAACTTAACAAAACAATTTTAATGTGAAGTAGAATCGCGCGACTCAGCGTCCCGCCGCGCGCGGCACCCTGGCCTGGGCCGCGCCTGGTCCGCCTTCATGCTCGGGGGGCCGGAGCGGCAGGAACACACGAAACACGGCCCCGCCCTCCGGGTGGTTTTCGGCGGAAATCGTTCCCCCGTGTTTTTCCACAATGCCCTTGACGATGCCGAGGCCCAGACCGGTGCCTTCGCCCTGATCCTTGGTCGTAAAAAACGGATCCCAGATGCGGCCCAGGTTTTCGGGGCTGATGCCTGGCCCCGCGTCGCGCACTTCCACCGCCACGCCCTCCGTGGCGCCGCGGCGCGCCCGGCGCGTGCGAATCTTGATCTTCGCGGACGCCGTCTGTTTCATGGCCTGATAGGCGTTCGTAATCAGATTGGTCCAGACCTGGTTGAGTTCGTCCGCGTTGCAGACCACGAGCGGAATTTCGCCGAACTCGCGTTCAAGGAGCACGTCTTTTTTCATCACGCTCTGGAGGATGATCAGGGTGTTCTCAATGCCTTCGTGCAGATCCGCGGGAGACATGGCCCCCTGGTCCAGATGCGAATAGTGTTTCAACGCGCGAATGATGCGGACGATGGCGCGGATGGCGTTGCGCATGTTCTGCAAGTTTCGCGCGCAATTGGCGATTTCGTTCAGGAACTTGAACAGAAACTCCAGATGCTCCCCGGGAAGGCCGGTGAACAGAACGCGAAAATCAGCCAGAAGCGGGCTGTGAACGAATTCGTCCAGAGCGCGGCCAAGGAATTCCTCTTCGTCCAGATCGGGCGGCCCTCCCGCCCGGCGGCGGGCGATTTCGCCTTCAGTCGGATCCGCGCGATCCGGAGCGAAAATGGCGTTTTCCACGAGAAAGGTGGCCAGACCACGCGACTCCGCGAACCCTTCCCGCTCAAGACGCGCGGTCAGGATTTTTTTGCGACGAAACGCGTCGCGCACGACGCGCTGGCGCGAAGCGGCCACGCTTTCGCCCACCTGGTTGATCAATCGGAAAAACGGTTCCTGGTAATCCTCCGGCACGGTGCGCCGGGCCTGGCCCAGATTGTTCAGAATGAAGTTGATGTTCTTTTCGACGTTATCGACGCTGCCGTTGATCACGCCGGACGGGGTATTGATTTCATGCGCGATCCCCGCCACCATCACGCCGAGCATGGCCATCTTCTCCGACTGGACGAGCTGGCTCTGCGCGTTTTTTAATTCGCGCGTACGTTCTTCCACTTTGTCTTCCAGAGTGGCGAGCAGTCCTTCCAGACGCGCGTAGATGATAGAATTCGAAAGGGCCATCACCGCGAGCGAACGAATTTCCTCAAGGGAAGTGACCGCTCCCAGGTCCAGATGCGTCGTATCCGGACCGCGCATGAAGATCACGCCCACGAGCGAAAGGTTCAAGACGAGCGGAATGATCACGTCGCCCCGGACCGCGTCGAAAAAGCGCAGGGCCTCATCGTGGATTTTTTCGAGTTCCTCGGAGGGGCGTTCGAAATCCTCGCGCAAGAAGATCCGGTCGTGGTCGGCCAGGAACAGCAGAAACGGGTCATACACGCGAAATCGAATTTCGATGCCGAGGTCCTCGGGCCAGACGGTAAACGCGCCCTGGTCCTGGTCCCAGATGCAGATACCCGCCACGCCGCGAAAATAATCCGAAAGAAAGGTCACCACCAGTTCGCAGGTAGCGGGCGTGGAACGCAGCTGCATCAGCGATTTTTTGAACTGATCGAGCAGCAGGTTATTGTGCGAACGCGGAATTTCTGGTAGAGCGGATTCCATCAGGCGTCCCGATTCTAATTCGGCGCGATTTTATTTAAAGCCAATTCCGCGCGCCCGGTAAATTTTGCTGTCCTCCGTCGCGGAAGCCCGGCCCTGTGTCTGAAAGGTTTGAAACATCCCGCTGGAGAATCGACCGGTATAATCTGCCGGGTGTACGGTGCGTATTACAATCTGCTCCAGGAGCCGGACCTGGCGGTGGAGTTGCCGGCCCGCCTGCGCGGCCGCCTGCGCCTCACCCACGCGGACCCCGACCATCGCCGCCACCGTCATTTGATCATGGTGGGCGACCGGGTCGTGTACCGCGCGGGGGAAAAAGACCAGCCGGTCTCCATCGAGGCGCTCCTGCCCAGGCGCAACGCTCTGTACCGGGCCATCCATGCCCGCGTCCAGGCCCTGGGGGCGAATCTCGACCGGGCCATCATTTTACTGGCGCTGGCCGAACCCGAACCGAATTTTCGCTTCCTGGACCGCCTGCTTGTTTCCTGTCACGCGAGCGCGATCGAACCCATCATTCTGTTTTCGAAAGCGGATCTGGTGGAGCCGGACTCGGCCGTCATGGCCACCGTGGACGAATACAAAGATCTGGGCTATCGCTGTTTTGCGCTGAATTTGCTGGACCCGGGCCTGGAACAGAACCCCGCGTTCCAGGCCCTGCGGACCGAAATCGCCGTCGGGGCCAGCGTGATCGTGGGCCGTTCGGGCACGGGCAAGTCGACCCTCTTGAATCGCCTGCTGGGGTCCGCGTTCCAGAAGACGGACGAAATTTCCTCGGTCGGCAAGGGCCGCCACACCACGACCAATTCGACTCTGTTCTTATATAATGAACGCCAGGCCTTTCTGATCGATACGCCAGGCGTCAAAGAATGGGGCATCGCCCACGTGGAAAGTCGCCAGGTTCTGGCGGGCTTCCCGGAACTGATGGAGTTTTTATCGCGGTGCGAATTTAGCGATTGCTCCCACGCACCCGGGGCCCGGGGCTGCGCGGTGCAGGTCGCTCTGGAACAATCCAGGGCGACGGCGGCAGGCGATTCAGACGCGGCGGCCCCGCTCAGCGTCGAGCGGTTGTACAGTCTGCTTGCCATGCTGGACTCACCCGGATAAACGGTGTCCGGAGTCGGGAAACGCGAATGTCCCGGAATTCCCTGGATGTAATTTTGAGACACGCTCCAAATAGAATGCGTGTGAAAGGTGAAATCAACCGGCCCGCGGCCGATAATGTTACTACTATGCCCGGCCGGGAAAAAAATCGAAATAATAGCCGGTTCCAAAACGGCGCCCTGGTCGGACTGGCGGGATGTTTATTTTTTCTCTGGCCGACTCTGACGCTCTGGCCCTGCGAACAGACCATTCGCCCGGGAACCACGCTCAAGCTGGCGCAGAACTGGCGCTTTCGAACCGGTAACAACAGTCCTGGCAACAAGGAAGTCGATCTCGATGATTCCCGCTGGCAGAAGATCAGCCTGCCGGCTCAGTTCGGCGATAACCCGGCCACGAAAAAATACCAGGGTTACGTCTGGTACCGCTGCGTCATTATCCTGGATGAGTCCTTTTTTGTTCGCGAGCCTCTAAAAAAAGGCGAGCAGGTGGAACCGACGGACACTGCGACTCCCCCCGCGACCCCTGACGCTGAGAGCACGAAACCGGATGCGACGAAACCGGGTGAGGCGGTGCAACCGGGGGCGGCCGCCGCGGGGCAGCCAGGGCCCGCGCAACCCGGAGCCGTGCCGGCCGGACCGGCCGGTGCCCCGCCAATTGGTCCTGGACAGCAGCCTTCCCCCGCGCCGGGAACCGCGCCCCAGGGTGCGGGAGCACAAAAACCGCCAGTTCAGCCGCCAGCACCGCCCCCTGTTCCCGGGCCCAATCAACCAGGCCGGGGAGCACCGGATCCCAGAGCGGGAACCGAACAGGGAACGATTAGCGGACCTGGCCCGCAATCAGGTGTGGCGCCGAATCGCCCGGGAGCCCCGACCGGGCCGGCCGGTCCGAATCAAGGGGCAGGACCTGTCAAAGTGGAACCGGGCACCGCGGCCCCGGGAACACCGGGCGCGCCAGGCACGGAAGGGACGGCCGAAACCGCGGAACCGGAAGCGGCCCAGGATCCGGACCTGGGCCCGCCGCACCTCAAGGGGATGGGCGACCTGGCCCTGTACCTCGGTATCGTGGGCGACGCGGACACGGCCTATTTTAACGGGGCGCACATCGGCCAGACCGGCGTGCCCGACCAGGAAAAACCCGCGTACGACATCGAAAAACAGCGCCTGTATTCCATCCCCCACCATCTCTGGCGACCGGGGAAAAACGTCGTCTCCATCCTGGTCTACGGCACCGTGGTAACGTCCGGTTTTCAGCGCGCGCCGGAAATCGTGGTCGAACAACCGATGGCGCGCTCCCTGTTTCGCTCGCAGGCGACGGCGATCGTGTTCAGTTACCTCTATATTCTGGTGGCGGCCTTTTTCGCGCTGTTCGCGGTCTTTTTTCGCGATCAGAGAGAACACATGTTCTTTTCGCTATTTTCGCTTATACTTGGCGTGTACAATCTTTTGCGCACGAACATGCGTTATATTTTGTTTGAAGATTTTACGTTCGAGACAACCTACCAGATGGAGCTCATCCTTTTAATGCTCCTGCCCATTTGTTTCCTGAACTTTTTGACGCATTTGCTGGGATTAAAAACGAATCGATCACTGCAGATCTATTACGGCGCCTACGCGTTATTGATCCTGGCGGCCTTTTTCGTGCGCGCGCCGGTGGGCTGGGCCGCGCTGGTGAATTTGAATTTGCTGATGGTGGCGATCGCCCTGGGCACGGCCGGGTTTTTGATCTACAAACACTACGCGGAGCAACGCGAAAAACTGAAATACGTCGTCTACGGCATGGCCCCGCTCGCGGCCGGGGTCGCGTACGATATGTTCGTCACCCTGCTTTCCCTCCCCTGGGTACGGGTCACGGTCTACGCCTTTCTGATTTTCCTCGGATTCGTGGCTCTGCAACTGTCCGGCTCGATTCTCCAGCTTTTTCATCGCATGCGCGAGCAGGAAGAAGACCTGATGGGCCTGGAAAAACGTAAGACGCGTTCGATCTTTAACATCTCGCGCGAATTCAGCGTGATCCTTGAAGGCATTTACAACGGCCTGGAACAACTGGAAAATCACGCCCCGGTGGAAGTAAAATCCGGGGGGCGCAAATCTGACCGCGGAAAAAAACCAAACATCGATCGATCCATCCGCAACCTGGAATCACTCGTGAACGACAGCCGGTTGATGCTGCTGCTGGAGGCCAACGACTACGCGGAGCGGAGCGTGAACTTCTCGCTCCGCAACGTCTGCCAGGAAGTGATCGAACGCGCGGTGGTCGCCACGGGCGAACCCAAAAAACGCCTCTTCGTCTACCTGCCCGAAGACGACGCGCAGATCAGCGGCGACCCTGACCTCATTTCCACGGCTCTGTATCATCTCGTGGAAAACGCCCTGTATTACTCGACCGGGCGCATCGAAGTCTATGCCGAACGCGAATACAGCGCCCTCAAGTTCACCGTGCGTGACGAGGGCCCCGGCATGAGCGCGGAACAACAACGTATCATCTTCCAGAAATTTATTCGCGGATCGGACGACGCGGAAATACCCGGCATCGGGATCGGCCTGCCCATCGTGAATTTGATCGCCCACCGCCTGCGCGGCGATCTGCGTCTGGAAAGCGGGGCCGGTTTCTTTTCCACTTTCATTTTTCAAATTCCGCTGCCGCCGGACCAGAGAGCCGCCTGATATGGAAAAGCCGCGCGCAAACATCCGAAGGCGTACCGGAATTTTCCTTGTTGTATGCCTGGCACTCGCGCCGGGCGTCGGTTCTGTGTCCGCGGAGGACCTGACCGAAAGCCTGGAAGGCGAGTGGTTGTTTTCGCCCATAGACCGCCAGGAATTCGCGCAGCCGCAGTTCGACGATACACGCTGGGTAAAAGTGACCCTGCCCGGCAATCTGGACGACGTGGAACCGGTTGCGGGACGCGCGTTCTGGTTGCGCACGCGGACCAATCTGGGGCGCGGGGATTCCAACATGGCGCTGGTCCTGGGCCGCGTCTGGGACATGGACCAGGTCTACTTCAACGGCCATCTGATCGGCGAACAATGGCAGGAACGTTCGGCGGTGCATTATAATCGCCCGCGGGTTTACACCATTCCGCAAGATATCATCGAAAATGGCGAAAACGTGATCGCCATCCGCATGGCCGGGGCCTTCGCCGATCAGGTCGGTTTAACCGATGGGCCGCTGGAAATCCGCCGGGTCCAGGACGCCGAACGCGCGCTGTTCCTGGACGAACTCACGAACCTGGTCTACGCGGCGATTTATCTCATCACCGGTCTGTTTTTTATCATTCTGTACCGCCGCATTCCGGAGTTCATCGAATACCGCTGGTACGGCTTTTTCGCCATCACCTTCGCGTTACAGCAGTTTTTACGGAACGAGTTCCGGTTCGCCTTCGGCGATTTTTTCTTGATTTATAAATATCTTGAACAGGTGACGTATCTGGCGTTGCCGACGTTTTTCTTTTACTTCTTCCTGTTTCTGTTTCGGATCCCCATCGAGCGCCGGTTCCATCTGTTCGCCATTTTGAACGGACTCGTGGGCCTGGTCATGCTCGTCTGGTTCAATCCGGTCGTCTGGAGCACGATCATCTCGATCTGGTTCATCGTGAACCTGCCCTTCTTCGGATTTTATATTTATTATACCTTCCAGGCGGCCGTCCGCGACCGCAAAAAAACCGCCATGATCGTGCTGGTCGGCACCCTGTTCATGCTCGGCAGCACGCTGCATTTTTACGCCACCGAACACGGCCTGCTCGGCGGGAAATCGAGCTTCGAACTGGGGGCGCTCGTTTTTAATATATTCCTTTCCACCGCGCTCATCTATCGACTCATTCGCCTGCAACTGGAAGTGGCGGGACGCCAGGGCCGGCTCAACACGGTCAACGAACTGCGCGACCGGATCATCCAGTACCTCAATACCTTCGTGCGCGCACCCGCCGAAACCATCTCCGGCCTGTACCGGTCGATCACGGCGGAAGAAGCGGACCGCACCGGCAATGTGCGGCGCCTGCGGCGCGAGGTCGATTTATTACAGTCGAACCTGGACGATATTCTGGAACTCAGCCGCCTGGAAGTCATCGACGATCCGGAGTATCTGGAACAGGTCAACTTCAACGACTTCATCACCGCCGTCATTCCGCGAAACATCATCACCTGTCACATCAAGGTGAATCCCGAAATCGTCCTGAACACCTCCCTGGAACTGGTCAACTCGATCGTCATTCGACTGATCGATTTCCCGGGTTTCCACGATTTCAGGAACATCGACCTGATCATCACCTCGGACTTAAAAAGCAACATCCATTTCCGCTTTTTGTTGTACCATCCCGATTTTCGGAAAACTCGCAAGTTGTTCGAACTCCTGACCAGCGATACGCCGGATAAAACGCTCTGGGTGAAATGGGCCATCATCCGCGAAATCGTGCGGATTCTTTCGGGCGATTTAAAAGTAAACATTTTGAATCGGAAATTTTTACGCATCGACATCAAACTTCCCGCCGACACCAGCCAGAAAAACCTGGACATGGGTAAGCCGGCTGATATAAAGGTGCATTATGTCCTGCCCATGACCATCGACGGGGTGGAAAAACCCATGGAGACCATGGCCGTCCCCGTTGGCGCGGGCCGGCCGGCCCCCGCCTTTTCCACCCGGATGTCCGTGAGCGATTTTGTGGAACTGGTTAAACACCGCGTGAGCCGCAGAAAATAAACTTCGGCCCGCACCGCGTGCCATGTCTATTCACCGTACATTTTTAGAGCGCACGCTCCGCGCTTTCGTAGTCGCGGGCGTCATACTCTGGGGAGGGCGCGCCGTCGGCGCCCAGGTCATCGTTCAGCACGAGAGTCGCGCGGATTTCGAAAGCACGTACAGCCGGGACAGCTCCCCCCAGTACATTCTGCTCAGCAAACGCGGCCTGGAATTGTCGCGCCTGCTGTCCGGGGCCCTCGCGCACGCCGATGCCACGGGAGACACCGGCTATCGTTTGTTTTTCGAGAAAATTCGCGAGTACGGGGATTGTCTGAGAAAAAACGAAAACAGTTCTTGCCAGGCAACCCGGATCCCTGCGCCGCACTTCCGGACCGGCGCCGAGGAAGATCGCTACCGGCAGCTCGTTTCCGTTTACACCGGCGCGTTTTATCGCATTTTACAGGTGCAGGGCCAGGCGCGTTTCGCGCTCCAGACGCGCAACCTGAAGCCCGCCACCGACGCGTTCGAACTCGAAACGGAAATCCTGGGTGATTTTTCACTGAACCGCGAGCACTCCATTGACCGGCGGACGGTGGAACTTTTACGGAATTTAAAAAAAGATCCCGCCACCCAGCCGATTCCGGACGCCTCCCTGTATTTGATCTATCTGCGCGCTCTGGCCTCCCTGCCCGCCCCGCCGCTGCGGTTCCAGCAGGGGAACGATTTACCGGCGCATACCGGCACCGAACGCGTCGAACGCCTGAAGTCCTATCTGCGTAAATCCGGCCAGGACCAGGTTCTGTTTCACGTCCCCGGGTCGCTTCGTTCGCTGGCTTCCAATATCTGATTCGCATCCCTTCTCTCCCTTCCACGTCCACCGCTTTTTTTAGCTTGCCGGTCGAACGCGGGCCGGCGCTCATATCCGTATGGCGATGTCGAAGTACTCCAGCGCAAAAGTGATTCTGGACGGGCAGGAATTTGAACTGCCGCTCCTGGAAGGAACGGACGGACAGCAGGCCTTGAAGATGGAAAACTTCAAGCAGAAGACCGGACTTTTTCTGTTCGATCCCGGCCTGCGTAACACGGCCGCCGTGCAGAGCCCCATCACCTGGATCGACGCGACGGGCGGGCATCTGCTCTACCGCGGTTACGACGTGGCCGAACTCGTGGAACACTCCACCTTCGTGGAAACCGCGTATCTTTTGATCAAGGGCGAATTGCCGAATCCGGTTCAGCACAAAGAATTCAGCATGTCGCTGAGCAAACACTCGCTCATTCACGAATCCATGAAAAACTTTTTCGACGCCTTCCCGGGAGACGTGCACCCCATCGGCATTCTGTCCACCATGTGTACGGCGCTCTCAAGCTACTACCCGGGCTCGTACGCGGAAAACCTGTCGCTCGGCATCGATATCAAAGCGCGGTTGATTTCCAAAATCCGCACCCTGGCCGCCTGGTCGTACAAAAAATCGGTGGGCCAGCCAATCGTGTATCCGCGCGACGCTCTGCCCTATGTGAACAACTTTCTCAATATGTTGTTCTCCGTCCCCGCCGAACCGTACTCCGCCCCCGAAGACGACGCGCGGATCCTCAATCAAATCCTCATCCTGTACGCGGACCACGAGCAGAACGTGGCCACGAGCACGATGCGCCTGGTCGCCAGTACGGAAGCGAATTTATTCGCCTGCATCAGCGCTGCCATGTGCGCCATGTGGGGTTCGCGCGATTCAACCACGAACATTCCGCCCATGCGGATGCTCGAAGAGATGATCGATCACAATCTTTCGCCTGAGCAATATTTTGACAAATTCATCCACGGCCGCGAAAAACTGCGCACAAACGCGCTCGGCCATTCAAGTTACAACGTCCGCGACCCCCGCTCGGTGATTGCCGGGAAATTATTCCAGGCCTACTTAAAAAAACACACGGCCCTCCAGAACGATCCGGTGATTCGCCGGGCCCTGGAAATCGAGGAATTCGTCCTGGGCCATCCGTACTTCGTGGACCTGAGCCTTTACCCGAACCTGGATTTCTACTCGTCCCTGATCTTTCACGCCATCGGGATGCCGAAAGTGATGTTCAACGTCACGCGCATCATCGGCAAAACCGCCGGCTGGCTCGCCCACTGGCAGCATATGTACGACGCTCCCCAGCAATCGTTCCGCCCGGCCCAGGTGTACACCGGCCCCGCCGGGCGCGGATACGTCATGCTGGATAAACGTTCGTAGATCGCGATTTCGCCGGCGGGTTTTGAAGTGAATTAATTTGATTGCCTTTTTTTATTCCAGGGAGTAATTTTACCCGGTCTATGATCATTACGGTGCCAATGACGGTTCACCAGTCCCGGCAATCAGGGGTAAGTATGCCACTCCCCGCCTATGCCGGGATCCGCATGCCCTTACAAGACTTTCTCCTCTGGGAAGCGGACGACGGATATCAGTACGAATGGGAAGACGGATTGCTGGAGGCCCAGGAAGGAATGCGTCCGGAAGAACGAATCATTCATAAACGCCTCATCGACCGGTTCAGCGGGACCGAATTATTCCGTCAGGGATACAGGTTATTTTCCGAAGCCCGGTGTTCGCTAGATTCCATAAAAAGAATTCGCATCCCCGATCTGGCCCTTTTTTCGCCGGAACAAATCGACCACCCCCGGAGCGCGCCGGAAGGCCCGCTCTGGATTCTGGAACTTATTTCACCTTCCAATTCGAGTATCGAAATCGAAGCGAAAATGCGCGAATTTTTTCAAACCGGAACAAGAATGGTCTGGCATCTGTATCCGGCCCTGAATGAGGTCCGGATTTACGATTCGCCCACCAGGGTCCGAATTCTGGTCGATTCCGACGTTTGTGACGGGGGCCCGGTCGTGAACGATTTTCAGATCATTGTTGATGACATTTTTTTAGAAAAATAACAGTCGCGAAAACGAAGACCGCCTTCCGCATTTAATTCCGTCTGATACAATAAATCACCGCGACGTTCCGGGGCCTGGTTTCCGCCTCACCCTAGCCTTTCTTCCGGCTGCCCCGCCCGGTAACGAACCGGTCCAGAAACGGGATGCGAATACCCAGTTTGGACAGCGAAAACAGCAGCACCATCCCGGCCACCCCGTCATCGAGCAGGCCCACCAGGCCGAGCACCATTTCGGGCCAGAAATCGAGCGGCATCAGAATGTAGGCACCCGACAGGACCGACAATACGATCCAGAACACGCGCTGGACGCCGGTGAGTCGCTCCTGGCCGACAGCGGAAACACCCTCCGGCGGGAGAATTTGATCCGGGATTCGGCCTGTGCCAGTGTTCGTTTCCTGCCGTGGGTCTGTCATGGTTCCAGTTACAAACCCGCCCGAATTTTCGCAACCGAAAGCGACCCGCCCCGCGATGTAAAATTGTGTTAAATCGCTGGCCGATCCGTGGCCACGGCCTTACATTCTAACTCGCGCGAGGATTATTCCCGCGCGAAATACCCGCCGAACGCGAATCGCTTCGGCGCAGGAGCAAACAATGAGAACCCTCTTTTTGAAACGAGGGTGTCGGCACCGTGGCGCGGACCACGGCTGGCACCACTCACATGAACACGAATCCGGAGAAGAAAGTTTCATGGGCGGACACTTCGGTGTGCGGCGTCCCCTGCGCTTTCTCACCTATCAACTCGGGCTGGATGAAAAGCAGAGCGCCGAACTGGCCAGGATCCTCGACGAGCTGAAAACCGTCCGGGCCCAGGCGGCCGTCGATGATCGCCGCACGGTGACCAATTTCGCGGACGCCATCGGCACCGAAGCCTTCGACGAAACCCTGGCGCAGCAGGGCGCGCGCCTGCGCGGCGAAAGCGCCACGCAGGTTTCCGACGCGCTGGCCGCGGCTCTGAAGCGGATCCACGCTCTGCTCGACCAGACGCAACGCGAACGCCTGGCCCATCTCATCCGCACCCGGGCGCTTTTCCTCTAAAAAGCATCCAAAGGGAGTTTCCGCGAATTCCCGTCGGCCCCGGACGTTTTCCGCGTTCGGGGCCGTTTTTTTGGACGGCATGCCACCTGGTGCGATTCTGGCGCCTCCGCCGCGCCAGGGTTAACGCTTCATCCGCGCGGCGGACCGCGCTTTCGCTCGCTGGGTCGCTGGGTCGCTGGGTCGCTGGCGCGGTTGTGATTCCGAATGTGTCGAAATTCCGGACAAAATTTTGCTCGGGCCTGGAAAATTTTGTAGATATTTCGTGGAAGGGCCCAAGCTTATTGCAGTTTTTGGCCCTTGCGCGCCAATCGTGAGTGTCCTTTGCACGCAAGGGGCTTCGTCGCAAATCAATGCGAATCCGGCTCTGGCTGCTATAGTAAAAATACACTTAAATAAAGTAAGAGAGAAAGGAGCATCCATATGAGAAAAATTGTAACTTTTCTTTGGTTTAACGACCGGGCAAAAGAAGCGGTAGATTTGTATGTATCGCTGTTTGAAAATGCAAAAATAATAAACACATCGTATCTCACAGAGTCAGTGGCAAAAGAAGCTGGAAAGAAAGCCGGAGATGTATCCACAATAGACTTTGAACTGAATGGCCAAAACTTTACTGCGCTAAATGGTGGTCCGATGTTTACTTTTAGTGAGGCTATCTCAATAGCGGTAAACTGCAAAACCCAGAAAGAGATTGATCATCTCTGGGAAGCGCTATCCGAAGGCGGCAAAATAATGTCTTGCGGATGGCTTATAGATAGATATGGCTTAACGTGGCAGATTATGCCGGAAAGCCTGGACATCATGATGCGTGATCCAGACACTGCTAAAGCTGATCGAGTTAGCGCTGCTATGCTTGGTATGAAGGGCAAACTGAATATAAGTGAACTCGAAAAAGCCTACAAAGGCGAATAAAATTTTAACTATAAATAACGAAAAGTTTTAACAGGAAAAGAAAGAGTTGAAAAAAGTTTTTTGTCAAATATGCTGACAACGGCATATAACAGCGGCTACCCTGTTCGTTAGCCGAAATTCTGCCCCCCGAAGGGAAAATCTGATCATGAAGGCTGCCGGTACATGGACTGTTCGCAGGCTTTTCATCGGCAAACCCGGCTCTCTCAGAATCTTCTACCTGGTGCAGCGATACATCAAAGGCCTCGGGTCGGTCAAAGTAACGCCAGGCAAGACGCAGGTTTCCTTCGCCCATAAAAGGACATTCGCCTGGGTTTGGCTTCCTCAGCTATGGACCCACAATCGCCCTGAAAACAGCGTCACCTTGACCTTCGCCCTTCCCCGGCGAGTCATCGATCGGCGCATTGCAGAAGCGGTAGAACCCCGCACGGGCCAGTGGACACATCATGTCGTCCTCGAGTCCTCAAGGGATTTTGATTCCGTAGTCAAAGGGTGGATTCTCGAAGCACACTTGCGCGCCGGCGGCGCTGAGACAGCGAGGAGCGCCCGCTATTCAGCGCGGAAGAAAACCAGACCAGAAAGAAAGTCCGGGCGCAGAACTTCGCCAAACAACATGTAAGCGCTCCGCCCTCCGCTGCACCCGGCGCTCCCTGGGTCTGCGCCCTCTCCGGCCAAACGCAAAGCGGCAGAAAATATGGCCCGTGCCGGATCGGGCTTGACCAAAGACAGCCTACGACTGTCCTTCGGTTATCCTCTCCGTTATGCGAAAAATGCCGGCCGGCGCTATACGCGCCGGGTTTCAATTTTACCTGGACGCAAATTCTGAAACGTTATCTGCAACAGGCCCGGGCCGGAAATCCAATGCAAACGCACAACCTCACTATCATTGAATCCGCTCCGGATGTTGCGGACTACAACCTGATTCGCGCCGCCATCGGCTGGGGGGCTCTCGATCCGCAGCAGGTTGCACAAGCCCTGGCCAATTCCTTGTTCAACGTTCACGCGCAGGTCGACGGCCGCACGGTGGGTTGCGCTCGTGTCGTCGGGGACGGAGCAATGTTCTTCTATATTCAAGACATGATGATACTTCCAGAATTCCAGCGTCAAGGGATCGCAACCAGACTCATGGCACTCTTAATAACATTCTTCGAACGGAGCGCCCCGAACCACTCTTTTATAGGTTTGATGGCGGCAAGAGGCAGGGCAGGATTCTACGAAAAACACGGCATCCCGCTTCGTCCTTCCGATGGTCCCGGCATGGGCTCCTGGAAGACGGAAGAATGGCCCGGCCCTACTGCTGCCAACCGATAACAGCTCGGCGCTGCGGACGCGCACTGTGGCAAACTTCCGCTAAAAATTAACCGCTGTGTTTCTCGCTTCGCTCCGGTGGTCGGCCACAGGCCTTGCCCCCCTACTCCAGCGCCTCCAGCTCCCCGCCCAGAATCCGCCGCGCGTGCGCTGGCGCGAACCCGCGCCCGATCAGATAACGCGTCAGTTTATCGAGCGGCTCCCCGGTGCCTTTCCTGAGCAAGGTGTCACGTTTGCGCGCGAGAATCCGGCGCGCCGCGTCCAGAAAACGCCGCTCGTCCAGATCGAGCGCGGCGCTGATGATTTCGTCGGTGACGCGCAGGCGCCGCAACTCCTGTTGAATGGTCCTGGGACCGTAGCCCTGGTTCAGACGGTACTCCACGCGATTGGCCGCGAAGCGCCGGTCGTCCACCAGGCCCGCATTCTGGAGGTATTCGATGACCGCGCCCGCCCGGTCGCGCGGGCAAATTTTTTTGCGCTCCAGATGCTGGCGCACTTCGGAGGCGCAGCGGTCCCTGGTTACAATGAAGCGCCGGATGGATTTTAAGATTTCTTCAAGATCAGTTTCCATACGATGGTCCGTCAGGCGCGGCTGTCCGGCGCGCTTTTCACCCGTGTTTATAAAAATGAAAATTGATCATGTGCGATGGACCGCGCACCCGGCCGGCGGAGTAATCGTTCTCGTGCCATCTGAGACGCAGGCCGTGGGCCCCGGCCATGGAAAGTAATTCCTCTTCATCATAGTAACGCTGCTCGTGGATTTCGAGCAGGGTCTCGCCCCGACCCGGTCGAAACACCAGACGGGAAACCATCACCCGTGTTTTCGCGTCGTATTCGTTGGTCCAGACCAGATGCGTATTACCGACGCGTTCTTCCAGCTTTTTGCGGTGAAAGTTTTCCAGGATATTTTCGAGCGAAACCACATCCATTGAGTACAACCCGTTCGTTTCCAGCACCCGGGCCACCTCTCCAAAATGTTCCGCGACCGCGGCCGGATCGGTCAGGTAATTGACGCTGTCGTGGGTGGAAACAGCCCAGGCAATGGCGCCGTCATCGAAGGGCAGCGGCCCCTGCAGGCGCGCCTCCTGAAACGTAGCGGACGGAACCCGCAGCCTGGCCTGATCGAGCATGGCGCCGCTTTGATCGACCCCGAACACCTCCCGGACCGAACCGCGCAGTTCGGCCAGGATCAGGCCGGTTCCACAGGCCAGGTCCAGCACCGAGCGCGGCGGAAACGAAAAGTGTTCCGCGGCGCGGTCCAGCAGGTACCGCCCCCAGCGGTGGTACGGTACATGGTTCATACACGCATCGTAAATTTGCGGAAAAATGGTGTACGGGGGAACGGTTTTCATTTAGAAAGTCTATCTATTACCCGGGATTGATGCTCGCGTGCAAAGTCGTTTAAAAGGAAGTAAGTTTTTTTAGTTGCCAGGATATTCCTGGACGGGTAAGTCTGGCTCATTTAATGAGACATAATTCAGCGAGTGTCGCATCAGTTTTTTTACGCAGGATTTCACGATGACCATTACTCTCATCATAGTAGGCTTCCTCGGCTCTCTGGCCTTTTCCCTGTTACTCCGCAAATGGGATCGCACTTCCTATCGATTATCACAGATCAAACGCCTCGGTGACATGCAGGCGGGCGAGCTGGATAAAGTGGCCTCCGAACAGGTGCGGCTCATCAAAGACGCCACGCTCGAATTCGAACTCATGCTGCGCCAGAGTCGCCAGTTGCAGGGTGAAATCAAATCGGGCCTGGAAACCTACCAGGCGCGCATCAACGATTTACAAAACGACCGCGAGGTGATCGAAAATATTTCCGCCCGCCTGGCCGACATCTCCGGCAGCGCCCAGAGCGTGGGCATCCATGTGGAGCGGCTCGATCTCGGCCTGGAGCGGCTGGGCCTCGCCCAGAAAGAAATGAGCCAGATCCAGGACGCGCTCGACGAACTAACGGAACGCGTGAACCACAAGGAGCGGGAAGCGGACACCCTCTTGAATGAAACCGTGGCCCGTCTGGTGGACGAGGCCGAAAATCGCACGGGCGAACTCGTTCGCCAGGTGCGCTCCTCCTTCGAAGTCCTCCAGGAAGATGGGCGCGGGATCGTCGAAAAAATCACCGAGGGCGCGAGAGAGACCGATATGCTGGGCGATCGCATCACGGCGCTGAACTCCCGCCTGGAAGAAAAATGGATGCTGGAAACCAGCCGCATCGACGAAAAATTCGCCGGCTTTGAACGCAAGATGGACGACCGCATCCGCGGCATGGAACAGGGCCTCACGTCCATTCGCCACACGGCGGTGGAGTCGCTCCAGAACGAAGTGAACCGCATTCGTACGGATCTCGACAACTTCAACCTGGAAGCAATCGCCAAACGCGACGAAATTCTCAACGAAAGCAAACGAATGCTGGAAGGCATGGGCGACCAGATCGCCATGTTCCAGGAAAAGTCACTGGCGGCCGAAAACAAACTCCTGCGCCTGGCCGAAGACCAGAAGCACATCGTGCGCGAAAAACTGGAAACGTACGACGCGCAGTGGCGCGAGATGGAAAAATCGCGTCTGCTGGAACTCAACCAGAAGATGGCCGTCATGGAACAGTCCGTGGACACCATGCGCCAGCAGCAACACAGCACGATCGAACAGGAAACGTTTCAGTCGCGCGAGGCCCTGCGCGCCTACCTCCAGGAATTACGCGGCACGACCGAAAACGAAGCCGCCCAGGTACGCGAAAATTTCCGGCAACTCGCGCGCGAGGAAGAACGCAAACTGGCCGCCACGCGCGAGGACCTGGAGGAGCTGCGCGACCAGATCGCCGTCCTGGGCCAGGAGGCGAAGGTGGCCATGCGCGGCGAGACCGAACACGGCATCCATATCTTACAGGAATCGCGCCGCGCCGAGGAAGAACACCTGGCCCGTTCGCGCCAGGAAATCCAGGCGATCAAGGACGATCTGCTGGACCGGCTCGACGATCTGGACAACCGCATCCGCGACATCGGGCGCACGCGGCAGAAGATCGACGAACACGCGGAAAAAAGTCTGGGCGAAATTCGTGAAACGCACCGCAAGGCCCTGAACGACCTGGAAAAACGCCACACGGCCATGAAGGGCGAGCAGGACGAGATGCTCGTCCAGTTCAACGGCTCGCTCGACGACCGCATGGCCTACCAGCTGGCGGGCCTGAACGAAAAAGAAGAAGAGTTGAACGAACTGCGGGAGAACCTCGCGCATCTGAACAAGGAACTCGCTTCCATTTTGCGCGCCGAATCCGAGGAAGGCGTGGCCATGGTCCAGGCGGCCCGTCGTACCGAAGAAGAACAACTGGGACGCGGCAAACAGGAAATCCTGGCGATTCGCGAGGAACTGCTGGCGCGCATCCAGGCGGCCGACGCGCGCGTGGCCGAGGCCGGTCGCTGGAAGGAACGCATCGCCGAGTACGTGGAAAAATCGAAGAACGATATCATGGATATCGGCGGCACGCTTAAGCAGGAATTCCAGCATCATTTTCAACAGGCCCTCGGGGCGCAGAACGCGAAGCTGGACGAGTTCGGGCGGCGCGTGGACCAGAACATCGCCCGCCAGCTCCAGGAACTGGAAGAACGCGGCCGCGCGCAGACCGAGGCCGGCCTGGCCGATCTCTCACGCGATCTGACGGCCGTACGCGGCGATTTCCAGGGCATGTTGCGCGAAATCGACACCGCGATGAACACCGCGCGCGACTGGAAAGAAACCACGCTCCAGGAAATCGACACGGCCTCGCGCGAACTCCTGCGCTTCCAGGAAAAACTGGCCCTGGTGGAAAAGGCCGACGAACTCACCGCGCAACTGGACGAAACCGTGGAAATTCTCAGCGACCGCCTGCAACTGGCGCGCGAGGAAAACGGCAAGATCGACGAATACGTGCGCAATTTCGAACAGATGCGCATTTCGCGTAAAGAACTGGAAAATGAACTCCGCGCCCTGGAAAGCCAGCGCGGTCGCCTGAACGAAGTCGACTCGCAGGTGCGCATGATCGACGCGCAGCTTTCGGAGCTTACCACAAAGTTTCATCTCCTGGCCGAAAGCGAGGAAAAGGCCGCCCAGGCCGAAGAACGGATCATCCAGCTGGAAGAGGCCCGCCTCAAACTCGATCATTACTTCGAACAACTGGGCGAAAAACGGCGCTTCGTGGAAAACGCCATCCGCTACATCGAAAAATCGCGCATCCAGGCCAAAGGCGTGGGCGAAACGGCCAAAAACCTGCTCGAAAAAATGGAACGGGCCGAAATCCGCCAGACCCACATCAACGAAGAAATCCAGACGCTTGAAACCCGCGCGAGTTCCATCCAGAATATGGAAGGGGAAATCCAGAAAGTCGAAGCGCGCTTCGAACAGATGGACGGCCTGTTAATCGATCTCGAAAAAAAACAATCCCAGATCGGCGCCATGTTCCGCCGCACGGAAGACCTCAAAACGCGCGGGGAGGAAATTCGCTCGGAACTGGAATCCCTGTTGTCCGAAGCGGACGAAAAAATGGACCGGCTCTCGGCTTTCTACCAGACCGTCGAAAACCTGGTCGACAGTCGCCTGGAGCCGGGCAATGTGCCCGAGGCCATGGCGGTTCCGGTCGGCGCCGCGGCCGGTCGCCAGACAAAAAAAACCGGACCGCGCATGGCGGACTGGAAACGCGACAGTATCATGCAGCTTTACCTCAACCATAAATGGGAGGCGGAGTTGATCGCCGAAAAAATGAAACTGGACCCGGCTATCGTGCGCGCCGTCATCTCCAGCCAGGGCTGAGCCGATCCCGCGCATTTGTAGTTGCGGCGTGACCCGGGATTTACATTCTGTTCCCTGACCATGGGTATCCTTGAACGCAAAGAACGTGAAAAGGCCGAACGGCGCCGTTCCATTCTCGACACCGCCAGGGAGTTGATCGGGGAGAAGAGTTACGAAGAAATAACCATGGAAGAAATCGCCAGGCGGCTGGAACTGTCGCGGGCCACGCTGTATCTATATTTCCGGAATAAAGGCGAAATCTTTCTGACCCTTCTTACCGAGGGAATGATCGAACTCCGGGACGATTATAACCGGGCCCTCAAATCCCTGCCCTCCGACGCCGATCCCATGGCCCGTCTGATGCAGATGGCCTTCGCGTTCTTCCAGTTTTACGCCCGCTCGCACGCCTATTTCGATTTACTGGTCACCAAACGCGGTGAACTCACCCGCGAGTCGAGCGAGGAAGTCATCGCCGCTTTCGATGAATCGGGCAAAAACGTCATCAAGCCCATTGCCGATGTGTACGGCACCGGGGTCCATGCCGGGGCCTTTCCGGATGCCGACCCGGCCAAAATGGCCTACCTCCTGCGCGCGCTGGCGATCGGGCTCGCGGTCGGTTTCCGGGAAGGCAACCTGAAATTTCCCGACGACGTGGAACTTCTGCGTCGTATTATTCTCTACGGCATCCAGGGCCCACCCCGCTAAAACCGAACCAGACCTGACCGCCTCCTGTCCAATCCTGACACAATGTAATTTTTTCGACGAATCGTCAGTATTTCTATTGACACTTTGTCATATTTTTACATATTGACCGTATCCGTTCAGGTCGAGGATTCAATATGGGCGCACGTTCTTCCACCAGTCTTAAAAAACCTCCCGCACAGAAACCGGAGCCGGCGCGCTATCGTGGCCGGGACCTGGCGCCCCTGGCTCTGGAAACCTATGATTTGATCATCATCGGCGGCGGCATCACCGGGGCGACGATTCTCTGGGACGCGACCCTGCGCGGCATGAAGGCCCTGCTCCTCGAAAAAAACGACTACGCTTCGGGCACAACCCAGGCCACGTCGAAGTTGATCCACGGCGGGCTGCGTTATTTACGAAAATATGAATTCGGTCTCGTGCGCGAGTCCCTGCGCGAACGGCGGACCCTGGCGCGCATCGCCCCCCACGCCGTGCGGCCGGAAGGATTTCTCATGCCGCTTTACAAACACTTCGGTCACGGGCGCGCGGCGCTGGGCCTGGGCCTCTGGCTGTACGACGCGCTCAGTTACGATCGCAACCGCGGCATGGCCGCCGAAGCGCAAACGCCGCCGCACCGGTATCTCAACCGGGCGGAGACGATGGTGGAAGAGCCGGTCCTGAACGCGGAGGGCCTGCGCGGCGCGTATCTGTATTACGATTTCGCCAATTTGAATCCGGAACGCCTATGTTGCGAATTTATTTTTTCCGCCCGCGCCCGGGGGGCGGCCGCACGCAACTACGTGGAAGTGGGCGCCGTGGCGCGCGTGAGCGGGAGCGGGAGCGGATTCGAGGTGCGTGGCCGCGACCGGCTCACCGGTCAGTCGGCGAAGTTTTCCGCGCGGGCGGTGGTGAACGCCGCCGGTCCCTGGGCGGACTTCCTGGAACATCGAACCATCGGCGCCGGCCAGACCCGTCTGGTGCGTTCGAAAGGTATCCATATCATCACGCGCAAAATCGCGCGCGACCGGGCGCTCGCGCTCACCCTGCCCGGTCCCATGAAACAACACTTTTTCGTTTTGCCCTGGCGCGGCCGCAGCATCATCGGCACCACCGACACGAACTTCACCGGCCATCCGGACCGCATCGATGTGAGCCAGGCGGAAATCCAGGGCCTCTGCGATAACGTCAACACGCTCACGCGCGCGAATCTGAAGCCCGCGGACGTGGAATATTATTACGCCGGACTGCGCCCGCTGCTGGAATCGGAAGGCGGCCAGGGCGCGAACGGCACGTACGGGGTCTCGCGCAAAACGGAAATCGTCCATTACGCGAGCGAAGGGTTTCCCGGATTTTTTACGGTGCTCGGCGGGAAGTACACCACCAGCCGCCACCTGGCCGAACAACTCGTGGACCGCCTGGCCGAGTTTTTACCCGGCTCGTTCGCGCCGTGCCAGACCGCCACCGAGCCGCTCGGCGGCGGCGAGTTTCGCTCCGTGCCGGCGCTGGAACGGGAAATCGCGCGTGAGTTCCCGGCGGCCGATTTTTTCAAAATCAAAACGCTCGTGGAACGTTACGGCGAAAAAGCCCGCGACATTTTGCGCGCGGATGGCGGGACGATAGGCGGGGGCGCGCGCTGGGAGGGGGGGGCGGGCGAGGGATTTTACGCGGAAGAAATCGATTACCTGGCCGGCAACGACGAGATTCAAAACCTGGCCGATCTGTACTTTCGCCGCGCGGGCCTGGGCACCGCCGGCCTGCCGCCGGAAACGGTGAATCGCCAGATCGCCGAACGCGTCGGTCGACAACTGGGCTGGACGCGCGCGGAGGTGACGCGCGAACTCAGGGCGCTGGGCGAACGGTTTCGGGTTTAGGCGGGGCGGGAGGTGGTTATCGCGGGGAAGCGTAATTCCAAAAAAAAAATTGGCATATCATATGGATGCCAGTATATAGACCATATGAAAACCATGGTTATCCTCCCGGATGCCCTGATGGAAAAGGCGAAAAAGCGCGCTCGCAAGGAACACAGCACCCTGACTCATGTCCTGGAGCAGGCTCTCCGCGATTACCTTGATAAGCCTCCCGCGAAGCGAGCGGCACCGGCGTTTACCATTACGCCCTTTCAGGGAAACGGTTACGTGACTCGCGATCTGGAAGGGAACTGGGATCAGATCCGTGATATCATCTACGACCGGCCGTCCAGGTGAACGCTGTTGATACGAACCTCATCGTGTACGCGCATCGCACGGACAATGCGATGCATGAACGGGCACGCTCGTTTCTGGAGGGAATTCTTCCCGCTGGCATCGGTATCCCCTATCACTGCTTGATAGAATTTCTGGCGATCGTCACGAGCCCACGGATTTTCAAGACGCCAACTCCGGTTGACCGTGCGATTGAACAGGTTCGCGCCCTGCTTCAGATCGACGGAGTCCGGGTGCTTGCCGAGAGTACCGAATCGTTCGAATCCTGTGCCCGACTGCTCGGACAGACGAACCTGTCCGGGGCTTCCGTCATGACGTCCGTATCGCGGCGGTGTGCCAGGAGCACTCCGTGAAAATATTGTATTCTCTGGACCGGGATTTTTCCCGCATCCCCGGACTGCGCGTCCAGAACCCATTGTTTTGAGTTTGTGGCTCTGGCACCACACGCGGACACCGCGGTTTTTATTTCCCGGCGGCCTGGATCAGTTCCAGGTGGCGACTGCCGTCTGGAATTCCGTCAGCCGGAATGTTTTGATCCAGAGTGGCCAGTCGGGCGTTCGCCTTTTTACAGAGAGCAAGCAAATACAGATCAGTTATGACGCGGTGCGAAAGGTTGGCGGCATCGGTACAGGAACGAATCGTTACCGAATCTTCCAGGAATTTATGCCCGGGCGCGGAACAAAACTCTTTCAGTAGATCAAGCGCCGTCGCCGCATCCGCCAGCCGGTTGGGGTACGACGGATTACAAAAGATTCGAACGAACCCGTTTTCGGTGATCGGACAGGTCGCCCACGATTTTTTGCCCCTGGCCTTGAACCAGCGGTGGCATGCCGCGTGGTGAACATGTTGTGGATCACATAAGGCGATGAGGACATTGACATCCAGCAAATACGTCATGTTTCATCGCGCAGTCGATTGACCAGGTCCAGGTCCACCGAACCGGGATTGCGCGGCTGGCGCAGGACCGGGACATCGTTTTTTTTGGAAAATCCGCCAGCCCGGCTCAATGATTGCCTGGCCAGATCAGACAGGACCTTCCCCGCCGAAACCCGCTTCCGGGCGGCCAGCGCCTTCGCGGCGGATAGAACGTCTTCGTCAATATCAAGGGTTGTCCTCACGCATCAAGCATCAGATACTACGCATCAGGTGGCAAGTGTTTTTTGAGCAAACCATTTGCCTGCCAGTATTTTCATTCCACAGGGTCAATTCCCGGCGAACAACGATCCAGAGTGCTCGCTATCGATATTTCTCGAGATGGAGGCCCACCGTATAAATCAAAATGAGTTGCATCCTGTTACCTTCCCAATACGAAGGGCGAATGTTCTGGAAGGCTGAAAGAATTAAACTCAGGCTTTTTTCGGCACTGATACTAACCGGAATTCCAGGAATTTTTCTCGCGTGCATGCTGCTGTTTCTGGAACATCTGGTCTATAAAATCGACTTATTAATCAACCTCGACCCGATCAAAAAGGAAATCCATGGAGTAGAAAATTTCCCTTTTAAGTCACCAAATTTCAAAGCTATCAAAAACCAACGCCTTCACAATCCTCCGATAGGCGAAATCGGTCCCTTTGACCCCGCTTTCATTTTCTGGAAGGGCATTAAATGCATTCAGCATGGCTCTCAATTCGTTTTCAAGTGCAGCGGATTGAATTTTGAGGCACTCATCGGCACAGTCGTTCCTGTAAATGATGGCAGAGGAGAGCTTGATGAATCGCGAATTCGATTACCTCGTTTTCAGACATACAAAATTTTGAGCGAAACAAAATGTTCTCCGCTGGATCTATTGTTCTTGTTGAGAGAGGAGGTTTTAGAAAGATTCCCGTTCTGTGTCTTTCGCAATTTAATAAAAAAATTAGATATGGTTTTAAAATCGAGGACGTTATCGTTTCCAATGATTACGGTACAATCGTATTCGTTCTCATTGATCAAGACAATCGACGCAGGGTCATAATTGTTTCAGATAATTTTTCACTGAACACGATTTTAAGTACAGAACAGGAAAGGAAAGGTTTTCTGAAGCGGTTCGAATAGAAAACCGTCAATTGGATTTCTCCTCCGTGAACAACCGCGCCAGCGATCGAGTGAGCGCCCCCGCGAGCGAGAGCGCGGTCCGCGCGCGCCGGCGGAGCGACGGCCCCGGCGCGGCGGAGGCGCCCGAAAAACGCCCCGCGCCACTACACGTTAAAACGTTTGCGAATGGGCACGTAGTCTTTGTTGAGCGGAAATTCGATGCGGGCGATGGTCTTGCCGTTCTTCTGATAGACGCGAAAGTTGTTGGGGTCGAAGCCGATTTCGCGCATGAGGAAAACGATCATGGCGAGTCCGAGGCCACTGCCCTCCGAATCGTCGCCGAAGTGTAAATAAAACTCGGCCAGTTCGCTCGCGGACATGGCGGAGGCGAGTTTGCCGCGGATGCGCGTTTCCTCGTCCGCCTGGAGCTGGGTATTGTTCTCCACGAACGTCAGCAGACGGTCGTTGTCCAGATCGATGTTGACCGAAACGACGAGGTCCAGTTCGCCCAGCGCGCGGCCGTACTCTTCGCCCTCGATGACCTTATAGTTGTCCTTGAAGGCTTCGACGCCCGCGCGGTAACTTTCCGAATCGGAGAGCGAGTAGCCGTTGCGCGTGAAAAACGCGCGTTTGAGATTGGCCTTCACCGCGTTGGTGACCAGCTCCATGACGACCGTGAAAAGCGCGGTGCCGAGCCCCTCAATCGCGAGCCTGGTTTCAACGTCGTCAAAGGCCGTTTTGAGACTGTCTTTTACATCCGGTCCGAGGAAACGAATGCTGAATTGATTCTGGACACCCATAGATTCCCATTTTTTTCTGTATCGGGCGAGGTCTTGCGGCGGATTTACCGCTCTCGCATGTTCACCGGTCGGAGTTTACAGGGCCGGGGAAATTAATACAGAACTTTTTGTGAATGGCTCCGGGTCCGGGGGGCTTTCGCGACCGCTCATTGCCATGGAACTCAGCGCCCTTTCCCTGAAATTTTCCGATTCACGTCTGTTGCTGCTGGACCAGCGCCTCCTCCCCGACCGGGAAGAATGGATCGAAATCCGACACCCGGAGGAGATGGTGGCGGCCATCAAGGAACTGAAAATTCGCGGTGCGCCGCTGATCGGGGTCGGCGCGGCCCTGGCCCTGTACCGTTTCGCCCTGGACGCGCCGACGCGGGCGGATTTGATTCAGGCGGCGCGCCGGTTGCGTGATGCCCGGCCGACCGCGGTTAATTTGATGAACGCCGTGGACCGGATGGTCCTGGGCCAGAACCCGGAACGACTGACGGTCGACTTTCTGGCCCGCATGGCGCGCGAAATTTTCGAGGAAGACGTGAACCTGTGCGAGCGTATCGCGCGGGCGGGCGCGCCGCATTTTCAGGATGGTGACCGAATCCTGACGCATTGCAACACCGGCGGTCTGGCCACGGCCGGCATCGGCACGGCCTTCGGAGTGATTCGTAGCCTGCACGCAAGCGGCCGACGCATCCACGTTTACGTGGACGAAACCCGTCCGCTTTTACAGGGGGGACGTTTAACAGCCTGGGAATGTGAAAAACTCGGCATTCCGTACACGCTCATCTGCGATAACATGGCCCCCGCTCTCATGCGATCAGGGCATATCACCAGAGTCATCGTCGGTGCCGACCGCATCGCCCTGAACGGCGATTTCGCGAACAAGACCGGCACGTACGGCGCCGCGGTTGCCGCCGGATACCATGGCATTCCGTTTTATGTGGCCGCGCCCTGGACGACGATCGATCCCGCGGCCGGATCCGCGGCCGATATCCCGGTGGAGGAACGTCATCCGGACGAAGTGCGCGGGTTCGCGGCTTCGGACCGGCCCCTGCGCTGGGCTCCGGCCGGTTCCCCGGTCTTCAACCCGGCATTCGACGTGACCCCGATGGAACTTGTGAGCGCGCATATTCTCGATTCGGGCACAATCGACCGGGCGGGTGTTGCCGCCGGGTTATTGGGGAAGGCCGTTCAGGACTCGCGGGCTCATCACGTTCCGGGATAAGAACAGAGTCGATTTTCCGCGCGCGCGACAATCTCATAGGCCCGGGCCAGATTCGCGAGCAATACCTGGCCCGCCTCTTCCGCACTGCGACCGAACGCGATGACTCCGTCCCGGTGGCCACCCATTGACAGAATGCGCGCCTCGGCCAGGTTCGATTCGCGGTACAGGCGCGCGACCTCCCACGCCATGGCGGGCGTTCCGTACGGGACCGTCCGATCGGTGAGGGGAATATTGAGCGCCCGGGAATTATTCCAGATCACGGGTGAATGGCCGTGAAAAACAAAACGTACGTCCGGGCTGAGATCATAGACCGCTCCGTGCGTCATGGATTCGGACGAAGGCAAAGCCGGCCCCTCCGAGATCACATGGTTGCGGCGGATGTCGTACGCCCGAATAACGCTGTAATCCTGGACTCCGGTACAATCCTGACCCCCGGTCTGGGTGCCTGAAATTACAAACCGCCGTTCGCCACGTTCCCCGGGGAAGGGCTGCAGCCGGCCGGAGAGGTTGCCGTATCCGGCGCCGTCATAACGCCCGGGGTCCTGGCCGATCAGGCCGGTTTCAAAAAGCAGATTTCGCCAGGCAACCAGGCGATAAACCAGGTCGCGCCAGGAATCCGGAATAAATTCCGCCGCCGTATGCTCAAAGGAAAACTTGATGACACCTTCTTCGGCTTCCCGCATGCGACCGTTTTTTCAGCCGGGGACGGCATTGACAAGGGAGTGTTACGATTTTTCAGGCTCCACGCATTGGGCTTGCCGCGCCCGGGGCCCCTGGTCTACACTGGCGTTCACCGGAACTTTTTTTCCGCCACGGGTTAAAACGGTCCCGCATGAGAATTCAAACGAAATTGCTCATCGCCTTCATGGGCGTCTCCGCGTTGATCATCGTGGCCTACTCGCTGATTTCCCTGTACGCGTACCGGGCGGGCCTCGAAAACGAACTGCGCAACCGGGCGGCCAAGGGCATCGAACTCGTGCTGAGTCGTTTCCAGGATTTTCGCGAAAATGCCCGCCCGGGCGCGCAGGCCATGGCCCGGGACCGTCAGTTGCGCGGGGCTTTTCGCGCCGGGCAGGCCCCGGCGGTTTTCGCGCGTCTGGAAAAAATTCGTCAGGAAACCGGTGTTGAGTTTCTGGAAATTTCCCGGCCCGGCCAGCAGCGGGCGCGCCTGCCGGGGCCGAACGCGTTCGAAAGCGCGGATCCTTCCTCTTACCTTTCGCTTCCCGACCCGGGGGAAAACGCCAGCCTGCGACTGCTCGAAGACGGACTGTACATTCTATTTCGCTCCGGGGATGAATCCGCTGGAAAAGACGAAATTCTCCTGGCCGGTTACCGCGTGGACGAAGGGTTCATGGACCGGATGAAGGTCATGACCGGTTTCGATGTCGTGCTGTACCAGAACAACACATCGCTCATCTCCACGGTACTTGGCCCGGATAACACGCGCCTGAAAAACGTCACCCTGGACCAGGATTTTTTCGAACAACTGCAATCCATTCATACGCGCGACATCAAGGGCGTGTACATTCTGCGCGAACAAACCATGCAGGACATTCCCTTCCAGGCGGCCTACGCGCCGCTCTTTCCGAACGAATCTTATTCCGATCAATACTATTTGTTGTCCGCGTTTCCGATCGATTACGTAAAAGAGGAATACCGCGCGAACGTGTTGCGGGCGCTGGGGATCGCCGCGGTCGTCCTGGTGATCGCCCTGCTGGTTTCGCTAATCATGGCCAGGGGCATTTCCCGCCCGATTACGACGCTCAGCGAACGCATGCGGGCGATTCGGTTCGCCGAGGCCGGCCCGGAGCGCGAAGGAGCGATCGCGTCCGACAGCGCGCCGGAATCGAAGGACGAACTGAAAATCCTGGCTGGCAGTTTCGACCAAATGCTGGAAACCGTCCAGGGTTCGCGCCGCGTGATCGAAGATTACGCCGAAGGCCTGGAAAAAAAAGTGACGGAACGCACGCGTGACGTTCGCGAAAAAATGGAACAGATCGAAAAATCGCGCACCGCCCTGGAATCGGAAATTGAAGAACGGCGCAAAACGGAAAAGGAACTCCTGCTCGCCCGCGACAAGGCCGAACTGGCCGATCGCGCGAAGTCGCAATTCCTGGCCATCATGAGCCACGAAATTCGCACGCCCATGAATTCGATCCTCGGCATGGCCGATCTGCTGGCGGAAACGGAACTCACGTCCGAGCAGCGCCGTTACATCGAAATTTTCAAGGGATCCGGCGACGCGCTGATCAAGATCATCAACGATATCCTCGACATCTCGCGCGTGGAACTGGGCGATATGCGCATCGAGTCGGCCCCGTTCGATCCGTACGATCTGATCCACAATATCATCGTATTGTTGAACGATCGTTTTAAGACGAAGAACCTGCGATTTGTCCAGGAGATCAGCGCCAACGTTCCTCGCCGCCTGAAAGGCGACGCGTCCCGTCTGCGCCAGGTTTTGTTGAATCTCCTGGACAACGCGCTCAAATTCACGGACCGGGGCGAAATCCATTTAAGCGTGAATCGCACGGATTCGCCGGATACCTTCGTGCGCGGCAAATGCCCCCTGCGCTTTCGTATCAGCGATACGGGCATCGGCATCCAGCCCGATAAGATAATGAGTATCTTCGAGCGATTTACCCAGGCCGATTCCTCGACCACGCGCGGCCATGGCGGAACCGGACTCGGCCTGGCGATCGTACAGCGCCTGGTGGAGATGATGGGCGGGGCCGTTCGCGTCCAGAGCGCCCCCGGCCAGGGTTCCACGTTCGAATTCGAACTGGATTTTGAAATCGTTTCGGATGAACCACCCCTGATGCGCACGGCCCCGCCCGCGCGTCTGGATCTTTCGCGGCGGCGCGTGCTCCTGGTGGAAGACAACGAGGACAATATTTTGCTCGTGGAGTTGTTTTTACAGAAAGCCGGCGTGGAACTGGACATCGCGCGCAACGGCCAGGAAGGCCTGAAAAAATTCGATCAGGAAAACGCGTACGATCTGGTGCTGATGGACATTCAAATGCCCGTGATGGACGGGTTCACCGCCACGCGCGAAATCCGCGAACGCGAACAGACCACCGGGTCGCATGTTCCGATCGTCGCGCTGACGGCGTACGCGTTGAAAGAAGAAATCCAGCGCTGTTACGACGCGGGCTGTGACCGCCACTACGTTAAACCGATCAAGAAACAGGAGTTGATGGAGTTGATCGCCTGGGTAGGTACGCGGGAGAATTAAGCCGGCCGAAACAGGGCCACGTTCCCGGGCCCCTCATGCACGCGAAGTTCGATGACCCTTCCACCGGTAGCGTGCACGTCCTCTTTGAGGCCGCGGTAAAACCAGCGCGCCACGTTTTCGGCCGTCGGGTTGACTCCGGCGAATTCGGAGAGGTTGTTGATCACGACGTGTTCCATGCGTTCGCAGAGTTCGTCCAGACGGCGCCGCGCGGCCAGGAAATCATAACAGATCCCGTCCGCGCCAATGCCCTGCCCGGCCCGCCCGAGGGTAACCTCCACCAGCCAGGAATGCCCGTGCATTGGTTCGTCCGAACCGTCGGGAAAATATTTCAACAAAAAATGAGCAGCGCTGAAACGCCCTTCGATGCGGACTTCAAATTCCCCCGCCTCATCCTGAAAGCCCGCCAGACGGGTTTTTAGATGTGGATGCGCATCCTGATCCATGTTCATCCTCTCAGAAAAGCGGCGGTCGCGGCGGGAGCAAGCTTTTTCAGGCGATTTTATGGTAGACGCCGGAGCCGCGAGAGCTTTCCTTTCCTTTATAACATTCCGGCCCCGGCCGGCTCCGGAGTCATCCATGTCAGACGTAAGCGCGCAGCAAACCCAGACCAGAGAACAATTTCGGCCAGATATGACGGTAGGAGAAGCCATGAACGTTCACCCGGACGTGGCCCTGGTATTCTCCAGTTATCATCTGGGGGGTTGTTCCCATTGCTCCATCAACGAACTGGAAACCATTGAACAGGTCACCATGGGCTACGGTGTGCCCCTGGATCAATTAATGGAAAGCCTGAACAATCTCCTGGAAAACTGATCGTTCTTCCGGAAACATTTCAGGAAACCCCCGCGCGTTTTTAATTCGTCCGGGGGTTTTTTATTATAAATTCGTCCCTCCTTCCTGCCCTGAAACTTAACAGCCGCGGCGTTTTTTTTCCGCGGGAATCCCCGTCCCCACCTGTTCGATTCCCCTTCCGCCGGGACCGATAGTAATAGAAATCGGCCGCCATTCATGAAAATTCTGCTCGTTACCGAATCCCCGCACCAGTCCGAATTGTTAATCGAAACGCTCAAGACCGACGGGTTCCTTGAGGTCCTTCTGGTCGATCGTTTGAGCGATGCGGAATTATTGCTCGGCCCGCTCGGCGTGGACCAGTTGCCTGAAGGCGAAGTCGACCTGCCCGATCTCGGTCTGATTCTGATCAATATGCACGAACACGATTCGCTGGCGGTGGAATTCCTGGTGAGTCTGAAGCAGACCGAACGTTACGCCGACATTCCCGTGGTGCTCTGCGGCCTGGTCGAGGACCGCGATGAAATGACCCGCCTCTTTTCCGCGGGCGCCGCCGATTACGTCCGGCGCGGGCCCGGGCTCGCCGTGGAATTTCCGGTACGCATCATGGCGGCCATGCATCGTCGCCGCGAAATGAACGGCCTGCTTTCACGCCACCGTCATCTGGAAGAGACGAACTCGCAACTCATCACGGCTTCGGAAATCTTTCGCCGCATTTCGATTCGCGATCCGCTGACGGGCATACCCAATCGCCGTTTTTTCGACCGGTACCTCGATATCGTCTGGAAACAGGCGATGAATTCGCTCCAGCCGGTGTCGCTCCTGCTGGTGGACGTGGATTACTTTAAATTATATAACGATACCTACGGCCACCGCGCCGGCGACGATTGCCTGCGTTCGGTGGCCACGACGCTCTCCAGTTCGCTGGCCGGGTTCGGTTATATCATCGCCCGCTACGGAGGCGAAGAGTTCGCGGCCATCCTGCCGGAGACCGATTCCGCTCGCGCGGTGCAGCTGGCTGAGGAAATTCGCCGGCGGGTCAGCGAACTGGAAATCGAACACCGTGCCCCCGACGCGGACGGTCATGTAACCATCAGCCTCGGCGTGGCCACCGGCGTGCCCGGCCTGTTGCACAGTCCCACGAACCTGATCGAAAAAGCCGACCGCGCTCTGTACCGGGCGAAAAATGACGGCCGGAATCGGGTTGTCATATAGGCCCCGCCTGTAACAATGCCTGCCGGAACTCCCGGAGATGAGCAGTGAGCGAACGAGAAAAAAAGGCGTACCTGGGCATCGACCTCGGCGGCAGTAATATTTACTCGGTAGCCTTCGATGAAACCTGGCTGCCGCTCGTAGAAGAAAAAATCGATACGGAAGCGAAGGCCGGGTACGAGGCCGTCGTTCAGCGCATCGAAGGCCAGGTGGAGCGCGTCGAACAGCAACTGGCATCGCAGGGGTACGTTCTGAGCGCCATTGGCCTGGGAGTTCCGGGTGTCACCCGCGGCACCATCGTCAGTTTCGCTCCCAACCTGGACTGGAAGAACGTTAACCCGCTCGCGGACAGCGGGCTGGGTCAACGCAGCGCGATTCTCTGTAACGATGTGAACGCGGGCCTGGTGGGCGAACTGACGCGCATCGATCCCATCCCGGCGGTGGTCGCCGCGTATTTCTGCGGAACGGGCGTGGGCGGCGCGGTGGCCGTCAACGGCCGGCTCATCACGGGCCTTTCCGGCGGCGCCGGTGAAGTCGGCCACATGGTCGTGCGCGCCAACGGCAAACGCGTCGGCGAAGGCGTGCGCGGCTCGCTCGAGTCGTACATCGGGAAGTGGGCCCTGAATCGTAAGATTCAGAAAGCGTTCAAGGACAAAAAAAAGACCCTGCTGCGCGAACTGATCCGGTACGATCTCGATAAAACGCCGATTAAATCGAGTTCCCTGAAAAAAGCCTACGAACGCGGGGATCAGTACACGCGCCGGCTCATGGATTATTACGTCAAATACCTGGCCATCGGGATGAGTCAGACCGTAAACCTGCTCTCGCCCCATCTGATCATCCTCGGCGGCGGAATCATGGAAGCCATGGGCGCTCAGCTCCTGCCCTTGATTCGCAAGAAACTGAAACGATACAGTGTAAACGAAATACCTGAATTGCGTCTGGCCGCGTTGGGGGATCTGGCCGGCCCCCTGGGCGCCGCGGCCCTGGCCCGGGGGACCACGGGCGGTGAAGCGAAGGGCGCGCAACCTGAAAGGGAAAAGCCATGACTCAAACGAACGAATCCATCAAACAACGGGGCGCGGTCATCATCAATCGACTCCGGTTTTTCCTGGCCGGCACGATCGGCCTGGCCCTGCTCGGCCATTTTAACGCCGGCTGGGCGGCCCTGAGCATTGTCACGATCCAGCTCGTGATCATGCTGGGCTACGCCACCGTGTTCTTGATTTTGAATCGGTACGGAAAAGCGGGCCCCGGTCTCGCGTTCGCGCTGGTCCTCACGGACATCCTTCTCTCCACGACCGCGAACTCCCTGACCGTCATCGTCAGGGCGGGCGACCAGGCAGCGGTGCTTTTGAAACATCCGCTCGTGTACGCTTTGTATTATATCTATATCGTCTATTCGGCCTTTCTGATTTCCCGACGCGCCACCGTGATTACGACGGCGGTGGCCGTCGGCGGTTATACGGTTTTTTTCCTCATCTGCTGGCTGGGCATGGGCCTCACGCCCACCGAAGATCCGGTCCGTCAGGTAAACGATTTCCGGACCTTTTCCCTTGCCACGGAAATCAGCAAACTGGTATTCATGGGCGTGGCCGGGCTGGTCGTCACGACCGTCATCGCTCTCATCCGGAAATTGATCGACCGAACGAACGCGATCAACGCCGATTTGACGACAACCGGGGGACGCTTGCGTGAAAATCGTACACAAATCAACCTGGTCACCGAACTCATGCAGAAGGCCGTCGCGCGCACGGAAGACATCGTTCGCGATTTGAAAGAAAAATCGCAGAACCAGGCCAGCGCCGTGGAAGAAATGAGCGCCTCGGCGGAGGAAATGGCCGCGTCCAGCACCATGACCGCGGAAATGGCGCAGAAGCAAAATTTCGCTCTTTCAGAACTCTCAGTAAAATCAGGAGAAATGGACACTCTCCTGAATCAGATCATCACGGATACCGACGCCATGTCGCGACTGACCCTGGCGGCGGGGGACGATGGCCGCGCGCTCAAAAAAGCGGTGGAGGAATCGGAAAACAGTTTCTCGACCATCGCGGAGGCGTTTCAACAGTTGAACGAAATCAACGCGATCATGACCGAAATCGCCGACAAGACCAACCTGCTGGCCCTGAACGCCTCCATCGAAGCCGCCCGGGCGGGAGAACATGGCCGCGGTTTCGCGGTGGTGGCGGAGGAGGTTTCGCGGCTGGCCGACTACAGCGGACGCAACGCGCGCAGCATCAACGAGATTCTGAAAAACTCCAGTCAGTCGCTCCAGCAGGGCAAAGACCGCGTCGTGGGCGCCGGCACCAGAGCCCGCGATCAGAGTGATAACCTGGACCGGATCTCGGGTCGGTTCACCAATTTGCTGAGCGTCTTTCACCGTCAGCAGGATATCAATCGTACGTTCATTCGCGAAATGCAATCCCTCGGCACGATCGCGCGCGAAATCGCCACCGGCGCGAAGGAGCAGCAACTCAGCAACGGAGAGATTACCGGAGTACTGGGGCAACTCGAACGACACGCGGGTGATCTGGCCGTACGCGCCCAGGATTTATTCGAAGAAATGACGCGCATCAACGCCCAGGCCGAATCCTTGCGAACCATGACCGGGGAGGACGCGACCGGGGCCTGAACGTTTTTCCGGTCGCCTGTTTAAATGGAAGCCGCCGTCGTTCCCGCCATCGTCGCCCGCGCCTGGGCGGCTTACGGCGATCCGCGGACCATCGTTTCCACCCAGGAAGCCAGCATGATGGTCTCCACGAACCAGGTTTTTCGCATGGCCCTTTCGGACGGAAGCCGTCTGATCACGAAAGTTTCTTCGTACGGATCGTACTGGCAGTACCGCGAGGACCATGATCGTATTCGCGTCTGGTACAATCTGCTCCAGGGAACGCGTTACAAGAACCTGCTCTCCGACGCGCTCCTGAAAGGCGACCGCGTTTTTTCGTTTGTGGAAGGCGGGGTCTGGGTCATTTTTTATCATGAAGTTCCCGCGCGCGCGCGTCTGCCGCGCATTCTGTCCGAAGCGCAGATCGTGAACTTCGCCCAGGAAATGGCCAGGTTTCATAAAACCTGCGCGAAAGTTTCACGCGGCATCCCGCTCACGACCAAATCGATCAAGAGCGACATCATCCATCTGCACTTCATGCTCTCCGACGTTCATTGCCGCGAGCAGTTCAATTACCTGACGGCGAAAGACATCGATACTGTGCTGCGCCAGTGCGACGAGTTTCTCGGCGGCCTGGACGAAATGGGGTACGATTACTGGGACAAGATTCCCGTTTTGATCGACTGGAACCTCGGCAATTTTTCGGTGCAGTTCGACGAGGCGGGCGATTTTACGCTCTTCAGCCGCTGGGATTACGACTGGTTTCGCATCGAACCGCGCGCGCTCGATTTTTATTTCTGCAGCCGGGTGGTCAGCTCCATCGGTGACCGGACCAACTTCAGTTACCTGGCCGATCCCCTGGTGGACGATCGGTTTCGCCTGTTTCTAAAAACGTACGATCGTATCAATCCCCTGGCGCCCGAGGATATTCTTTTCCTGAAAGAAGCGTATCGTTTTTTTATTCTGAACTACGTCATCAAAGACGGGGAACATTTTTTTTTACCGTACATCTGCCGCCGCCTCGAACGCGAAGCGCTCGACGAATACCTCCCACGCCTCGGCGAATACAAATTCAGCGGCCTGCTCGACGTGATTTAAGTTAGAATCGATTCGCAGACGAAATCGGGGATGATACCCGTCGAACGCACCTGGAGTTTCACCCGGTCCGCGCGCGTGTTGCCCGAAAGCACGAGCGCGGTGTCCAAACCGAATTTGTTCGCGCCGAGGATGTCGGTCTGGAGCGTATCGCCCACCATGAGAATCTGCCGTTTGGTGAGATCGGGCAGAAGCCGCCGCGCGCGCGCCAGAGCGAAGCTGAAAATCTGGGTGTCGGGTTTGCCGAAGCGAATGAACGTCTTCTGCACGACCGCGGCGATCATATCGGCCAGTGAACCGACGGCCACGGCCACCTGTTCCGAGTTGACCGGGTAAGCCGTGTCGGTATTGGCCACGACCACCGGAACGTTGATGAGTCGCAGAAGATTGAGCGTACGATTGATGTCCTCGAACCAGTCGAAGCCCTCGTCATCCATCAAGACCATCGCGCTGATTTCTTCCGGGTTGACCACTTTGCTGACCGGAACCGGCACGAGGCCGGCGCTTTCGATGTAATATTCCGAATCCGGCTTTCCCAGATAGGCCACGCGACCGCTGCGCACCTTGTCGCGCAAAAATTCCCCGGCCAGCATACCCGACGAAACGATCCGGTCCTCGGGCAAAAGATCGCCGAATTCCGGATGGCGAAACGGCGCCGACATCTTATCCGGCGAGCGCGACGCGTCGTTGGTGATCACGAAGTATTCGATGCCGGCCTTCCGTAACCCGTAGAGCGCGGCGGGGATACCTTCGATAATTCCGCTGGAATTTTTGAGGACGCCGTAGGCGTCGAAAAAGAGCACCCGATACGAGCGGGCCAGGGCAAAAAACGATTCGAGGGTTTTCAATGTGGAAAGGCTCCGGGTTTTCCCCCCACCCGTAAAGTTTTTTCCCTTTACGATTGACAGCTTCGCGGACCCAACCAGAATCGACATATTGAGATTGAGTCTCAATATTTTTTGCGAGGACCTGGTATGCATTTCAACCCTGATCATCGACTCGAACCGCTCGTAATCGGCGATTCGTGCAAAATCTGGCGCTGTAGCTGCGGCACCTACCATCTTCAAATCCAGCACGTCTGCCTGCGCGTCAGCCCGGAAACCTTCCTGGAAGTTTGTCGGTCCCTGGGCCTGGCCTCCGAACCTCTGCTGGCCGGCGCGTATCGGAATTAGCCCGGATTATGCATGCAACGAAAATATGGTGCCCCGCCCCGCCAGGTGGTATTCGCGTGACCCGGCGAGATAAAAGACTTGTCCGCGTGGACTTATGGCACAGGCTTGCAGGCCCCACCGTGCGTACGGCGGGGCCTGGCCACCCATGCGGCGTTTCCATCGATATTTTCTGCCAGCCGCTTTCCTGTGCGCTCTGGCCCCGGGCGCGTCCCGTTCCCCTGGAGCCGAACCACCGCAACCCCCGCCGCCCGACCCGGCGTCCTTCGCCGAACCGTTCCAGTTGACGCCCGAATTCAGCGCTCTGATCGGTCGGCAACTTTCCGATTTCGCCTGGCGCACCGAAGTAACGCGCGATCTGGCATCCGGCGTGGCCGGCCTGGACGAATCGAACAAAAGCCAGCGCGTGGTCGACCAGCTTCTTGAAAGCCCGCTGATTACCGGCTATCTGCGCTGGATGCTCACCCAGCGCAAAGCGGGTTTCGCCTTGCGCGAAAAAGATTTCAGCCGGGCCACGCGTGTCTGGGCGCTGTATCGCCAGCAGAACCCGGAGGCGCGGGAACGCGCGGATCGAGTACTGGCGATTTTACGCGAAAGCGAGGGGCCCGCCCAAATCCGCAACCTGGGTCCGAGCGTCAATTCCGTGATCGACGACTACATGCCCGTGCCCGAACTGAGCGGCCGGCGTATTTATTTTACGATTCGCGATCCGAAAAAACCGGAGGCCGGCGAGGATATTTTCCAGGCCGTACTCACGCCGGAAGGCGCCTGGAAACGCGGGCCGATCGCGAGCCTCAACACCGACAACAGCGAATCGCCCGACGGAGTTTCGCCCGACGGCACGCGCCTGTATCTCTTCGGGAATTATCCCGGTTCGCTCGGGCGCGGCGATATTTTTTACGTGGAGTTGACCGCTGCCGGCTGGTCGAGCGTGCGGCCCCTGCCCGCTCCCGTAAATTCGCCTTTTTTCGATTCGGATACATTTTTCGCGGCGGACGGCAAGGCCGTGCTCTTCGCGAGCGATCGCCCGGGCGGCCCCTTTCCGGTGGCGATCAAAGGCAACTACCACGCGGGAAGCTGGTGGGGCAATACGGATCTGTACGTCAGCTTCGTAAAAGATGACGGGAGCTTTTCGCTGCCGCGTAATCTTGGGCCGATGGTGAATACGCCCGGCGCTGAACGAACGCCCTTCCTGCACCCGGACGGGCGTACCCTGTATTTCAGTTCGGACGGCTACGACGGTCTGGGCGATATGGACATTTATAAATCGGTGCGACTCGACGATACCTGGCAGCGCTGGTCGGAGCCGCGGCACATCGGCAAAATCGTCAACGGCTCCGGCACCGACTGGGGCTTTCGGCTGACCGCCGCGTCGGACCGCGGCTATTTTTCGGGGAATCTGCCGGGTTCGGTCGGCGGCGAAGACATCTTCGAGGTCGTGCCCCTGCCCCCGGCGGCGCGTCCGGCTGATATCGTGGCGGCAGTACGCGGGCGGGTCCAGGGAACGGACGGCGCGGGTCTGCAGGCCAGGGTCGAATGCGTGGCCGAAAACGACGGGGCACCGCCCGGTTTGTTGCAGTCGCGCCCGGATTCGGGCGAGTTTTATATTACGCTCCCGATCGGCAAAAAATATCATTGTTCGGCGACGCGCGCGGGCTACGTCAGCGGCAGTCAGACCGTCGATCTGCGCGGGGCGCGCGCCTTTCGCGAGGAAACGGTGAACATCACGCTCACCTCGCTGCGCAAGGCCGGCGAAGAAAACACCGAAATCGTGCTCAACAACGTGCTTTTTCAGCAGGGCAGCGACGCGCTGCTGAAAGAATCGTCGGCCGAACTGGACCGGTTGGCGCGCATTCTGACGGCGAATCCGGAATTAAAAATCGAAATCCAGGGCCATTCGGACGCGGTGGGCAACGACACCTTCAACCTCGGCCTGAGCCAGAAACGCGCGGACGCGGTCATGGCCTATCTGGCGGGTAAGGGCATCGCCGCCGCGCGCCTGCGCGCGAAAGGGTACGGGGAAACGAAACCGATCGATTCGAACGACACGCCCGCGGGACGCGGCAAAAATCGACGTGTTTCGTTTATAATTATTAAATAAATTTTAACGCGAAATCAGCGCGCCCCGGGGCCCTCACCAGACGCCGAGGCCCTCCAGCG
>CAZVZS010000020.1:0-8853 GCA_964631535.1 uncultured Leptospiraceae bacterium
TTTCGCTCTTCGCCGAGTCCCTGGCGGGTCGCACGAACGGACTTTTCGCGACCGTGGGATTCGTCGAAGTTTTGCCCGGGGCGCGCAACGTGATTCCAGGGCGCGTGACATTTTCGCTCGACATTCGCCACGGCAACCAGGCCGAACTGGACCGCGGGGCCGCGGCCATTCTGGCGGAGGCCCGGCGCATCGGCGAAAAACGCGGGCTGGAGTTCCAGGTCGAAAGCGAGGAGGCCCAGCCGGTGGTTGCATGCGATCCGATCATGACCGCCCGGATGCACAACGCCATCGCTCGCGCGGGGGGCCAGGCGTATACGATGATCAGCGGGGCCGGCCACGATACGGCGGTTTTATCGAAGGTGACGCCCTCCACGATGCTCTTCATCCGCACCCCGGGCGGTATCTCCCACAATCCGGTTGAAACGGTCGACACGGCGGATCTGGGCGCGGGCCTAAAAACGCTTGTTGTTTTTTTTCAGGAAATGGATCTTATACTCAAAGGACAGGGCTCCGGGCCGATCCGAGTCGGCGCGTAATCAAACACGGGGCCTTTCTAATTAAAATATGAACGAATCAGCACAACTCACGGGCCAGACCCGCTCCAGTTTCTGTCGCGATCACGCGGTCATCGCGCCCGAATCGCAGGTGCCGCTCACCGTGCCGGGGTTCACGAACGCGAAGGCGGTGTATCTGCTCGCTCCGCAGATGGGCGCGAAGATCAGCCAGTACCTCGGTCTGTTCGAGGGGGGTGGCAGTTTCGCGAAGAACACCGGGGAGCGCGAAATTTTTTTCTACGTTCTGGAAGGTGGGGCGGATCTCAGTGGCAGTCTGAACGGGCGACTCGCCGCCGGCGCGTTCGCGTACCTCGCGCCAGCCACAACGCTGGAGCTGCGCGCGAGCGGCCCTTCGCGTGTTCTGTTTTTCGAAAAAACGTACGAGGCCATGGGCGCGGAGCGCCCGCATTCGTTTCTGTCGCACGAAAATCAGGTCCCGGCCGAGTCCTTTCTTGGAGACGAAGGCGCGCGGCTCCAGACCCTGCTGCCGAAAGACATGGTCTTCGATATGGCCGTGAACATTTTCGAGTTCGCTCCCGGCGGAACCCTGCCCCAGGTGGAGATGCATTACATGGAACACGGCCTGTATTTTTTACAGGGCGAGGGCGTCTATCGTCTCAGCGATCGCTGGTACATTGTGCGCCAGGACGACACGCTCTGGATGGGGCCGCACTGCCTGCAATGGTTCGCCGCGACGGGCAAACGAAATACGAAGTACATCTATTACAAAGAGGCCAATCGCGATCCGCATTCCGCTCCGCGGTGATTATTTCGCCTTTAATTAGAATGAACACGCAGACGCGAATTACGCTCCACGAACTCAACGACCTGTCCGAAGAGATCGCGAGCGAATTTTTCGGAACATGCTGCGCTTCCACCGCCTGGATCCGGGCCATGATCGGATCGCGGCCTTTCGCCAACCGTGACGATTTAAACCGACGGGCCGAGGAACTCTGGTTCGCGCTCAGCGCGGACGACTGGCTGGAAGCTTTCGAAGGCCATCCGCGCATCGGGGACGTGGACTCGCTCCGCAAAAAATTCGCGCACACGAAAGACCTTGCGGCGGGAGAGCAGTCCGGGGCGGACGGCGCGGAAGCGGCCACCCTGATTGCGCTCAAACACGGGAACGACGAATACTTCGCGAAATTCGGTTTCATTTTTATCGTCTGCGCCACCGGCAAAACGGCGGGGGAGATGCTGGCGATTCTCCAGGAACGCCTGCCGCACGACCGCGACGGCGAACTGCGCATCGCCGCGGCCGAGCAGAATAAAATCACTCTGTTGCGCATCGAAAAAGGGCTGAGCCCGGGCGCCTGACGCGCCTCTAACGGGAGTGGACCATGGCGGGAATCACGACGCATATTCTGGACATCAGCCTCGGCAGACCGGCCCCGGGCGTGCGCGTGGAACTGGAATTCGATTTCGGCGCCTTTTCGAAAATCGCTGAAGGCCGAACGGACGCGGACGGTCGCGTGAAAACCTGGTCGGCCGCCGTTGACCCGAGCGCGGGCCTGTATCGTCTGCGATTTTTCACGCGCGAATATTTTGAACAGAGCGGGCGCGAAAGTTTTTATCCGCTCGTGGAAATCATTTTCGCCGTCCAGGACCCCGCGCAACACTACCACGTGCCGCTTCTGCTTGCGCCCTTCGGCTATTCGACGTATCGTGGTAGTTAGCCCGGATTATGCATGAAACGAAAATATGATGCGCCCCACAGGCATACGCAGGCCGGCTGTACGGCCCTCCCTGGCCGAACAGCCGGCGCTTAGCCCTCCTGGCTTCGCGGCAGCTGGACCGCACTCTGCAAATTTTTTCACAGGAAAAGCCATCCCGGAACGTTCCTTCTTTTCAACGAAAGAGATTGAGCGTTGGGGTCCGGGGGGACCGCAACCCCCCGGCGCGGGGGTAAATTCTGAGCGAAGCGAGGAATTTTTTCCCGACGACCTGCCAGTGGCAGGTCGCTTATGAACTTTGAGGGGGACCATGCTGGTCCCCCTCAAGGACTTACTTAAAATATTCGTTGAATTTCGCGGTGGCCTGTTTGCCGAAGAGAACCTGGCAGGCTTCGCGGACGCCTTTCGATTTGCGAATCGTTTCCCGCGAGGCGATCAGGGCGATCTTCGAACGGCGGCGTAAAAAATCCTCGAGCGTTTCGATCATCTCGTGTTCGGCCGCGTGGTAGAGTTCGCAGCGAATGTACTCCACACCTTTTTCAACCACCCGCGCCATGGCCGGGTCGTGGCGAATCATCTCCAGCATGGGCAGGGCGCTCAGGCCGTAGCGTCGCCAGAGGCGCGCGCTCAAAGGTTCGCTCGATTCGGGCGCGGTGAGTCGGTCCAGATCCATCCGCGCGGCCTGGAAGTTAAATTCCGCCCGCACCTCCAGGGAAGGGTCCCCGTACCAGCGGCGCCCCGCGGCGGGCAGGGCGACCCCGAGCCGGCCGACCGCGCTGGCGATTTCGGCGCCGACGTTCAGGCAATCGGTCATTTTGCCGCCGAAGATCGTGATGAACTTTCGCGCCTGATCCACTTCAATCACATGTTTACGCGAAAGGGCCGTCCAGTCCTTCCGCGCGTCCGCTTCGTTTTCCACGACCAGCGGCCGCACGCCGCAGCGTTCGGCGATGATGTTTTTTTCGCGCAGGGGCGGCGAAAAACGCATGCGTCGATTGATATTGTCGAGGATGAAACGGCGATCCTCAGGCTCCACGCGGGGCGGGAGTTGCGTGAGCGGAGTATCGGTGGTACCGATGCAGGACCGCGGACCCATCGGGACCACGTAGAAGGGCCGTCCATCGCTCGCGAAAAACACCAGGCCTTTGTCCGTATCCGTGATCCGATCCACGATCAGATGAATGCCCTTCGAAAAAATATGCCGCGCGCGCGTCTGGATGCCGCAGCGACGATTGAATTCGTCCGCGAACGGTCCGGCCGCGTTGATGAAGGTCCTGGAGCGAATGTTCCAGGTCTTGCCGCTTTTCTGCTCCCGGACCTTCGTTACGCAGAGATCCTTTTCGGAGCGCGACCCGGTCGCCTCGATGTAATTCGCCGCGGCGGCTCCGTTGTCGAGCGAGCGGCGCACGAACTGGAACACGAACCGCGCGTCGTTGTCGTGCAGATACGCTTCGGACGATTCGAACCCCCCGGAACTGAGATCGACGTTCACGCGACTTTCCTGCCGAGCGACCCCTGCTCGCGAAACGTACTCCGGGCGGCGGGTAAAAAACGAGCCGATGAACCAGTACAGATACGCGCCGAAGACCATCAGCGCGGGCGGGAATCGAAATCCTTTTTCCATCACGGTGAGAAACCGCATTTCTTTCACGGTGGATGGATACGACCGCATCAGGTGATTGCGCGAATTGCAGAGTTTTCGCACCAGCCCGTACTCAAAGCCCTCCATGTACTTCATGCCGCCCCAGATGAGGTTGGCCGAAGCCTGGCTGGTGAAGGAAGCGAAATCGCCTCTGTCGATGAGCGCGACGCGCACGCCCTGGCCGCTCAGGGAGGCCGCCGCCACGGCGCCGTTGATGCCGCCGCCCACGATGAGCACGTCGAAAATTTCGTCTTTTAGCCGCTGAATATTATTTTCGCGTAATTTCATGATTTGCCTCCGTGTACCCGCGCGCGAGCCACACCGCGAACCGGCGCGACCATGCGTCGACGAACCGCCCCGTAAGCGCGGGGTCCCCCGTTTCGCGGGCGACGGAGGTCATGTTCAAATCCGCGTACCCGCAGGGATGAATGTGCGCGAAGGTCTTCAGATCGTTGGCGATGTTCACCGCCAGACCGAAACTCGTAAAGAAGGATTTGAACATCAGGCCGATCGAGGCGATTTTCGCTCCGTCCCGGGTGTACAGCCCGGGCGCTTCTTCCCGGCTCCGCAGTTCGATGCCCCAGACCTCCCGCACCGAGTCGGCCGTAAGCGCCAGCCAGTCGCGAAACACGGCGCTGATCGGGAGGTCGCGCGCGCGCAAATCCAGATGCGGATAGATGACGCACTGCCCCGGCTCGTGCGCGGTATAGTCGCCCCCGCGGCCGACGGACACGATGGGAATGCCCGAACGTTCTCGTTCTGCGGGTGATGTGACCAGGCTTGCTTCCTTCGCCTGGACGCCGGCGGTGAGTACCGGCGGGTGGTGGCAGAAAAGCAGGAGTTCGCGGCGCCGCGTGCGCAATCGCTCCTGAAAACGAACATAACGTGCGTAATCCAGCGTGGCGCCGGTGAGGAAATCGCGGTGGAGGATGGGGATCATGCGGTTTAACTCCGCGCCAGTTCGCCCAGGAGTTCCCCCGCCAGTCGTTTAACGTCCACTTCGCCGTCCGGTAAACCCACGCACGAAGGGCAGCCCGCCTGACACGGACAGGCCGCGATGTTTTCGCGCGCCGAGCCGGCGATCACGGCGATATTTTCCAGAATCCGAAAGCAGAGTTCCAGTCCGCCGGGGTAGGCGTCGTAGAAATAAATGGCCGGTTCTTTGAACAGAGTTTCGCGCACCTCGCTGCGAAAGCGCATGTCGCGCGGGTCGCACAGCACGAACAGCGGGGCGACGATCGAAAGCGCGTAGGACGCCGCCGCGAGCGTGGCGCCGAGTTCCTCCCGGTCCATGCGCGCGCGCAGCGGATGACGCTCCGGAAACAATATCCAGCCCGCCTGCGAGTGCATTTCGATCTCGGGCGTGTGGATATCGCCGAAGCCCAGGTTTTCGTGGGTCTCGAGTTTTATTTTTTTGAACATGACCGCTTTGATCTTGAGCGCCAGTTCCCCGCGGTGCAGATCGAACCCGTTGTGCGGACGACCGCCTTCGTCTTCCAGGATTTCCAGTTCGACTTTGTCCTGCGCGTCCGTATAATAGTCCACGTTGATCTTGCGCACCCGCGCCTGGAGATCGTCCCAGAGCAGTTGCTCCACGTAAAACTGCACGCCCTGGTGGATGTAGATCGCGTCTTTGTGGATCAGAGTCGGCGCTGCGAAATAATCGACTTCCCCGATCACCTCTTCGCGTGTTTGTTCCGTAATATCAATGATGACGAAATTCTTGCGCGGGCCGGTGCGCAGCGAAAACGTATTGGCCGGGTAGACATCGTCCATCCAGTGAAAACTGCCGCCCGATTCGTTCAGGACGCGGTTCGCGCTCAGGTGCTCCAGGATTTCGGCCGTGGCGGGGAAATTGCCAAGCGTTTCGCCCCGGCGAAAGGGCAGCTCGAACGCGGAACATTTGATGTGGTCGGCGGCCACCAGGAGATTGTCCGGATTGGTCATGGCCATCTCCGGCGATTTTTCGAAAAAGTACGCCGGGTGCGCGGCCAGGTACTGGTCGGTGCCGCTGGACGTGGCCACCAGAATCGACAGGCTTTCGTTGTTGCGTCGGCCCGCCCGTCCGAACTGCTGCGTTAGACTCGACACGCTGCCTGGATAACCCATCGTAACCGAGACCTCCAGTTGCCCGATGTCCACGCCCAGCTCCAGCGCGTTCGTGCTGACCACCGCCATGCAGTGGCCTTCGCGGAGTTCCTTTTCAATCTTGCGCCGTTCGTTGGGCAAATACCCGCCCCGGTACGAACGAATCCGGTCGCGGAGTTCCGGCACGCGTTCGCATAAATAGGTAAACAAAAGTTCCACGCGCATACGCGACTGGCAAAAAAAGATCGTGCGAATTTTGTTTTTTAATAAAAACGTCCCGAGCTTCGCGGTTTCCTTGAGCGATGAGGCGCGCACGCCCAGCGACCGGTTTACCACCGGCGGATTGTAGATGATGACGTGTTTGGCGCCGCGGGGGGCCCCGTTGTTGTCGATGAGCGTGAACGGACTGCCGGTGAGTCGCTCGGCGTGTTCGCGCGGATTGGCGATCGTGGCGGAGGAAGTGAGAAATCGCGGCTTCGATCCGTAAAAATCGCAAATGCGCTGCAGACGACGCAGGAGATTCGCGACGTGCGATCCGAACACCCCGCGATACGAATGTAATTCGTCCAGCACGATGAACTCCAGGTTCTCGAACAACTTGATCCACTGCGTGTGGTGCGGCAGAATCCCCGCGTGTAACATATCCGGGTTCGTGACGACAAAATCCCCCGCTTCTGAAATGCGCCGACGCACACTCGGCGCCGTATCCCCGTCGTACGTAAAAATTTTGAAATCCGATTCGCAAGATTGATTGTACGCCTCAAGCCCGGCCAGCTGGTCCTGGGCAAGCGCCTTCGTGGGAAACAGCAAGAGCGAACGACTGTGGGGATTCTCCAGCTTGCGATGAAAAATGGGCAGGGTATACGTCAGAGTTTTCCCGGAAGCGGTGGGCGTCACGACCACGGTGTTTTCACTACGCAGCGCGGCCCGCACCGCCTCGGCCTGGTGGGTGTACAGGCGATTGTGCCCGTTGAGTTGCAGGCTGACTTTTAAACGATCGTTGAGTTCTTCCGGAATCGGCGCGTAACGGGCCTCGCGGGCGGGAAAAGTGTACGAGCCGGAAATGTTCGCGCCGAGCGCGGGGTCCTGGCGCAAAAAATCGAGAAACTGAGGCAGATTCATAGTGGGTTCCGGAGGGGGGCGACTGGCTCCACAAATGTTGGGGTATTGTGGAATTGTCAAGCTTATGTCGCGCGTGGAACCTTGAAAAAGGAACTGGTTTTTTCGCCGGGTGGCGGCGAAGTGATTCGAATGAGATGGTTTGCGCTCAGTTTATTTTTCACCGCCGGCTGCGCCGTGCTGTATGCCGCGCCCGGCACGACGACGGTTGTGACGTATGCCGGTCGTGAAATTCGCCTGTTTACGCCGGGCACAGCCCGTGCCGAAAAACGGCCTTTGCTCATCGTGCTCCACGGCGGGCTCGGCAACGCGGCGCAGATCGAACGTTCGCTGGGAATGAATCAAGTGGCGGAGCGACACGGCCTGCTCGTAGCGTATCTGAATGGCACCGGCGGGCGGGTGTTTCTCATGGCGAACCGGCGCACCTGGAACGCGGGTGCCTGCTGCGGCATCGCGCGCGAACGCGCCATCGACGATGTTGGATGGATCGCCGCAGTAATCGTGGCGCTCGCGCGCGATCACCAGGCCGATCCGGGTCGCGTGTACATCATGGGCCATTCGAACGGAGCGATGATGTCGTATCGCTTCGCGTGCGAAAGACCGGGACTCGTGACCGCGGTGATTCCGATTTCCGGTACCCTGACCGTGGACGCGTGTCGCTCCGGCCCGGTCGCGGTGCTGCACATCCACGGCGCCGACGACGATCATGTGCCGGTCAAAGGCGGGGTGGGCCCGGCGGCGCTGACCGATGTGAACTATCGCCCGCTCGACGAAACCGCGCGGATTGTTAAAACGGCGGGCGCGAGGTTTGAATTGAAACTGCTCCCTGGCGTCGGCCACAAACTCCGCGATATCGACCAGGCCATGCAGAAGAACGAAGGCGCGAGTCTCGCGGAGTTCATCGCGCGCTTTCTTTCGGACCCGGGGCGATCGAGAATCAGGCCCGGTCACAGCGGATAATCGGCAAGCTGCACCGTGACGCCGTTTTCAGCGGCGTATGAAACGAAATTGATTCGTGTTTGATCGTCCGGGTCGTAGAGCACCTGGACAATTTTCCCGGGCAAGAAATGCGCGCGCAAAATGGCCGGAACGACCTGTTCGATTTCGACTTCAAACTCCCCGCCGAACTGGGGGCGAACGCGGAGTGAAAATACGTAGCGAGGATTGCCGTTCGTTTCGTTGCCCGTGTCCTTGACCTTGAGAATTACGGCTTCCCCCGCGCGACCATTTTCGATTTTCCCGGCGGGCAGTCCCAGGCGCCGTTCGAAAGCGCGCTGTTTTTCTTCCAGGATTTTGCGTTTTATGGGGTCCCGCATGAGCGCTTCTTTTTTGCGACGCAGCAAGAACCAGACGACGCACACCGTGAGCGCGATAACGCCGAGGCCCGCGGGCCAGGCAACCGTAGCCATTAGATACACGCCCGCACCGATCCCCAGCACGAGCAGCAACAGAAACATCATGGTGATCCCGCTCCCCGTTTGCGTTCCAGACGTCGAAGCCGGTGCGCCAGTTCCGCGTCCGAATACAGAACCGCCGTATCATGCGCTGATTTCGCATTTTTATTAAACTCGATCAATGTAAGCGTGATTTGAAGGGCGCGGTCATACTGTTTGAGGCGATGTTCCAGGATGCGCGCCGCGGACATACGCGCGTACTGGCAGTTGTACGTCGCGGCGATTTGTTCGTAGACGGCTACGGCGTCGGCCCAGTCGCGTGACTGGCGGTACAGGCTGGCGAGCAGGAGCCGGTCGCGGTAAAGTAATGGGAATTCTTGACC
>CAZVZS010000020.1:8863-46016 GCA_964631535.1 uncultured Leptospiraceae bacterium
CTTCCAGCATCGCGATGGCTTCGCGGCGGCGGTGGTTGCGCGCGAGCACGCGGGCCAGGCCCGAGCGTAAGGCTTCGCTGGTGGCGTCGCGTTTTTCGTACAGGCGCACACATTCCAGAAACAGAAAGACCATGCCCAGCACGTCCAGGCGGTTGTGGGACAGCACGCGCGTGAGGCCACGGTCTTCGCCGTATTTTTTGTAATCAAAATAGATCTGCGGAATTTCCGCGCCGGGGATGTCGTCGTCGCGCGCGGCGCCGAGGAGTTCCTTTTCCAGGTCTTTCTGTTTGTAACCGGGCAGAGTGCGCGCGGGAAAGAGTCGCCGCACGATGTGCAGGAGATCGAAATGCGCCGCGGGGGGACCGCCCTGTTTGCGATTCAGGATCAGGCGATTTTTGATCAGCGGGATGTCAAAGGCCTTGCCGTTGTAGCTGGCGATGCACGAAAAACGCGCGAAATAGTCCATGAGAAAATCGAGGTAAGCGCTTTCGCCGCGCGGATCTTCCAGAAAAAGCTGCACGATCTGCAACGTGCGACCGCGAAAAAATCCCAGTCCCGTCAAAAAAGGAATCGTACCCGCCCCGCGCGAAAGCCCGGTCGTCTCCGTATCCAGAAATAGAATCTCCTCCGGATGCACGGCCTCGCGGTTTTCAATGAGCGCGAGTTCGAGAATTCCCGTCAGATTGAACGGCAGATACCCGTCCAGTTCCTTCGTGCCGAGCGCGGGAAAATCGTGAAATTCGCGGTAGGTAAAAAAACCCGGCGCGCGCTGTGTGAGCCGCGATTCGCCCAGTAAAAGAGCGGGGGCCACATCCGGTTCCCCGGGCGGCTTCGCGAGCGGCGCGCTGGCGGAGGTCCCGTATAGAGCGAGTTTCCTGGAAATGGCGGAGGACATTCGGTACCGCGCGGGGCCCGTCCGGCCCGCCCTCTCGGTATGCGCTATCCCGCGCGCCTGTCAAGCTTATGTCGCGGATTCATGTACCCGCCTGCCGGATCAGAGACAGGAGCCGTCGGATTCGTGGGCACCCATCGACCAGCCGGTCGTTCCGTAGCCCCCTGATGAGGTTCGCGTCGTGGCGGTCAGATCGAAGTTGATGCTGTAATCGGAAGACAGGTCGATCGCGCCCCGTGTAACGGAGCAGGGACTGGAAGCGGTCAGCCGGAGATTGAGATTCGTCGCGTCCTGGAACTGCGGCGCGACGGCCACGTTACGCAGATCGGTGGTCAGATTCTCGACCGCTCCGTTGTTCACACTGCCGGCGATGGACACCGCGGTGGTACCTTCGTCGAAATATTGCGTGACACAGGCCAGGTCGTTGTAGTCGACGAAGGTTGGGTCGTCATTCGGGGCCGACGTTTCATGGATGCAGGTTGAGGACGTGATGATATTGTTCCGAATACGCCTGATCCCTGGCGCGGAAGCGTTCAGGCGAATTCCGCGGTTATTGGGCGATCCGGCGACGACGATCGTATTGTTGATGATGTGCACCGCGCTCGGTGTGGCCGTATTTTCAATCAGGACCCCGTCCGCGGTCGCCGTGGCGGTTCCGGCGACGATATAGTTATTGATCAGCGTGATTGAACCGGCCCCGCCGCCGCCCTGCACCGAAAACGCGATGTTGTTGGTGATGCCCGCGCCTGAACCGGTAAACATAAGATTATTGGCGAAAACAACCTGGCCCGGTCCGGTTACGCGGCCGGCGGATGTGACGATGCCGGTGCCCCCGCTGCCGGCCCGCAGGGCGTTGCCGAAAAAAACCAGGCTGGAGTTGTTCAAATCGACCACGTACTGCTCGCTCGCTCCCACGCCGTCCAGTTCCAGAACGAAACTTTCGACGGTGTTGTTCGACCCCGCGAGATTCGTCGCCGTAAAAATGCTGGCCGTGCCGGTTGCCCCCGTGCGCCGGATCCGCGTGGGGTATGAAGAGCCGCTCTGTTCGGTGAAATCCGGCGAAAATCCGCCGCGCATCGTGACTCCGTTCATCAGCGGGATGGCGGTCGTGATACTGTACGGCGTGTTGCTCGAGCTTCCGGCCACCTGCACGGCACCCGGGGGCACCCCCGCGGCGACAGGAATCGCCGCTCCGAGCGTGGCTTTGGGCGTGGCCGTACTCAGTCCATCGTTCGCGTCATTGCCGCTCTGTGAAACATACACGACCGTGTTCACGACGTTGAAGCTCATCGACGCGTTTTGCGATTCGCCGTCCGCGGCGCGCAGGGCCGCGGTCAGGTTTCGATTCTGTCCGAGAGTCCAGAGCGTGGTGGGGGTGATGGTGACGCGATCACTGGCCCGATCGACGGAACTCCAGGCCGCGGTGGCCTCCGCGCCCATGGCCGAACCCAGGCTCAACGAGGACGGATCCATACTCTCCGAAAAGGTTACGACGATGCTCTGATCGGTACGCAGACTCGAAAACGAAGGTGGGACGACCCGGGTGGTGACGGCCGGGTTCGTCGATGAACTGCCCGCGTTCCCGGAAGAAAGCAGCAGGAGCGATAGAAAACTTTCCGGGCTGTCAGGAAAAGTCCGCAGACAATTCGCCCCCAGAACGAGCGCGAAAAAAAGGGCGAAAGAAGCTGAGGTGGATGCGCGCATAATTCCGGGGCAACGGGACCCGGGCCCCTGTACCAATAACAGGAACCAGGCCCCGGACTTGTTCATTTTTCGGCCGGCGACCGGCTGTGTTTCACCGTATCGCCTTTTTTCGGCCAGCGACCGGTTAAAATGGTTTGTACAGAGCCAGGTACGCCGCCAGAACACCCACGAGTGGCAGCAGGAAAAAAAGCCCCCGGTTCCACTCCGGTTTGCGGTATGGAACTGTCAGCGCCCCGCCCAGAAGCAGCCAGAGGATTACTTTCGCCCAGATCCAACCGGGCCAGGGCCAGTGAATCCCCAGCCGCGCCAGCATCCCGAACCCGGCCACGAGCACGAGGGTCATGCCGATGCCATGCAGAATCGCGGCGCCCTTGCGCCAGGCGGTCTCGCGAGAACCCCCGCTGGTGATGTGAAATGTGACCCCGCCCAGGGCCATAAAAATGCCGAGAATTCCAGCGATATGCAGTACTTTGTAAAAAATTAGCGACATGATTCCTCCCGGGACCGGTCATTTTTAGGCGCCCCGAAAAAAAAAGCAAGAGGAGAATGAGTCGCAATTGCGGCTCCCCCGGATTGAAACCGGCCTGAGGCCCTTCAGGGCTCCTATTTTAAATTGAGCCTGGCGGCGGCGAGCAGATCGCGCCGCAGTTGTTCCTTCAAGCTGTCAATGCCGTCAAATCGTCGCACGTCGCGGATCCGTTTTTTAAAAAACAGTCGAATCTGTTCGCCGTAGATCTGCGCGTCGAAATCGAGCAGGTGGGCTTCCACGGTCAGGTTTTCGGCCTGGAAGGTCGGGTTGCGACCGATGTTGACCATGGCCCGGTAGCGTCGTCCCCCCCACTCGGCCACGGCCGAGTAGACGCCTTCGGCCGGAATGGTTTTGGTTTCCGGAAATTCAAGGTTGGCGGTCGGAAAACCGAGCGTGCGCCCGCGCTGGAACCCGCGCACCACCATGCCGGTCAGAAAAAAATCATGGCCGAGCAGATCGTTCGCCGCTTCGATTTTGCCCGCCTGCAGTAGAAACTTCACCCGCGACGTGGAAATGATATCGCCCTTGCGGCGTACGGCCTTGATCCGTTCCACGGAGTAGTTGTACTTGCGACTCATCAACTTGAGGAAGTTATAATCGCCCTTGCGACCGCGTCCGAAGCACTGGTCGTAGCCGATGATGATCCGATCCGCGCGCAGTTTTCCAAGTATAATCTCCCGGAGATAACGCAGGGCCGTCATCCGGGCCAGTTCCAGCGTAAAGGGTAAAAAAACGGCGATGTCGATTTCGAATTGTTGTAACAGGGAGAGTTTTTCCTCGAACGTAAAAAGTTCGCACCCGCGCATGTTTTCGCGTTTGCCCAGCACGAGGTCCGGATGCGGAGTGTACGTGACGAGCACGCGCGGCCGGTTGCCGCGCCTGGAGTGCTTCTGGAGCCGGGAGATCAACTTCTGGTGGCCCAGGTGCATCCCATCGAAGACCCCCAGGGTCAGGACGGACGCATCGTAGTAGGCCTCAAAATTTTCTATATCGCGAACAATGTACATGCCGACCCAGTACACAGGGCCATGCGAGGCTCTGCTCGTATGATAAAAAGAAATTTACCCTCCCGGAAGCAATTCCATTTTATGACCACGCGCGGGGGCCACGGCGCCCACCTTCTCCGGGTCTGCGCAGGCGCTCTGTTGTTGTGGACGGGTATGGCCCCGGTCACGGCGGGTGAAGACGACGGCCAGAGCCTGCTCGAACGGCAGAAAACGCGCCCGATCGTCGAATGGCCGGTGGAGCTCGATTTTGGATACCGGGAACTCGCGGGAGGATTCATAACCGCCAGGGAACTGGAAATCTGGGCCGGAAACCGCAACCTGTCTCTGCTCGACGATCATCCCGGCCGCAATTTACAGGATTTCGAGGCTGAGGTCATTCCTCCCGCCGGCCTGAGCTTTGGTCTGCGGGCGCCCGGGCAGGGCCGCGCGTACCTGTACCTTGACCTTGTAGCGTACCGGCCGCTGGCCAATCACGAATTGCCACGGGTTGGCTGGCTCGAAATTATTGTAAATGGAAAGGTGCTGGAGATGCAGTATCTGGGAGGAAAGGCCTTTTACTCAAATCCGGTGGTGGTGACCGTGGACCGGGAGCACATGCCTGACCGGACCCTGAATGTCACGCTACGACCGTCCCCGGGTCAGGGGGTTTTCGCCATCTGGGACGCGTATGTTAGCCCGTACAGGGACGATGAAGAATGAAGATCAGGCGGGGTATTGCCGTTTGAAGTCCTCGGGCGATAGAATCTCAAAATAAGAGGTCAGGCCGCTGACTTTGAAGACTTTTTCAATGACCGGCTTCAGATTGCCCACGCAGAGTTTGCCGTTCAGGCCCTGGACATAATTCAGGGCCTTGATCAAAATTCCGATTCCCGACGAGTCAATATAGGTGAGTTTTTCCATGTCGATCACGACATCCGGATTATTCCCTTTGACGTGCTCTTCAAGGGCGGCTTTCAGGTCCAGCGAGGTGTAAATGTCCAGGCTGCCTTCCAGCTCAAAAATGATCGCTTTGTCATTTTTTTTAACTTTGATTTCCATGGTTTTTTGACTGCTTCCGTGGTTTTTCGGGCCCGGGGACCGTACTTTTGCTCCAGAACGGCCCGGCCTGGCCGTTCTGGGCCATCTGGCTAACTCCAGTAGCCGGATTCCCCCCCGCCGTTCAAGCAATTAAAATTTGGGATTCTAAATTTCAATAAAAAAAGTTACCTGGAATTTTGATTGCCGGGTCCTGGAAACCGAAAAATACTAAGAGCCGGTCCCCAAACTACCTCCCTGTAGTTTTGGGACTGTCGCGGTTCCCGGAATGAATCCGGAAACCGCTCGCAATCGGCTCCGCGCACCGAAAATTCGGTGTGCTCGCCGATTGGCGATACATCCTGTATCGATTGGAGCCGGTTTTGGGACCGGCTCCAATCGATACAACCTGGGGCGTTCCTATGAGGGTCATTTCCATAACATTATTCGTACTGATTTGCGCCATGCTGGCCGTTCCCCTGAACGCCGTTGAGGAATTTACGAAAGTAAAAACCGCCACGGCAGAACAGGAGTTTACGATCAAACGGCTTTACGGGGAAATCGCTGAGGTCCAGACGGACATCAACGTATATTATAAAGATCTGGAGGAACGGGGTAAGATCTATGAAAAACAGACGGTTATCCCGCTGACTTCCGTCGTGCAGGTTCAGTACGGGGAACGCAACCGCAACGTTTTCAACGAACACGTAATGATCAAATGGGAAGGCGACAAAGCCGTTTCCTATATCTTCTCTCAGCGGCAGGCCCAGCTGGGAACCGGCCAGGTCATCAAAAAACGCCTTTCCGCGTCCTCCATTGCCGGCGAAGAGATCAAGGATGATAAAACCCTGGGAGCCCGGGCCATGAACCTGTTCGTCAACGAATTGTTGACTTCGGGCAAAGGCCTGACCATCAACTTCCGTTTTCCGACCGATGAAGATATTCGAGACCGGGAGGAAGAAATCGATATTGACGGGCGAAAAATCAGAGTCGCGGTCGTTTTCGTGCGTCAGCCGAACGAAAAAATTCGAATTTTGCGGGAATTCCACCGCCTGTTGAAGTTGACTCTTCGTCGCATCGACTGGATGGTGCGGGTGGAAGAGGAACGGAAGGCCGCTGACATCCAGCGCCTGTTGAAGCTCGAATAAGAATTAGCGCGCGGCCTTCACCGGCTCGTATCGCAGGCCTCCTGCCCGGAGGCCAGGAAATCGGGGTCGGCCATTTGCCGGGCGAATCCCGCGAGAACCCGCCCCGAGCGGGTTTTCGTTTTGAGGCGAATTTTGACTTTCGAACGTGCATTCGTCGATCATTACGCGATCCTCGGCCTGGCGCCGCCAGCGGCGACGACGACGATCAAGCGTCGTTTTCGCGAACTCGCCAAAATCCATCACCCGGACCGGGCGGGCGGGGATGACCTGAAATTTCTGGAAGTGTATACGGCCTATCGGGTCCTGACCGATCCGGTCCAGCGTGGAGCGTATGACCGTCAGTACGACCGGCGTCAGGACCGGTCCATGGAACGTGTGGAGAGTCTCGCGATTCCGCCGCAGCGTTTGATTTTTCCTGGCAATGTGGCGCTACTGGCGAAAAAAGGTCTTCTGCGGAAAAAATTTCGCAGCCGGGACCGTAAACGAATCCTGAATATCGATTACGACGTGGAACTCCCGCTTTCCGAAGCGGAACTGAGTCGCAAGATAAAAATTACGATTCCGCTGGTCGTGCGCGCGATGTGTCCGGTCTGTTTCGGGTCCAACCCCCACTGTGGCGATTGCGCCGGTCGCGGTTCATATAAGACCGGTCGGAACATCGTCTTTTTCCTGGAAGGCGGCCTGAGTCATGGACAGGTCATCGAAATCGATCTGCGGAAAGTGCGTCTGGAACGACTGAGTCATTTTCGGAAAAAACGCCTGCGCATCAAAATCAGCCGCCAGTCGGCCCGCCCGGGCGGTGTGCCTTTCGCGGCGGCCGTTCGCGCGGGGCCTTCCGTTTAAGGTGAGCAGGGCGCTGAAAAAGCTGCGAATGAGACGATACTGGTTGATGCGACAGGAAGTGGTGCCATTCGGCGTGCACCGCCGGAGCGGAGCCGAATGTAAGGAAGTGGTAACGTGAGGAAAAATTTCGCTTTTATAATATTATTATTTTCTTTTGGCGCATCGACCATCTGTTTCTTCGGCTTTTTCACGAGGTGCGCGCGCCAGAAGCGGGTGGAAAATCTGCTTGAGGCGGAGCCCGCGCGGATCGTGCGCGCCATGAGCCTGGAACAGAAAGTCGGCCAGATTCTACACGTGGGCATGCCGGGAAAAAGCGTGGGACCGGCCATCACCGCCGAACTCAAACACCATTTCGCCGGGGGCGTGATTTTATTCGGAATGAATCTGGGATCGGCGGAGGAAATCCGCGCGCTGGGCGCCGAACTGCAGAAGATGGCCATCGGGGCCACAGGCATTCCGCTGTTTATCAGCACCGACCAGGAAGGCGGCCGCGTCAAACGCGTGGACGAACGCAGCGTCGATCAATTCCCGGCGGCCATGGCCCTGGGCCAGACGGCCGAACCACGATTCGCGCGCGAGGTGGGATTTGTAACGGCGTATCGATTGCGCGAGGCCGGCATCAATCTGGTGCTTGCACCCGTACTGGACGTGAACAACAATCCGGGCAATCCCGTCATCAACACGCGTTCGTTCGGCAGCGAAGCGGACCTCGTCACAACCATGGGTCGGGCGCTCGCCACCGGGGTACGTGAAGCGGGCTCCACGCCCACGATCAAACATTTCCCCGGTCATGGGGATACCGCCCGGGACTCGCACCTGACTCTGCCGCGCATTGACAAAACCCTGGCCGAACTGGAAAATGTGGAACTGAAACCGTTTCGCGCTTCCATCGAGGACGGAGCAGAAGTGGTGATGAGCGCGCACATTTTATTTCCGGCGCTTGACGCGAAATACCCGGCCACGCTCAGCCCGGCGATTCTCAAAGACGTTTTACGAAATAAACTGGGCTTCCAGGGCTTGATCATGACCGACGCGATGGAGATGCACGCCATCTCTCAGAATTACAGTGAAGCCGCCGCCGCCAAACAGGCCTTTCGCGCGGGAGCGGACATCATTTTATTGACCAGCCTCGGAAAAATCAGCCGCGATATGGTCGCCGCGCTGCTGGACGGTTTTCGGTCGGGCGAACTTTCGGTGGCCGATCTGGATCGTTCCGTGGAACGACAGATCGCGCTCAAGCTGCGCAAGGGCCTTTTTCATCGGCACGGTTCTCCCCTCGTCAAAGACCAGGACTCGATCATTCATTATAAAGAAGCGGAGGCGGAGATCACGCGCCGTTACATAGCCCTGCGTGATGAATACGGCAAAAAAGGCGAAACCCTGAACTCCGCGGTTTCCAGAGCCAGCATTTCCGCCCTGCGACGCGAGTTCCCCGGCCTGAAAAACGTCCCGCCCGCGAAAATTCTCGTTTTCGCATCCAGTGCGAATATTCGAGAAAGAGCGAAGCAGCTCGGCATCGCTCGAATCCTGGCGGTCGGCAACCCCGCCGGCCTGGTAGGTCGCGTCGCGGCCCGGCCACCGGGCGAAGTCTGGCTGGTGGAAATCCCCATGGGCACAGAGCCCGGCTGGAACGCGCTCGTGGCGGCTCTTAACGCGCGCAAAACGGCCGCGCCCACGCTCGGCCTGCATTACAGCAATCCATTCGTGCCGATCGCGATTCCGGCCCAGGGCGGGGTACTCGAAAGTTTTTCACCGACGCATGAATCGATGCGCGCTCTGGTGGACCGGGCCCTGGATGGAAAACCGGTCCGCCGCGCGAACCTGAAACTGGCCGGCGAAAACGAAAACACGCGGATTGGGCCGTCGGGTTTTCCGGAACGCTGAGATGCCTCAGGGAGAATCGCAGGTTCCCGCGTACAGCGCCCGCCGAAATTCGCGGTCCAGAGTCGCTTCGTCGAAAACGGAACCGAGCCGCGTTTCGGCCCCCTTCTGTAAAAAGTACGTGGCCAGGCAACGGTACGGTTCGCCTCTGACCGGAATTTCGATCGTCTGATCCACGCCTCCCGCCGCGTCCGGTCGCAGGGCGGAATCGTTCAGAAGTTTTTGTTGTCCGTGATCGTAGACAACGGCGACCCGGTGCCCACCGATCGTTCGCCCGCCTCTGTCGATCACCAGAAGGTCCACCGAACGGAATAGATCCCCGGTGGGCCAGCGATGACCGATGGCCGGGATGCGGATCCGCGCCTCGACAATCCGGCCGCCTGTTTCACCCGTAGCCTCGTCGTCGAAATCGATCCGGACCGAACCGGTGCGATTCGTATCATGTGTCGGTTTTTTATTTTTTGCGAAATGACAGGATTGACAGCTTTCGCCGCGGGCGTGGTGGACGCTGGCAGCGAATTCGGCGGCGGTCGCCTGCATCGGCTCGGTCGAATCGCGAACTTCCGGATGGAGGGCGGCGGGAAAGGCGAAATCGTGGCAACCGGCGCAGGCTCCCGCGGTCGCGAAGAGGGGATCCGCCCGTACGGGAAAGGCGCAGCCTTCGTTTTTTTTCGTACCGTACACCGCGCCGTCCCGTACATGGCAGACCGCGCAATTGACGCCCTCACGTGTAAGGGTCGTTTCACGCGAGGGGTCGTATTCGGCCCGGCCGTCGCGTACCGAGAACGGGTTCTGTTCGGCCAGGGGCGCGTGACAATTCGCGCACCAGCCTTCCGGTTCGAGCGCGAAAGCCGCGCGAAAACTGGTTTTCGTCCAGGCGCGCGCGTGTCCGGTCGCGGCCCACTGTGCATGCTGGCCAGCATGACACGGCAGACAGGCCTGCGCGCTTAACATGGCCGGGGGTGATGCTACCGCCAGGCCCGCGCGCCCGTGCGAAAAACTCGCGCTCACAGGGGCGAAACCGCGGCGCAGCGAATCCGGTAAAGCGGCGAAGACTCTGGCTCCCGCGTGACAGCCGGAACAGCGCAGGGCGGGCAGACCCTTTGGCGCCGCGGTGGTTTCGAACGCGGCATCGGCCCCCGGTCCGGAACATGCCAGGCCGACCGCGATCCAGAGGCACGCAGCCAGCTCAGGGCGTATTACATTCAAGTTCGCGGCCGTTCAGCACCGTATGTTGCATTTCCGGTTGAAAGGCTTCTTTGCCAGAGATGACGGCGTCATCGACAACTGTTACGGCAACGCGAACCTTCCCGGTTCGGGCCAGTCGCAGATCAAATTTGATCAACATGGTGGTTTCTTTTTTTCCGAATCGTTGCATAAGATCCGCTTCGCATCGTTGCGTGCAGGCGGCCATATTGGGATCTCCCTGGCAATTGAATCCGCATTGGACGGAGGCGGCCCCCCTGCCTTCCGCTGCTACCCCGGACTCCGTTTTTGTCCAGGTTAGCGGCACATCGGCGCCCATGCGCAGGCCGTCCATTGCATAACGCCCCGAACCGTCCGCCGCGAGGTCGATGCCCGCGGACCAGACATCGCCCGTTAAATCGCGCAATTTGAGGGACATCGCCTTATCTTCGGGAAATTTCTGGCAGAGCGTCCCAGGCGGGTGGTCCTCCAGAAAACCGCCGAAAACCCAGCCCGTTTTCCCTTCGTATTCCACTTTATACCAGGGAGCACGGCGCAGGCCGACCATCGTTTCCGTCGCGGTTTTTTCGGACCAGCGGACCTCAGAACGATCCGCGATCAACCCGACCGCGGGGGCGTCCTGGGATGGTTCAGCGCGTATACGCAGGCCGCCTTCGGCGTTCACGTACATTTTCTGTTCCATCGGGGCGGAGTCAGGACGATTACAGAAAAAGCAAAAGGCGACCTGTGTTAGAATGAACAGGAAAAAAAAGCGTCTCATCGACTCCTGTTTGGATCCCGGCGAATACCGGACAAGCACAATTCGCCCGGGAACTACAATCGCAGGCTGCGAATGGCGGCGCGAATCGCGTCCGCGTGCTTCGCGAAATCATCGGCGGGCGCGGATGATTCGATCAAAACCAGTGTATCGTCGCGTACGAAAATGGCCGTCCAGTAAGCGTACTTCACGTCGCGCAGGAGGTACGAGGATGCGAACAGGCGCCCGTCCAGGCCCGATGCCGCCGTGACGCGTTCGTCCTTCTCAATCGTATAACCCTGGCGGTCCAGTTGCAGGGCGATGGCACGGCCCCAGAGCGCAAGATCGCCCTTCGGGCGGTTGGGGATTTCGCGCGCGAGAAAACGAATGCCGTCGGCCGAGATCGCCTTGAAGTCATCCTCCCGATCGAATACGACAAAATCACGCGGGGGATCGATGCGGTACGGGCGTCCGCAGGCCGCGGCAAAAACCAGGAGCCCCAGGGCCAGCATGGGGGTGATTACGATTCGAACACAAAATGGAGAAAGGTTCTGTTTCATTGTTAACTGTTCCGCGCCCGGGATTTACCTTTCGGGCTCAGGGCCCGGCTCGCGTCTCGGTTGAGCGATTTGATCTGTTCCGTGCGCCGAAATCGCAGGGCCGACCAGTCCGCGTCGATGGCGATCATGCGGACGCCCTCGAAACCGAGCGCTCCCAGTTCCTGCCAGCCGTCGTCGCGTGAAATATCGCATTCGTATTTTTTCGATGTTTTTTTAGGATACGCGAACCAGACCACCGCATCGTCCGCGCAGCGAGCGGGCAGGGCCGCTGCCTGGCTCCGGACATCCTTGCGACTTTTCACGAACAAGAGCAAAAAATCGTATTTTCGCGTTTTGACCGGTTTCGTTTCCACCGTAGTATCAGCCGCGAAATTTTTCGCGAACGGCGCGAACCCGGCAGGGGCCCCGAGAACAAGAATTCGTTCCGAATTCTTAAAGTTAAGTTTTTTTAATAACGCGTCCATGGCTTTCAGGGATCAAAAGCGTTCCAGAAAATCTTCGATGGTCAGCGCGCGAATCCAGTCGATGGGCAGGCCCGGGTCCGTCGTGCCAGAGGTCGTTTCCACGAAACGCACGGTCACGTGCATGAGACCCACGCGTTCGCGCAGGTAGTTCAACTCACCCCGGTTTTCCTCAATGGCGCTGATGACTCCGTTCACTTCTTTTTCCAGCTCCAGGGCCTGTTCGATATTCGAACCCTCGACCATTTTCTGGAGGCGCGCCAGGTGTTCCTCGCGCACGCGAATGGCCGTGCCGAGGTCCCGAATTTTTTCGGCCACATCCTGCCCGCCGACGCTGCGTTCCACCAGCTGTCCGTATTCGGCGAGTTTATTGATGACGCCGTTCGCCGTCAATTTTCGAGAAAGGTAGACTTCCACATGACGATCGGACATTTTCAGGAGGTACCCGTCGTTCGCCGCCGCCAGCGCGACCAGGTCCTCTTTCACGCGGTCCGCGCTACGGGCGCGCAGAACGCAGGTCACGGTAATCATGTCCGTTTGCGCGTCTACGTCCTGCGCGGCCGCCAGGCGCGCGCCGACGAAGAAAGCCGGGACGATCAAAATAAATAATATCGTAAGTTTTGCCATGTGAGTACTCGCAGTGAGTTCAGAAAGCCGTCGATGGCTTCCCGCTGTTTCGTAAACGTCTCGCGATCATTAAACACGATTTCAACGACGTTCAGCGTGTCGTCTTTTACGATCAGGCTGACCGCGTAAAAATAACTGCGCAGGCCGTCGTCAACCCCCAGGAAAAAGACCCGACCGCGTTCCGCTCCGGCCAGGTCCCGCGCGTTGAGCAATTTGTAACCGCGCCGTTCCCATTCTTTTTTCAGGACGGTTTCCCAGAACGTGAGGTCCCCTCGCGGATAGTTTTCGGTCTGCCCGCTGCGAATTTTTACGCCGTCCGGCGAAAGCAAAAGATAGTCCGTTTCGCCTTCGGCGAATTTTTCGCGATTTTCGAAATAACCGGCGGGAGCGGCGTATTCCAGCCGTGCCGCGGTATCGAGCGACCGGGTCTCGGGCTTTAATTCGGTCACCCAGGGGAAGGGCGACGCGAAACCGGCCGTGCGGCCCGGATCGAGCAGACTTTCCAGTCGCACGAGAATCGTGGAGAGGGAAGCGCGGCCCTGCATGGCCTTGATCCGGCCCTCCAGGATTTCGATTTCCTCGTTCAGGCGCGAGATTTCTTTAAGAATTTGAACTTTTTCTTTCTGTTGAATATCGGATTTTAGCAGATCGTACAATCGCGCGCGCAGCCGCCGCGCCGAGTTCAGCCGCAGCGAGCTGTCCTGAAATTCCCGGGTGATATCTTCGGCGTCGATTTTTTTTTCGAGCACCTGGCCCAGGCTTCCGAGGTCGCGCATCGCGTCGTAAAATTTTGCGACCGGAACGCGCACGCGAACTACGGCCGCCGTGTTGTAATTGGTCGTACTTGAGTTTTCGATAAAGCCGCCGTACTGGCGCGCGATTTCGGTGACTCTGGTAAGCGCTGATTCCACGCGCGCGACGCGGACTTTGATGTCCCCGCCGTACACGACCATGCGCTGACGATCAGCCGCGCGCATCTTCGGAGCGCCCGGCGGTGCCGCCATCGTTGGCGCCGATTCAGGCATATCCGCCTCTTCCCGGCTCGCGAAGGCGCCACCGGTCGCTCTTGAGAACGATTTCGACGCGCCGCATTCCATCAGGACCCCACAGGCGAGCAGGAAGACGAACGATTTAAGGATTGACGGGGCCATAAAGATTCGTGAGTTTCTGAATTCGAAACCGGGGAACGTCAAGAATTTTTTGCCCCCCGCCCGGTCGCTTTATTTCCGCCGTGAATTCATTTTCCGCGCAACGACTTCTGGCTGGCCTTCTGGTGCCGTTCGTTGTTCTGGCCTGCAAACCGTCTGAACGGGACGCGGCCCGCGAACCGGGGCAAGCCGGCGCGAGCGCGATTGAACTGCCACGGCGCGCGCTGCGGCTGGGGATTTTTTCGAAATTCGAACCAACCGGTCTCGCTTTCAAAGGGAGCGGCGCGATTTTTTTTCAGGGCCTGGAAGCTCCGGTCAACGATCGACTGGAGTTTGTCGCCACCGGCGACCGTGTCGCGTTTGCGCGGAACGGAAGGCGGGTGCTCGCGGACCACATTTTAATCCAGTCACACGAACCCTTTGAACTTTCCATTCTCTCCGCGCGTGAGGTTGGTACTGCCGCCGGGCGAAGGTACACCGGCGACCTGGAACTCAGAGCCAGCGCGGGCCTCCTTCTGGTAACACTGTCCCTGCCGGTGGAGGCTTACGTGCGCGCGGTGGCGCGCGCTGAAACCGGGGACACGCCCGAACTCTCCGTGTCCGCGCGCGCGGAACTCCTGCGCGCGATGGAAATCGCCGTGCGGTCGTATTCTTTCGCGTATCCGGACCGTCACCCGGACGAAGACTTCGAATTCTGCGATCTGACGCATTGTATGTATTTCGCGGGAAATGAAAAAGAGATCGCAGTGACGAATTCACACGCCGTGCTGGTCGATCGCCACGGCGATTTTGCGCGCGCCTACTTTTCCTCCACGTGCGGGGGGCGGCTGGTTACCCCCGGCGTCCTCTGGCCGGCGGAGCGGGAGGACCGTGGTCTGTATCGCGTGGGTCCGGATCGCCGTGAGGGCGACGCCGTCGATCTTTGCGCCGCGTCTCCGCATTTTCGCTGGACGAGCACGATTTCGCGCGAGCAATTGCTCGCCGTTCTGGGGCCGCGCGCGCGGGGCCTTTTTTCAGGCGGAACGGCGCCGCGAATACGGACGAGACTGCGCGAGGGTCGCGTGGCCGCTCTGCTTATTGAGGCCGGTGGCAGCGCGGAATTTTCCGTGAGCGCCGCGGATTTTTTGTCCGCCGCCGGTCGCGGACTGGGCTGGAACACGATCAAAAGCAACGCGTTTGAAATCGAAGAGCAAGGGGCCGCGTATCGTTTCACGGGCCGGGGCCTGGGGCACGGCGTTGGCCTGTGTCAGTGGGGCGCGCGTCATCAGGCTCGCCAGGGCGCACCCGCTGAGGCGATCTTACATTTTTATTTTCCAGGGGCGCGGATTGTGGCGGGGCGATACGACTGAATTTCAGGGAACAAAAAAGGACACGGCCGGGGCGCGGGGCCCCGGCCGGCTTCGATTTACTTCTTTGAGTTGGCCATGATACAGCTGTGCAGGGCGGAACAAGAATCTTTCGCGCTGGTGTAACAGGCGATGGTCTTTTCCTTGTTCTTACCACAGGTCTGCATACAACCCTGGGTGAGCGTCTGCTTTTGTTTGGCGCTCGCGTTGGCGTGCATGGCAACGACGCAGGCCACGTATTTATTGCAGGCGGCCTCACAGGTGTTGGCGCGAGCTTCCGTGAGACCTGTCAGCGAGAGAGCCAGAGCGGCCGCGAAAAAAATCGCCGCGAGTTTGTTTCCATACAGTTTCTGTTTCATACGTTCCTCCTGCCCTGCGAAGCGAGCGCCAGGCACCCCACCGCGGGCGGACCGGTTTTCTTGCCGGTTTTAATTAGACCCGACCCGGTACCGGCAGGTTTGGAAAAATTCTCGATTTTGTCATCAAATTTAGGGCCAGCATACCGGGATTTGTGTAGTGAAATCGCCTTTTTCTTCCATAGAAATCATTGCGCGACAAATCAGCGCGAAGCATCCTGGGTGCGATGATCATTTCCGACCGTATTCGAACCTGGTTGGCCGGGGCCCCGCAGCACATGTTCGCGGCCTATGCCATTTTTTTCGCGTTTTTTACCTACTTCTGCATGTACGCGTTTCGAAAGCCATTTTCGGTGGCCGAGTTCACCGACCAGGCCGGCATCTTTTTGCCGTTTCTCGGGAAAACCCTGGCGTATAAAAATGTCCTGATCATCTCACAGGTCTTCGGCTATTGCCTGTCGAAGTTTTACGGGATTAAATTTATTTCCGAGGTCAGCGGCCGGGGACGCGCGGTGGCGCTCATCGCGTTTATTCTGATCGCGGAGGGAGCGCTCCTGCTCTTCGCGATTACGCCCGCTCCGTACAATATCCTGGTACTGTTCATCAACGGCCTGCCGCTCGGCATGGTCTGGGGTTTGGTCTTCAGTTTCCTGGAAGGCCGTCGTATTTCGGAAGTCCTGGGTGCCGGCCTTTCGGCCAGCTACATCGTGGCGAGCGGCGCGGTGAAAACCGTCGGCCAGATCCTCCTCAACAACGGCGTTCCGGAATTCTGGATGCCAGTCCTGGTCGGCGCGATTTTTTTCCCGGTCTTGCTGACCTGCGTGTATTTCCTCAAACAATTGCCGCCGCCTTCGGCGGAAGACGTCGCCCTGCGAACGGAACGCCGGCCAATGGGACGCCACGAACGCGCGCGGTTCGTGAAATTGTTTTTCCCCGGGCTTTTTTTCCTGACGGGACTGTACATGTTCCTGACGGCCTTTCGCGATTTTCGCGACAACTTCAGCAAGGAGATCTATAAAGCGAACGGCGTGGAAGCGGCGGCGGTGTTTACGTATCCGGAGATCGTCATTTCGATTGTCGTTTTAATTGCGCTGGCCTTCATCATGAAGATCCGCAATAACGAAAAAGCCCTGATCCTGATTATCGTATTGATGGCGGCCGGCTCCCTGCTGGTCGGTCTGAGCACGATAGCCTACCAGGCCGGGCTTTTGAACCCGGTGGTCTGGATGACCCTGATCGGGACGGGGCTGTACATCGCGTACGTGCCGTACGGTTGTATTCTGTTCGATCGTATGATCGCGGCCATCGGGTTCGTGGGTACCGCCGGCTTTATGATTTATGTGACCGACGCGTTCGGTTACCTTGGCACGGTGGTCGTTCTGCTGTACAAAGATCTGGGCGGCGGGGATATTTCGATTCTCGATTTTTTCATTTCGTTCAGTTATACGACGGCGGCCATTTGTTTTTTAAGTTTTTTAGCGGCCGGGTTTTATTTTCATTTTAAGATGATTCGCGGCAGGGAAACAAAACCCGTTCCCGCGGTTTAGCCCGGTCGAGCCTGCGCATCGCCTTCTGGAGGAGGGAGAATGGACATCTTACTCCGCGAAACGATCGGATCGGTCGCCATCGTGCGCCTGAACCGCCCGTCCGCTTTCAACGCGCTATCGAACGACCTGCGCGACGCGATTGAAACTGCGTTCAATCAGATTGCCGGCGACGAGGCGGTGCGCGCCGTCGTACTCACCGGAACCGCGCCCCATTTCTGCGCCGGATACGATCTGGAGGAAGTGATCGCTACAGGACTGGCCTCTTTCGGACACCGTGTGCTGGAATATCATGCGGCCGTGTACTTCTGCCCGAAGCCGGTCGTCGCCGCGGTCCAGGGATTCGCCGTTGCCGGGGGTTTCGATCTGGCGCTCGGCGCGGACCTGATCGTGGCCGCGGAGAAATCGATGTTCGGCCACCCCGAGATAAAATTCGGCGCGCCGCCCCTGGTTACGTCGCTCGCGCGCAAAATCGGACCGGCTCGCGCCCTGGATCTTATTCTGCGCGGTGATATGATTTCGGCGAAAAAGGGATTTGAGATCGGATTCGTGAACGAAGTCGCGACGGTCGAAAAATATTTCGACCGGGCGGTCGCCCTGGCCCGTAAACTGGGCGAGCGCGATCCCGCCGCGGTCGCGCTGACGAAACGGATGGCTAATTCACTCTTCGGTGACACCCGGGCGAATCTCAAGGCCGAGTTTGACGCATTCGCACAGACCAATCCCGCCGAGCTTTTGCCGCGCATCCAGGCATATTATAAATCACTGTGAACCTGACATTCGTCATGGAATGTTTCGACCAGGTGCGATAGAATACTTCCGGAGTCTGGAAATTTGTTTCCCTGGAGAGGATCATGAACGCAATAAAAATTGGACTCGCTCTAATCGCCCTGGCGATTGTCATTCAACTCGTTCCGTTCGGTCGGGATCATGAAAATCCGTCCGTCCGGGCTGAACCGAACTGGGACAACCCGAAGACGCGAGAACTGTTCGATCGTGCCTGCGCGGATTGTCACAGCCACCGAACAAAATGGCCCTGGTACAGCAATGTAGCCCCCGTTTCCTGGCTTGTGCAGCACGATGTCGAAGAGGGTCGGGAGCATTTCAACGTATCCCTCTGGGGTATTCAAGAGAAGAACGAAGGCAATGAGGCGGTCGAGTCGATCGAAAAAGGCGAAATGCCGATGAAGACGTACGTGCTCTTACACCCGGAGGCGAACCTCAGCGCTGAAGAGCTGAAAGTTCTTGTGGCGGGACTGCGGGCCACCTTTGGCGAAAAAAAGGAGGAGGGAGAAGCGTCAGAGAACTCCACGCACGAATCGCACGAACATGGGGAATAGGAGCAAATGGAGGTAACACATGAGATTTTCGGTTCTCTGTGGTAGCGGTTTTTTCTACCTGCTGGCAGGTTGTTACCAATCCATGACCGAGGCGGCCTGCCAATACTATGCGCACCGTCAGATGCTCGATGAATGCCGGCACTATCAGCCGCCTTAAAAACGCACACGAGCGATTGTATGAATCTCCAGTTTTTTTCAATTGACCCCGGCGATCATACAACAGCCGACCTCATCGCCGGCTGGTACCTGACTGAATGGAACATCGAAAAAAGTCGAACCGTGCGCAATCTCACCGAACGTCCCAACGACGTCGTCCTGTTTCAAATTCTCATGACTCTGGATGGCCGCCCGGTTGGGACCGGGGGCCTGTACCAAAAAGTGAAAATCCAGGACCGGATCGAAAAATTTCAGGGTTTTAAACCGTGGATCGCGCTTTTATACACGGAACCTGTCGTACGGGGACAGGGATACGGCGCGTTATTGCTCGGGGAAATCGAACGGCAGGCGCGGGAAATCGGACAGGAAAAAATTTACCTGTTTACCCACAGCGCTCAATCGCTGTACGAACGAAATGGCTGGAGCGTCATGGAGATGGTGGAATCCGCCGGGAAAAAAATCGCCGTGATGGAAAAAAATCTCTGAGACTGTTACCGACGCGCCTGACGGATCAGAAGGACTTGAGGTCCCTGATTTTGACACACGCATACCAGGTTTCTGAAAAAGTCCCTCCATGGACAACACTTTTTCAGCACCCTGCTAAGGCGCGAGTTCGAGTAAGTCCTGATCGTCGGGCTCCGGCTTTGCTTTCTTTTTTTTCGGTTCGGGAGCTTTGCGCGGCGGCGAAGGCGCGGTCGCTTGCACCTCGTCGTTCGCTTCCACCAGGAATACGTCTTCCCCTTCTTCGAGCGGCGCCGCTTTTGGCTTCGGCGCGCGGGGAGCGCTAACTCCGGGTTCGTCCGGGATTTCGTGACAGACCAGGCAGCGCGCCTCGTAGATATGCGCGGGATGTCCCGCTTTTCCGGGCTTCGCGAAATCGCGACCGGTCCCGACAGCCACGACTTCCGCGAAGTACGAGGCCGGAACGTAGAGCGGTTCTCCTTTCGCGCTAACTCCATTTAGAATTAATTTTTGCGAATGCTGGGCCTCCCGGCCGCATTTCATGCAGACGGCGGTCAATTTCACGGACTCGTGCGCGACGGCGAGATAGTCACCCACGCTGCGTTCCGATCCAGCAAGGGGGAAGGGCTGGCGGCGAAAATCCTGGTCCAGGAGCGAAAGCACCACATCGATCCCGGCCGCCGAAAGTCGATGCACGACAGCGAACAATTGAAAGTCGAAAAACTGGGCCTCCTCCACGCCGACCAGGTTGACGTCGCCTTCCAGGTGTTTCAGGATTTCGGCGGCAGTTTCGATCGTAACGGCTTTTTCGCCCAGGTCTCCGCCACGGGGATTGCCCGCCAGGGAATGGGGAACCACGCGATCGGCCGAATAACGCAGGTCGCGCGCGGGTTTGAACAACTGGCATTTTTTGCGCGCCACGCGGGCCCGGCGAATGCGTCGCAGGAGTTCCTCGGTTTTTCCAGAAAACATGGGGCCATGGATGACCGAAATAATGCCGCGCGATTTGACCATTGCGGAAAGTCTGGATTCGTGGAATTTTTCCGCAAGTTCGTTTCGGCCTTTTTCTGCTGCGCGGTCCCCCTGGGGGCCGCCCCTTACCAGCCGCCTGTGGTGCGCGAAAACGTCGAGTATCGTTTGATCGGCGGCCTGCCCGCGCGGCAGGTGGACCGGATGCACGGCATCTTCCTGGAAGAGGCGGCCCGACTGTTCACGCTGCACGAAGTCCCGCCGCCCGCCAGATTCCAGGTCAGCCTGGCAGGGGACGCGGGCGGTTTCGCGCGGGCCACGGGTCTCGCCTGGTTCGTGGCCGGAACCTACGACATTCGCCAGGATCGCTTTTATTTTCAGAACCCGGGCGCCCTGAACGAGCGGGGGATTCTGCGGCGTACGGTGGCCCACGAAATCTGCCACCAGGTCGTCGCGCGCGCGCGCGCCGGTCGCGGCGCTTCCGCGGCTCCGGTCTGGCTCGAGGAAAGTTATTGTGAGGCGATCAGTTCCGAAGACGCCGCCCCCGCCTGCGCGACCGGGAGTCGCGCGTTGAACGAATTTACCCGGCGACTCGCGTCCACCGACGATTTGCGCGCGGCGATCGAAAATAGAACCGAACAGGCCAGCGCTCATCGCGGACTGTGCCTGGCGCGCCTCTGGGGCGCGCACCTCAACGCGGAATACGGGCAGCGCGCGTGTTTTCAGCGTCTGATCGGTCCGGACGAAAAAAAAACAGCCGCGAGCTTCGAAGAAGCGTTCGCGGCGTTCAGAAAAAAATTCCAGTAAATTGACGAATCGAAATTCGTCAGAATTTTACTTTGTGGATCATGAACTCTTCCACCGGCAATTGCCCGCCGAAGAGTTTGCCGAGGAACGCGTACAGAACGTACGGCTCGTTTCCGCGCAGAATGCCGGTCGTGGGGAACACATCGCCCGTGGGGACTTCGCCCGCGACGGTGCCCGAACTCCAGCTATCCGAACTTTTCACCAGGAACACTTTGTTGGTCGTTCCGCCGGCGATGACGATCAGATCGCCCGCGATCGACCAGAGGATTCCGTCGGCGCCTTCCAGTTTGCGGTCCAGTTTGATTTCGGAAAAATTATCCGGATTCGAAAGCGGAATCTTAAAAAGTACACCTTCGTCCATTTTTCCCACGATCAGAAAATTATTTTTGTGATACACGATGCCGTTCAGGCTGAACCCGGTGCCGACGAAACGCGAATTTTCGATGAGCACCGAAGGCGTGCCGTTGAGGTCAACTTTATAAATGATCGGCGAGAAACTGTCCGTGACGTACGCGTTCCCGTCGCCGTCAAGGGCGATGTCGTTCGCGAAATGATCGCCCGGCCTGAGCGCGCCGAGATCCGCGTAGGCGATTTTTTCGCCCGTGGACAGTTTATAGATGCCCAGGCCCGCCATTTTTTTCTGCGTGGCGGGATCGGTGCGTTTGCTGACGCCCGGGTCCGAGTTGGCCACCAGCACGCGGTCACGTTTTTCATCCACGCGAATTCCGATCGCGCTTTTGAGCGTGGCGTCGTCCTGGATCAGCGGTTTCGTCGTCCCGTCGTCTTTGACCTGTGTGACTTTCCCTTCATAGAGAGATGTAACCAGCCAGACACCGTAGCGCGGGCTGTACTCCACACCTTCCGGAAAAAGATTTGTTACTTTAAAATGCACCATGTCCGGGCCTGGCTTCGCGCATAAACCCAGAGTCAGGGCCGCGAACAGCACGATGCACGCGGTGCTCAGTTTTCGAATTGAGATCATCAAATTTCCTCCTGTTGAATCATTGCCAATTTTGGGACGCGCTCTAAAAAATATTTCGTTTAACGCCCGCGCGGCGGGCCGGGCGCCCGGGCCGGCTTTAATTCGGCCAGCGGAATTTTGCGCTGGATACGAGGATTTCCCTGGATGTCATGGATCGAAAGGGTTATCGTGCCGCCGGCCCAATCGAGTTCCACCTGGCCGGAGTTCAAATCGCCGAAGGCCGGGCCCTGTCGAAATGAATTTATTTCCGAGGCCGCTTCCGCCCATACGTGCGTCATTCCGCTGCTGGTGACTTCATACAATGGGTAGGGCAGATCGGCAACCGTTTTGTCAAGACGCGCAATCTCCGCAAAATGGCGATCCCCGCTCAGAAATACCACGCCACCGGCTCCCGTTTTTTTGATCAGGCCAAAGAGCCGCGCGCGTTCGTGCGGGAGATTCCACCATTTTTCGTATTTCTGTTCGGTCGGCAGGACCTGAATGCTCGATCCAATCAGGCGCAGGTCCGCGGGCTCGCGAAGTTTCCGTTCCAGCCAGTCCCACTGCGCCGCCCCCAGCATGGTCTTGTTTTTGTCCTGGCTCGGTCGGTACCTGCCGAGCATGTCAGTTAAGAGCGGCGGGGACTCATCCAGCGGGCTGCGAAAATAACGCGTATCCAGCAGGATGACCTGGACCTTGCGCCCGGGCGGGCCGTAAGAATACGCCGCGTAGACTCCCGGCCGTTTGCGCCGTTCGGAACCGGGCGGTTCCTCAAAAAAATCCAGGAAAGCGCGCTGCGACTGAGCGCGTTGCGGATAATCCGCTCCGCCGTCGTTCACGCCGTAGTCGTGGTCGTCCCAGGTGGCCAGGATCGGCGTCGATCGTTTCAGGCGCCGGTATCCCGGGCTGCGACTCAGGATGGCGTATTTCATCCTTAGAATGTTCATGTCTTCCGTATCGCCGTAGATATTGTCGCCCAGAAATATAAACAGATCCGGCTTCGATCTTAAAATCGGTTCCCAGATGGCCTGTGGCAGATCGGCCTTGAGGCAGGAACCAAAGGCGATCCGGCGGAGGGTCCCGTCACCCTCACGGGCGGCGACCTGGTCACCCGGGGCACCGGCGAAGGCCGCGACCAAAAACAGGAGGAACGCGCCGCGAAAAACGGAAGCTAAATTCATCAGTCAAAAAAAATACCGGCCGGTTAATCCAGCCACAAATCGAGCGAAAAAATTGTTTACAGAGCCCTCCCACGCGCGCCTGTTTCGAACATGTTCGCCGGCATCATCGAGACCATCGGGACCGTACTTGAAATCGAGGTGGACCGTGGCAATCGCGTCTACTGGATTACGGCGGATATCGTAAACGAATTGAAAGTCGACCAGAGCCTGGCGCACGACGGAGTCTGCCTGACTGTGGAAGAAATTCTGCTCCCGCCGGCCAAACGTGGCGGCAGTCCGGTGCCGGCCCCGGGGATCTACCGGGTCTCCGCCATCGCCGAAACCCTGACGAAGACTGCCCTGAGCGAATGGCGGAGCGGGCGCGTGGTCAATCTGGAACGCAGCCTGGCGGTGGGGGACCGGATCGACGGGCATTTTGTGCAGGGGCATGTGGACACAACCGGTGAGCTGGTGGAAATCAGAGACCTGGCCGGCAGTCGCGAGCTGGTCGTGAGCTTTCCCGGCGATTACGAGGTCCTGGTCGTGGCCAAGGGCAGTATCTGCGTAAACGGGGTGTCGCTGACGGTGGTGGCCTCACGGCCGGAGGACCATTTGTTTTCCGTTCACATAATCCCGTATACAATCGAACAGACGAATTTGAAAGACCTGCGCCCCGGGAGTCGCGTGAACCTGGAGTTCGACGTCCTCGGCAAATACATCCAGAAGATGCTGGCCGCGCGATTATGAACGACGAACGCCGCGCAGGGTATCGCTGCGCTCACGCACGCAGGGTCCCAGGAAGCGGTTGATGAGATCGCAGGTGGCCCGGCGCCGTTCGCGGATCCCGCCCCCGGCGATTCCGCCCTGGAAGGCGTCATCCTGTAAATTGATGCGGTGGAAGCATTGAACGTAGTTTTCCAGTCGTTTGATGTCGCTCAACCGAATCAGAGTGAAATCGAAAACCTCAATGTGCCCGAGATTGGCGAGCGAGGTGCCGCAGGTTATGCTTCTCATAGGGTTTAGATTGCCCCCTGCGCATGCGTTAATTATAAGACAATTGTGAAAATTGTGTTAAGATGGAAAAATTTTTGAGAATATTGCCGGAAAAGAGCGAAAAAAATCGTCAAAGGCGTGGACCCGCCGCCCGGGGGCGGGGTGCTCAATCGAAAAGCTGGATCAATTGTGGAGATTGTCCAGGTACTGCTCAATCACCGCGGACTGAGCCGGGCTCAGATTTTCCAGGCCAAGACCGATGCGGTAGGAATCGGACTGGGGCTTTATGTTCCGGACGATTCCAATAAAAGCCAGCTTATCCTGTCCGGCCACGGTTAAATCGAAGATGATCGGTTCCCCGGGGACGAAGGTTCGCACCGCGGCGCTCTGGGGGTGGGTGAAGCCGATCCCGGACCGGGAAATATCGACGATTTTGCAGCGGGCCGGATTCACGGGCAGGCAGCCGCTCTTTTCAAGGTCCGCTTCCAGCTTTCTGGCCACCTTCTGGACGGCGTCAAAATCCTCCACCTGGTACGGCGACTCACCCTGCGCCAGTAGATAACCGTACATGAAGAGGCCGCGGTAACGCAAAGGTTCGGCCGCTTCGGAGATAAACGTCTTATCGCGGGAATCGCGGTTGTAAAACATCTCGTATTCGTGTTGTGTCAGGAATCGGTAGGTGTCGACGAAGCCCCAGCTATCGCTTTCGCGGCGGTCGGGAACGAAAATCGATTTATTCAACTTTTGCATCTGCCGCATGCGAAAGTCGAGCCGGGTGGTGCGCAAAAAACTCACATCCGCCCGGGAACTTTTTTTGAGCGCCCCGGCCAGTCCCTCGGTATACAGCTTCGTAAGGCGATCCCGGACCTCGTTGAGGGTATTGAGCCTGTCCGTGAATTCGTCCAGCGGGATACAACCTGTGATAAAACTTTCGAGATCCGGCGCGAGCGGGACCCGCTGTTCCTTGCGCGCCGGCCGGTGCAGATGCAGAACCATCGGGCGAACCAGTTCATTCGCATTGTCCAGGGTTCGCACGAAAGCGCATTCGAGGATCATGATCCCGGTATGGTGCTCGAGCTTCAAGTGGCGAATGGGCGCGCTGGTCTGGTCGTGGCGAATTTCCAGCAATTCGTCTTCATACTTCACAATTTGAACTGAAAACTCACCCTGTTTACCCAGCAATCGGACGGGTTTCGTGCAGAAAAGACGCGCGGTAATTTGTTGAATCTGATCGGGATCGTTGATTCGGGTCAGGTTCCGCATACAAATTCACGCGCATGAACAAACGAGCAGGGTTCCGTTAATATCCGGTTAAGACCCCCGCTGCCGGGGACGAAGCGGCCGATGGGCGCCTTCGCCCGGTTTCAAGCTTTTGTTCACGAAACGGGAGCGCAATTGTTTTTTCCGGAAATTCGCCGGGCGGCGTGCGAAAAAAATCATCCGGAACAATACGATTTATGGTGGGCGTTTAGCAATAATAAGAACCGGGAACGGGACTTTCCACGCGAAAAGGCCAGCGCATGGATTTTTTGCGCGAATCGCCGGGCGCGCCCTTCAGATGGTCGCGCACTTTTCGGTAAAACGAAAGCGCCGGCAAAAAATCATCAGCGGCGTAGGCCGGTTCCTCTGAGTTGCGGAAACCCGGAATCAAGTGACCCGCGGTCTCCCGATCTTCGCCGACAGTGCTTTCAAGAATGGCCGCCGCGATCGCGTCTTCGTCACGGGTGTCCGGACCGAGCGCGACGTACCCGCCCGCTTCGGATTCGCGTTCGTACCCGCCCTCCCACCAGGGGAAGGCGAAGGTCTGCGTGAGCAGGCCGCTGACGTCTGGAGTAATTTCGCAATCTCCAAGCCAGTGCAAATTACAGGCGAAAACAGTCTGATTGGAGCGCGCGGGTTCCAGTTCGGGCAGCGACTCGAGCAACGCGGCGTCCGCGGCGACGACCAGCACGTTCGGCCGTCCGGGATCCGCAGCTTCCACCGGATAGATGGGACGTTGCAGCATGTGACCGAGGACCAGGGCCAGGATGCGCGAGTCCCGATCTGGAAGCGCGACGATTTCCGCCGGCATCCGGTCCAGGTCGGCCAGGAATCGACAGAGGCGTTCCAGGATCGTGCGAATCCCCCCCGGAGTTTCGCGGTGGTAGCCATACCGCCCCCCGGCGAACAGGGCATCGTCCCCGTTCATCGTGGAAAGGATGGCCGCGCCATATTGAACGAAATGCCAGTCACGAATGCGGCGACGCGGGTGTTCGAGCAGCGCAAGTCGCCCGTGCATTTCGTCCAGCTTATTGATCACGTAAGAAATCGCGCCGCGTCCGGAAACCGGCATGTGGCGCAGGTCCCGCCGGACGCTCGTGACGAAACGTTTGATGCCCGCGGGCTGATTGTCGAGGAGTCGGCAGAAATAATACTGGTACGAGGTCCAGAAATCGCCGCGATAATTCACCGAACCCAGAACCTCCAGAGCGCGGCGTACCTTAAACTGGCCGGTCAGCGCCAGGGCGTACTCCAGGGCGATATCGCGGTCTTTCGGATTCTTACGATAGGCCATGGACAGGAAGGGCACGGCCATGCGCATGTCCTCCTTTTCCATGAAGTGGTACCCGAGTCGGAAAAAGGGTTCGAAATCGTCAAAATGATCGACCGCCCATTCGAACAATTTGCGTTCATGGACATCGCCCAGCTTTTTCAGCGTCAAAATGGCCAGATCGTACAGGGGCCGGTAGCCCGGATCCGCCACGAACGCGAAGGAGAGCCGGCGGAGGGACTCCTCGTATTCGCCTTCCTCAAACGCCTCCCGCGCGTTTCGTAAATTACGTTCGATTTCGGAGCGGGGTTCGTGGTTGGCCGGAGCGGTCTCATGTTTGCTCATACAATCAAAAGTACTCCGGACCGGTATGGGGGAAGGGCCGCAGCGGGGCCTGTGCGTGTCCGTCCTCGTCCTTAGACGAAAATATCCGACGGGCGCAGAAAGGCCAGGGCACGCTCCGACGAATAATTTTATATTTTTGTTAATTTTTTTTATTGATCCGGGTAACGCGCCGTGTGGCGGTTCAAAAGCCGTGCGATGGTCTTACGCCTGCCCCGGCATTCCTCATTCCGGGACGCTCCCTGGCGCGAATTCGTGATGAGCAGGGACCGCGAACGAGACGTAATGTCGAATTTTTTGCGTAGACACCCCGGGCGATGGACCTCGTTTTGATTTGTCCACGAACCGGGTTTTATCGGTTCTGGCCTGGAGTTTTTATGGGTATTTTTTCATGGATCGTGCTCGGATTACTGGCGGGGGCCCTGGCCCGGTTTTTGATGCCAGGCAAAGACCGCATGGGCTGGATCATGACGATCATTCTCGGGATTGTCGGTGCGGTCCTCGGTGGTTATGTCGCCTCTTTGATTGGAATCGGTTCCGTGTCCGGTTTCAATCTCACAAGTCTGCTCACCGCCACGGGCGGGGCGATTCTCTTGCTGGTGCTCGTGAAACTGATTAAAAAGTAAAACGGGAAATTACGGGCGCGCGGTTTCAGCGGCCGGCGCCCGTTTCGCGTTTCTGCCGCGCTGGATAACCTTCCATGTTTCTGAAAGGATCACGCCGGCGAACATCAAGCTCGCTCCGGCCGCTGCCCTGGCCGGCAGGCTCTCGCCCAATAACCACCAGGCGAAGAGCGCCGCGAAGACCGGTTCCAGCGAAAAAATGATCGCGGCGCGGACGGGATTGGAATGCGCCTGGTAACGCGTCTGAATGAAAGCCATGAGCAGAGTACCCGGCAGGACCAGGTACGCAAGGGCGTAGACCGCGGACGCGCGGGGAGCCATGCGCGTTTCGTCCAGTAAAATCGCCCAGGCGGCGCCAAGGACAGCCGTTGTACCCATCTGGATTAAAATTAAAGCCAGGGTATTGTCGGGCCTGGCGACGCGATCAATGGTGACGATATAAAAACTGAAGCCGACCGCCGAGAGAATCGTTAAAAAATCGCCGAAGTTAAATCCCGCCAGTCCGCCCGCGGCCGGCCAGGTCAGCAGAAAGAGTCCCCCGAGCACCAGCGCGATGCCCGCGTAGTTTTCCGGACCCGGCCGCCGGCCGCTCCACACCCAATCGATGAACGGGGTGAACACCACGAACATTCCGGTAATAAATCCCGATTTCGCCGCGCTCGTGTAGAGCAGCCCGCGCGTCTGGAGTGAGATCCCGATAAATAAAAAAAGTCCCAGCAAAAGTCCCTGGCGGAGGTGCGGGGCGATGCGCGGGCGCATGACCAGAGCGAGCGCGGCGCAGGCCAGAGTGGCCAGGGCATAACGCACGGCCACGAGCATAAAAGAAGAAAATCCATCGAGTCCGAATTTGATGGCGATGTATGTTCCGCCCCAGACGACGGTATTGAACGCGAGCAACCCTTCCGCGCGCAACTGACGTTTGCGAATCATCTTACGTTCAATTGACATACGGATTGGAATTTCCCTGCGCGCGCGTGATGCGCCGGTTGCGTTCGCGCTCCCATTCGTCCACGGGGTCTTCGTCGTTCCAGGTCTCGAAGAGGCGGGCCTGGGCTTCCGCGATGTTCAGTCCGTACAGACGCCGCATATAAAAATACGTGCGAGCGATATCGCCGCGAATTTCCGGCCTGGGTTCGACGATGGAATTCCGGCCGTCGACTTCGAAATCGCAGCGCCCGTAGCGGCGTTCTTCGCCTGAAATGATACCGAACGCGAAATGCGCGCGGTCCTGGTTGATTTCGCCGATGGCGGGGCGCAGGTTATGCAAATCCGCTTCCATCGTCCGAAACAATCGGTCCACATGACGACAACAACCGCGACCGCGGCGTTTACACCCGGGATGCCCGACGCGCCAGCACGCGCGCGTTCCGCCGAATTCGTGAGCCGGAACCACATGTTCCCATTCGATGACGCGGCTGCGTTCCGTGTTGTGCTGCGGGAAAAAACCGCACGAAGCCTGGTCGACGACGTTGCGGCGCTGTCCTTTGAGTTGGCGCGATGCGTACGCGCAGCCGCAGTAAAAATCGATCGATTGATCCGCGTGAATGCGTGTGAGCACGCGTTTGGCTATTGTGAAGGAAGCGATCCGATGCCAGAATTCCGGCTCGTCACTCTGCGCGAACAGTTCGATGGCCAAAAAAACCGACGCGAATAAAAAAAACCGATAACGCATCACCCCGGAGTACCGGTCGAATTATTCTTTCCAGGCCGGTCCGGTGGTCCTGGGTAAAATGGCCGTCCCGGGTGCCGGTGGCCGGTACTCATCCAGTTGTTTCATGGAACGAATGCGAATGCGGCCGGTGATCGTCATGCTTTCTTCCGGTTTGGCGCCCTGGGGCGGGGCCTGTTCGCTGAGTAAGTCCTTGATGAACGCGCGCGCTTCGTCCAGGTCCATGCCGCCGATCGATCGGCCGACCACGGTGCCCGACCGGTCGAGCACGACCGTGGTGGGGGTCCCGATGTAGCCGCTTTTCGAGGCCGGCAGACCCCAGACGGCGCTGGAAGCGTCTCTGGTCAGAAACCGCAGATTTTTCAACGCGGCTTGGCCGGGATTCGCGCCGTCCCGAAATTTCTGGATATCACCGCGGTCGTTCCAGGGATTGAGGGTCAGGAAAACGACCGGTTTATCGGCCCATTCTTTCTGAAATTGATCCAGCCGTGGCAATTCCTGCCGGCACGGGTAACAGCTTACCTGCCAGTAGGTAACAAAGGCGATTTTGTTTTTCAGATCCGCGAGTGTGACTTTTTTGCCGTCCAGGTCCACCGCGGAAAACTGGCCGGGCTGTTGTTTGAATCGCTCCAGCGCGGAAAGGGCGCTGACCCCCGCGAACAGCGTAATCGAAAAAACAAGGGAAATGGGTATACGGCGCGCGTTCATAATTTTACTCAATGCGCCACCCGCCAGGCCACCAGGAAGCGAAAATTTACCAGGGGCGCATCCCGAACCTCTGCGTAGCTTTCCAGGAACCGCTCCTCGGTTCCCCCGTCAAGAGCGAAACATTTGCCAGGGGAATGCTACCGGGAAAAACAGGTCTGCGATGTTCAAAACATTCGGAAAGATTCTGGTCCTGTTACTTTTGACGACTCTGCTGGCGCTTATGTTCGGGGTTCGGTACATGCCCGAAACGTTCGGCACCCTTTCCGCCGCGCTGGAACGGGAACGCGCGGCCCTGGCTGAATCGTTCGGCCGCCTGCGGCCCATTTCAGCGCGGCCAGGCACGAACGTCGCGCCCGCCGGCCAGAGAGCGACATCCACACCCAGGTAAAAACAACGTGCTGCTCAAACATCGTGTCATTCAACAAATCGAAAAAGGCCTGGAACAACTCGGGCCCAGGCCGGCGGAGCTGGCGGTCAAACTCGAGTACGCGCGAGACGAAAAATTCGGCGATTACGCCTGTACGGTCGCCATGGACAAACGCTGGCGGGACGCGTACGCCGCGGTCGATCCGGCCTTCGCCAATCCGCGCAATTTCGCGACGGCCCTCGCGGAAGTCCTGAACCGGCCGGTCGGCGCAACGCCGATCTTTGAATCGGTCGAAGTGGCCGGCCCGGGTTTTCTCAATCTCACGCTCACCCGGGCGATTCTCGCGGAGTACGTGCGGACGGCACGGAACGAGTCGGCCACCTACGGGCGTTCAAGGCCCGCAGCGCCCCGCAAAATTTTGCTGGAGTTCGTCTCCGCCAATCCAACAGGGCCTTTGAACGTCGTTTCCGCGCGGGCCGCGGCGCTGGGAGACGCCTGCGCCAATCTCCTGGAAGCCGCGGGCGAAACCGTGCACCGTGAGTTTTATGTCAACGATTACGGCAACCAGGTCCTCCTGCTCGGCCGCAGTTGTCTGCTGCGATTTCTGGAGACCCGCGGCGTTCGCCTGAAATTCGCGAAAAAAGAAAAAGGCGAATCAATATACCCGGCCGGGCCGGGCCTGCCCTTCCCGGCCGAGGGTTACCACGGTGAATACGTCCAGGACGTGGCCGCGGTCATCGCCGAAGATCACTCGCATGTTCTGCCGGACGAAAAAGAAATCGCCACTTTCAAAAAAATGTCTGAACGCGCGGACGTGCCGGCGGATTTTTGGGAAACGAGCGGTCTGGCCGCGCGCGACGACGACTGGGGCCGCCTGGCGGCCACGTTTCTACTGGCGACGCATCGTATGGACCTGGAGGAATTCCGCGTACGTTTCGATCAATTTTTCAGCGAACGATCCCTGCACGAAAGCGGGATGGTGACCGCGGCACGGGAAAAGATCGCCCCGTACGTTTCGACCGTGGACGGGCGCCAGGTGTTTCGATCGACTGAATTCGGCGACGATAAAGACCGCGTCATCGTACGCGAGGACGGTCGGCCCACGTACCTGCTGGCGGACATCGCCTATCACGCGACGAAAATCGAACGCGGGTTTTCCGACGTGATCGATATCTGGGGGCCGGACCACCACGGGTACATCGCGCGCCTGAGCGGCGCCATGCGGGCTATGGGGTTCGAAAATTTCCAGGTCCGCATCGCCCAGCAGGTGAACCTGCTTGACAACGGCGAACCGATCGTCATGAGCAAACGTACGGGTCAATTCATTACGATGGAAACGCTGATGGAAGAAATCCCCGTGGACGTGACGCGGTATTTTTTCGTGATGCGCTCGTTCGATTCGCACCTGGATTTCGATTTGACCGAGGCGCGCGATACGTCGGACAAAAATCCGTATTATTACGTGGCCTACGCGCACGCGCGCATTCGCTCGATTTTTCGTACCGCGGCCGAACGGGGATTCGCTCCCGCGAAAAACGATGACGCGGCGATCGTCGCGCTGGAGACGACGGCGGAACGCCGGAGACTTTTCTGGTTGACCGCGCGTTTTCCGGAGGAAGTCGCCGACGCGGGGCGCGAAATGGAGCCGCACCGGCTGGTTACGTTTCTTTATCAAATGGCCACCGCCCTTTCGCGGTTTTACGGTCAAAAAGAAAATAAGGTGATAGATCAGGATCCGGTTACCGCCGGCCGTCTGCTGGCCCTGCTCGACGCGACAGCGATCTGTCTCAAAAACGGACTGGCCCTGCTGGGGATGGAAGCCCCGGATCAGATGTCGCGTGAGGAAACGACCGACCCGGATGGTTCATGAAAACGGAGGGACGCGCTCGCTGACCCGGATCGCGAAACTATAAAATCCCAACGAATCATTCGGCTGCGTGCGTCACTGTTTTTTTCGCGTTACGATGCGCTGCATATCGTTGATGTTGTTCACGACGATGCGGTCCGCGAATAACTCGAGCTTTCCCTGGCGGACGAAGTTGGATATTACTTTCTGGACTTCGCTCACGTTCTGTCCGCACCAGTTGGCCACATCGTCCACGGTAACCGGGAAAATGAGACGGTTTTCGTTGCCGGCTTCGGGCATTTTTTCGGACAGCATCAGGAAAACGTCCGCGATCCGGCCCTGGAGATCGTCGAGAAGCAAAATCTGCAGGCGACGTTTGGCGTCATAGATACGGGTGGAGAACACGACGAGCAGGCGGTACGCGAGCGCGGGGTTGCCCGTGATCAGTGAATCGAAATTGGCCCGGTTGAAGTTCAGCACGCGCACATGATCGATGGCGATGGCGGAGGCGCTGCGCGGTTCTTCTTCCAGGATGGCCATCTCCCCGAAGATATCGCCCGTCGTCAGCACATCGAGGGTCTTCTGCATCGTGCCGACGGTCTTGGTGATTTTGACTTTGCCTTCCTGGATGAAAAAAAAATCGTTGCCCGGTTCGAACTCGCAGAAAATAATTTCGCCCGGTTCGAACGTTTTGCCGAACTTGTCGAACAATGATTCGGGAAGCAGTAACGGGGCTCTGGCCATGGTGTGTTTGGGAATTAGCCCAGGGCCTCCAGTCGTTCCCGGGCATCCTGCGATATTTCGTCACGTGGCATCATCGTGGCCACCTTCTGAAAAAGCGTTTTCGCCCGCGCCTTGTTGCCCGTGGTTTCGGCCAGGATACCCAGTTGAAAAATCGATTTTTTGACGAAACGCCCGGTCGGATAATTTTTAATGTAAAGCGAAAACGAATTGCTGGCGTCTTCGTGATTCCCCAGATGCAGTTCGGTCGCCCCTTTTTCAAAGTACGCCTGTTCCACCTGCGCGTCTTTTTGATTCAGGGTCCCGTTCCCCACAATGCGCGTGAAGGCGCCCAGGGCGGCTTCGTAATCATGGTTGCGCTGGGCGGTGAGTCCCTGTTGTAAAATTTCTTTCACACCAGGCGGCTGCGCGATATCGACTTCCAGCAGGGCGTCGTCTCCGGGATTGAGCGCGAAGGGATCGTCGGCCGCGGATTTCGCGGACATCATTCCTTTGCGGACCATGGCTTCATCCGGCACGGACGCCTGGGCCACGGGTTCGAGCGGCGGAAAATGCGGCGGATACATCATGCCTTTGCGCGCCATTTGCAACATTTCTTCGGCGCGCGTGGAATACGGGCCGCCAGGGTAGTATTCCAGAAACTTCCCGAACGCGTACACCCCGTGGTCGATCGCTCCCGAACGATAAAACGATTCGGCCACGTTCAGCAGTTCGAACGCGGGGTCTTTGGGCGCGCCCGCTTTCAAGATATCCCGCACCTGGCGATGGATCCGCCTCAAGTTTTTTGAGAATACGCGTAACATCTTGATGATGATGCGCGTATTGCGCATGATGAACAGTTCGAATTCTGCCAGTTTAAATACCAGCAGGGTTGACTTGCCGATCACCTGGGCCGTTTCCTCGCGCGGGTAACGGCCCAGAGCCGATTTCACGCCGAAAAATTCGCCGAGCTGCACTTCTTCTTTCAGTTCCTCGTCCGTATCGAGCGATGTGCTCAGGAGTACGACCCGGCCCTTTTGTAAGACATAGATCTCGTCCGCCGCATCGTCCTGGAAGTAAACGATGGAACCGCCGTTGTAATTTCGGGCTACAGGCATAATCCGTATTCGCGAAAACTCGCCCGGGACCGGGGGTCACGCGAGAGTAAAAAAGAACTCCCGGGTATTGCCCGTTCGTTGTCGAACGGATTCCAGCAAATTTTTGAATCCTTTCACAATTATTTTCGGAGAATTATAAACCACAATCCGGTCGATTTCCAGTCCGAGTTCGGAAAAAATCGGTTCGACCGCGGGGTCTCCGAACAGTGGTAGACCGTTCCTCGCCACCAGGAACAGGCGCGACGGATCGGCTTCCATTAGCGACCCGAAGGGGTCTTCCGGGTATTTGCCACGTAAGACGACCAGATCCGCCGGGCCACCTTCTTCCAGGACCCCCCGGTCTTCCAGGCGAAAGGCCCGGGCCGGCGCCGCCGTGATCATATCGTACAGGCGGTCCGGGGCGGCCATGCCCCCTGTGTTTTCCAATTCTTTGCGGGCGGCCTTCAGTTCTCCCAGAAGATGCGAACTGCCGGTCATGGCACTGTCCGTGCCGAGGGCCACATTGATCCCGCGTTGCAGCGCGCCCTGGATCGGAGCCGCGGCCCCGTACAAACGTCGATTCGCGGCCGGGCACCAGACCAGGTGCGCGCCGGCCCGGGCGATCAAATCGAGATCCTCATCCGAAAGCGCGAGCCCGTGGACCAGGACGGTGTGCTCGCCCAGGGCCCCGGTTTCGTGCAGGAGCCGCAGCGATTTTTTACTTTCCGGATCGAAACCTTCGGCGATGTGAATGATGTACGGGAGACCGCGCGCCACAGCCTTTTCGTATTCGGCACGGATGCCCTCGCCCCAGTCCAGGGAATACGAACAGAGCGAGTGCGAGATCCCGAAATCCTCCAGCAGATAAACCGGAATTTCGCTTTGAAACGGCCGGCGCACGAAATGGGGAATATGATCCACGACCGTCGTCGCCCCGCCCAGGAGATTGCGGAAGGCACCCAGCCAGTATAAATCGCGCAGCTCGACCAGTTGCCGTTCACGAAAGAGCGCCGAGGATTTCAGCTCGTTGTCGTAGGCCAGCCAGTTGTTGAACGGTTTTTTGACATCCAGGGCATGGTAGGTCCCCAGCAGGGAATCGTGGCCGTTGATGAAACCGGGGAATAAAAACAGGCCGTGTAAATTTAAACTCAGGACGTCGGCTTCCGTCCTGGTCGATTCGAGGACCCGGCGAATGCGTCCCTCCGAAATGGCGACCCCAGCCATTTTGCGGATTTCACCCGGCAGGATCACGGTCGCGTTGGTTATCTGCCAGTCGGGATGAGTCATGCGGGTCACAGGCGGCTGCGCAGTTGCCACCTTTGACAGAAGATCGGTCATTTCAGAGTCAATGCGACATAATCGCCATTTTTTCTGCGTTGGGAGGGATCTTTTGGAGCGTACGCCTCAGGACGTGATTTTACTTGACGGGTCGCCGGCCCGGCTGGATCTGGATAGTCGGTAATAAATTGTGGCCAATATTAAATCGGCAAAGAAAGACGTCCGGCGTATCCGGAAACGAAACCCCCTGAATGCGCTCCAGCGCTCGCGCCTGCGGACCTTTGATAAAAAAGTTCGTGCTCTGGTGCTGGCCGGCAAGCTGGAAGACGCACGGCAGGCGTACAAAATTTTCAGTCGTTATCTGGACCGTGCCGGAAAACGCAACCTGATCCACTGGAAACAGGCCGATCGTCGCAAAAGCCGGATGGCTCTGATGATTAACCGGGCCGCTTCATCCGCTTCGGCCTGATCCAACCCACTGTTCTGATTTCGGGCGATTAGCTCAGCTGGTAGAGCGCTTGCCTTACAAGCAAGATGTCGGCAGTTCGATCCTGTCATCGCCCATATACATTCGTCCTGATCCGTTTTTCTGGCGCCTCCGCGCGCGGCGCGGACCGCGCTCTCACTCGCGAGGACGCGAGCTCGATCGCTGGCGCGTCCTGAGCCCCGGGTTTTTAGTATGTGGTGGCAAACTTTCATCGAATTGAAGGCACGCGGCCGCGGGTTTCACCTCATCACGCGCGATGTCATGGCCGGCCTGGCGCGTCTTTCGGAAATCGAAATCGGCCTGCTGCATCTTTTTATTCAACACACCTCGGCGTCGCTGACCATCAACGAAAACGCGGACCCCACGGTGCGCGCGGATTTCGAAAGTTTTTTTAATCGCACCGTGCCGGAAAACGCGCCTTATTACCGTCATACCACGGAAGGCCCGGACGATATGCCCGCGCATTTGAAATCGTCGCTGCTCGGGGCGAGCGTTTCGGTTCCGGTGTCAGCCGGAAAACTCTGCCTCGGCACCTGGCAGGGCATCTACCTCTGCGAGCACCGCGACCACGGCGGGCCCCGAACGCTCGTGGCGACTTTGCAGGGGGAATCGAAGTAATTGTTCTTTTTAACCGGGTATATCGCGAGGAAACCAATGAATTCGAATTCGCAGGACAATGTTTACGCGGCTCCATCAGCCGCCCCTGGCCCGTTACAAACCATTGAAGGCGCGGGCTGGTCGAAATTCTGGGGCATCATGACCCTGATCGGCGGTGCCTTATTTTCGATTACGATCATCGGCGCGGTGATTGGTATTCCCTACATCCTGGCAGGCCTGGCGGCGATTCGCGCGGCGGACGAAATCGGGAGGTACAACAGCACCCGCGATCCGGCCGCTTCCGTGCGCGCCGCCAGCGAATACGCGCGACACTTCAAGATCATGGCCATATTGACCATTGTGACTCTGGCTCTGTATATCGTTGGTGTCGCCGTGGCGCTCGTGCTCGGATTGACGACCGCCGCGAATTCGTGATGTTGCGCGTTTATTCCGATCAGGACCTCTCCGCCGAACAGCGCCGCGCCCTCATGCTGCGCGAATCGGCGGAGGACGGCTCGGCGTTCGACGTCGCGCGCGAACTCATCGCTCGTGTGGAAAGGGACGGCCTGGACGCAGTTCGCGAATTAACAAAAAAATTCGACGGATGCGAAATCGATTCCTTCGCCGTCACCGCGGACGAACTGGACCGGGCGGCGGAGGCCCTGGGCGCCGCCCAGCGCGCGGCCTTCGAACGGGCGGCGGCCAATATTCGCGCCTTTCATGAAGCGCAAAAAGAATCCCTGCGCGGCGGCGAACGCGTAATCGACGGGTCCACGCTCGGCTTTCGTTACGTGCCCCTGGACGGGGCCGGGGTGTACGTGCCGGGCGGGCGGGCCCTCTATCCGTCTTCGGTCCTCATGGGCGTCATTCCCGCGGTGATCGCGGGAGTTCCCGAACCGGTGCTGATCACCCCGCCGGACGAACACGGGCGCGTCCATCCATCGGTTCTGTTTTGCGCGCGCCTGGCGGGCACGAGTCGCGTTATGAAAGCGGGCGGGGTCCAGGGTGTGGCGGCCGCGGTGTTCGGACTGGTGTTTCC
>CAZVZS010000020.1:46026-89394 GCA_964631535.1 uncultured Leptospiraceae bacterium
GGCCCGGGCAACCGGTTCGTGACCGCCGCCAAACAGATTCTGGCCGCGCGCGGCAAAATTCGCCTGGACGCGCCGGCCGGGCCGTCTGAGGTCATTGTGATCGCCGACGAAACCGCCCGGCCCGAATTTATCGCGGCCGATCTGCTCAGCCAGGCCGAACACGGCCCGGATTCGCCGGCGATTTTGCTCACGAATTCGAAGGCCCTGGCCGATGCCACCGCCGCCGCGATCGAACGCGGCCTGCGCGAGCGGCCCGACCGGGGGGCGCTCAAAGAAAATAGCATCCGGGCGCATTCGTTCGCGGTCGTGTTCGCGAATCTGGAAGATGCCTTCGCGTTTTCGAATGAGTACGCCCCCGAACACCTGGAAATTTGTACGCGCGATCCGCGCGCGGACCTTGAAAAAATTCGATCGGCGGGCAGCGTCTTTCTCGGCAATTACGCGCCGGTCGCACTGGGCGATTATTTTTCCGGCACGAATCATGTCCTGCCGACCGGCGGGGCGGCGAGAGCGTACTCGGGCCTGGGAGTGGACACGTATCTGAAACGGATCACATACCAGCATCCCACGCGCGAATCACTGCGCGCGGCTCTTGAACCGATTCTTTTGATGAGCAAAATCGAAGGTCTGGAACACGAACACGGGCATTCGGTGGCGGTTCGATTTTTTGAGGACGACGCCGGGTAACGCGGCGAGTTTTGAACGGGCTCGGGGCAGGGCGGCCATAAACGGTGCGGGTCACCGCGGTCGTATCGCTGAAACTCCTTGAAACTTTGCTGGCAGAGGGGGCGGGTCTCAGCGGAAGGTGCGTTAGAATGAAAGCAGGAATCTTGTATAGCTCTGTCGTGATTTCGGCCATACTCATGGCTGTCGTTCTGTTTCCGCAATTGCCCATCAATTCCCTTACGTTTGGCCTGCGATTGGTGTTGATATTCATTTTGATCACCGAAGTCATTCTATTGTATAGAACCGTCATACGAGGTCCAAAAACCGGCGAGCGCCTGAAGAATATTGGAATCAGCGTCGTATCAATTATCGTGGTCCTGCTTCTCGCAGAGTCATCTTTCATGTTCGTTGCCCGCACGCACGGCATCGGTTATTCTCTGGCGAATATTCTGTGGTTCGATAAATACTGGAATCCCATCAACTCTCATGGCTGCAGGGACGTCGAACCCATCCAGAATAACGGGACAAACATATTCTTTGTCGGGGATTCATTTACAGCAGCCCAGGGGATTAAGGCCGTCAAAGACAGGTTTTCGGACATTGTGAAAGCGAACATTTCGGAAACGAATCGTGATATTCAGGTCATCAATCTGGCGCACAATAGCTTCGATACAAAATCGGAATATGAATCGATGCTGAAATTCATAAAGCTAAGCGACATCCAGCCCGGTTTTATCGTTCTGCAATACTATGGAAATGATATCGATCACATCGCGCAGAAACACGGCCTGAAAGGTGGCGAGGGGTTTTCTCCCTACGCACACATGAACTTCATTACGCTTCAGTTCGTCAGCGGTTCTTATCTCATTAATTTTCTGTACTGGCTGTTTCCAGGACAGGACGTCGGCGGATATTTGACGTATCTCGAGAAGGCGTATTCGAACGATGAAATATTCAATGAGCATATGCTGGAATTTCGTTCGTTCATTGACTTTGCCAACTCGCGGCAGATCCCTTTACTGGTCGTTATTTTCCCCTTTATGCAAGAAATTGATTTCAGTAAAAAACTGTACATCGATCGGATAAGTCGTTTCCTTGCGGCCAATGGCGTGAATTACATCGATGTTTCTCCCCTGATCAAGGAACTGCCCGTTTCCGACCGGGTAATCAATGTCAATGACGGTCATCCCTCCCTGAAAGTTCACCGACTTGTCGGGAATGAGCTTTCCAGGCACATTTCCATAGAATTATCGAAACGGCAAAATGCGGAATAAGGAAATGCGCAATTCCATTGATGATTCGGCGTCGAAGTCCTTCCCGGCCTTCGTCGTCATCCTGGCGGTCTATACGATTTTCGCGGGGGGAACTCCGCATGGCAGGAGCCCCAATGAACAGAGCCGCCTTGAGCTCACAGTGGCTCTCGCCAAATTCGGAACGGTTTCACTCGACCCGGTGCTCATGACGTATGGAACTCCCTTCGACCGTGCCGAGCGGCAGGGCAGGACGTATTCGGACAAAGCGCCTGGCCTTTCACTCTTCGGCGTACCGGTTGCGTGGTTCGCCGATCGATTCCTGCCACGGGAGGGAGCGAGCAACCTGCCGGGCTATTGGGGACTCCGACATCTGCTGACCTGGTTCCTTATCACGCTGCCTGCCGCTATGTTCCCGTTCGTGGCGCTCGGAGGTTACCCCACCGGTCCTGAATGGAGCAAAAAGATCCGCATCGCCGTGCTCTTTGCCCTGGTCACGCCGGTCCTGACATACTCGGGAGTGTTGTTTGGCCATGTGCCGGCCGGCGCCCTTGCGGCGCTGGCATGGATGCTTACCATGAGCCCTGGGCCAGACGACACCCGGCCCGCGGTGCGCTCCGCGGCCCTCGCGGGACTGCTGTTGGCCGCAGCGGCCACAGTCGAGTATCCGACGGCGATCGTCGGTTTGGTCATACTTCCGACTATGGCGATTCGCCGGGTGCCCGCTCGCGTAATGGCGGCATTCGCCGGGGCCTGTTTGATCGGCCTGCTGCCGTGCTTCATTTACCATCAGATTGCATTCGGATCTCCGTTCACCACCGGCTACGCATTCAAGAGCGACTGGTGGCATGCAGCGGTCCATCGGGCGGGCTTCTTTGGGGTTACGATACCGCGGCTTGAACATGTATGGGGCCTTCTGGCGGGGACGAAGCGCGGGGTGTTGTTCTATTGCCCGCTGTTGTTGCTGATTCCATTCGGCTTGATTCATATGGAACGCCAGAAACGATACAGCTCCTGTCCGTACGTCGCGTTAGGAATAGTGTATTTACTGTTCGCCGCCGGTTTTTCCGACTGGCACGCGGGCTGGAGCGCCGCGGCGCGCCACCTGGTTCCGTGTATCATGATCTTCATTTTTCCGCTGGCCAGCGCCGTTGAATTCGTGACCCGGGATGGACAGGCGAGCAAAGGACTGCGATGGGCGCTACTATTTGGCGCGGCATTGTCGATGACCGGCTCCTTGCTCAGCCTGAGCCTCACGCCTTTTTTCCCGGAGCATTTCTCTTCGCCCCTGGGGCAGCTGGTCTTGCCGGCGATGGCGGAGGGTTTTTTCGCGCCCACGCTCATCTCCGGGGCCGACCTCTCGTCCCGGGGGTTTGTTATCGGCCTGCTGGGCATGATCATCTTCGGTGCCGTTTCCTGGGCGCTACTGGGACTCATCGGACATCTGAAAATCAGGGCTGTCGTTCCCGCGGCTCTCCTTGCGGCCGCTGTACTTTATGGAGGAATCATCTGGACCCGGGCGGAGCCAATCGCGGAGGATCAACGCCAGATGCGCCATGATGTTCTGAGGGACATCGGATATGGTTCCAGCGTGGGAAGCGAGCGGCATGATGACCCGGGCCATCACCCGGAAGGTCGGGTGCCGATGGTTCCGGTACTGTGAGGAATGCTATGGGTATGGTCATTCTGCTCTGGTTGTGTGTTGCCGTCGTAATTCTCCTATCCGCATATTCCCTGGGGGCCTACCTGGGCTCTCTCGTATTTCTGATGGGGATCCCCAGGAGCAGAAAATTCGAAGAGTATCCGGAGGATTCGGTGGCGGTCCTGATCCCGGCGCGCAACGAGGGCGAGGGAACGATTCGCGCCATGCGCTCGGTTCTCGGCCAGGACCATCGCGGGCCGGTCGAAATCTACCTGCTTTTGAATGATCGCACGGACTCTTCTATACCATTTTTGACATCGGCCTTTCCCGGTGTATCCTTCCTGGGGGACGATTCGCTCGTTGAACTGTCGAAAGACGGCGGCCGCAAAGTGGCGGTAGCATTCACGGGCGATAACTCAAAGAGCGCAAAAGTGAATTGGATGGCGGCGCGCCTGACTACCGCTTATCTTGCCATTCTCGACAGCGACCATCAGGCCAATCCCGAGTGGATCCGCTCTTCCATCAGCCTCATCCACGAGAAGAAATCCCGCATCGTTCAAGGTCGCCGCGGGCCGCTATCGGTAAACGGGTTCTTCCAGCTCTGGGATTCGCTGCACCAGCATATCGGCTGTGAAGTGTTTAACGCGGCTTTTACCAGGCTCGGCCTGACGCTTTTCTGTACCGGCACGACTGTCGTCATGGAAACCGGATTACTGTTGGAGTACCCGCTGAGCGAGTGCATTACCGAAGATGTGGAGTTCAGCTATCGAATTATTCTCAAGGGCGAAAAAATCATCTACAACCCCCATTTCGGCTCCCGCGAGGAAGTCTCACCGAATATGTACAGCTTCCTTGCGCGCCGGAGGCGGTGGGCCAACGGCCATACCGGTGCCTTTTTCAGCCACCTGGGAAAGTTGCCCTCAGCCCCGCTCCGCCTGCGAGATCGAGTGCAGTTCCTCTTCCACGGCTTACATTACTTAATCGCGGTGTTCGTTTTCTTTCTACATCTGGTTATCGGACTGATCATCATGCGGGGCATGTCAGTGGTCCCGCTGATCGCAGCCCTCTTATCGAGCCTGATCATAGGTGCGATGATCGCGAGAACCCAGCGGCCGCCCCGCGCCGGCGCGCTGGTGTCGGAAATGGCAATCGTCGTTGCATGGATTTTTCCCGCAGTCTTAATCGTGGTAAACCTGAGCATGGCCTTCCTCGCGAACGATATGTCGCAGGCCGCGTTACCCATCCCCCACGCGCTGCAAGCGATCGGACTCGCCGGTCTCTGCGCCCCGCTGGTGGTTCTAATCGCCGGGCTGGCCGGCTTTCGGCAGCTCAGTGCGGGCACCTTCCTTGTTGTCCTTACCTACCCGATAGCGTTCTATCTGGACATCACCGGTGTCCTGATCGGCCTCGTTGATTTCATATCGAATCGACAGTTCTGGCATGTGGTGGCACGCTCACCCCGGCAGCCCGTTTCCGGCCAGGAGGGCGGCGAAATCCATGGATTGACAACTCTCGGAATCAAGGACAGCCTTCGAATTACTTCCCTGCTAAAGGCTTCCCGTTCGGCTCTCTTCCGTTCGTTCACACAGCTCAGAAAACCCTCCCGGTTCGCGCCCTGGTTCCTGGTGCTGGGTCTCGTATATATCGGTGTCATGTACACGCCCACGCTCAGGATACCTGTGGCTCCCGCCAATTGTGAGGTCCTTGAGCACGACACGGATCCGTGGATATTACAACCGCGGAAAATTCCCGGGTATTGCGAGTCATCGGCGAGCGGTGCGCCGGGTTGGTCGAAACGTACGGGCACCTTCCTGCCACGGCGCCAGGATCCTCTTACGGAGATTGATTCGGGGTTCTGGGACCGGCTCGACTCGACCTTTTTCTGCAACCAGGCCATCTTCACGCCCGCGAACGTCATCCCGAATGCAAACGGCGGAGTCAGACTCCAGCTGCGCAGTGAGTCACGGGGGGACCGTGAATTCACGTCCGGCTCGATCGCAACGAAGGCTGGAACGGACGCCATGTTTCTCTACGGTCGATTCGAAGTGATGATGAAACCGGTGAAAGCGTCCGGAGTCATCACTGCTTTTTTCCTCTACCGCTTCGACCCATGGCAGGAAATCGACATGGAGTTCCTGGGACGCGATACGTCCCGGATTCTGTTAAACGTATTCTACAACCCCGGCAATGCGGGGGACCTGTACAACTATGGCTATCGAGGAACGCCTGTGCTGGTCGACCTCGGCTTCGATGCGGCGCAGGACTTTCACCGGTACGCGATCGAGTGGGACCCGGAGGAAATCCGCTGGTTCGTCGACGACAGGCTGATCCACCGGCGGAGCGCCGGGTCTCCGACGCCCATTCCGCATCTGCCGATGCGCTTCCACATCAATACCTGGCCGACGTGCAGCCAGGAACTCGCGGGACCTTTTCTTCCTGACGGGTTACCGATGGAAGCTGAATTCAGGTCGGTGTCGATATACGAATGGAAACCCGCGGCCCTGCCCTGGTTATCCTCCTTCGTCGATTACCTGTTCCCGTTTTCAAGGGCCCCGGCGAACTGGCGGCAAAAGGCCGATTGGATTCAGCCCGCCCGGTAGACCGATGGGTTCCACGATCCAGAGCTGGAGATGGAGGTCTTCCATCAGCAACCGGGTGTGGACATTCTCTCGTTCTTCAAGCGCTCGTCGAAACTGATCCGTGGGACTATAGAGGAAAACCGTGAATGGTCGCGGAAGCATATAGTTCTCCTCGGTCGCCAGAAACTGCATCCTGGTTCCAGGCTTTAAGAGATAGCTCAAGGCCAGGAGATTTCCGGGATGGTGCCGTTCCCTGTTTCCCACGACGAGCGGAGATTGGGACTCATTGATGATCGCGGCCACTTGCGGGAGATGATAGCTGATGCCCTTGGTCCAGACCACTTGCTGCCTGGAATTATGGAAACAACTTGCGATACCAACACCGATGGCGAGGAAAAATGCGACACCCCTGATCCGATCCCGGCCACCCTCATCGCCGGCGCTGAAAAGATACGCGAGTGCCAGTTCCACTCCAATCAGGGAAGGCGTGATGTAGCGCGCTGAAACGGAACGAATGCCCCCGAACAACAGGTCGGGCCCGAGTAACATCAGGATGGGGACGAAAATCAGAGAAAGGACCAGGGCTCCGGTTTGTAGCGGCGCCCGGCGGATCAAGAAGACAAGGGCCCAGATCGTCAGCGCCGCAGCGAGGCTTATGCCCACTGCGGCTGAAATGTTCTCACGGTCAGGCCAGAAGTCCACTATGGGACGGCTAAGGTTCAAGGCCAGGATGGTCAGGAGACTGCTATTCGGAATGCTGATAACCTTTGACCAGGACATGGAAACCTGGAAGGCATCCCAACGCATCATCAGGGCGCTGGCCCAGGGAAGAAAGAGAATTGCGCTGGCCGCAAGGGCGCCCGCGCCCATCAGGGTGATTCTGGTGGCACGGAACTTTTCCCGGACCAGAATATATGCCGCACTGGCAATCATCACGGACACAGTCGCGAGGGCGGTGTAAAGTCCCATAACGGTGATCAGGGTAAACAGAGCCCATGCGCTGGCGAGGCGGGGCGACACTGCACCCTGCACGGTCAGTCGGATCGCCCGGAGGAGCGCGGCGTTCCCGAAGAGTATCAGTACGAACCAGAGCGAGTATTCGCGGGCCTCCTGGGCATAGAGGACAAAAAAGGGGGAGACGGCAATGAGCGCCGTACCCGTCCAGGCGATCCGCGCGGAGCTGAATAGTTCACGGCACAGCCAGTGGATGGCGGGAAAGGTCAGCAAGCTGAAAAGGGCGGAAAGCAGCCTGAGCGTGGCGATATCGTCCCCGAAAGCGCGAACCCAGATTCCAGCCAGGATATAGTACAACGGCGGATGCTGAGGATCATCTCGAACCAGACTTCTGATGGTATCCAGAGCGCCTTTCGGATGGCCGTGAATCGAACGAATGACTTCAACGTCAATTGCCTGCCCGGTATACAGAACACGGGCCCAATCATCGATTTTAAGACCGGCGACGAATAGTCTGGTTCCAACTTCATCGTGCCAGATTAGCTTTTTTTCAAGATGTTCAAAGCGAAAAAAAATCCCGATTACGAGCGCCAGAACAATCAGAGCGATGTGAACAAATGACGGACGTCCCTTATTTATCATAGAAACCTCGAAATTATTTCTTGCTTTTCTGACCCAGGGTAGTCTTTGCTTATGCAATGTCACTATCCTCTTCCTTCCCGGATTTGTTCCGTGTACGGTAGAAACCGATTCAATCCTCACCGTTTTCCGTTTCACCGTACCTCGGTGGAGATCACCTGGCCTCTCCGGCCATGGTTTATCCGGGGAACCTTGCTTCAATGAAGAGCCTTCTATGACGGTCAATTTCATGCGGACGCTGGATAAGTGGGTGGGAAGGCCGGCCTGTGCCGCGCTTTCCCTGGTCGATTTTCTTCTGCGGCCCTTTGCGTCCAGGCGAAAGCGTCCCTTGAAAAAGATTCTCTTTATCCAGATCTCGGAAATGGGATCGAGCATATCGGCGTACAGTTCAATCGTTAAAGCCCGCGAACTTTTTCCCGGAGTGGAAATCTATTATTTCACATTCCGGGAAATGCAGGAAAGTGTCCATCTATTGGGGGTCGTTCCACGCGAAAACGTGTTCACGGTACCTTCAAAGTCGCTGGTTTCTTTCGTAACGGGGCTGCTGAAAATGGTATGGGCCATGCGACGGCAACATTTCGACGCGATCCTGGACCTCGAGCTTTTCTCGCGACTCAGCAGCCTGGTCAGTTACCTGTTCGGCGCCCCGGTACGCGTCGGATTCAACGGCTTCCATATGGAGGGTCTCTATCGGGGGAGTACCCAAACGCACCGGGTACTGTATAACCATGTCCGGCACATCAGTCACAATTTTCTTGCGCTTGTCTACGCGTTGAACGAAGACCCCGCCGCACTGCCGCTTTCGAAGGTGCGCATTCCACAAAGCGACATTCGGCTGCCGAAGATTCGGTCCGCTGACAGGGACGCAAAGAAGGCGATCATGGCCCGGCTTCGCGCCGAGTGTCCAGCCATCACTCCGAAAACGAAGCTGATATTGTTTAATCCTAACGCGAGCGACCTCCTGCCGCTGCGCCGCTGGCCGCAGGGGAACTATATCGAGACGGCAAGACGCCTCCTGAAACACCCTGATTTCTGCGTTATCGTTACCGGGGCGCCGTCGGAAATCGAGGGGGCGGCGGCGATCTGCAAGGCGGTACTGAGCGACCGCTGCGTCAATTTCGCCGGAAAGACAACGCTGCCGCAGTTGATCGACCTCTACAACGTTGCCGACCTCCTCCTGAGCAACGATTCCGGGCCCCCCAATTTCGCTTCGCTGACCGATATCCACACCCTCGTATTCTTCGGCCCGGAGACCCCGGTATGCTACAAGCCACTGGGAAAAAATGTCGAGGCGCTCTACGCGAATTTTCATTGCAGCCCGTGCGTTTCGGCGTACAACCATCGCGAGTCCGCGTGCCGTGACAACAAGTGTCTCCAGGCCATAACGGTGGACGAAGTGTACAAACGGATCATGGCGCTGATACGGGCGGAGTAAGGAGATATCCGCGCACCCTCATCGCGTTTCCGCTGCTGCTCAGCGTTTTCGGCAGGATCTGCGGGGGCGATGTCACGCCTGCGGTTGCGCTTGGCGATTATTTTTCGGGCACGAATCATGTCCTGCCGACCGGCGGCGCGGCGCGTGCCTACTCGGGCCTGGGCGTGGACACGTATCTGAAACGCATCACCTACCAGCATCCCACGCGCGAATCGCTGCGTGTGGCGCGGGAGAGGCTCCCCCGGAGCCCGTCCCCTCGGTTATCCTCGCGTTAGGCGAACTGGGCGGCGGCGGGAAAATCCTTGATAATTTCCGCGTCGTAATTACTATTGTTATAACATGGCCAGTAAAGAGTCCACCATTCGCCAGATCGGGAATTCACAGGGGGCAACGATCCCAAAATCGATGCTTGATAAATTCCATCTGCAATCGGGAGACAGGGTTCATTTGATCGAAACGGAGGCTGGCATCCTGATTTCACCTTTCGACCCTGATTTTGAAGAGTCCATGGTCATATCCCAGAAGGGTACCCGGAAGTATCGTACCGCTCTCCGCGAGCTGGCGAAATGAAAGAGCCGCGCTGGCTCTCCTTGAAAACCGTCCTCGCCATCCATAAGGATCAGATCGACCAGTTTGGCGGATTGATGCAGGTCCGAGACAAGGGTCTTTTAGAATCGGCGTTGATGCGGCCGCAGAATCTCCGCCAGTACGATGCAGAGGCCAACATTTTCCAGTTGGCCGCGTCATACGGCCTTGGACTGGCGAAAAACCATCCCTTTGTCGACGGAAACAAACGCGTTGCCTTCATGGCAATGTTCGTCTTCCTTGGATTAAATGAATGGGAAATCGAAGCAAAGGAATCAGCTGTCGTTGAAATCATGGTCCAGGTTGCGGACGGGACCGCCGGAGAGGCAGAACTTACCGCATGGTTGAAGGCAAACTCGGTCCAGAAATAACCAGTGGCTTTGCTTGCTTTGCTCGCGACTTCGGTTTTTCGGATTGCGCAAAAAATTGTTCGCGCAAATATTCTCCTATATTATGAAAATAATTGTTAAGGCGAATTAGCCAGCGCGTCCCGCATCAGATCGAATAAATCCGTATTCTGAATCAACCCGGGCAATCCCGGAGACTGCGGGTGTAAGATGAACGCCTGGACGGGAGTATGCGAATGGTTACCCGCCGCCCAGACCGCGTGGGTCCTGGTGGCGATCATGCGGCCAAGGCGATTGCCGAAAAACATGTCGCGTTCGAGCGGGCTCCAGGGGCCGGGGTAATCGGTGCTCGCTCCCAGGTCATGCGCCGGGTCCGGGTTCAGTACCCGCTTTGCTTCATCGAACGAGAGCGCCCAGGGCGTGGCGTCGCGAAATTGATCGTGGAGCCGGCGCGCGGCCCGGTCCAGCGCGGCCGGAGCGGGCGCGGCCAGATTGTCATCCGGGTACAGTTCGTCGACGATCGGCTCAAGCAGGCCGCGGAACGACACCGTTTGTTTTTCGTACAGATCGAAAATGTCTTTGCCTGGAAGGCGGACGCCCACCCCTCCCGGGTTTTTCGCGTCGGCTTCTCGAAAATAACTCATTGCGAATCCACCCGTTTCGTGATCCGCGGTGACGATCAGGAGCGTTTCGGGATGTTCGGCGACGAACGCGAGCGCGACCCGAATGCTCCGGTCGAAATCGAGGGTTTCCTGGAGTTGCGTGGCCGCGTCGTTGAAATGGCCCGCGTAGTCGATCAGTCCACCTTCCACCATCAGAAAAAAACCGCGTTCGTTGCGTCCGAGCATGTCGAGTGAGTAGCGTGTCATGGCCGCCAGGTCCGGGATGAACGGCAGGCGCGACCGTTCCTGGATCATGGGCAGGCTGCCAGGTCCGAAAATGCCCAGCACCCGCGCGCCTGGCGCGAGCGAGCCGGGCTCCGGGAGTGAATTTTTGCCGCATGCCAGGTGAATTCCTTTCGCGCGTGCTTCGGCGAAAAGATCCCGGGCGTTTTTCAGACGGCCCGGTGCGTCGAGGGCCGCGGGAATACCTTTACATTCAGGCACCATGGAAAGACGAAACGGGGCGCCGTCTTTCGTCGCGGGGATAAAATACCCGCCGCCGCCGGACAGCATCAGCTCGACGGGCGCGTCGACGAATTGCGCCGCGATTTCGCTTTCTCCGGTGCGGGAGGCGATATGCGCGTAAAACGCGGCAGGCGTCGCGTGGGTCACGCGCGTCGTCGAAACGAGTCCGACCGAACGTCCGGTGTCTCTGGCGAAATCGATGATGGAGCGGCAGGGGTTTTCATGCGCGTCCACGCCGATGGCTCCGTTTTTCGTCTTCACCCCGCAGGCCATGGCCGTCGCGCCCGCGGCCGAATCGGTGGTGACGCTGTTGGCGCTGTACGTGGCCACGAGCGGTGTACGCGCCTGACGGTAGAGCTGTTCGAACGCGAGCGGTTCGCGGTCCGGATGAGCCAGTTGCCGGTAGTACACCGCCTGCGAAACCTGATGGAGGCCCATCCCGTCGCCGATCATGAGGATTACGTTCTTGATCGGCCCGTTCGGATCGGCGACGACCGGCTTTTTACATGCGGGCGCGCAACAGGCGAGCGCGATCAGGACGAAAATCTTCGCGTTCATGGATTTCTCCGGTTGTTTCGTTTCAAAAGAGGGCGGAAGGGAACCGCTCCGGGCCGAAAACTTCGACACCGGAGCAGAATGGAGCGGGGCGATTACGTTTCGATGACGGATTAATTACGACCGTAGGTTCGCGCTCGCTGGAAACGATAAAATCCGCTGGCTTCCTCGGACTTGATCACCTCGGCTTCTTCCGGGAACAGTCGGACACGCAACTGGTCGAGCTTCGCCTCGCGCGCGCCACCCGAGTATTGGGCTTCGATCGATTTTCGTTCCGTCTCGTAGAGTTCGCCGTTGGACCAGCGCTGGTCCCGCGAGTTTTCAAGCGTATCGAGGCGCTGGATGGCGGTATCGTCGTAGCCCATTTCCTTCCAGACGTAACGGTAGGCTTCGCGGCGTTTCGCGGGTTCGTACGCGGCCAGGTCTTTCTGGGCGGCCGTGATGAACTGGTTCGTGTATTCCTGGCGATGGTTTTCCAGGATCGTCGCGCCGGACTCCCCGTAGGTTTCCATGATGGCGCTTTTGTACGCGCTGGCCTTGTCTTCGAAGGACATGCTGGAATTCGCACTGAGTTCCGTCAGGGTCTTCTGGACCGAGCGGGATTTTTTTTCAGCGCCCCAGATTTCATCCGCCGCGTCGCCGAAGATATCCCGGCGCAGGGCCCAGACTTTCGCGTCGCGTTCTTCCAGACTCATCTTCGCGAGGTCTTCGTTCATGGCCTCGTGTTCTTTGCCGAATTTATACAAATTCTCCGACATCTTAAATAGAGCGGTGGCCATATCGGGGAACGCGGCTCCCAGGATTTCCTGGAGCCGGGCCACCCAGTCCTCCGGATACTTCGCCTGGAGGTACCGAATCAGTTCAGTCAGCATGCGAGTCTGCATGTATGAATTCGCGATTTTATCGCCGTATTTTTTGCGGAGCAGGGCCACGATCTGTTCGAACGTGAGCTCGGTTTCGTAGTATTCGCCGCCTTCGGGATTGGTCTTGAGTACGAGATCGGCGAGAACCGATTCGTCGACCGGTCGGACGGCAACAGGCGACTCCCGCAACGCGGAGAAACGTTCTTCCACCGGGTCTTTTCCGGGCATTAAAAGAAAAATAATCGCGCCGGTGAGCACGATCGCGGCCGCAACGATCGCGTAAATTGTCGTTTTTTTCATCGTTAATCCTCTAAAATCTCACAATTCCTTTGTGTTCAAGCAACTCCCGTTGCCCTGATTTTGCGCGGGCAAAAAGAAACCCCCGCGTGAGCGGGGGCTTCCTGCGTTCGAATGTTACAGTCGAACGATCAATCAAACGAGGCGATGTAGTTGATCGCCGCCGCGTAAAATTCCATTTCGTCGAACGTATCCGGCGGCACGCCGATCACGTCGGCATGGTCCTGGTTTACGATCGAAGCGGCCGAAGTCATCTGCGCCGAAGTCGGAGCGTTGATGCTGGTCACGTTACCCATGGTCGAATCGGTGGCGATGGAATCGAGCGCGAGCAGGGATTCGGTGTATTTCAGGCGATATCCCATCTGCTGCGAGTTGATGCCCACCAGGCCGTCGTCGTCGAGGTCGGTCTTGGTACCGTCCCCTTTGCCGCCCGCGCCGTCGTTGTCGCAATCGTCCACGCAATAGCCGTCCCCATCGATATCAATGAAAGCGCCTTTCACGAGGAAGAGCGCCGGGTTGACGCTGAGCCCGTTTTGCGCGGTGACGATCGAAACGTAACGGTACGCGTAGGTCGTGCTCACCGGGTAGCTCGTGTTGAAAACTTTCGCGCCCGTGGTCTGGGTGTCGCCCGGCCAATCGCCGTAGACGAGCGTTTTCAGAGAAGCGTAGCCGTCGCTGCCGCCGTTATAAATCGTATTGCCGAACAGAGTGGCCAGAGCGTTGACCACGCTGGTCACGCCCGAACCGAGGCTGAGCACGTGTTTGGCCACGGGCGATCCGCGGTGCGGAGAGGAAACGGACATCAGAACGCGCACCACCTGGGTGCCCTTGCGCTGGTACAGGATTTTCGCGGCTTTACGCGCGTCGATCCCGCCCTGGCTGTGGCCGATGATGTTGACTTTGGTGGAGCCGACGGAGGCGATATAACCTTCGATGTCGTCAGCCAGTTCCAGGCCGCGTACTTCGGAACTCTGGAAGGGCGTTACCGAAGCGGCGAAGGCTTTCTGTCCGCTGTCGATGTCACCGTTACAGGTAAGTTCCAGAAACTCGTTGCAGGGATCGCCCACGAACACGCCGTAGTCGTCGCCCCAGTAATCATATCCGAGGATATTGTCGAAACCGCCCATACCGTGGGCGAACACGACCGGGTAGGTCGAGCGCGCGGCCGCCGCGAAGGCGGGACTTGCCGCCAGGAGCAGCGCTCCGGCCAGCGTAATTAATTGTTTTTTCACATGAACCCCCTTTTCGACCGGATTCGGTGTCACCCGTTCCGGAGGAAAGTGACCCAGAAAACCTGATGGAAAGCGCGATTTCAAGTCCTTTTTAAACGAAATTACTTGCGATTTTTGAATTTTGTGCGCCGCACAATTTTGTTTTATTGCCAGGGGGACAGGCAATCGTCTTTTCGGTTATGGCCTTGATTCCGGATGGAGTGCGCAAAATCGCCCATAACCCGCCCTATTTCATTGAGTATTTGCGCAAGCTGTACTGGTCCGTTCGCGGGATCGATCGTTTTCACGGGAAATACGCCGGGCTGCGGCTGCTTTCCGCGGACGAGACGGTCCGCTTGCTGCTGGAGCGGCCGCTTTCGTTCGTACGTTTCGCTGACGGCGAAATGGAAATATTGCGGGGGGGCAGCATCTATTATCCCACCTTCCAGCAGCGACACGACCCGCTGCTACAAAAACGTGTGCGCGAAATCTTCGATTCCGACCCGGACCGCGTCCTGCTCGGACTCTGTACCACTTATTTACGCATGAACACGCGCGAACTCAAGCGCGTGCGAAAATTGAAAGTATGGGTGCAGAGTTTTTTCGGGCTCGACTCGCTCGTGGATCCGGGACGAACCTACGGCGACGCGATGGCCCTGCGCGAAAACCTGAATCTGGACGTCGGCGCGCTTTTACGTTTTTTTAAAACGAAAGACGTGGTCATCGTCACCGGCGCTTCCAATGTGGAACGATTAAAAAATCTGCCGATCGGCGCTACCCTGCGTTTCGTGCCGACTCCCGCGCACAATGCCTGGGAAGCGTACCCGGAAATCCTGGCTGCCGTGGAACGAATCATCCGGGACGAACGACTCGATCCCGCGCGCGTTTTGTTCCTTGTTTCGCTGGGACCGACGGCCAAGCCGCTGGTGCTCGATCTTGTCGCGCGCGGCTTTCAGGCCTGGGATACCGGACATTTTTTCGATATGTTTTACGAGAAGATGCAGGACGCCGGTTAGCCCGGATTATTCATGAAAAAGTGTTGCCGATCCCGTTCTGGATCGCTAAATAGCTATTTAGATGGCCAGATTGAAACAACGGGCCCCTGTCCGCTATTCCGTAACCGAAGCGAAGAACCGCCTCACTTCCATCGTGCATGAGGTTGAGGTGGGGTCTCCGGTCGAATTGACCCGCCGGGGTGAACCGGTGGCCGTCATTGTCTCCGCTACGGATTACCGGCGTCTTTCTGCTCCCGGACCGAATTTCTGGGACGCCTACCAGGGTTTATTAACGAATTTCGATCTCGCGCGGGACGGGATCGAGGATGATTTGCGCGATTTGCGAGACAGGTCGCCCGGTCGTGAGGTCAGATTCTGATCCACCTGGTTTATGCTGTATTTACTGGATACGAATATCCTTTCGGAACCCATTCGAAAACAACCTCGTCCCGGTATTCTGAAAAAAATAAAAGAACATGAAGCGGACCTGACGACGGCCACTCCGGTCTGGCATGAATTGTTATACGGCGCGGGTTTGCTCGAGAAAGGGAGAAGGCGCCAGTTCATAGAATCGTACCTGCATGGCGCGGTAGCGTCTCTGCCCATTTTGAATTATGACCGGCCGGCGGCGGAATGGCACGCTCGCGAACGAATTCGCTTGCAAAAAACGGGGAAGTCGCCGTCTTTTGTCGACGGGCAGATCGCGGCCATCGCGGCTGTGAATGGTTTGATTGTAGTTTCAGGGAACGTGCGTGATTTCCGACGGTTTAATGTAAAAGTCGAAAACTGGATCTGAAAGGCGCATGTGACGGAGTAGATTCCGGACGCGCCCATCACAAATTCGCTTTCACGAAATTCACGATGGCGCGGGTCATTTCGTTAAAGAACGGATTTTTGTCTTCCAGGGGAGATCCATTTCGCGCGAAAATCGGCTCGTCCAGGACGACGCTCGCGTGTTTGACGCGGAAACCGGCCCCGATCCGGAATAACATGGCGCGGCCGCCCTCGCTTTTGGCCACCAGCTCCTCCACGCCCTCGATATCGACCACCGTGTCCGCTTCCGAATGGGCGCAGAACAGGGGCTGCTGCACGATCGCTTTTTTTCCGCGAGCGCCCGTCAATCGATCGATTTCTTTGATGAGACGGGACAGTTCCTGCGCGCCTTCCAGGTCCATGTGGGCGTACCGGTACGGGTTACCGCCGATCAAATCCTGGCCGAACTGGTCCTGGCAAAAATCGACGATGTCGGCCAGAGGCGTTCGTAAGATTTTTTCTTTGAAATTGCCGAACCGGCCACCCAGATCGAGCGCCGCTGAAAACAAAAACAGACCGCCCGAAATCGGCGAAGGCTGGCGCGCGGCGGTAAAAACCGCCAGTGCTCCGCCCGTGGAAAATCCGCCGATGGAAACGCGCCTGCCGCGTTTTCTTGCGCTCTCCACCGCGAAGGCGACGTTGCGTTTCCATTCATCCAGGGAAACGCCGCGCATTCCGCGCGGGTTTTTGAGTCCGTGGCCCTGCAGGAGCGGCAGGTACACATTCCAGCCCAGCTTCTCGTGAAAGGTACGCGCGATCGCGCGCATAAAATACGGCGAATCGGTCAGGCCATGCACGAGCACGATCGCGTGATTCTGGACGCGGCCGCTGTCCAGCGCCAGGGGTTCGCAGCCGGGGCGCACGGCGTCCGGCGAAAAATACGGAAAGGCCTCAAAATACTCCGTCCAGACACGGCCGATCTTTTTTTTCATTCGTTGTGACTCTTAAAAAATATACGGGATGAAAAGCGCGCTGTTTTTTTTGTAATCGGCGAATTCAGGGTACCGCGCGAGCGAGCGGTCCTTGCGACGCATGTTCGGATACCAGTACGTGCCCACCCATACGAATAAGATCACGGCGGGGATCCAGCCCCAGGGCGCCCAGGACTCGCCGTCCCGCAGCGCCAGCAGGGCGAATCCGCCGTAAATGAGAAATTCGCCAAAATAGTTCGGATTGCGACATTTCGCCCAGAGGCCCGTGGTGACCAGACCCTTGCGCAATCGCAATGATACGTGCTTTTCCATGTCGGCCGAAAAATGAAAAAACACCCCGGCCGCGTTCACGAATACGGCGAGTCCGATCCAGTATGGCGGCGCCTGGATGTTGTGCGCGCAGATGAGCCACGGGGCCACCCAGTAAGTCGAAAGCGAAGCCCAGATCGTCAGTCCGTAAAGAATGCCCGTGGGGGCTTCCCAGGACTTATCGCCGAAGTGGCGGCTTTTCAGGACCCAGAACAGGCCGTACCCGCCATGCAGGGCGAGGTACACCCAGGCCGTCGTGTTGTGCCACTGATCGTACACCGCGATCATGATCAGGATGGCGATTCCGGTGACGCCTTTGTGCGAATCGATAAAATGTTTCTGTTTCATGGGGTCGCTCTACTTACTTTTCGCTTAAACGAGCCGTGCCATTCCAGTTCGCGGGCAGGATGCCGGGCTGCGCCTGGTATTGCAGGCAGCGTTTAATATATACTTGAAAAAGTTTGTCCCGCGCGTTCTTTTTTTTGCCCGCTTCGAATTTTTCCAGGGCTTTCGCCCACTGACGTTTTTTGTAAAAACGAATGCCGGCCTGGAGGAGGGGGAGCGCCTCGATTTTGCGCTGGCGTTCGTTCGCCGTCTGCCAGTCGAAAATTTCGTAGATCCGCACCGGACGGTCTTTACCTTTGACCTGCACGGTATCGATCTCGCGGACACTGTACCCGGTTCGGCCGCGCAGGGCCTTGAGGGTATTCTCCGTGATGAGCAGCGGGCAACCGTACAGTTTGGTCAGGCCTTCCACGCGCGCGGCCAGGTTGACCGCGTCCCCGATGACGGTCGAGTCCATTCGGTCCTGCGATCCAACCGTCCCGATCACGGCGCTGCCGGTGTTAATGCCGATGCCGATTTCCACCGGTATGTACCCCGCCTTCAGGCGACCCTGGTTGAAGGGCACCAGCGCGCGCAGCATCCCGATGCCCGCGTCCACGGCGCTGTTCGCCGTTTTTTGATCGAAGATGGCCATGATGGCGTCGCCGATGAATTTATCGATGAATCCTTTTTCGCGCGCGATGACCCCGCTCATCTGGGTCAGGTACGAATTCAGGAAACGCAGCAGATCGTCCGCTTTGAGTTTTTCGGAAAGATTCGTGAATTCGCGGATGTCGCTGAAGAGCACGGAGAGCGTGGCCTCTTCGGCGTTGCCGATCATGATACTTTCGAGTCCGTCTTTGGCGATCGAATCGAGGTAACGACGCGGCACGAACTTTTCGAAGGTGTGCATCGTACGATTGATGGTTTCGTACGCGAATGAATTTTCCAGGGAGATCGCCGCGATCGACGAAAACGCGGCGAGCAGGTTCTCGTCCTCTTCGGTGAAAAACGGCCGGTCGCCCTTTTTTTTGTTCAGGACCTGCGTCACGCCGATGATCACGCCGCGTGTATTCTGAATGGGCATACACAGAATCGCCCGCGTACGAAAGCCCGTCATCTGATCGAAACTGCGATTGAAGCGCGAATCCCTGTACGCGTCGGTGATGTTGATCGTCTCGCCGGTTTTGCCGACGTGACCGGCCAGGCCCTGACCGACCGGGAAACGAATCATGCCGGAATCCGTGCCCTGGGCCACCTTCGCGTACAGTTCGCCGCGTTTTTGATCGAGTAAAAACAGAGTGCTGCGTTCCGCGTCCATGACCACGGTCACGCGGTCCATGATGATACGCAGCAGATTGTCCAGCTGGACCTCTTTCATCATCTCGCGCGAAACGTTGAGCAGGGAAGACAGTTTCAGGTTCTGGTGGCGCAGATCGCGGACGGTTTGCTGCACGTCGGCGGTCGCGACCGTCGCGATATTCGCGTTTGCGAGGGGAGCGCCTGGTTCCGGGCCGACTCTGGATCTGGATTTTTTTTTGGCCATGGTGAGGATCCGGCGTCAGCGAACGTTCAGGCGACGGGTTCCCGGGGGCGCCGGTGGAGTGCGTAAAAATTCATATACACCGCATCGATGAATTTTTTTTCGAATTCCGCGACCCGGGCCGCCAGCAGCAGCAGCGCGGGCAGGGACAGCGCGAAAAACCCGGCGGCCAGGATGAATTGCAACTGGTCATAGTAATAGAAGGGATCTTCGGGAAGGATGATGCCGCTGTCGAGATTAAAAAGTAACACGGCCTGTTTCCCGCCGACGACGAGCGCGGTCAACACGGCGGCCAGAAGCACCCAGACCAGGCCGCGCAGCAGCACGTAGGTTTTCTGGAATACCTCGGCGTTATGACCCTCACCGTTCTGTAAAACGAAAAAGTAGCAGAGATGAAACACCTCCTGCCGGCGCGTACGGCGTGTGGCGTCGGTCCCGCGTACGTCCGGGTTCAGGCCGAAAAAATCCTGGATCGATTTTTTAAGCGCCGTTTTGAATTGTTTGGTGTAACGAAAGTCCTCTTCGTTGAGGAACAATTCCATATAAAACATCTGGCGGCGCTTTTTATACCATTGTTCCCAGGAAAGGGCCGCCGCCTGGATCAGGTGGCCCAGGAAAAAGGCCAGGGCGAAAAAGCCCAGCAAAGCGAAGATCCCTTCCAGCTCCACCGGGAACACGACCGCCAGAAAGCCTACGAAAAACCAGAAGGTCAACAGCAGCATGCCCGCTCCCGGAATCAGATAGGCCAGCAGATCGTACACAAATAAAACCGGGCGCATACGGCTGAACCTTTGGGGCCATGGCCCGCCCCGTCAAGGGGATTTGGGCGTGTTCTGGCCGGGGGTGAGCCATTTTAAATATGGCTCGTAGCGTTGTTTCGATTCGTTGATCCGTCGGGTGCGGAAAAAAACGGCCGCTGGCCGTCCCTGTAATTTCCATAAAAAAGGGCGAAACGAATCACGTTCGCCTTCCGCCAGCGCCTGGCCCGCTCCCGGCAGGATAAACCGACCGGCGTTGTCGATCGTCTGCAAAAACAGGGTCAATTTCTTGCGCTCGGGCTGTAACGATTCGAGCAGGACCAGGGTCTGGTCGCCGTGATCCAGGAGTGAAACCCGGCCTTCGTCGTTGCGGCGATAACCCGCGCGCGGCGGCAATTCCAGTCGTAGCGGTTCCCAGAGAAAACGGCCGTGAACGTCCAGCCGCACAAAACGGCGCGCGATGGTTTCCTGGATTTGATCGGGGGCCGGTCGGATCCCCGGCAGAAGCGCCACGGAGCGCCGGCGCTGACGCGCCAGATGCCGCCAGCTTGCCAGTGCGGTACCCTGCTGGCCCGCGTTCAGATACAAACCGCCAGGCTCCAGATGGTCGGGAATGAGCGGCGATAACTGGCGATCATACACGCGACCCAGTCGCGGATGAAACCGCGCGAGATGGATTTCTCCGCCCAGACGTTTGTCGCCTCGAATGACGGGTTGAACGTACAGCAGAAGCATACCGCCCGCGCCGTCCGAACGGGCGACCCATTCACCCCGGTCGAAGGCGGTGTCCGTGCCGATTTCAGCGGTCACCCGGCCCTGGGGCGAAACGAATTTGATTCGCGCCACCCCGGTGCCATCCCGACGGGCCACAAGGACTATCGCACCGCCGGCTCCGTCTGAAACGCCGCGGCCGCGGGTATGTCGCCGGTCCCCCAGCAATAGCCCTGTGTCGCCCCAGAGCCGCGCGCCCCAGGGGGCGATTTTTTGCGCGCGCATGCCGCTGTCCGATTCCCAGAACACGAGCGCCTGGCCCTGACCGTCGCCGTCCAGCGTGGCCGAGTGTACGCGTTCGCGCAGATTGGTCGTGTACAGAACGCCAGGGTACCTCCAGAGCCGCCCGCTTTTATCGGGCGGGCCGGTCAGCGAAGGCCAGAGTTTTTTGCCGTCGTCGCCGACGCGCACGACCGACGTGGCCCAGAGATAGTACGCTCCGCCTTCATGGTCCAGCGCGACACCGTGCGCTTCGCGGGTCCCGTAGCCCTGGTGCAAATTGAAGTAGGCCTGCGCGGGAACGGTCGCCCGAACGCGTAATTCGCCTTTTTTGTTGCCGGGTCGTAATTTCAGGAAAAAAAGACTTTCGACGAGTTCGTGGGCGTTCGTGCCGGTGACGCACCGCCAGAACAGGAACCCCTCGTTTTCGGCGTCCTGGTAGGGGGGGGAAAACCAGCCCGGCCCGTTGAGTTCGATTTCGTGATCGGGCGCTTCGGGTAAATTTTTGAGCAACCGAATTTCCTGCGCGAAAGCGACGCCCCCCGGCGTGAACCAGGCCAGAGCCAGAAGGAGAGAAACGCCCCGGGGGCGGATCTGCGAACGAGAAAAAAAATGAGAAAAACGCGACATAGGCGGTGATCTTAACGCGGGAACCCCGGAATTGATTTTACAAAAAAAACTGATCTCCCTGTCATTCCTGAATTCGCTCCAGACCCAAAATTCCAGAATGGCCAATTCGTAGCGCAACGCATCAGACTCATGAAACGTAAATATCGTTCAGGCCAGGTTCCGCGCCGCGTCCCGTGGCGGCTCCCGGCAGCCTGCCTTTTCTGTCTGGCCACCGGTTTGTCAGCACCGCCGGCCGAACAATTGCCACCTGCCCCGGAAGAGGCGCCGCTGGAGTCGCCCCGGAAGCCGGACGCGGACCCGGGCGGGAAATCGGACGCCAAACTGGAGTTGCCGGAGGAGGAAATCCGGCTGGAAGAACTGGAACCCGCTCCGCCATCTACCGGCGAGCCCGGTATCGACCAACCGCTGCCGCCGCTGACCCGGTCCGATAATTTGCTGCCGGCCGTTCGCAAATTCCGGTCGCTCATGCAGACCGATCTGCAACCAGAGAGCCGCGCCGGCCTCGCCGGCCTGTATACCGAGCGCCGCAATCGAAACCGGTTCAGTACGACCGTGACCGGAACCCTGTTCGGGGAAGTTTTGCTGACGGAGTATGCTTCGATTCATCTGAACGCGCCCTATACGCGCAAGGACGAACCCGAATCGGCTCCCCGGGAACGCATCGACAATATTTCGGCCGGAATGAAATTCGCGCCAGGAGCGGGACCGCTGCGGCCGGCCATGGGACTTGAAATTTTTTTCGCATCGGGCGATGAGACGGTGGAGATCGGGTCGCACAACAAAGGCAATCTGGAGACGTACGCTGGTCTTTTGTACGCGGGCGAGCCCGTCAGTTTCCAGGGAAACATTCGTTATAATACGCAGTCGAACCTCGAACTCAATCCGCCGCCGGGCGTGAAGTTCGATCGCACCTGGTTTCTGGAACTCGGCCTGGGCTTTCGCCTGGACCGAATCGAATTTGTGCTCGAACTTACGCGCAAAGGCCGCGTGGCGCCGGACGAACGCAGTCAATGGTCAACGGTGCTCACGCCCGGGGTCAATTTCGGAAGGCGGGGCGGGTTCGTGTTTTCGGTCGGCGCGCCCTTCACGCTTTCGCGCGGCCGCGAGTATGATTACGGTTTATTCCTGCGTGGCGAGTACGCCTGGTAGAAGATCACGCGGGGGCGTACGCAAGCGTTGCAGGCGCAGGGCATTGAGCACGACCGAAACCGAACTGAGAGCCATGGCCGCCCCGGCGATCCAGGGCGCGAGCAGCCCGGCCGCCGCGACCGGAATCCCCAGCGAGTTATAAAACAGAGCCCAGAATAAATTCTGGCGAATGTTCGCCATCGTGCGCCGCGCGAAAAAGAGCGCGTCCGCTACCGAGGCCGGATCCCCGTGCATGAGCACCACGTCGGCCGCTTCCACCGCCACGTCCGCGCCGGTGCCGAGGGCCATGCCCACGTTCGCCTGCGTGAGCGCGGGCGCGTCGTTCACTCCGTCCCCGACCATGGCCACGCGCAGGCCTTCGCGCTGGAGATCCCGCACCGCGCGGGCTTTTTCGTCCGGTTTGACTTCGGCGAGCACCTGATCGATGCCAACCTCGGCGCCGATGCGCGCGGCCGTTACGCGTAAATCGCCAGAAAGTAAGATCGTGCGAATGCCGAGTTCTTTAAGGCGCGCGACCGCGAGCGGGGCCTCCGGTTTGATCACGTCCGCCACCGCGAAGAGCCCCGCGTAGCGTCCGTCAACGGCCGCCAGCACGAGCGTCTCCCCGCTCGCTTCCAGGCGCGCGCGCGTGGCCTCCGCGGCGCTCATATCCACGCCTTCGGCGGCGAGCCAGGCGGCCGTGCCCGCCAGCAGTTCGTGGCCTCCGACGCGCGCGCGAACGCCCGAACCGGGCAGGGCCGAAAAAAAATCGCAGGGCTCCGGGCGAATTCCATCCGCCGCGAGACCTTCCAGAATCGCCCGTGCCACCGGGTGCTCGGAATTTTTTTCCGCCGAGGCGACCAGGCCGAGCACCTCCTGCGCGCTGAGTCCGCCCGGCGGGAAGGCGACGATTTCGCGCAGAGTCAGACGCGGCTCACCGCGCGTGAGCGTGCCGGTTTTATCGAAGATGACGGCCTGGACGCGGGACGTTTCTTCCAGGAATTCGCCGCCTTTAAAAAGAATTCCCGCTTCCGCCGCGCGACCTGAACCGGCCATGAGCGATGTCGGCGTGGCCAGACCCAGCGCGCAGGGGCAGGCGATGACCAGAACCGCGATCGCTTTTTCCAGGGCCCCGGCCACCGCGCCCGGCTCCAGCCAGAAGTACCATACGACAAATACGCCCAGAGCGATGACAACTACAATCGGGACGAAAATGCCCGAGATCACGTCCGCCGTACGCTGGACGGGGGCTTTGGAAGTCTGGGCCGTTTCCACCAGGCGGACGATGCGCGCGAGCGCCGTATCGCGTCCCACGCGCAGCGCGCGCATGGTCAGGGCCCCGTAGCCGTTGACGGTGGCCCCGGTGAGATTATCTCCAGGGCCCCGGTCGACCGGCATACTTTCGCCGGTGAGCAGAGACTCGTCCACGGTGGACTGTCCGCTGACGACCTCGCCGTCGGCGGGGATGACTTCGCCGGGATGGATGAGCACCAGATCCCCCACGCGCACGTCCTCGGTTTTGATTTCCAGTTCCACGCCGTCGCGCAACACGCGCGCCGTTTTCGCGCCGAGGTTCATGAGCTTCTCGATCGCTTTCGATGTGCGACCTTTCGCGAGCGCCTCAAGGTATTTTCCGAAGAGAATCAGCGTGATCAGCACCGCGCTGGTTTCGAAGTACAGGGCCACGTGCGCGCCCAACTCCACGCTCAACATGGAATAGAGCGAAAAAAAATACGCCGCGGACGTGCCGAGCGCCACGAGTACGTCCATGTTCGCCCCGCCGTTGAGAAGCGCCCGGAAGGCCCCGCGGTAGAAGCCGTACCCGATCCAGAACTGGACGGGCGTGGCCAGGGCGAGCTGGAACCAGGGATTGTGCAACAATGCGGGAACGGGCAGGAAACTCGTGAGCCGAAAATGGGCCGCCATGGTATAAAACAGCGGAAGGGAAAAGAGCGCGGAGACGATCAGCCGCAGACGCAGAGCTTTAACAAATTCCTCGCGCCCGTGTTCGCCGCCGCCGTCATCATCAGTCCGCACCGCGGCAGTGTAGCCCAGATCGGAGACCTTCGCCAGGACATGCACCAGATCGGTCCCCGGGCCGATGCGCACCTTCGCCGTTTCCAGCGCGAAATTCACCGCGGCCGAGTCGACGCCTTCCAGGCGCGCCAGGCCCTTTTCAATGCGCGTGGCGCAGGCCGCGCAGGTCATGCCCGTGATCCGGAGTTCGACTTCCTCCGGGGGCGGTGCGGTGGGCGTCATGGTCACCCGGCCTTGCCGACGACCGCGTAACCCTGGTCTTCAATGAGCGCCTCAATCGTCGGCAGGCTAACGGTTTCTGGATCGTATTCCACCGAGACCTGGCCCTCTTCGAGATTAACCTGTCCTTTGACCATCGCACCGCTCAGAGCGCCCTCAATGGCCCGGACACAATGCTGGCAGGACATTCCATCGACCTGTAAAATCGCCTGATTCATATTATTTAAGAAGAAAAACATTCTTCTCTCTGGATTCAAGGAAAAAAACGACGGAGTCCAGACCGCTCATTCTGACAGAAATCATGCCAGACTGTCACGGCGGGTCCGCCGGGTACGCCGCCTTCGGGGGCACCGCACGCTTTCGATCTGGCACGCTTCTTGTATTGGGAAGGTATTCAACCATACCCATGGAGGTAACAAAATGAACATGCTTACGAATAAAAACCTTCCGACTCTGCTCGACGAGTTTTTCGGTGATTGGGGCACGGCTGCCACGAAGGGGTCCGGCGCGTACAGTCCTGGAGTCGAAGTGCGCAAGAGCGAGGGAGCCTATCAGGTGATCGCGCATTTGCCCGGTGCCACGCGTGAGAACGTGGAAATCGAGGCGAAAGACGGTTTCCTGGTAATCCAGGGCAAGGTCGCGACGCAGGCGGACGAATCGTATAAAACGCTTTTCTCCGAACTGCCGCGCCTGGGCGAATTCAAACGATCGCTGCGCATCGACGATCGCAGCTTCGACCTGAACCGCGTGGAAGCTCGCCTCGAACACGGTGTGCTGACGGTGACGCTCCCGATCGCCGAAGCGGCCAAACCGAAGAAGATCGAAGTTAATTAATACTTGAGGGGGGACAAACGTTGTCCCCCCTCAAAGTTCATAAGCCAGGGTGCGGTTTCCCTAAACTCTGAGCACAGCCGAAGAGTTTTTTCTCGCGTTTTCGACCCATAGGGAGCAAATGCCTTAATTCACTCTGAGCACAGCCGAAGAGTTTTTTCTCGCGTTTTCGACCCATAGGGAGCAAATGCCTTAATTCACTCTGAGCGTAAGCGAAGAGTTTTTTCGCGCGTTTGCGACTCATAGGGAGCAAATGCCTTAATTCGACCCCAACGCTTGTTTTCTTAATGAGATCGTATGCAGCGTTTCGGCATGGATTTGGGGAGATTTCATTTTCCAGGTTGACGAACTGTCCAATTTGTGTCACATTGTGCACATGCGCGAAATCTCAATCCGGGATCTGCATATTCATACGGGGGACTGGGTTCGGAAGGCCAGCGAAGAAACGTTTATCATTACAGACCGGGGTCGCCAGGTGGCGGTTTTGAAACCAATCGCGATGGAAGGATCGACCGGGATTCCCCTTCCCCGTCGGGATGTGAAAAAAATGCCCATTCTGCATGAGGATTCGGGGGGAATTATTTCGGACGATCGGGACAGGGCGTGATTTATTTCGACTCGGCGTACATCTTGAAATGTTACCTGAACGAACCAGGCTCTGGACCGGTACGTGAACTTGCCATGACAACTCCGGGGCTGGCCTCCTCCCTCCTTGGCCGAATGGAAGTCTGGTCCGGGATTCATCGCCACCGCCGCGAAGGGCGGCTCACGAAGCGTCAGGCCGCAAAGGTGCTGGACCTGATTCAGGAAGACGAACGAAACGGAGTCTGGACCTGGCTGCCGATTTCGCAGGATATCATCGCGCGCGTATGTGAGTATTTCGCCGGTGCGGACCGGAATACGTTTGTCCGAACCGGGGACGCGATCCACCTGGCCACGGCCAGCCTGCACCAGTTTCCCGCGATTTACAGCAATGACGCGCGGTTGGTCGCCGCGGCGGCGGCGTTTGGTTTGACCGCGTTCACCCTCAGCGGTGACTGATTTTTCGCCCGGCCGCCTATCGCCCGATCCGCGCGCGTCACCGCTCCCGATTTCGCGAGAACTACTTTTCGTCTTTTTTAAGCGATTTCTGTAACAGGCGACCGAAGCTGGAGATGCTTTCGGGCTGGTCGTCGTGCTGGCGTTCCATGTACTCGCGGTATTCGGCCTGGATGTCGGCGTCGTTGACCTTGCCGACGGACAGGCTGATCTTTTCTTTGCCCCGGTCGATGCCGACGACCATGATGCGCAGGGTCTGGTTTTTTTCGAACGACTTCTCCAGAGACTGGCCGCGCGGCACTCCGGTTTCGGAAGCGGGCACCAGGCCGGTAAAGTTGCCGGGCAGTTTGACGAACACGCCGAAGTTTTTTACGCTTTCGACGCTGCCTTCCAGGATATCGCCCTGTTTGAAGGGGAGGTCGCCCTGCCAGGGATTCGCGAGCAACGCGCGAATGGACAGAGTCATGCGGTTATCTTTCCAGTCGACATCGAGCACTTTGACGCGCACGGTTTCGCCGGTTTTGACGGCCTCGGACGGTTTTACGCGCTGGTAGGCGATCTCCGAGCGGGGCACGAGCCCTTCCATACCGCCGATGTCCACGAAGACGCCGAAATCCTGGACCGACTTTACGGTGCCGGTGACCACATCGCCAGGTCGCAGGGTTCCCTGGAGTTCTTCGCGTTTGCGTTCGGTTTCCAGATTGAGGAAGGCGCGGCGCGAAACGATGATCTGCCGGTCGCGCAGTTCGGTGATGAGAAACAGAAGCGATTTTTCGTCCGCTTCGGCCGGGTCCATGTGCGAAAACGGGCAGAAGGCCAGGGCCTCGCCCAGTTGAATTTCGTAGCCGCCTTTCGTCTTGCGGGCGACTTTGCCGGGCAGGGGCAGGCGTTGATCGAAGGCGGAGGTGAGCACGGCGCGGCGCGCCTTGCCCGCGGGCACGGTCGTAAAAACTTTTTCACCGTTTTCGAGCGATTGGAAAAACACGCCCACGCGCGAGCCCTGGTTTACGGTTAACTGACCGGCACCGTCGAGCAGTTCCTCACGGTGGATCACGCCCGGGCCGTGGGGCGTGTCAAGGAATACGAAACTGCTGTCTTTTACATTGCGCACGTTCGCGTGGCAGAAATCGCCGGGCGAAAGCGCGTCCTGTTTTTCCAGATTTTTTTCAAGAAGCGCGGCAAACTCGGATGAGTCTTCGCGGTCACGGCCCACATGTTTACTTTTCATAACGATTCTCTGATTTTACGCGATAGGTCCGGTCTCAGTACAGGCCTTTCCCGCGTTTTTGTTTGCGGAGGTCCTCGATCGACTGATCCGTTTCGCGTTTGAATTTAATTTTTCCACCAGGGGCCGCGCCGACTTCTTCGCGGGAGATGCCCATTTTTTTCATGAGAAATTCGCGGTGGTCATAGATCCGATACTTCTCGGTGGCTCCGCACACGCCTTCGTCGGGGGCGGAAACTTCCTCGCCGTTGATGGTCTTCGGTACCAGGCCCAGGCCTTCGCAACCGAGTTCGACGATGTCTTCGGTTTTTTCGTTGCCGCCCGGCAGGTCGCTGAACGATGGATTATTTTTACCCGTGCGCCGGTAAAATTCGCCGTAAAAGCGCCCGATCACCGGAGCGGCCACGTTACTGCCCGCCTGACCCGGGCCGAGGGTCGTACGCGCCTGGTCGAAGCCGAACCAGGTGGCCGTGGCGTAGTGCGGATTGAAGCCCACGATCCAGGCGTCCGACCAGCCACTCGTCGTACCGGTTTTCGCCGCGAATTCACCGTTGTAACCGTCCCCGCCGCGCACCCCGCCCGAGGCGGTACCTTCGTCGGCAACTTTGCGCATCATGTAACGCAGAATGTACGCGAGGCCCGGTTCGATCACCTGGATTTTATTCTGCTGCGTCTTCAGAGCCAGGATTTTGCGAATATTACTTTCCTGGTTGTACATGGTATTGCCGCTCTGGTCCTGCACGTAACGCACGGCGAAGGGAATGACGTCCTTGCCGTCGTTGCCGATGATCGCGACGGCCGTGGCCATTTCCATGGGCGTCACTTCCGAGGCGCCGAGAGCAAGGGCCGGGTCCGGGCTGAAACGGTTGCGGTCTTTGATTTTCATGAGGCGCGTGGCCAGGTCGATGATCGGCTCGGCGCCCACCATGTAGTATGTCTGTACCGCGCAGGTATTGAGCGATGCGGCCATGGCCGTTTCGGCCGAGACGACGCCCACGTACCCTTCTTCGTAGTTCGTCGGTTCCCAGGCCCGGCCGTCGGGCGAAAGCGTCAGCAACGGCGCGTCATTCAAGGAACTGGACGAGTTGATCACGCGTTGTTCCAGGGCCGCGCCGTACACGAAGATCTTGAACGCGGACCCCGGCTGGCGCTGGGCCTGCAGGGCGCGGTTGAACTGGTTGCGCGGCGTGAAGCCGGCCCCGCCCACCATCGACGTGATGTACCCGGTGCTGGATTCGAGCGTCACGATCGCGCCCTGCACGTCGATGTTCGAACGGTAGTTGACGGTGTCTTTGCGGAATTCGTCGAAAGCCGCGCTTTCATCGTGGGCGGGGGTAAAATAACTGAGAAGCTGCGCTTCGTCTAAAGTTTCCGTTTCCAGGAGTTTGCGAAATCGGCTGCGTTCGTTGGCGCCCTGGATCTTGATGCGACCGGCCGGCAGCACGGCGGCCATGGTGTCGTACATTTCGAACAGGTCCGGGGCGATGTTCCCGCTGATGGCCATCTGCGAATACGAATCCGCCGCGCCGATGCGATCGAACGCGCGACCGATGGCCATGCGCGCCCAGCGCTGGCCCACCGCGTTGTAACGACGCAGGGCGCTGTACATGACGTCCTGGGCCGCCTGTTGCTGGACCAGATCCAACGTGGTGTACACGCGCAGGCCGCCGGAGTACAGGCGATCCACACCCACGTCCGGCGAGGTTTCCAGAATCTGGCGTACATGGTCCGTGAAGTACGGGGCCAGATCGAGCTTGCCCGACCAGATATTGTGCGACGGTGGTTTGACGACGACCTGCTTCCAGTACCGGCTCCAGAAGTCGTAGTGCATTTTGTTCACCTGACCCGCCGGGATGATGCCGCGATTGCCGAGCACTTCCATCACGCTTTTATGGTAGGCCATGGCGCGTTTGGGGTTTTTGTATGGCGACAGTTCGACCGGGGCCTTGGGCAGGCGTGCCAGGAGGGCGGCTTCGGTGATCGTCAGGTCCTGGACCGCTTTATCGAAATACAGACGCGAGGCGCAGACCAGGCCCTGGCAGCCGTGGCCCAGGTAAATCACGTTAAAATAAACTTCGAGGATTTCTTCTTTAGAAAGTTCCTCTTCAATTTGCAGGGCGAGGATCGTCTCGAAGATTTTCTGGCCGTAGGACCGGACCCGTTCCCCGGTTCCTTGTAGATAGAGCTGTTTGGCCAGCTGCTGGGTCAGGGTCGACCCGCCCTGCACGACCCGACCGGCCAGCAGGTTTTTGATCATGGCACGGGCGATCCCCGGAAAGTCGATGCCAAAATGGTGAAAGAAGTTGTTGTCCTCCACCATGAGGAAGGTTTCCACCACGTGCGGGGGGATGTCCTGGTAGCGAATCAAGTCCTGCTTATGACGGTACAGTTCAGCGAAGACCTCACCGTTTCGATCGTACAACCGGGTAGGGGTCGTGGGGCGGTAGCTGGCCAGCAGGCTCAGCTCTTTGCCCTCGGCGATGCTGGCCACGATGACTCCGAAGACCAGGCCGGCCACGAGAGCGCTCACGCCGAAACCGATCAGAATAAACTTTTCCAGGTTGTGGAGGAAATTGGTCTGTCGTTGTGTCATGATTCCGCCCCCCGTCCACCGGGCTGTGGCGTCCGAATTGCCGCGACGTACAGGGAAATTGGCCTCCCGACAGGTCGAACGCCCTGTTCAGGTGGTCCCGGCCAATCATGGACCAAATTTCACAAAATCCCCCGGCTACAATCATTATTTTTCGCTTCCCAGGTCCCCCGGCTCTGGAGAAATCGAATCGTTCCCGCCCGGAAGGTCCCGTGGAGCCTGATAATTATGCGGCAGTATACCGAATCGAGCCAGTACTATTTGCCCCAGATGACGCCCATCGTGTTTCGTCTGATGTTCTTATTGGGCCTGGCCTGGATTCTGGAGGTTGTCGCCCGGATGGTGGGGGTGGAGGGCGTCCAGGACGTGGTGCTGATTCCCGGACCGGGTTTTCACCCCTCGCAGATTTTTTCGCATTTCTTCTACCTGGCGCCGCCCAGCGTGCGCGGTTTTGTCTCCCTGTTTTTCGAGGGGCTGGTTCTGTTTTTTTTTGGCTCGGAACTGGAACGCCAGTGGGGCAGCGCGAACTTTCTGCGTTACTTTCTGTACGGGATTCTGGGCGGAGCGCTTCTGACCGCGGGGACGGCCCTCCTGGCCGGGATGCTCTTTTTTATCCACGGCATCGGCGGGGCCGTGTCCGCCATGTTGCTGGCCTACGCGATCCTCTGGCCCGACCGTCCGGTGATGCTCTTCGCGATCATCCCCATCCGGATGAAGTACCTGATTCTGATTCTCTGGGTGATTTACGCGCTATCGGCCGTTTTTGATAAAGAATACAATCAGTTTCTGATTTTCCTGGGCGGGGCCCTGGCCGGGACTTCGTATATTTATTATTACGCCAGGCGCGGTCGCAAACGCGGCAGCTACGGCCCGCCGGGGCCCGAGTTCAGCGGAATGGGCGGTGGGCGCCCGGGAAGTGTCGGGGGACCGGGTCTGCGAGCGCGCGTTACCGAATATTTTCGCAAGCGACGCCTGCGCAGGAAACAGGCCGAAATCGAACGACGCATCAACGTGAAAGACGAAGTCGATCGGCTGCTGGAAAAAATTTCCCGCGAGGGAATCAACGCGCTCACCCGCAAGGAAAAAGCCTTCCTTGATAAAGCGTCGAAGGAATTTTAGCCAGCGCGTTGGGCGCGACTGAGGGATTCGAAACTCATTGCTCAACCCTGATAGGTTAGCATTCGGTCCTGTTCCGCCTTCCCGTAAGTCATCTCGTACCATTCATCGGAAAGCTTTTGAAACATTTCTTTCCCACGCGCATCCTGCCGCTCGGCGATCTGTATTTCTGGATACCGTTCCTTTGAGAATCGGGCATACAGCGGAATAGTTTTTACCAGGCCCAGGATTTCCTTACTTTTCAGATAGGGCGGCGAGGGCATTTCCAGTATCGATTCCGAAATTACCGAGGTGGTCTGCCGCTCCGGATCCAGCCAGCCCTCTTTGATGGCCATTTCACGGAGAGGTGTGCCGTGATAGGGCACAAAGGTATTCACGCTCAAAGCATCCCAGGTACCGACTTCGCGGATGAAATCCACCGATTCGAAGATCAACTCACGAGTTTCGTAGGGCATACCGATGATCAGGTTAACGGTGAAGGGGATGCCTACTTCAGTCACTACCCGCGCCTTTTCTATCATTTTTTCGTTTGAAATATTTCGAAAAAGCTTTTTCTTTCGAAACTCTTCGTTGCCGTGTTCGAGTCCGAACGAAATACGATAACAGCCGACTTCCTTGAGTGCGGTTAGCTTCTCGTGATTGATGTCCTCGAACCGCGTTTGAAACCAGAATGGTAACTGGAACTCCTTATACATCTCGACGAAGTCAAAGATTTCCTGGCTCGGCCGCGCCATGAATGCGTCGTCGTTGATGTAAAGAAAATTCGCCCCGATGTCGTCGATAAAACTCTGGATTTCACGTCTCAAAGTTTCCATACTCTTGCGGCGAAGATAGAGCCCCTGACCCGCTTCTTGGGCGATCACGTTTTTCTGCGGTGAGTTGCAGAAACTGCAGGTGTATGGACACCCACGATAGGTTTCGAGTGATACGGCCTTCCAGATTTTCGCTCCAAGTGGCCGCAAAAAACGATTATGGTCAAACAGAGAATAATCCGGAAGGATTTCGTTTATATTCACGAGCGGTCGCGCGGGATTCTTTCGGATCGAACCGTCTGCGCCCCGCGCCCAGGTACCCCGGATATCCATGGGACGACTTTCGCCATTCCGAATCCGTTCGCAGAATTCTTTCACGACCTCCTCGCCTTCGCTTGTTCCGATACATTGAATGTCGGGATGAGAAATGACGATTTCGGGAGCCATTACCGTGAAAACTCCGCCGACAATATGAGGAATGCCCGGATAGTTTCTCGTTACCGACAGCAAGTCCTTCATCTGCGGCCAGGTGTCCTCGACCAGAGTGGAAAACACCATGGCATGGGGCCGAAAATCCTCTACCATTCGGGTGAAATCGCCGATAAGATCCTTTTTGTGCTCACCGAAGATTTTCTGGTCGAACTTGCGGCTGTTGAGTAGCGTTTTGGCCCGGGTCACCGGAAGTGGCTCACCGAGAAATTCGAGTTTGTGGTCGTAGGGCGTACAATCGAAAAATCCCACTTGATAGCCGAGATCCTTCAAGATGCGGGTAAATATACCAACTGCGCACGAAGGGGTAAGCATCATGCTCATGTTCGGATAGACCAGCAGAACGCGAAATTCTTCGGTTTTTAGCATATTGATCTCCAAAGGGCAGGCGGGAAATTCCGAACTGGACTGATTCGGTTACGCGCCGTTCTGAACCTGGGACCCAATTCGTACGCTTCCGAAAAAGAACCAGGTTACAGGAAAAACGTCAACTATTATAATCAAATTAACCAGGTATCTTTTTATACCTCGGGCGACAAGCTGAAAATGCGCCCGTTTGCCACTCTCCCTGGCGCAAGTATTTTCGATCCAGACCACCCCGTCCGGTCCCGCTACCTATTTCAGAAAATCCAGCAGGGTGCGGTTAAAAAGATCCGGATGCGAATAGGGCACGTCGTGGTCCGCGCTGTCCACCTTCACGAAGCGCGCGGCGGGAATGGCCGCCCGAACGTTTTCATTGCCCGCGAACGGCACGATCGCGTCCAGGGAACCCCAGATCAGTAGCGTCGGAATTCCGAGGCGCGCCACCGTTTCGTATTCGTTTTTTAACCTGCCCATCGGATAATTACGCATGGAAGACAGCAGCGCGCGCGTGCAACCCCGGTACCGAAACTGTTCGCGAAAACGATCCACGAAGTACGGCGGGGTGGTACCGGCCGCGGCCGTTTCTTCCAGGCCGCCGACGAGCACGCGCTCGCCGATCATGCCCATCAGCCAGTCGCCCACCACCGGCACGAGCAGCAGGGCGTTCGAACCCGACGGTTCGGGCATGAACCCGACGGGCGCCATCAGCGCGAGTTTGCGAACACGCTCCGGATGGCGACTCGCGAAAACCGTGGCGATGCCGCCGCCCATCGAATAACCCAGCAGATTCACCGGCGCCTGAACCCCCAGCGCGTCCAGCAGAGAAACGAGTTCGCGATCGAACAAATCAGCGTTGTAGGTTAGATCGGGCCGGTCCGAAGAGCCGCGCCCGTAGTGATCGTAGGTCAGTACACGGTACCCGGCTCCCGTCAGCGCCGGTACGTTTAAATCGAAGACGTACCGCGCCATGGAAAACCCGTGCACGAGCACGACGACGGGTCCATTCTCCGGTCCGTGCCAGGTGTAACCGATGACGCCGTCCGGCAGGGTGGCGAATTCGCTCTGTTTATTTTGTACGAGTTCCGCGCGAATATCGGCGACATCACCCAGAGCGGCGTTCTTAAGCGGCAGAGCCAGTCCCAGACCGGCGACGGCGAGCCCCAGAACCAGAAATACGATCTTCAATGTTTTTTTCATGTCGGATTCCTTTGAAGAACTTTACATTCTTTAATCTTTCACCACGGGGACACAGGGAGCACGGGGGAGTTCTGGAAAACTTCAGAATAATACACGTTCCGGAACGCTCCAAATTCTGAATAATAATTCTACCACCCCCGTGCCCCCGTGGTTTTTATAAACGCGACGCGATCAGCGCACGGTCGATTTCGGCGATGATATCGTCAATATGTTCAAGGCCCACGGAGATGCGGATCAGGCCCGGAAAAATACCCACGGCCTGACGTTCTTCCTCGGTCAGTTTGGAATGCGTGGTGGAGGCCGGGTGCGTGGCGATCGTGCGCGTATCGCCCAGATTCGCCGTGTGCGAAAACATTTCCAGGCTGTTGAGAAATTTGCGGCCGCGTTCGATGCCACCGCGCACGATAAACGACACCAGGCCGCCGCCCTGGGTCATCTGTTTCTCCGCGAGCGCCTTGCGTGCGAACGAATCGAGAAAGGGATAAATCGCGCGGTCCACGTCCGGGTGTTTTTCCAGATGGCGCGCCAGGGCCAGGGCGTTCGCGCAGTGTTTGTCCATGCGGATGGCCAGGGTTTCCAGGCTCTTGGAAAACAACCAGGCGTTGAACGGCGAAAGCGATGGTCCCGAGTGACGCGCGAAAAAGCGAATCTCTTTGATCAACTCCGCGCGGCCCACCACGATGCCGCCGATCGCGCGGCCCTGGCCGTCGATGTATTTCGTGGCCGAGTGGGTCACGAGGTGCGCGCCGTACTCCGCCGGGCGCTGGAGATAGGGCGTGGCGAAACAATTGTCAACGTTCAGGATCAGTTTGTGTCGCTGTGCGAAGCGGCCCATCCATTCGAGATCGATCACTTCCAGGCCGGGGTTGGACGGCGTCTCGATATAGATCATCTTCGTGTTCGGTCGTACGAGTTTTTCCCATTCATCGGGAGTGGCTGTCGCGTCCGCGTAATCGTGCGTGATGCCCCAGCGGCCCAGGATCTTCGTGAGAATCTGGTGCGTCGATCCGAACACCGCGCGCGAAGCGAGAACGTGATCTCCGCTGCTCAAGAATGCGGCCATGCTGCAGAAGACCGCGGCCATGCCGGACGCGAAGGCGTGACCGTCCTCGCAGCCTTCCAGGGAGGCCATTTTTTCGATGAACTCGGTCGTGTTGGGATTGGAAAATCGCGAATAAATATTGCCAGGCAATTCGTCGGCGAAGAGCGCGCGCGCCTGTTCCGCGTCGTCGAACACGAAACTCGACGTCATGTACAGGGGCGTGGAATGTTCGCGAAAAGGTGTTTGTTCCGATTGAAAACGGATCGCCCGCGTTTCGAAATGGGAATGTTCCTGGCTCATCCTGTACTCCTGCTTTGCGTACCGCCTGTACCGACGGTCTCACCGTACGGTACCGGTATGAACGAGGAGGGGGCCTGTGTCAAATGCGAAGCGAGTCTTTAGACCCCGTTCAGAACGTAGCTGGAGGTGATTTTCGCCGTCTTTTCGAGCATTCTTGATACCGAACAGTACGTGCCCAGTGAGAGTTCGATGGCCCGTTCGATTTTAGGCCGTTCCAGATTTCCGGTGAATTTAAAACGAACGTGAATATCCGTAAAAACCGCCGGGACTTTCCCCTCTTCTCGTTTTCCGTCGACTTCGACTTCAAAACTTTCCGGGTTTTGTTTTTGCTTCTGGAGGATGCTGAGCACGTCCATGCTCGAACAGGTCCCGAGCGCGGTGAGCAGCAACTCCATGGGCCGCATGCCCAGATTTTCACCGCCGATGGTGGGGCTCCCGTCGATCGAAACGGTATTGCCCGCTTCGTTGCGGCCTTCCAGATGAACGGCCTGGTTTACGCGGCATAGCTCGATTTTCATGGAGGTTTCCAGCTCAGGGGCGACCCCTGGTTCCGATCCATCCCGCGACCTGGTGTTGAAACGGGCCAGTTATTTTTTTGCGACAGCCGCCGGTTACAAATCCAGGGCCGGTCGGCAGAATTCCTTGTCAGGTCTTTGGGCCGCTCTTAATAAGGTATAAATGCTGCGCGAGTTTTTTAAGAAGCTGAAAACGGGAACCGAGTTCCTCAATTACGGCCGGCAGATTATCCGTGATTGGGGCGGCCTCTATCTGGATGAAGTGGCGCGCGCGGCCCCGCGGGATGGGAAACCCGCGCGGTTCCGCGTCCTTGACCTTGGATGCGGCCACGGCACCGACCTCTGGAACATAAAAGAAGAAACCGAAAAACGCGCGCACCTTGACGGTCGCGTGGCCACCGTGGAATTGCACGGGATTGAAAACTATCCGCCGCACATACTCGAGTTAAAAGAAGTCGGCATTCTGACGCACTCGCTCGACATCGAACACGAGGAATATCCGGGCGCGGACGAAAGTTACGATATCATCATCGCCAATCAGGTCCTTGAACATACCAAAGAATTATTCTGGATTTTCTCGGAGACCACGCGCCTCCTCAAGCCCGGCGGAATGTTTCTCGTGGGAGTGCCGAACCTGGCTTCTTTCCACAATCGATTTTTATTGTTTTTCGGTCAGCAACCGACCTGTCAGCAAAATATGAGCGCCCACGTCCGCGGCTTCACCTGGCCCGATCTGCGCCAGTTCGGTGAAACCGGCGGATTTTTTCGTATGACCGCGCGCGCCGGCTCGAACTTTTACCCCTTTCCGCCCGATACGGCCCGGCGCCTGGCGAAAATGTTTCCCTCGCTGGCCTGGGGGCTTTTCGCGCGTTTCCAGCGAACGGAAAAGCGCGGCGATTTTCTGGAGTGTCTGACCGACGATCTGCTGGAAACTCCGTTTTACGGCTCCCCGCGTAATCCCGCGCGCCGATCTCGCAAAAAATCGCGTTCGCGTTAAATTCGCGGCCGACTCAGATTTAATTCGCGAAACAGCGCGTCCCCGGTCGCTCTGTGATTTCTTCTGCTTCATAGATCATCCGGGCAAAAGCCATGATCGAAGTATTATCCGCGTTATCCGCCGCCGCGAGCATGGCCAATGGTTATGACGCCGACACGACCCTGCGCATGTACATGATCGCGGACGCGCTGGCGCGTGAGTCGGGCGTGTCCGCCGAAACTCGCGCGGCGGCGGGGTACGCGGCTCTGCTGCGCTACATCGGTTGTACGGCCTACGCCCACGAAGAAGCGCAAATGGTCGGGGACGCCGAAATTCCGCTGCGAAAAAAATTCGGTTTGATCGACCCGCGCAGTCCGACTGAAGCCCTGCTGGGGACGCTGGAGCTGGCGCTGAACCAGGGCGGGGTCCAGGCGATTCCCTTCTTGGCGCGCCTCCTGCTGGGCGGTCGTTCCCTGCGCGACGGTTTCGTTTCCGCGAGTTGTGAAGTCGCCGCGCGTCTGGCGCAGCGCCTGGGGATGCCCCCGGCCGTCGGAGAAGCCCTGGCGCAGATCCACGAACGCTGGGACGGACGCGGCGGGCCGGCGGGCCTTGCCGGCGACCGGATTCATCCGGCCACGCGGATTGTCCAGGTGGCGGGATGCGTCGTCATCTTCGATCAGACGGGCGGTCCGGCCGCGCCCGGCCCGATGCTGCGGCGCGGTCGCGGGCGGATTTTCGATCCGGACTTCGTCGACCTTTTTCTGAAACACGAAGCGTCCCTGCTTGAACTGCTCCGCGTGGGGCCCGGGGTCCCCCGCATCGCAGAGCCATCACCCGCGCGCATGGACCGGGACCTGGACCGAATCGCGGAAGCCTTCGGCGATTTTGCCGATTTGCAGAGCGCATACACGACCGGGCACTCGCGCAATATCGCGACGCTCTGCGCGCGGGCCGGGCCCGCCTTCGGTCTGTCCGCGGACGAAACCGCGGTTCTGCGCCGCGCGGCCTGGTTGCACGACCTCGGGGCCGTCACGCTTTCCACCGGACTGCGCGAAAGACCGGGGGCACTTTCCCCGGGCGACATCGAACAGATTCGCCTGCACGCGTATCGTACCGAGCGGATTCTCGCGCGCGACCCGCGCCTCGCGCGCGAAAGCCAGGTCGCCGGCCGTCACCATGAACGCTGCGATGGTACGGGATACCACCGGGGCGAACGGTACGCGGCCACGCAGCCGGCGGCCCGGCTGCTCGCGGTGGCGGAAGCGTATCAATCGATGATCGAACCGCGTGCCCATCGCCTGGCGTTTTCCGAATCGGCGGCGGCCGATTTGTTACGCGAAGAGTCACGGCGTGGTTTCTGGGACGCGCGCGCGGTTGAATGTCTCCTGGACGCGGCCGGCCACCGGACGGACCGGGACGCGCGGACTGGACCCGCCGGCCTGAGCGAGCGGGAGGTCCAGGTCTTGCGGCTCCTGGCGCGCGGGGCCAGTAATAAAGAGATCGGTCGTGAACTCGCGATTTCCCACCGCACGGCCCAGCACCATGTGCAGCACATCTACGATAAAATCGGCGTCGCCACGCGCGCGGCGGCCGCGCTCTTCGCCGCGGAAAATTCAATCGTGTGAAAAAAACCGCGCCTTGAAGGACGTAACATTTACCGCTTGACCCTGCGCCTGCCGCTCCGTATTTTTTTCTCATGGTCGTCGGAACGAAAACCGGTCCCCGCTACGTGGGACGCAGAGTCACCCGGGAAGAATACCTGGACCTGGAAGAGGACGGTTTTTTGTACGATATGATCGAGGGGGTATTGTTTCTGTCACCGAGTGGAACGTTTTTTCATGGCGAATCGACTTCGCGTTTTACCTGGTTTTTAGCGCGTTACCTTGACAAACACCCCGTCGGCAGGATCGCCACGGAGGTGGACATTCTGCTTCCCGATGGCGGTGACGTTTTGCGGCCCGATCTCAGTTTCATTCTCAACGAACATATGAACATCGTGATCAAACATATCCACGGTGCCCCTGATCTCGTCTGTGAAATACTTTCCGAAAGTACGGCCGACCGGGACCTCGGCGTTAAATCCGATCGTTATCAAAAAAACGGCGTGCGCGAATTCTGGATTGTTGACCCGTTAAATCACCGGGTCCATTTGCGCGTCAATCGCCCGGGTGGCTGGGAAGAGCGTACCGGGGAGACGATCGCGAGCGAACTTCTGCCAGGATTTGTGATCGTAACCGGCGAATTTTTCCCGCCTTCATAAAGATGACATCTTCCCAAAATATCCTCGTAATCGGCGGCCAGGGTATGCTCGGCCGCCCCGTCGTGCGCCGCCTGGTCCAGGAAGGATTCGCCGTGCGCGTCATGGCGCGCAATCCTCCGGCCGCCGCCGCGGTACTGCCGGCGGGAGTCGAATGTGTCGCGGGCGATCTTGAGCGGCCCGACGAGATCGACGCGGCGCTCCAGCATTGTTCGGCCGTGTATCTCAGCGTCGATTCGAAAGCGGGCGCGCGTTTTCTGCCGGAAACCGAAGGCCTGCGCAACGTCCTGCTGGCCGCGAAAAATCATCGCCCGCGTCTGCTTCTGCTTTCGGCGCTGGGGGTGGCCCGGTACGGCCAGGATCATCCCTGGTGGCATATGCGCGAAAAATACGCAGCACAGGAGATTACGCGAAAATCTGATCTCGCGGTCACGATTTTCGAACCGGCCTGGTTCATGGAAACTTTGCCGGTGTTCGTCAGCGGTAAAACGTTTCTGGGCCTGTCGGGCGTTCGGCTGGAATCGTACTGGATCGCGGGCGACGATTACGGTCGGATCGTGGCCGCGGCGTTAAAAAACGGGGCGGGCGCCGGCGGTGAAATCGTGCCCGTGCAGGGGCCCGAACTGCTGGGGCTGAACGAAGCCGGGCGCCGGTTTATCGCCGCGTACGATCCGGGACTGCGCCTGCGTCAAATGCCGTTCGCGGTGCTCCGGGCGCTGGGTCTGTTCAGCGGCCAGATTCGCGAACTGGGGAGCCTGCTGAAATACTACCGTACATTTTACGAACCGGAACCGGACCCCGCGATCTGGGGGCGACTGGCGCGGCCGACGATGAACATCGCCGAGTATGCCGCGTACATTCGTGCCACGGGTGACTTTCCGCGCAAATAGTCGCCGCCGAAAAACGGATGGCGCCGCGTGGCCCCCCGGCGGAAATCGCCCATGCCCGTTCCTGTTGGTACACGCGTCACGCTGCGCCGTCCCGATGATATGCACCTGCATGTGCGCGATGGCGCCGTGCTGAAAGATGTCATGCGCCATGTCGCGGCCCGGTTCGATCGCGCGATCATCATGCCCAATCTCAAACCGCCGATCACGAAAATCGGCGACGCGGACGCCTACCGCGGGCGCATCGAAGCGGCCCTGCCCGCGCCGGCCCGGCGGACCTTCCAGCCCCTGATGACGCTGTATCTGACCGAGCGTACGTCCCCCGAGGATGTGCGGCGCGCGCAGGAAAGCCCGTTCATTCACGCGTTCAAGTACTATCCGGCCGGCGCCACGACCAACAGCGATGCGGGTGTGACCGATCTGGCCGGGGTGTACCCGACGATCGCGGCCATGGAGTCGCACGGCGTGCCCCTGCTCCTGCACGGAGAGGTCACGGATCCGGACGTCGATATTTTCGATCGCGAACAGGTATTTATAGAAAGAATTCTCGCGCCCCTGGTCCGGGAGTTTCCGGAATTGCCCCTGGTCCTGGAACACGTCACGAGCAAACACGGCGTCGATTTCGTAGCGGCCGGGCAGGGGCGGCTTGCGGCCACGATCACGGCCCACCATCTATTTTTGACTCGCAACGATATGCTCGTGGGCGGCATCCGTCCGCACCACTTCTGCCTGCCGGTGGTGAAGACCGCCACGGACCGGGAGGCCCTGCGTCAGGCCGCCACGGGCGACGATCCGCGTTTTTTCGCCGGTACGGATAGCGCCCCGCATGCCCGGCAGACCAAGGAATCGGCCTGCGGCGCGGCGGGGGTTTTTACGTCGCATTGCGCGCTGGAGCTGTACGCCGAAGTGTTCGATGAACTGGACCGGCTGGACCGGCTGGAGGCCTTTGTGTCCCTGCGCGGGGCCGCATTTTACGGGTTGCCCCCGGCGACCCGCACCGGGACTCTCGTAAAAAAAAACCCGTACAATTCCGGAAACCCTCGACTTTGGTCATGACCGGCTGGTCCCGTTTCGGGCGGGCGGCTCGGTGGCCTGGTCCATCGAAGAATAGGGCCGGACGGTTTGCGCGGGAACATTCACCCGGGTTTCGCGCGCAATGGCTTACATCTTATCGACCCTGTTCTGGGGTTTCATCGTCGTCACATCCATCCTGTTCATGCCTGTGGCCTTCCTGATCTGGGCCCTGACCGTGCTCTTCGACCGGCGGCTCGTGGCCCTGCACATGTTCACCTCGTTCTGGGCATCGCTGTATACCTGGCTTAACCCGGTGTGGCGGGTTACCGTAACCGGTCGCGAACATGTCGATCGCAAGGAAGCCTACGTCATCGTGTCCAACCACCAGTCGCTGGTGGATATCCTCACCTTATTTCGATTGTTCATTCATTTCAAGTGGGTGTCGAAAATCGAAAATTTCCGCGTACCGGTCATCGGCTGGAATATGAGTTTGAATCGGTACATCAAACTCAAACGCGGCAGCCTGCGCAGCAACGCGCAGATGATGAAGGACTGCGCCGAGGCCCTCGATACCGGCAGTTCCGTTTTTATTTTTCCGGAGGGCACCCGCTCCAGCGACGGGAAAGTGCGTACGTTCAAGGAAGGCGCCTTCGATCTGGCCCTGCGCACAGGCCGGCCCATTCTGCCGATCGCGGTGTACGGCTCGTCAAAGGCCCTGCCCGCGCGCGGCGTGAAACTCCAGGGTCGCCATCGGATCCGCATTCAGATCCTGCCCCCTCTCGCTTTCGAAAGCTTCAAGGGGATGGATTCCGAAGCACTGGCCGAACATGTCCGCGAAATTATTCTGAAAGAACTGGCCGTCATCACGGGTACCTCGCAGGCCGCAGCGGCCGAAGACTGACAGGCCCGCCAGGCGGGTTTTCGCGATAAGTCGCTCCTGGGATGCTGACGCGCGAATTTGCGCGAAATTCTTCTTCGCGGCGCTTTTTCTGCTGGATTTCGCCACGAATTCGCGTCCTGTCGCCACACCGTGATCGGTCCGCGAACAAAAATCTGGATCGTGCTCGCTTTGTCTGGCGCCGGCGTGTTTTTTCGCGCGGAACTTTTACGCGCGGAAGAGAATTCGTTTGAATTTAACAGTACCGCAACCTTCCTCACCCCCGCCGGGCCCTCGGTTCCCGGCACCGTAGGAACCCTCGCCGGGGTCGATCTGTTCGCTCCCGGCACCTCTCGGTCGAATCAGGTCAGCGCCAATCCAGCCGCCGGCTTGATTGAGCAGCATCTACGTGCGGAACGCGACGTCCAGGCGCGTGAACTGGCTTTTCAGGAGCTGGACGCCATTCAGCTTAGCACCGAATTCGAGTTCGAACAAACCGACCGCCTGCTGACCGCCCCTCCGTTAGAAGAACGTCGCTCATCCGGTTTGCTCCTGGCAACCAGCCCGCACGCCGCATACATGGGCGCCGGTCCGGAGGCGCGGGCCGTTCCCACATCCAGGGATGCCCACTGGATTCCCGCGGGCCATTCGCGCGCGACCGGGGAGCGCCGGGAGCGGAGCGCCACTCTCCGGGTCGCGCGACCGGTTCCGCTGCATTCACACACGAATTATTTTTCGATTCGTAACGGTTACATTCGCAAGGGGGTCGCACAAAACGTACAACCCGCCTTCGATTTCACTCCGCTTTCCTTTTCTATTTCTACATTCTCAATTTCGCATGATTCGATTCTGAATCATGGTTCGCGAATCCATCAAACTTCAAAGCCGACTGTAAACTTCCCGCGCGCATTAAAATTCGCGTGCGGATGGTTCGGTGCGGCCTCAGGGCAAAAAAATGATCAAGTTTCCGCGTAAACTCAAACAATTCAACCTCCCGATGCGCGCGCTCGCGTCTTTGCTCACCGGGGTTTTCGTGTACACGGTCTTTCTGCCCGGGGCGCAGCTGTACGC
>CAZVZS010000021.1:0-3305 GCA_964631535.1 uncultured Leptospiraceae bacterium
TTTGCATGAAACAGTGTGTTGCCCCCACAGGCATACGCTGCCGCGAAGCCAGGGATGGCGAAGCGCCGGCTGTTCGGCCACGGATGGCCGTACAGCCGGCCTGCGTATGCCTGTGGGGCGCATCATATTTTCGTTTCATGCATAATCCGGGCTAAAGCGCGGGCAGCGAAACCTGAAACGCGGCGCCCGAACCGCCCGGGCCGTCTTCCACCCAGACCGTCCCGCCGTGCACGCGCGCCACATGACGCACGATGGAAAGCCCCAGGCCGGTTCCGCCTTCCTGGCGCGAACGATTCAAATCGATCCGATAAAAACGTTCGAAAATTTTGTCCCGGTGCTCGGGCGGAATGCCCGGTCCCTGGTCGATGACCTGGATGTGAATGCGGTCGGCGCGACGCTCCACGACCACGCGAATGGTCGATCCGTCCGGCGAATACCGCGACGCGTTGACGATCAGATTCAGGAGCAGGTGTTCGAGCAGAAGCAGATCCGCGTTGAGTTCCACGTCACCCGCGCACTGCATCTCCAGGACCTGTTGTTTTTTCGCGAGCGAACCGGTGACGAGTTCGCGGATGCCCTCCAGGTATTTGCGCGCGCCCGTCGTCTTGCGGTGCAGGGGGTACTCGCCGGATTCCACGGACGAAATCGTGACCATATCCTCGATGATTTGCTGCATGCGCAGGGCGTTGCGTAAAATCGCCTTTAAAAATTTCAGGTGCTGGCCGTCCATCCGCGGCATCATCGATTCCGCGTAACCGCGGATACTCGTCACGGGCGTCTTTAATTCGTGGCTGGCGTTCTGTAAAAACTCCTGGCGCAGGCGCGTGAGATTGCGCTGCCGGGTTTCGTCGTGGATGATGAATAAAAATAATCCGGCTTCCTCCCCGTGCAGTTGAACGGGAATAAAATTGATCCGGAAAAATTGTTCGCCCGTTTGAAACTGAAACGCGGCGTCTTCCCCGCTTTCGGGCGCGGCCGGGCCTTCTTCCGCCTGCATCACGCGGTTTACGAATTCCAGCATGGCGGCGTTGCGTACCGCGCGAAAGTACGGTTTAGCCTGCGAGTCGGCGTAGACCAGCTGCTCGCTGAGGGCCGGATTCAAATAGACGACTTTCCCCTCCCGGTTCAGGCAGAAGACCCCGTCCTGAAACGCCCCGAGCAGCGATCGCAGCAGTTCTTTTTCCAGCTGGAGCGCGCCGCGTTCCTGGCGTATGCGCAGCATGAACTCCTGGAGGGCGCGCGCGAGCCGGAGATATTCCTGGACGCCGGACATCTCCGGCAGGTATTCGCGCACGCGCGGAAACTCCTCCACGCGGCGCGTGAGTTCGGCAAGCTGGCGCGAAACCGACGCGCCGATGCGCCAGGCGAAGATTGACGCGATCACGAGGCCCGGTCCCAGGAAGGCCAGCAGTTCGGTGACGCGCATCCGCTCCAGCGTGACGTCAGGATGGAATTCGGCGTACAGCAGAAAACAGAGCAGGGTCCAGATGAAGTATCCCAGCGGAATGTAAAACAGGCGATAAAAAACGCGACCCATGCATAATCCGGGTTAATCCCCGCCGCGAAACCGGTACCCGACGCCGCGCACGGTTTCCAGGCGGTTTTTTTCTTCGCCCAGTTTTTCGCGGAGGCGTTTAATGTTCACGTCGATCGTGCGATCCGATACGTACACGTCGCGGCCCCAGACGCGGTCGAGCAGTTTGTCGCGCGTGAAGGCGATCTCCGCATTCTCCAGCATCAGACGCAGGAGTTTGTATTCGATGAGCGTCAACTCCACCGGGCGACCCTGGACGTACACCCGGTGCGCGGCCGTATCCATCACGATGCCGCCCGCGCTCAGGTTGCCGTTGCGTTCCTCCCCCGCGGGCCGGGTGCGGCGGAGCACGGTGCGCAGGCGCGCGACCAGTTCGCGCGGACTGAACGGTTTGCGAATGTAATCGTCCGCCCCGATTTCCAGTCCGAGCACGGCGTCGGTTTCGGCCGAGCGCGCGGTGACCATCAGGACCGGGATGTCGTAGCGGGCCTTGACCTTCTTGCAGAAGTCGATGCCGTTCATGCCGGGCAGCATGAGGTCGAGAATGATCGCGTCCGGTTGTTTACGTTCCAGGCGATTCCAGGCGTCCAGCCCGTTCATGGAAACCGTGACGATGAAGCCGGCTTCCTCCAGATTGTAACGGATGATGTCGCAGATGTCCTCTTCATCGTCCACCACCAGGACGCGGTATCCTTTCAGATTGTTTTGTTGTTTCTCCGCGTCGAGTTCCTCGCGACCAGGGGCCCGCCCCGGATTTTCCGCTGCGCTCATACCGGCCTCCCGGGCCCGAATTCCAGATACTTCTATTCCAGTCGCCATACAGCGTCACTATATACGCGGCAGGTTACGAAAAGATGACAGGGAAATGGCCGAACGATGACAGCGACCCCGGTAAAAGTACGAAAAAAAACCCCCGGGGGGGAATCCGGGGGTAGGAAGAGTGTTCATGCGAAAAGGCGTCAGTGTTAGTGACGCCACATACCATCATTTTCGGAAATGGAAAACTGTCAAATCATTCCATGCCGCTTTTTTTGGTGGAATCGATCATATTCCGGGGCAGCCGGGACCGGCCCGGGAAGGTGCCGGTCAGATCACTTCGACCAGACAGCCGTCCCCTCGACCCGCGTCGATTTCCCCGATCGGCCCGGTAAACCCGCCCAGGTCGAATTCCGCGAATACCGCCTCCAGATCAGGGATCCCGCCCGGATCGCAGGCTACGAGCAGCCCCCCGGAGGTCTGGGGATCGCAAAGGATGAGTTGCGCGCGTGCGCTCAGGCCGGCGATTTTATGGCCGTAGCTGTCGAAATTACGCCGCGTGCCGCCGGGAAACGCGCCCTGGTCCAGATAAAACCCGAGCTCCGTGAGCAGGGGTACGTCGTCCGCGCGCACCCGGGCGGAAACCCGGGAGGCCGCGCACAGGGAACTCAAATGCCCCAGCAGGCCGAAGCCGGTCACGTCGGTCAGGGCGTGGACCGCGCCCAGGGAACCGAGGCGTTCGCCCACGCGGTTGAGTCGCAGCATGGTAGCGACCGCCAGGCCCCGGTGCTCCGGGCGCAGAAGGTTTTTCTTTTCGGCCGTGGTCAGGATTCCGATGCCGAGCGGTTTGGTGAGGAACAGAAGATCGCCGGGCTTTGCCCCGTTGTTGCGTTTGATCCGGCCCGCGTCGACCAGGCCGTTCACGGCCAGACCGAAGATCGGCTCGGGACTGTCGATGCTGTGGCCGCCCGCGAGCGCCGCCCGGATTCACCGAGGATCAGTTGATCCAGAATAG
>CAZVZS010000021.1:3315-10532 GCA_964631535.1 uncultured Leptospiraceae bacterium
CCTGGCCCGCCACTTCGGGCGCAAGGCGATCCAGCGGCCAGCCGAGGATGGCCAGGGCCAGCACCGGGCGCCCGCCCATCGCGTACACGTCGGAGATCGCGTTGGCCGCGGCGATGCGTCCGAAATCGAAGGGATCGTCCACGATCGGCATGAAAAAATCCGTTGTACTGATCAGGGCCTGGCCACCGCCCAGATCGTACACGGCCGCGTCGTCCTGCGCGTCATTGCCCACCAGCAGGGCCCCGCCCCGATCGGGGAGGGTCCGGTCGGGGAAGGCCTGATTTCCCTTCAAAATTGTTTCCAGAATTTTTGGCGAAATTTTACATCCACAGCCGGCCCCGTGGCTGTACGCCGTCAGGCGCGGAGGGGATGATGAATTCGGCGGGGTGTTGATTTTTTCCATAGATTTGGGCGCATCATATTTTCGTTTCATGCATAATCCGGGTCAGGATGCGGCGCGCGTTTTCATCCGGCGTGAACGGATCCCCGTCGATTTTTATCATCCGCGGACCGTCGCGCTTTGCCAGAGCGTACTCGTAGGCACTGTCATAATATCGCAAGGCGATTTCGCAGGCGGTTCGGAGATCCCCCGCCAGGATCGCGTCAAGGGCGCGACCGGTTTCCAGGCCGCCCAGGCGCCGGGCGATGTTCTGAACGGCAAGGGCCAGGTCGGCGGCCGGAAAGCGGCCGTATTCTTCCATTAAATATGCGACGCGCCGATCGAAGGGCGCGTCGATGTACACGAGCGGAGCGGAGCGCATGGCGGCGTACAGCGGGCCCGGCAGAGCCAGGCGGCCGATAGTCCGGTTTTCGTCCTCCACCCAGACCGGCGCCAGGCTGGCGGGTTCCGCGCGCGCCGCGGGAAAGTCGAGCCGGTCCAGCTCCATGCCCAGGTTGTTGTCGAATTGTTCCTGGGTGGGCGCGGCCGCCTGGCCCAGCGCGCCGAAGGCCGAGCCACGGTGGCGCGCCAGGCCTTCCAGATCCACGACGCGCTGCCCCGCGCGGGCCAGGGCCAGGAGTGTGGCCGTTTTTCCGGCGCCCGTGCGACCGGCCAGCACACGCAGATCGCGATTTCGCGTAAAAACGTCATCGATTATGTACCTGCGAAAATTTTTGTAGCCGCCCTCCAGGGTCCCCACGTCGAGCCCGTAGAAACCAAAAAGCCAGGCCAGACTCCCGCTGCGCATTCCGCCGCGCCAGCAGTGCACGAGCACAGCCCCGTCCCGCGCGGCGGCTTCTCCCGCTTCCAGCAGGGCGCGCATTCTGGGACCCACGAAATCAAGCCCGCGTTTGATGGCGTTTGCGCGACCTTTTTGGACGTACAGGGTGCCGATTTCAGCGCGCTCCTCGTCGGAAAACAGGGGGAGGGACGACGCGCCCGGGATGTGGCCATGCGTGAATTCGGACGGCGTGCGCACGTCGAGCACGGTCAGCGTGCGCGCGCGTTCCAGAAATTCCAGAGCGCTCAGGCTGCGAACGGGCATCGTTCAGCTCGCGCTCGCGCCGACCTGTTCGGTTTTTACTCTGACGATTTCCTGGTAAAGGCCGGCCGGCGGGGCGGTGATCGTTTTTTTTTCGGCGATCAGAAGGCGCGCCCAGCGGCGTTCGGCGTACTCGCAGACGTCCTGGATCGTCCGGCCGGACAGGCCCGGCGATAAATTGCCCAGTTGCAAGAGTTCCGCGTCCGTGAGATGGCGCGCGTAGCGGCTGAAGATGGCCCCGCGTTCGGACGCGTTGGGCATCGGGAAATGAATGGTTTGATCGAAGCGCGAAATCAGCGCGCGGTCCAGGTCCTGCGATCGGTTGGTGGCGCCGATGGTCAGGAGTCCCGGATGCGCTTCGAACCCGTCGATCTTGCGGAGCAGGACCGAAAGCACGCGCCGCGTCGCCTCCACCAGGCCTTCTTCGCGCGAACCGGCCAGCGAATCGATTTCGTCGAGGAAGAGCAGGGCCCGGTCCAGTTCGGCGGCCGCGTCAAAAATCGCCGCCATGTTCTGAGCGGATTCGCCGTAGTATTTGCTCAGGATGTTTTCCACCGGTACAACCACGAGCGGCAGCCCGGTTTCGAGGGCGATGAGACGGGCCATGGTCGTCTTGCCGACACCTGGCGGCCCTTCGAACAGAATCGCGCGCGGCATCGCGGCCCCGCGTTTCCCGGCGGCGCGCGCCACCTGGTCGAAGACTTCCGGATGGCGCAGGGGCAGAATCACGTTTTCCTGAATTTCGAGTTTCGTCGCCGCGTACCCGGCGATGCTGTCCCACGTATCGGCGATTGTAATCGCCCCGGCGTCGGCACCGGCTTCTGTCGCGTTCGCGTTCGCCCCGTCGCCGGAGGCCGCGCCGCTCGTGCTCGTTCCGTCACCCGCGCGTTTCTGGTAGACCGCGATGCCGAGGCGCGCGAGATTTCCGAGTGGATTGCCTCGTTTTTCGCGCGGATGAAACAGTTTAAAAACCTGAATGGCCGCCTGGACTTCGTTTTGATTCCAGTTGCCCTTCCGCGTAATTTCGACGCGGTTGGTCCCGCCCAGCGAAACGAATTTGAATTTGATGCCGGACGTGATGGCGGCGGTGTCGAAGAGATTTTCGCCCATGGCCTGGAACACGACGAAGCCGGGGTCGAACGAATGCACGCGCAGATTTTCGATACAACTTTTGACCAGGCCGATGGCTTCGTATACCAGGGCGTTTTCAAGATGGGGCGGGAAAAAAACGAAACGGGTCTCTCCCTTTTCATAGGTCAGGGCCGGTACTTCGCGTACGGACGGTCCGGCGCCCAGGTGGGCCTCGATTTCAGTTTCGATCTGGTTGCGGGTGGCGGGAAATTCAAGTTCCCCGGCGCGTTCACTCATACATTCCAGGTCCCAGATTGGTCCAGGGAGTCAATGAAAATTGTGACCGGTTTTGAAACGGACGATTCCGGCCGGCCCAAAAAGCCCTGGCCAGAATTGCCTGGCCCCGCTCCTGTTGACCGGAACGCTCATGAGCAAGAAGTGGAAACCGCCCCTGGAAGAGCCGGACCCCTGTCGGTTGTATCTGGCTCTGGCCTATGACGACCCGGCCCCGTACTTCCAGGTGAAAAAAGACCTTGAGGCTCGCTGGGGACCGGTGGATTTCGAAACCGAAGCCGGTTCTTCCGATGGCTGGACGCCCCTGTACGGCGGAGTACCCCGGCGCCTGGTCAGGTTCATCAGCTTCGAGCGCCCGATCGGTCGCGAAGAGCTGGTGGACATTCGCAAAAAAACCCTGGGCCTGGAGGTAAAATACCAGTTCGAAGGTCGGCCGCTGGTCGAACTTGACCCAGGGTACGTGACCAAATACTCCGTGGTGCGGACGGTGCTCGTGGAAGATTTTCATACTGTGTATCTGTACCACGGCATCTTCGCCGAGACCCTGCTGTACTATGAAAAAATGTCCTTCCGTCCCTGGACCCACACGCCGGAGTTTTTCCGGCAGCCGGACGTGGGCACTGTGTTCAACGATTTACGGGTGATTTTCACCGCTTAACCCGGCGCCGGATAAATCTTTACACGATTGAGAACACGGAGCCACGAAACACCATGCTGAAAAAACCTGATTTTTTTGGGGGTCGAATCCTCCTGGCGCTGACAGTCTTCGGTCTGGGGGCCTGCGCTCCGGAACCGTTCGCCCTGAAGCGCGTTTTTTTCTGCGACGATTCCACCGGCGATGAGTGCCGCCTGCCCGCGCCGGAGAACGGGGTCTACGCTTTCGTCGCGCCCGGGTCAAAACGATCCTCCTGGCGCGATCTGGGTTATTACATGTACTTTCACGCGCGCCAGACGCCAGGCCTGCGCGCGGAATGGAACAACGCGCTGGAACCGGCCCGGCGCGCGGCTCTTGAACAGAGCCTGCATTGCGAGTATAGCCTGGAACGTGGACCACAGTCCGTCAGCGGGGAACTGGAAGGCGAACGGGTGGACGAGAACGGACGCGGTCTCTGGTGCTTCGATTACCTAGGTACGATGCTGATTGAGTTTCACAAAAAATACGGTTCCATCGAAAAACCGCCTGCCGCGGAATTTTTTCCGGTCACGCTCCGGCTGCGTTTCGAAACCGACGACCCGCAAATCCGGGGCGAAAAATCCACGCCGATAACCGTCCGCTGGGACTGAAAGACCTGTAAGTGTTGGAAAAATTGGTTTCAATTCCAGTGATGGCCCTTAAACTGGTCACGAGGGAAGGTTGATGCTCGAAGTTACCATATCGGACGTATCCATTACAAATGTCGGTTTCGCCATCTTCCTGAAGCCGACGCTGCCGAACTACAACAAGGTCGTCCCGATTTTCATCGGTCCCCTCGAGACCTACTCCATCAGCAGCGCGCTGGACGGGGTCACTCCGCCGCGCCCGAACACGCACGACCTGATTTTAAGCATGGTCGGTGAACTCGAAGTAAAAGTTCTGCACGTCGTAATCAACGATATCATCGGAAACGTTTTTTACGCGCGGATCGTGCTACAGACCCGGGACGGCGTCGTGGAGCTGGACGCGCGGCCGTCGGATTCGGTGGCCATCGCGTTGCGCGCGCACTGTCCGATTTTTATGAATGAAAAAGTTTACCAGGAAGCGGCCGTCATCCTCGGAGAAGAGTCCGCTACGGAAAAAGAACCGGAGCAAACCCAGGAAGAAGCTCCGCGATCGGACCTCGAACGAATGCAGATCGATCTACAGAAGGCCGTGGACGAGGAAAATTTCGAAAAAGCCGCCATGTTGCGCGATCAGATCCGCGCCATGACCCAGGAAAATTAGAGGCCTCTGTGAAAACGGGTCCCCGTCACTTCGGGCCTTTTCGCCTGTTTCGCGCCGTTCGCGTTTTTTGTTTCGCGGCCTTCGTGGTTCCGCTGTTTTTCGTCCGGCTCGTCCACTGTTCCACGGGGCCCGTGCGCCAGAGTTCGCCGCTTTTCCAGGCTGTTGAAAAAGGCGATCAGAAAGCCGTCGCGAAACTCCTGGCCCAGGGCGCGAACGCGAACGAAATCGGTCCGTACGATCAGACGCCCTTACAGCAGGCGGCCCGGTCCGGCCATCTGGAAATCGCGAAGTCCCTGGTGGGTGCCGGAGCGCGCCTGGAGGCGAAGGCTTCAGCCGGAAGAACCGCGCTGAGCGTGGCCGCCCTCTACGGCCATGAGGAAATCGTCCGCTTCTTACTGGACCGTGGCGCGGACGTCAAAACGCGCGATATCGGGGAGCAGACCCCGCTCATGAACGCGCAACTCTTCGGGCACGCGCGGGTCACCCGCCTCCTGCTGGACCGCAAGGCCGATGTGAACGCCGCCGATAAAGAAGGCAATACCGCGCTCATGTTCGCGGCGTTATTCGGCCAGCGTGAAACCGCGCGTCTCCTGCTCGACCGGGGCGCGGATCTGGAACTCCGCAACGAAGAAGGCCAGACGGCGCTGGACATGGCAAAATCGAAAGAAGACAACGAGGCCATGATCGCCCTGCTGGAAGCCGAGAAAAAAAAACTGGAATCGAAATCCGCGCCGTCGGGGCAAACGAAGGAAACGCGCGGCTCCGGCGGTTAACCCGGATTATTCTTTAAAAATAAATTTCGCTTATTCGCCCGTACTTTCTTTTTTAGCGCGAGAAGCCCATTCGATGTCAGCCACTTTCGCCAGGTGATTCGCCAGGCGGGCGCCCAGGAACAGATAATCCGAAAGTCGATTGATATATTTTAAAGCGAGCGGCCGCACGGTACAGGTCTCCGGGTTCGCGGCCAGATCCGCCGTACACATTCGTTCCAGACGGCGACAGACCGTACGCGCCACGTGCAGTCCCGCCGAAGCGGGGGTCCCGCCTGGCAGAATAAAAGCGCGCATGGGCGGGAGAATTTCCATGTACGCGTCCATGGCGCGTTCCAGCGCGGCGATATCGTCTTCGTGGATTACGCTGGGCCCCGCGCCGGTTTCGAAGCCGGCCAGTTCCGAGCCGAGTTCGAATAAAAGATTCTGCTGGGTCTGGAGCGACGCGCACAAGTCCGCGTACGGCGCCCCGTCCATAAAGGCAAGGGCCTGGCCAATGCTGGAATTACACTCGTCGGCGGTGCCGTAGAGTTCCACGCGGTGGTCGTGTTTGGGGATGCGTTCGCCGTCAGCCAGCCGGGTCAGGCCCGTGTCGCCCTGCTTCGTATAAATTCTCATATACGTTCCAGGATAGTTCGCACAGTTTGTTCTGTCAATGCTTCGGGCGTATCGCGCGCGTCGAGGCGCAGGGTTTCCGGCGGCAGGATTCGTTCGTACCGCGCGGCGACCTGCCGCAGACGGTCCAGGGTTTCGAAGGTCTCGCGACGGGCGCGTCCGCGGTCGATGCGTCCCAGCGCGTCCTCCGGCGTGATGTTTAAATACACGAGCAGATCCGGACGCGGGAAACCGCGCGCGAACGAATCCCGCACGATCGCTTCGGGCGAACCTTTACTCGCGTCGTCGGAGCCCTGGTAAGCCGCGGTGGAGTAGAAGTACCGATCCTGGAGCAGCAGGCGACCGGCCGCGAGCCCCGGCCGGATATTTCGTTCCACATTGCCCGCGCGGTCAGTCTGGAAATATTCGAGCCAGGCGCCGGGACTCGCGTCGCTCGACTCCTTGAGCCGACGGCGGATGGCCAGTCCTTCTGGCGAATCGGTCGGCTCCCTGAGCGTCAGAACATCCGTGAACCGCGCCCGCACCAGGGGATGGGCGCGCAGGGCCCGCGCGATGGGTTCAATCAGGGTGGATTTGCCGGAACCGTCCACACCCTCAAAAACACAAAAAAATCCGGTTGTTTCGCTCACGGGACTGGACGCGACACGCTTCGAGCGGGTTGCATTTTTTCTTCCTCAAAACCCGGATAACTTCTATTGACACCCCGCGCGGGGTCTACAGTTTTTCATCGAACAGGCAGGGTCGGGAGAATCAGATATGGGGAAAACTGGACGGAATCAGACACGCGGCACGGCGCGGTTATTGTACGAGCTATTGTTCTGCCTGATCGCCTGCGTCAATCTCCTGTTCGTTTTTTTCGATTTTACCTATCTGGCGGGCGTCCCGTACACACATTTTACCTTTCGCGATTTTTATCTGCGCTACGCCCCGGAAGTCACCCGGGTGTACGATCCGGTGAAGGACATCACCGCGCATCGAACCACGGACGCGTATTTGAAACTCGTGGACGAGCTGGAACGCGCGTACGCGCAGGAACCGGCGATCCAGCAACCGGTCGTGCGGGAA
>CAZVZS010000021.1:10542-45541 GCA_964631535.1 uncultured Leptospiraceae bacterium
GAGCCGGCCGGACGGGCACCTGGAGCCCGCGAACCGAATGCGCCCCCTTCGCGCGTCCCTGAACTTCTGGCGCAATTGACGGAGCAGAGCCAGGCGATGATCGATGTGTCGCCGTTTCAAATCGCGCGCAAGGACGGCACGCTTGAGATCATCAAAGACCGCGTGCGCGATTACGTAAAACGTAAGGACCTGGACGCGGCCACGCGCGCGCGCATCGGCGATTCATCCAAACGCAGCTTCGAGTATTTCTGGAGCGCCGGGAACCTGACCTCCGCCACGCGCGCCGGGGAACTGGACTGGTTCAAGCGCAAAGTCCGGCCGCTATTCGAACAGAATTATTTTCGTCATATTGGCCACGACGGTGAGTTGATTGATCGATTTTACCTGCTCGACCTGGCCTTCGTGGCGTTCTTCGCGCTGGATTTTTTCGCGCGGTGGGTCCTGGCGATTTCCGCGCGCCGTTACCGGGCCTGGTACCTCTTCCCGGTGGTGCGCTGGTTCGAAGCGTTCAATCTTCTGTTTCCGCATCACATGGCCTGGTTGCGACTCGGACGCGTAGTTCCATTTTTTGTGCGAATGCGCGAAAACGGTTTCATCCCCGGCGAGGGCATCCTGCCGGGACTCGTCCACGACAACGCGGCGCTCATCGCGGAGGAAATCTCCGGGCTGGTCCTGATTCGTATCCTGGCCCAGGTCCAGGCGATCTTGCGCGATGCGGATCTCACGCAGGCCGCGCCCGTGGGCGCGGGCGCGCTGGCCGAAGTCCAGGCCCTGCTGGACACGCAGACCGAAGTGCTCGCGCGCGGCATGGTGCCGGCGATTCAACCGCAGATCGCGGACCTGGTCCGTTTTTCCATCGACAAAGCGCTTGAACCCTGGTTGCTTTCACCGATCGGCGGGGTCATGCGCCTGGCGCTGATTTCCGTTCACAAGACCGTGCGGGACGGCCTGGCAGCGGGCCTGGCGGCCGACGAGGGCCGCGACCGCCTGGCCGGCATTCTGCGCACGAGCACGCGTACGATCATCGACGAAATCTCAGCTCCCGACAATCTGCGCGCGATGCAGGGCGACGTGGACCGCCTGCTCGGCAGCGTGATCGTCGAACTGGAAAATTCGCTGAAAAACCAGGCCGCCGCCCGCGGTTGAGGGGCTGTCGCTTTTTCTCATGGTCCCCTTTTTCGTGGCGGATCGCGAAATTCGCATGGACGATTTATTTCAAAAAGCAGCCGAATGGCGTTCACCCCTGCCGCATCGACTTCGCCCGCGCACACGTTCGGAGTATGTCGGCCACGGCGAACTTGTGGAAATCCTGTTTCGCCGCGGGGTGCATTCCATGGTCCTGTACGGCCCGCCTGGCTGCGGGAAGACCACGCTCGCGCGCCTGCTGGCCGAAGCGAGCGCGCTGCCTTTTTTTTCGGTTTCGGCCGTGTCCACCGGAGTAAAAGAACTGCGCGAAATCATCGCCAAGGGCAAGGTGCATTTCGAAACGGGACGCGGCGCGGTACTTTTCATCGACGAAATTCATCGATTCAGCAAGTCGCAGCAGGACGCGCTTCTGCACGCGGTCGAAGCCGGCTGGGTGACCCTGATCGGGGCCACCACCGAAAATCCTTCGTTTGAAGTGATCGGTCCTTTGCTTTCACGCTGCCAGGTCTATCGCCTCCTGCCTCTCGGCGACGTTGATCTGGGCGCGATTCTGGACCGCGCGCTCGGCGAAGACCCGTCGCTCGCGCGGGTGCGCCTGGAAGACGAAGCGCGCACGGTCTTGATCGAAACGGCGGGCGGGGACGCGCGCAAACTGTTACGCATCCTCGAAGTGGCCGTGCAGGACGGGTCGCGCGCTCGTACCGGCGGCGATCCCACCGAAAGCCTGCTCATTTCGACCGACCGGCTCCAGGAAGTGTTACAACATTTCGCGCGCTACTACGACCGCGCCGGTGAGAACCATTTCGATTTTATCAGCGCCTTCATCAAAAGCATGCGCGGCTCCGACCCCGACGCGAGTTTGTTGTATATGGCCTGCATGATTGAGGCCGGCGAAGACCCGCTCTTCATCGCGCGGCGTATGGTCATCTTCGCGTCGGAGGACGTCGGCAACGCGGCGCCGCAGGCCCTGCAGACGGCGCTCGCGGCGTTCCAGGCGCTCGAACGCATCGGCATGCCGGAAGGCCGCATCGTGCTGGCCCAGGCGGCCACCTTCCTCGCGTCCTGTCCCAAGAGCAACGCCAGCTACCGCGCGGTGGACCGCGCGCTTGAGCGCGTGCGCGGCCGGCGTGTACCTATTCCGAATCATCTGCGCAACGCGCCCACGGCCACCCACCGCAAGGAAGGCGCCGGCCAGGGTTACGTGTACCCGCACGACTTTCCCGGTCACTACGCCGAACAGGAATACATGGCGGAAGGGTTTCAGGAAGATCAGTTTTATTTTCCGACCGAGATGGGCCAGGAGGTTCGTCTAAAGGAACGATTAAAAAGCCTCGGGCGAAAATACCGACGGTACGAGTAAGCTTATGTTGCTGTCCCGCGCGGAAATGACTTTCGATTTTCAGGGGGCCCGGTTCGATCCGGCGCGCGACGCCGACTTTCTGGCCTGGGCGTTCAATCAGTTTTTGTACGGCGAAGTGACCGGCATCCAGATCGGCCACTGGCTGCTCAATGCGCCTGATCTTGAATCCGCCAGGTTTCTGGCGAAACAGGCGATCGAAGAATTCCAGCACGTCGACAACTTCCTGAAGATACTGGCCCTGCTCGGGCGCGCGCCCGCGCGGCCGCACCGGCTGACGAGGTTCCTGTCCACCGACATGATGCCGGACACCTGGGAGGAACACGTCGCGCTGGAAATGGCGCAGGGCGAGGGCGCTGTGCTGATGGCCTTTTTCGCGCTGATCGACACGATCGACCAGCCGGAAATCGTCGCGATTCTGAACCGGGCTGTCAAACAGGAAGAACGGCACACCGATTTCGGCGAACGACACACGGCCCGGGCCATCGCGGGTCGGCCCGGACTCCGCCGTCGTCTGGTGGGCCTGAACCTCGTCAGCCTGGGGGCGATGCGCCGCATGGGCCGTTTTATGAAAGGCCGGGTGGACCCTCAGCACCCGGTTTTGAGAAACCTGCCGGCCTTCGTCGATCAGGTCGTGGCCACCTGCGAATTGCGCATGCTGCGACTCGGGCTGATTGATCGTCCGCTGGCGCGGATTGTTTTCGCCCGAAAAGCGGGATACGTGTTTGAGGCGTATTTCGCGAAACTGATTCGATTCGTTTTTTGGCCGGTGCGGACGCTTTTCGGAATCGGGCGGTCGCCGCGCCTAACCGATGTGTATCTGCACGATCCCGCGTTCGGCAAATACCACGAAAATGTCACCCGCGCCTCCTGAAAAACGGGCCGGGTCCTTCGCGGGCCCCGGAGCGTACTCCGCCGACCCTGGCCTTGACCGCGCGGCGCGCGAAATTTTAGGAACGAGCGAACTCATCGACCTGCACGTCGAATCCTTCCTCCCCGTGCGACTGTTCGGCTACGATCTCCGCCGCGAACACCGCCGCTGGAATCCCGGATTTTGCGTGGGCCACCTGGACGCGCCGGGCATCCGCGCGGGGGGCCTGGGCGGCGCGATGTGGTCGATCACGGCCAACGTGTTTTTACCGCCGGGCCCGCGCTGGCGCGCTTTTTCGGACAACGTGCGCGAACTCGAGGCAGAGTTCGCTCGCTGCGATTTTTTAATTGCGCGTAATTACAAAGAATATAAAAATAAGAGAAAAACAGGCCGGCATGTGGGGATGATCGCCGTGCAGGGCGGCAACGTCTGCCAGGCCGCGCCCGCGGGCGCTCTGTCACTACCGGACGCGGTCGTACGCGTGACTCTGGTGCACATGACGAATTCCGTGTTCGGAGCCGCTTCCACTCCGCTGGCCATGTTGCGTCCGGAGCGCGGCCTTTCGCGTGCCGGGCGGGCGCTTGTCGCGCATCTGAACGCACGGCGCGTGTTCGTCGATCTGGCGCATATTCACCCGGATGGTTTTCGTGACGCTCTTGCCGTACACGCCCGGGATCTGCCGGTACTCGTCACGCATACGGGCGTGAATGGTGTGAAACCGCACTGGCGCAATCTTGACGACCATCAGATTCGCAGCGTCGCGAACACGGGGGGCGTGATCGGAGTCATTTTTTCGGATTTTTATTTGCGGCCGCGCGGCCGGCCGCCAGGGGGTGAGATCGTCCTGGAACACCTGGACCATTTGATTCGCGTCGGCGGCGAAGATCTGGCGGCCATCGGCAGCGACTTCGACGGCATGATCATTCCGCCGTTCGATCTGCGCGACGCGCGCGCGTACGGACGCCTGACCGCGGGGATGCTCCGGCGCGGCTGGAGCGTAAAACGAATAAAAAAAATACTGGGCGAAAATTTTCTCAGGGCCTTCCGCGCCCTGCGGCCGGGTTGAGTTCTCAGTTCGCGGTAGAATGTCGAGAAACGACTTCGAGCAGGAGCGTCCTGGACATCGGCTTGCCGATATGATCGTCGCAGCCGGCTTCCAGACTTTTATCGATCTCCCCTCTCAGTACGTTCGCGGTGAGGGCGTAAATCGGAACGCGCGTCAGTCGTCGGCCGGCTTTGATCTCGCCCGCTTCGAACGCGCGCATTCGACGTGTGGCCGTGAGGCCGTCCATCACGGGCATCTGGATGTCGACGAATATTAGATCGAACTGCTGGCGCGTGAATTCCTCCAGCGCGGCTTTCCCGTCAGCCGCGACCGTGATCTGATGCGGCGTTCTTTTTAGAAAGGCCAGGAACAGGCCCCGGTTGTCTTCGTTATCTTCAGCGAGCAGAATGCGCAGGGGTCGATTGACCGGGGAGAGAGCGGGCGCCACGGGATCTTCGTGTTCGGTTCGCGCCGGCGGTTCGTGGCCCAGCAGTCGTACGAGCGCCGCGCGTCGCAACGGAACAGGCAGGCGAACCGGATCGCCGGTTTCCAGAAAATCCACGCGCGGGGAAAGTACGATCAGGGTCGCGGATCGATACAGACCGCGCGCCAGAGCCAGGGTCTCCGTAAGTGTCGCGCCGCGCGGTTCCTCGGATATAAAAATAAATCGCACGGGAGCTGGATGGTTGGCGGGAGGCGCTTCCAGAAGCGCGCTGGCGGTGGTTTCCTCGATCGGGATCCCCGTCGCGTGCAGATACTCGCGCAGAATCTGCCGCGTCGTGCCAGGGTTCACCACCAGCAGGGCCCGGCCCCCGCCCCGCACGGGGATCATCCCGGCCGGCGCGGTCGCAACGGCCGCGGGCAGGGGCATCGCGAAATAAAAACGGCTGCCTTTGCCCGGGAAACTTTCGACGCCGATTTTTCCGCCCATCAAATCCACCAGACGGCGGCAGATGGTCAGGCCAAGGCCGGTCCCGCCGTAGCGCCGCGTGGTGGAATCGTCCGCCTGGGTAAAGGCCTCAAATATATCTTCCCATTTTTCCTGGTTGATTCCGATCCCCGTATCGCTTACTGAAAAATGACAGTACGTAGAACGATCCGCCTCCCGCCTGGCTTCAAGCTTAATTTCACCCGTCTCGGTGAACTTCGCGGCGTTGGACATGAGATTGATCAGAACCTGCCGGAGGCGCGTGGGATCGCCGCGTACGACGAGCGGCAAGTGCGGATCGTAAAACAGCGCAACCTCCAGACCCTTCGCGCGCGCCTCGGGCAGTATCAAATCGACCGCCTCGTTCAGGATATCCTCCAGAAAAAAATCGACGGATTCCAGATCGAGTCGCCCGGATTCGATTTTTGAGATGTCCAGAACATCGTTGATGACGGTCAGAAGATTTTGACCCGCGCTTTTGAGCACGGATAGTTTTTTGCGCGCGCTCTCTTCCGTGGCCTCTTCCTGGAGCAGTTCGGTCATGCCAAGGATCGCGTGCAGGGGCGTGCGGATTTCGTGACTGACATTGGCCAGGAATGCGCTTTTCGCCGCGCTGGACTGACGGGCTTCCTCCTTTTCGTGTTCCAGCAATCGAAACCGGTCCGCAAGCGCGAGCGACAGTAGCGCCAGTTCGAACACGGCCCCGATTTGCAGGGCGTACACCTGCGTAAAAAAACTTACCGGCAGGATGTGAAACATTCGCAGGACGTTCAGAAACATCGCGCCGAGTGCCACAGCCCAGGCCAGGATCAAAAAACGCGCCGGTCGAAACCCGCGCCAGAGCAGCAAGACCGCGGTGGGCAAGGCCACGAGAAAACTCAGCACGTTCGTGCCCGACACCAGCTTGATCGCGGGGTCGTACCGGTCCATGAGCGCGAGCGCCATGGCCACCGCGCAGGGAATCATCGTAGCTAAAAAAAATCGGTCGATCGCGCGCGGGAGCAATCCTCCCAGAAAACTGCGCACGAACAAATACAAACAGATGGAAGCGAACGATTGAAAAAAGGGATTGGCCGCGTTGTTCCAGAGGGCGTACTCCGGCCAGAAAAATTCGAAGGCGAGGCCGTTCCAGACGAAAAAATAAAACCAGCTGGAACCGGTCATGAATACGTAAAACAAATAAGCGCGGTCGCGAAGGGTCAGATACAAAAATGAATTGTACAGGGCCATGATGAACAGGCAGCCGAAGAACGTTCCCAGCAGGAATTGTTCCACGCGATTTTTTTCCAGGAAATCCGCCGTGTCATACAGACGCAGGGGCAGGACCATCGCGCTCTCGGTTTTGATCCGCAGATAGTACGGGGCCGTGCTGGCGCGTACACGAAATATGAAATTTCGGTGGTTGATTTCGCGTGAAGCGAAGGGCCGGCGGTCCCCCGTGGTCCACGCCGCCGGCAATCCTCCCGGGACCCCGGGCGTGAACAGGGTCACTTCGTCCAGGGGCGGATACGCCACTTCCAGCAAGAACTCCGTTGCGGCACCCGGTGGGACGACAAACCGCAACCAGATCGTTTCGGACGTAAACCCCCGGTTCAAAGCCGAATCGGGGGCGGGTTGAAACGACGCCATTTCCTCCCGGGAAAAAATCGGGAACGTACGCGCGGACAGGTCCGCGAAAAAAAAGACCGGAACTTCAGTGCCCCGGTCCATGGCCCGGAAAAAAGAACAACCGGGGAGCGCCGCGAACAGGCAGGTGAATGCGAATGTCCGCCAGAACCACGCTGACCTGCTCGGGAATCGTCGCATATTCGTTTCAATATACTTTCGATATTATATACGCGAAAACAACCGCGATCTGCACGAACCCGAACGTTCGTAAAATGTACGCCTGCTTCACGCGGATGGCGAATCGCGACCCGAAATACGCCCCGACCATGCTGCCTGCCGCGCCGGTGAGCGCGATTCCCAGATAAATCTGATCCGTCAGAATGTAATGCAGGGTCGTAAACACGGAGGTTACGAACATGGTGAACAGCGAAGTGGCTACGGCCTCGACCGGTTCGAAATCGCAGAGGTAAACGAAAAAGGGCACCGAGAGAAATCCGCCGCCGATGCCCAGCATGACCGAAAGGGTCCCCACAATGATTCCCGCCAGAATCGTGGCGCAGTTCCGTCTCCAGCCGATTCGCAGCAAAGGCCCTGAATTAGCTTCGTTTTTTTGTTTCTGTGTACGAAAGGAACGGTACAGATTGTAGAGGCCCATGAGGCCGATCAGAAAACCGTAGTTGAGCATCAGAACCAGATCTGCCGCACTCATCCCCGGCCAGACCGGATCGCGACCGAGGGGCGAATCCCCCAGATTGCCGATCAAGATGGCTATTCCCTGCGCGGCGGGGAGCGAACCCACCAGTAACCAGCCGCCTTCGATCATCCGGATTTTATTGTTTCTATAATACTGGATGCTACTCGAAAAACTCATCAACGGAATCTGTCCCATGGATGTGGCCACCGCCCCGGCAGCCGAAAGATGCAAAACGGAATGAAGATAGGGCGTGGATATGAATCCTCCGCCTACGCCGAGAAACGAAGACAGGACGCCGATGAACACGCCCAGGGACATGGTAATCCCGGCTCCGAGAGAAAGGGAACCGAAGGCCCCGATCAGCGGGTCAAAATCGAATAACATATATTTTTACATCTTTCGGGCGGGTCGTTTTTTCCGCACCAGTTAATCTTCGATCCGCAGATCGCGCGGCAGGCCGCGCGGCCGCAAAATCTGCAGTTCGCCGTTGATGGTCAATCGCGCGCGGTCGGCCGTGCGAAACCAGCCGTTCGAGTCCAGGACTTCGGCGGTTCCAGGTGGATTGCTGAAATATCCCTGCATGACGCTTTCGCCGCGCACGAAAACACGGCCGGGGTTGCCCGGAATGTGCGATACGTCTTCGTCACGGTGGTCGATGAGTTTGAGTTCGAAGCCAGGCAGCACCGGGCCCACCGTGCGCGGCGTGAGCCGGGAGCGCTGGCCCGTGTATTCCAGAGCGCGACAGGCAACCATAAATCCCGTTTCGGTCATCCAGTACCCTTCCAGTACAGCCACGTTCACGGATTGGAAAAATTGATCGATCGCGAAGGCCAGAGACGATCCGCCGGTCAGGATGGCGCGCAAACGGCCTCCCAGGCGCTTCCTGATCCGCCCTCCCACGGTCAGGTCCCCGATCAATTTGATCGGCGCCAGAAAGACCAGAACCGCCAGAGCGGTTAAAATTCGCAAAGGATCGGTGAATTGATTTTCTGTGCGAAATAACAATCGTTGGCCCGCCAGCACGCGTTCGGCCCAATTGCTCCAGCCCGCCGCGAAAAAATACGCCTTACGAATCAAAATCTTTCGCGTCTGATCGGTGCCGTTCCCGTTGATCAGCCGCGTATAAAGTTGTTCGAAATGTTCAGGTGGCGCCAGGGCCATCGTCGGGCGAAATGTGGCCAGGTCGGCGATCATGGTATCGTCCGCGGAGAGTACGAGATTCGCCCCGTTCCAGAGCGCGAACAGGATTCCAAAACGACCCATCGTATGCCAGAGCGGAGCCGTGAGCTGCAACGAATCGTTTTCGGTCGCGGGAATGGACGCGTGTACGGCCTCCAGATTTTTCAGAATGTTACGATGGGTGAGGACGATTCCTTCCGGGCGTGTGCCCCGCAGCCCGATGCGTTTGAACACGATCGAGGCCGGATCGTCGTTGAGCCGTGCGGTATGCCAGGTGACAGGACCCGGATCGCGTAACTGCCCGCCCGTAAACCCGGTGAGTTCCCCCAGGGATTCAAACGGGCCGCTCCGCCGCCAGGTCAGGAGGTAAAACGTGACCCCGGCCAGGAGCGTCGCCAGTTGGCGGGCGACGGCCGCGTCCGGAACGAAACAAATCCCGCAGCGAGTCTTGCGCAACAAAAAGGCCTGCTTTTCCGCCACCAGGGTTTCGTCAAAGCTGACGTCCACCGCGCCGCAAAGTTGAATGGCGAAAAAAACGAAACACCGTTCAGGTTCGGATGGGCCGAGAATCGCCACGCGCTGGCCGGGGCGGAGTCCCCGTTTGCGCATCCCGGAGGCGAGGGCGCGGGTGACGCTCCGATAGCGATCGTACCCGATGGTTTTGACACCTTCCGGGCTCTGGATCGTCAGAGCGGTGCGTTCCTGAAAGATGTCGCACTTGTTTTCGAACAGATTCCCGATTGTACCCGGTTCCATGGGAGCGGGGTACCCCGCAGGCCGGGTTGTCGGGTTCGGTCCGGGCGCTGTCAACAGGAAAAACCTCGCCGGCCAGATTCTGAATCTCAAGAAAATTTAATTGAATTTTCTGGTACGGTTGGCGAGCATGAGGGCGGGGCGGAAAAACCCCGCCGATGAAGACACATCGGAGGATTAAATGACGCGACCACCACTGGAACAGGCTTTACGGGGCGCCCGGGATACCATTCGCGGAGCGGTTCGGGAAGAAAAAGTTATCTCGGTAGTGACCTACTACCTCAGCGATTACGGGGAAAATGTATTGAATCTGGTTTCCCGGGAAATCCTGGAGAAATACGGTCGGATGGACCTCCATGATATCGTGTACACCTCGGCCAAAGAACTGGTGATCAACGGAACCAAAGCCAATTTAAAACGGGCTATTTTTCAGGACCACGGGCTGAACATCAGCGATCCGGCCGATTACAAAAAAGGTATGGAAATGTTCAAAACCAATTTGACGGAGGAGAATATCCGTGAGTACCGTCGCAGGTTCCGGGAAATGAACTTTCCGGTTACGGCCACGTTTTATTATCGCGCCGAAGTTCTGAACATCAAAGTTAAAAACAACTTCACCCTGATCCACCAGGAGCAAGACCGGATCCGGACCAAGTTTTCCCAGGCCCAATCGTTCACCAGCCTGCTCGATTTTTTTATGGAACACGGCGACGAGACCGAAGGGGCGGGGCTCGGCCTGACCATGGTCGGGATTCTCCTGGACGAAACTGGAATCGATCGACACGCTTTCACGCTTTACTCGAACGACAAGTACAATGAAACCGCCGCGCGCCTGGAAATTCCCCTCAGCCGCGAATACGTTCCCCGTCGCCAGCAATTCGAACGCGAACTGGCCGCGTCCGGTTTGAATCGCGATGAATTTCGCCTTACATTCAAGCCAAAATTTTGAGGCGAATCAACCGCGCGGAGCGTTTTCATGACTTCAATCAGGGGCATCGCCACCGAGTTTCACGTGATCGACGAGTCGGCCCCGGTGTACCTCATCGCTGAAATTGGCCTGAACCACAACGGTGACGCGGCGCTCGCGCGCGACTCCATCGACGCGGCCGCGGCCGCGGGAGCTTCCGCGGTGAAATTCCAGCTCTTCGACGCGGATTATTTTATCGACGCTCGGGCAACGCTCGGGGATGGGCCACCCGGATCGCTCCGCGAATTTTTTCGCGGGTTCCAGTTGCCGCGCGATACCTGGGCGGACCTCGCGCGGCACGCCCGCGCGAAGCGGGTCGATTTTTTCTGTTCGATCTTCGATTCGCCTTCCCTGGCTCTGCACCGCGAACTGCGGCCACCGCTGATCAAAATCGCCTCCTGCGATATAACCAATCGCCCGCTGCTGAAAGCCGCGCGCGCGGAGGGTCTGCCAGTTCTTCTGTCCACGGGTACGGCGGATGAGCCGGAGGTCGCGCGAGCCGTCGAATGGTTACGCGGGGTCCCGCTTGTTTTATTACAGTGTGTCTCGGCTTACCCGGCCGAACCAGGCGACTACAATCTGAAAGTGCTGGCGCGCTTTCGCGAACGATTCGGCCTGCCCGTGGGGATCAGCGATCACTGCCCGGGCAACGCCGTCTCCCTGGCCGCGATCGCGCTGGGAGCCTGCGCGGTGGAACGGCATTTCACCCTGGACCGGAGCCTGCCCGGGCCCGATCACGCGCTTTCGCTTGAACCGGCTGAATTTCTACAACTGGCGAATGATGCCCGCGCGGTGCGCGCGGCGCTCGCGGGGGACGGGATCAAACGCGCCACCCCGGCCGAGGACGGCCCGCGCCGGTTTGGCCGCCGTTCTCTTTATTGCGCCCGTGACGTCCGGGCCGGTCAGGCGGTGGGGGCGGACGATCTACTGCCGTTGCGGCCGGGTGGAGGCATCGGGCCCGAACACGCGGGCGATCTGGTCGGCAGGATCTGGGCGCGAGACGCAAAGGCCGGCGATCCGCTGGTTGCCGGTCTGGTCGGGGACGCGTAAGCGATGGACGCCGAAGCCGGGCTCAAGTGGTACATCCTTTACACGATGCCGCAGCATGAAAAAAAAATCGCGAAATTTCTGGAGCGGCGCGGCTGGGAATTTTACCTGCCGCTCGTGAAGCGCAAGCGCCAGTGGTCGGACCGAATGAAGCTGGTCGACTTCCCGTTGTTCCCGGGGTATATTTTTATCCGAATCGACTGGTTCACACAGCGCATTCCGATTCTGGAATTTCCAGGCGCCATTCAATTCGTTCGCGCGGACGGCTCTCCCGCCGTCATGCCGGACGACCAGATTGAAAACCTCAAACTATTCGTGGCCGGCGCCGAAAACCCTGAGGCCAGCGCCGACGCGAGTTTCCCGGTGGGTCAGAGGGTCCGCGTGAACTATGGCGCGTTTAAGGGCGTACTGGGCGTGGTGACCGGGCATAAAAACAAAAAACGAATTTACATTCGACTGCCGCTCATCAATCAAATGGTTTCGGCCGAAATCGATGTGATGGATCTGGAACGAGTCGAAGAATAAAGCGGACCCCATGGCGGAACCTTTCGCGATTTTCGAAAAAAGTTACCGGCGCCAGATCGACGAACTGGGCGCGAACTTGAAATTGATCGACCCGGCTTCGGTCGTCGCGGCGATCGATGTTATCAAACAATGTACAGGAAAACTCGTGCTGACCGGCATGGGCAAATCGGGACTCATCGCGCAGAAACTCGCGGCCACGTTTTCTTCCACGGGTACGCCTTCGTTTTTTTTACATCCGGGCGAATCTCTGCACGGCGATCTCGGCGCGCTCCAGAAAAATGACGTGTTGTTCGTCATCGCCAAAAGCGGGGAATCGGAAGAAGTCATCCAGATGTTACAGGTCGTGCGCAAAATGGAAATTCCCGTCATCGCGCTGCTGGGCAATCCCGATTCGACCGCGGGCGGCATGGCGAGCGTCATCATCCGCGCCACCGTCAGTCGCGAAGCGGATCCCTTGAACCTGGCCCCGACAGCCTCCACGACGGTAGCCCTGGTCGTGGGCGACGCGCTCGCCTCCACTCTGGCCGAACTGCGCGGCTTCAAGGCGGAACATTTCGCTCTGTTTCACCCCGCGGGTCAGCTCGGCAGGCGCCTGTTGTTAAACGTGGAGGACCTGGTGTCCGCCGATGTCCCCACCATCCGCGAAGACGGAACCATTTCTGATTTGCTGAAAGAAGAAACGCGCGCAAACCTGGGCGGTGTGCTGGTGGTCGGCGCGGATGGCATCCTGCGCGGCATTGTGACCGACGGTGACATTCGCAGGGCGATCATGATGGGCGGCAACGTGCTCGAAAAAAAAATTCCGGAGATCATGACCGCGCGCCCGATTACCGTTCACAGGAAAACCAGGGCCATCGAAGCCCTGCATCTGATGGAAAACCGACCCTCTCAAATCAGCGTTGTGCCCGTCGTCGACGACGATCAGCGGCCGGTGGGACTCTTGCGGTTGCACGATCTGGTCCGCGCCGGCCTCTGATCGCGCAGCGACCCAATCCGGACCCTGCCGGGAAAAGCGGAAAACCCGCGACGCAATCAGTTGACAGGAGGCCCCCGTCACCGCTTCTCAAACACGGGTCCGGAAATCCGGGGGAAAATCGAAATTTGGAATCGAAACGACAAGATCGGGATGGAATTGTCATCCTCGCCATTTCCGGCGATCTGACGATGGATACGTATCCGCTTTTGAAAGAAACGTTTCAGAAACTGCTGGAAAACAACCCGTCCCATATTATCTTAAATCTGTCCCAGACCAGTATGGTCGGGTCGAGCGCGGTCGGCGCGCTGGTGGCGTTTCGCCGTGAGGTCGAGAACATGGGCGGGAATCTGGCCCTGGCGGCCCTTTCGCCCATGTTCGCGCAGGTCCTTGATCTTTTGAAGCTGACCGAATTTTTCGCCATCTACGCTGATGAGGACGAAGCCATCGCGGCCCTGATCGGCAGTTAGCCCGGATTATGCATGAAACAAAAATATGATGCGCCCCACAGGTATACGCAGGCCGGCCGTGCGGCCCTCCGTGGCCGAACAGCCGGCGCTTCGCCATCCCTGGCTTCGCGGCCGCGTATACCTGTGGGGGCAACACACTGTTTCATGCAAAAAATCCGGTGCCACTGAGTAATGAGGAAAACCGCCTTGAAAGGCGGTTTTCGTTGAGCATAAAAATTCAAGGCGAAATTCGTGGATGGTTAGGCCGGATTATCCAGGTGCGTGCGGCCGGTCTCTGGTCGCTTCACGGCTCAGGGACGACCGGCCGGGTCGGATTCGCTTTAGAAATTTTATTGCGCCCGCGCCCCTGAAAATTCGCCATGGAAATTGGGCCCTTATGCGGTTCCCTGCCCCCCGTTACCTTTTCCCGCCTCTCTGGCCGGTAAAAAGACGGCCGGGGTACGGGGATTGCAAGAAGCTCCATACTCAATTTCCGGGAAACGAGCATGAACAACCGAGAATCCATCCACCAACACGGGCTCCAGGCGCAGGGGCTGTACGATCCGGCGCTGGATAAGGATAGCTGTGGGGTCGGTTTCGTGGCCGATCTCACCGGAAATAAGAGTCGCCGCATCGTGGACCTCGGTCTGCAGGCCATGTGTAATATCGAACACCGCGGCGCTGTAGGCGCGGACCCTCTGACCGGGGACGGTGCTGGCATCCTGATTCAGATGCCGGATAAATTCGTACGCAAAGTTACCGCGAACCTGGGCTTTATCCTGCCCGAATACGGCCGCTACGGCGTTGGGTTCATGTTTCTGCCCAATGACCGGGTCAAACGCTCCCGGATTCAGCATCTGGTGGAGAAAGTCGTCATGGACGAAAGCCAGCTTTTTCTCGGCTGGCGTGCGGTGCCCGTGGACCGCGAAGTCCCGGGCCCGGGCGCGAAGCGGACCATGCCGACGTTTTACCAGTGTTTCATCGGCGCGGGGCGTGATATCAAAACCCAGGACGAATTCGAACGTCGCCTGTATTTGATCCGGCGCGTCATCGACCGGCGCGTGCGCACGGAAGAAAAACTGGATCGCAGCCAGTATTATGTGCCGTCCTTTTCCAGTCGGACGCTGACTTATAAGGGAATGCTCCTCGGCTTTCAAATGGTTCCGTTTTACCGGGACCTGGAAGACCCCGACATGGAATCGGCCCTGGCGCTGGTCCATACGCGCTTTTCCACCAATACCCTGCCCACCTGGGATCTGGCCCACCCGTATCGCATGATCGCTCACAACGGCGAGATCAACACGGTGCGCGGGAATATGAACTGGATGGCCGCCCGCCAGATGGTGATGGAGTCGGAATACTATGGAAAAGATCTGAAACGCATGCTGCCGATCATCATGGAAGGGCAGAGCGATTCGGCCACTTTCGATACCGTACTCGAACTCCTGGTCCAGGCCGGGCGGTCGCTGCCGCACGCGATCATGATGATGATCCCGGAAGCCTGGTCCAAAAACGATCAACTGGACGAAGACACGCGCGCCTTCTATGAATTCCACGCCATGAAAATGGAACCCTGGGACGGACCCGCGGCTGTGGCCTTCACGGACGGGAACGTGATCGGCGCCACGCTCGATCGCAACGGTCTGCGCCCCGCGCGCTACGTGGTCACGCGCGACAACCTGGTGATCATGGCCTCGGAAGTTGGCGTCATTCCGATCGAACCGCAGAACATCGTCAAATCCGGGCGCCTGCAACCGGGCAAGATGTTCCTGATCGATCTGAGCAAAGGCCGCATCATCGACGACCGCGAACTCAAGCAGAGTATGGTGGCCATGCAACCGTACCGCGAGTGGATCGAACAGAATACGATTCGCCTGAACAAATTACCGGACGCGCCGTTCGTGCACCGCCCGGATCACGAGACCATCCTGGAACGTCAGCGGGCCTTCGGGTATACGCAGGAAGAACTCCTGTCCCACATGCGGCCCATGGCGGTCAACGGGGAGGAAGCCGTCGGTTCGATGGGCGTGGACGCGGCCCTGCCGGTGTTGTCCGAACGCCCCCAGCCGTTGTTTCGTTACTTCAAACAGAATTTCGCGCAGGTCACCAACCCGCCGGTCGACGCGATTCGCGAGGAACTGGTCTTCGAACTGACGAGTTATATCGGACCGGAAGGCAATCTCCTGGCGGAAAAACCCGGGCACGCGATGCGCCTGGAGCTGGAGCACCCGGTGCTCACGAACCACGATCTGGAAAAGATCCGCACCATCAAGGAAAGCGCGCTGCGTTCGGTCACGATCAACATCCTTTTCGATCCGGATGTGAAACACGGGATGCGGGGCCGCCTGGACCAGATTTGCGAAGAAGCGGCCGAACACGTCCGGCGCGAAAAGAATCTCATCATTCTTTCCGACCGGGGCACGGCCGTGAACATGGCCTCGATTCCGTCCCTGCTGGCCGTTTCCGCCGTGCACCACCACCTGATTCGCGCGGGTCTGCGCACGAAGTGCGGCCTCATCATCGAATCGGGCGAACCGCGCGAGATCGCGCATTTCTGCACCCTGATCGGCTACGGCGCCAACGCGATCAATCCCTACCTGGCGTTCGAGACGCTCGTGGACATGCACCGTGAGGGTCTCCTGCCGGAAGTAAAATCCGAAGCGGACGCGCGCAAAAATTATATCAAGGCCGTTGGCAAAGGCCTGTTCAAGACCTTTTCCAAGATGGGTATCAGCACGCTCCAGTCGTACTGCGGCGCGCAAATCTTCGAGATCGTGGGGTTGGACAGCGAACTCGTGAACCTGTATTTTACCGGGACACGCACGATCGTCGAAGGACTCAGCATGGAGATTCTGGAGGAGGAAGTTCTGCGCCGCCACCACGCCGCGTACGATCCTACCGAGCACCCGGGCAAACTGGACCCGGGCGGGGTACATTTTTATCGCAAGACGGGGGAATACCATCTCCTGAATCCGCGGACGATTTATCTGCTCCAGCATTCCACGCGTTCGAATAATTACGCGATGTTCAAGGAGTTCACGAAAGAAATCGACGACCAGCGCAAACACCGCGCCACGCTGCGTTCGATTTTCGAATTCGACATGACCAGGCCGGCCGTGCCGATCGAGGAAGTTGAACCGGCCGCCGACATTGTGAAACGCTTCCAGACCGGAGCGATGAGCTTCGGATCGATCTCCTGGGAAGCGCATACCACGCTCGCGATCGCCATGAACCGGATCGGCGCCAAGTCGAACACGGGCGAAGGCGGGGAAGACCGCATTCGCTATAAACCTCTGCCGAACGGGGATCTCATGCGCTCGGCCATCAAGCAGGTGGCTTCGGCCCGTTTCGGCGTGACCGCGGACTATCTGGTCAACGCGGACGACTTACAGATCAAAATGGCGCAGGGCGCGAAACCCGGCGAGGGCGGGCAATTGCCCGGCCACAAAGTGGACGAGTACATCGCGAAGTTGCGTTACAGCACGCCCGGGGTTTCGCTCATCAGCCCGCCCCCGCACCATGACATCTATTCGATCGAGGACCTCAAACAACTCATCTTCGATTTGAAAAACGTGAACCCGAAGGCCCGCGTGAGCGTGAAACTCGTGAGCGAGTCGGGCGTGGGCACCGTGGCCGCGGGCGTGGCCAAATGCCACGCGGACCATATCCTGATCAGCGGCCACGAAGGCGGTACGGGCGCATCCCCGCTTTCCTCGATTCATTACGCGGGAACTCCCTGGGAACTCGGATTAAGCGAAACCCAGCACTCGCTGGTGGTGAACGGGTTGCGCGACCGGGTGTACGTGGGGGTGGACGGGAAACTCATGACCGGCCGGGACATCGTGATCGGCGCCCTGCTCGGCGCCGACGAATTCGGCTTCGCCACGACGGCCCTGGTCGTGGCCGGTTGTATCATGCTGCGCAAATGCCATCTGAATACGTGTTCGGTCGGCGTGGCAACCCAGGACCCGGAGTTGCGCAAAAACTTTCACGGCAACCCGGATCACGTCGTGAACTTTTTTATGTTCCTGGCGCAGGAAGTCCGCGAATACATGGCGGCCCTCGGTTTCCGTCGATTCAACGACATGATCGGCCAGGCGCAGTATTTGACCGAGTCCGTGCCCCGCGATCACTGGAAAGCGCGCGGTCTGGATTTTTCGCGCGTGTTGACGATCCCCGAACCGGCCTGGGAAACAGCCCTGTACCGTACGAAGGACCAGAACCACAAACTGGCCGAACAGATCGACAACCAGATTATCGAACAGGCAAGGCCGGCGCTCGACCACAAAGAACGTGTACGCATTGAAATGGATGTGCGCAACACCAACCGCAGCGTCGGGGCCATGCTGGGCGGCGAAATCGCGCGGCGATACGGGGAGGAAGGCCTGCCGGACGGAACGATCGATATCCAGATGCGCGGCCTCGGCGGCCAGAGCTTCGGCGCCTTCCTGCCGCGCGGTGTAACACTCACGGTGACCGGTCAGACGAACGATTATTGTGGAAAGGGCCTTTCGGGTGGACGCGTCGTCGTGCGCGTGCCCGAGAGCGTAACCTATGATCCGACCGAGAACATCATCATCGGCAATACCTGTTTTTACGGGGCGACCGCCGGTGAGGCCTTTATCAACGGCCTCGCGGGCGAACGCTTCTGCGTGCGCAACTCCGGCGCGCGCGCGGTGGTCGAAGGCGTGGGCGATCACGGCTGCGAGTACATGACCGGCGGACGGGTGGTCGTGATCGGCCGCACGGGCCGCAACTTCGCCGCGGGCATGTCGGGCGGGATCGCGTACGTCTGGGACTACGAAAACGTATTCCACCGCATGGTGAACGCCGCGATGGTGGAGCTCGATCCGCTCATCGATCCCCAGGAAATCGACGAAGTCCTGCATCTGATCACGCGCCACCGTGAGTACACCGGGTCGGCCCGGGCCGGTGAAATTCTGGCCAACTGGTCGCGAGAGATTCCGCGGTTCGTCAAAGTGATCCCGGCCGAATACAAACTCGCGCTTCAGAGACTGGAAGAAGATCGCCAGAGCGAAATTCAGCCCGAAGTGAAAATCGGCGTGCGAAAATAGTCGGGAGGCTGGCGGGAGGCTCGCCCGGGACCGGGCGCTGATCGCCCCGCTTCTCGCGCGACAGCCGGCGGCTCAGGCCTCCGGGTCGGTTCTGCGCCGGCCCGCAGTGCCCATACGGCGTTCGTCCGCCAGGCGACGATCGGGCGGGCCCTGTCGTCGGTCGAAACGCACGGGCAGGTCCAGGATGAATGTCGTTCCGCCGCCGGTCGTGGATTCTATCATGATCTGACCCTGGTGGGCCTCCACGATTTTTTTGACGTTCCAGAGTCCCATGCCCGTCCCGCCTTTTTTGCCGCTGGTTACCAGGGGATCGAAAAGCGTATTCCGAATTTGCGCGGGGATGCCCGGTCCCGTGTCGCTTATTAGGATCCGGTAGCGATCGCCCGCGATTTCGGTGCGCACGGTGGCGGTTGGAATTCCGCTGGCTCTGCTGTTCATCGCTTCGCGCGCGTTGGTGAGCAGATTGTCGAGCGCGCGCCGGATCTGGCCGGGGTCGATCATCACCTCGCCGCGAAACTCCAGATCGCGCTCCAGGCGCATGCCCATGATTTCCATCTCATCGCGAACCGGTTCCAGCAGGTCGTCCATGACCGGGCCCAGCGCATGCATTTCGGCCTCGATTACGGGGGCCCCGCGCGCGAAGTCCTGGATGTCGTGGATCATGTACGCCAGGCGTTCGGCTTCGCGTGTGAGGGAATGCAGATACTGACGGCGGGTATCGAGATTGGTTTCATCCTCCGCCATCTCCGCGTACGAAGTGATCGCGGAAAGCGGGTTTTTGAGATCGTGCACGAGTCCGGCCGCCAGTGTTCCGATCGTGGCCAGTCGCTTCTGGTCTTCGGTTTGTTTCTCCGCGTTCCGCCCGCGGTGCAGGGCGGCCGCGGCCTGTTCGCAAAAGAGTCGTAAATGACGAAATCGGTCCCGGCGCGCCTCCCGGGAAACCGGCAGGTGCTCGATCCGCGCGGTCATTCCCAGGAGCCCTACCACTTCCCGGTCCAGAATCAAGGGCGCGTACAGGACGTTGGTCAGGCGCATACGTTCCATAAAAGCCAGGTCCAGCGGGCGCATGGCCGATCGAATGCGCTTCATGTTGCGGGGAATGTCCGGAAAATATAAATTTCGTTTTTTCGTAATGGCCATGTACACCGCGCCCGCATCCGGGTTCAGCGGAATCGGGCCCGCGGCCAGCCAGGCGTGAATCTCCGGCTGGTTCTTTTCCAGGCGGCGATTCGACTGGTACCGGACCTGGCGGAAGCGCGGGTCCACCAGAAACAACCAGGTCATCTCCGCCGCGAAGTTGCGCCTTGCGTGGGCGTAGATCAGTTCGGCGATTTCGTTCAGGTCCGAGGTGGCGTTCAGTTTGTGCGCGACCTGGCTGAGTTCGATCTGGGAACGGACCAGCTCTCTCTGGCGCGTGTCGAGGTGGGTGGCCGGGCGCACCCATTATGAGACGAAAAAGCACGCCGCTTACGGCGGCTTTTTTCGATTTCAGGGTCTTTAGCGATCGGAGGAATTTTTTTCCTGGCCAAAAATGACAATTCGGTGTCAAATGCCGGTTATGCAATGGCTTCAGTCTATTTTCGATCCGGCCTACCTGGACGCGGTGGCGCGCATTCTGGTGGCCATGTTCTGTGGCCTGTTGATCGGCATTGAGCGGAACTTTCGTGGCAAACCCGCGGGCGTACGGACCAATATGCTCATCTGCATGGGTGCCTGTCTGTTCATGATCATTTCCCAGTTCGTGGCCGACGACGCCCGGCGAATGGGTTACTCCACACCCGACCCGGCCAGGATCGCGGCTCAGGTGGTCACCGGGATCGGCTTTCTTGGCGCGGGTGCCATCATGCGGAACCGGGGCATCATTTCCGGTCTGACGTCCGCGGCGAGCATCTGGGCCATGGCGGCCATCGGGCTCGCCGCCGGTGCGGGCCTGTTCAAACTGGCGATCACCGCGGCCGTGTTGTCTATCGTATCGCTGGAAGTGGTCCGTGTGGTCATAAACCAGATTCGCGTCGAACGGTTTCGGTACGTGAAGCTGGAGCTCACCGCTAAAAAAGAATCGCAAATCATCGAGGCGCGCAAGGCCCTGCGGGCTCTGAAAGTGACGTATTCCCAGGAAACGATTGAGAACGTTCTCGGCGAGATTCAGTACCGCTCCACCATCTATTACCGCGGAGCGCGCGAAAAGGAAATCGAGGAACGCCTGAACACGATCAAGGGCCTCCGGAATGTAGCCCTCCTGACCCAGGAAGTGGAATAAGCGGCTGATTCGGGTGCGGGGTACGCGAACATCGACGGTAATGTGCGCGGGTGAGGATGCGGCGCAAAGCGTTTTTTGTTTCACCCGCGCACCCGCATCTCGCGATCCCGCTTCCTCCGTCCGCCCCTGGCCCAAAAAAATCACCTTCCGGCCGCATGATTCCAGTTGCACGCCGCGGGCAACCGGTTACTTTGCGCGAGAACGGAATAGGACTGTCGGTGCCCGGTTGTCGAATAAAATCGAACCGAGGGGTTCTGACGTGAATCCCCGTCACGAGGTAACCATGAATACGATTCGAACGACAACTCTTCTCGCCGCGCTTGTGCTGGTCGCGTTTGCGGCCTGTAAAAAAGAAGAAAGCATGGAGGAGTGGGGCGAAAAAATGGCCGAAAAAATGTGCTCCAAACTCGACGAATGCAAGGGCGAGATGATGGCCGGGATTCCGGAAAACATGCGTGCGCAAATGCAGGCCCAGATGCCCACAAAAGCCAGCTGCATGGAAAACGCGAGAAAAGCGCGAGCGGAGCGCAAGGCGACCAAACAAAAAGAACAAACCCTCACATCGGAAGAAATCACCGCATTCAAGGGCTGTATGGATTCGGTCGCGTCGCTTTCCTGTAAAGACATGATGAGTCCCAAAATGATGCAGGACCCCGCCTGCCAGAAAGCGAACGAAATTTCCCAGCGGAAAATGGCCGAGTAAAATCGCTCCTTTTTCCGAATCGTTTTTTCCCCTTCGGTTCCGCGCCCGGTTTTCCCGGGTGGGGGCCGATTGGTGAAATGATTGCGCGGCATCTCCCCGGACGAATTTATTCGCCGAAGCGACGATTTGCTGGAACGAAGAGGAAAAACGATCGCCGACCTGCTGGCAGGTGTAAGGAACAACCGCCCCGATTATAACACGCGTTCAAACGGATTGAGCAGGCCGATGCCCAGGCCCTCAAAATCACGGGTGTTGCGTGTAACCAGAATCTGGCCGCACCGGATGGCGGTCGCGGCGATCAGCGCGTCGGCCTGCGTCATTTTTTTCCCGTTCTGGTCGGCGGCGCCCCGCAGGCGCCCGGCCAGCCGGGCGATTTCACCGTCCACCGGGATGACGTCAGGAGGGATTTCCAGGAAGCTGGAAAGCCAGGTTTCCAGGCGACTTTTTTTCCCGGCGGGAGCGCGTTGGATCCCATAACTCAATTCTTCCAGGATGATGGCCGGAATCGTAACCTGCTTGAGTCTGGCAAACCAGTCGACCACACCCTGGTCCGGTCGTGGTCGAATTAGTTCCGAAAGAATGTTGGTATCCAGCAGGTACACCTCTTTTAGCCGTCCACTCCCAGATCAGGAACCGCCCGGTTGGAGCGCGGGGGCAGTTCAAGGTCTACGCCGCCGTCTTCTTCCGCAAGCTGGCGTGAGAATCGTAAAAATTCCCCAATTCGCGCGGCGGATTCCCGGTCACTCGCGTAGTGCTTAAGGGCGATGTATGAATTGTAGGAAAGAACTACACTAACCTGCCTTCCGTGCCGCGAAATGACCTGGGGGACCTGTTCGGATTTTTTTATCAGGTCCGAAAAATGGGATTTGGCATCCGCAATGTTCCAGTCAATCGTTATGGTCATAATGACCAAATTATATGACCTTTGCAGGGTTTCGTCCACTATTTAATTTAAAAAAACAAAATCCTATCCGGGGCGCTTAAACCGCGAGCATCCCTTCCCCGTGCTGGATCTGTTCGATCGATTCCCGGGTCCGGGCCGCCAGTTCAGCGACGGCCTCTTTTTCCGGCTTCCCGCGCACATCGTCAGGCGAAATCGGCGCTCCGAAGACGATACGCACCGCACGATAATTGACCCGGTGCGGAATGCGGCACACCTCATCCGGCAGGCCGACGAAGGCCCGGACGACAGGTGGCACGGGAATGGTGGTAATTGTTTCGTCCAGGGGTACCAGACTGAACGGGATGATGGGCGCGCGACCACGGATCGCGAAGGTCGCGAAACCGGGATGAAAGTGCACCATCGGACCGGAGAAGTCATTGCGGACCATATAATCGTGGCCTTCGGGAAAAATGCCCAGCAATTCGCCTTTTTTTAGAATATGCATGATCCTTTTTATAGAAGAAACCGTGACGTTCCCGTCGATTTCCATGGGAATTACCCCTGTCTGGCTGATCAGGTTTTTCATGATCGGGATGCGGGTCGTATATTCGGCGGCGATCCAGGAGATGTACCGTGGCACGGTGGAAGCCACGACGAAAGGGTCCATATCCGACCGGTGGTTGCCGACGAGGATTGCGGGGCCGCTGGCGGGCAGGTGTTCCAGGCCCTGCCGATCGATTTTTACCATCAAGTCGAAGAAGGGTTTTACGATACTTTTAATATTGTGGAAGGCGTCTTTTTCGGACTCAAGGGACATGCTCCGGTTTTAACCCGACTCCGCGGCCAGGTCAAGAAAAAAGGTCCGGCGGCAGGGACCCTTTTCCTGTTCCTCGCCTCGGTTGCGCTCGTGGCCCAGCCCGTGCGGCCGCCCGGGAGAACCCCGCCTCCACCCGGTAGCGCCACGGCGGCCCCGGGGCCACCGCCACCGACGCCCGCGGCGGAAAGCGCGCCGAATAAAGATACGGCCCTGCTGCGCGAGGCCTGGACCGATCAGGAGGCCAGGCGCGTTCGCGGGCTGTCGCATCGAATTTCGCGTATTCTCGAATCGCCCGCTGAAAAGGTACCCTTACGTGATAGCGCCGGACGTAAGTTCGACATGGACTACAACGGACACATCCGCTTCGATCCGCTCGACGATAACTGGCAACCGCTCATTCCCAATGTTGGCGAAGTGGCCTTTCATCTGGCGGAGGCGGACGGGTTGCGCCGTTTCGGGCTCAAGGTCGAAGCGCTCACGCTCTGGAAATCCGTGCGCGCGATGGCGCTTTTTGTCCCGGACCCGCCGGCATTCGTGAAAGAAGGCGCGGCCCTCGCCACCCGCAACATCAATTTAATGCGCACGGGGGATCCCGATTTCACCGAACTGGACCAGGCTTCCGATCCCTATGTGTTTTACCATGAACAGGGCGACGAAACATATCTTTTGAGCGATGTGTACGGCTGGCGTCTGCGTCTGCCCGGTCGCTTTCAAATGGCGCACGCGCCGGAAGCAGAATCGCAACGACGATCCGTGGATTTTATTCGGAAAGTAGTGCACCTGAAGCAGGGGAATTTAATTCTCAGCATCGGTTCGGATCTCTGGCGCAGGGGTTGGAAAATTCCGGATGTCCAGGCTCTGGCGCGTATCTGGGACATGCGCCGCTCTCTCGGAGCCGGTCGCAAACGCGTGCTGGAGTTTCGCCGCGATCCGCATCCGGAAGGCGAACGTTGCGTGCCAGGTCGCCTCAGTTCCGCGTTCGGTCCGGATCGTAATGAAAAATGCGCCGTATACCAGACCTTTCTGACGGAGCGCGGCAATGAGTTTCACACGCTGGAGTTTTTTCATCTGCGTTCCTTTGCCGGTTTTTTCCTGGAAATCAAATTTGTGGAGAAGGACCAGGCGGCGGCGGATTCCATGCTCCAGCGTTTTTTTGGCTCGATCTTTTTTAGTTCGCGTTAATCCTCCATTAACAACGGTCCTGACTTTTATCAATTCATTCGCAACCTCACCGGGGGATAAATTGCTTGCCCCATGTCCGCGTGGGGTCGATTTGTTTGGTAGAGCCGAAATGCACTTTCGAATCCTTGTTCGGCCGCCTCAAATCCCGCATGAAACAACCCGGCCTTTTTCGCGTTCACCTAATTCGCTCGGCCCTGCGTAATCTCGGCCTGCGATCCCGTTTGTTCCTCCTCATTTTTCCTATAATGCTGGGTACCGTGGTTTTCGCCCTTCATCGCATGAATGAAAAAATGAAAATTTCTGGTGAAATGGAAAAAGTTCAGAAACTAACGGGCGTCGCGGTTCTGTCGAGTTCTCTGATCCACGAATTGCAGAAGGAACGCGGCCTGGGCGGCCTGCATCTGGGCAAACGAACGGAAGAATCGCTGAAATTGTACCGGGAGCAGGCCCTGATCACGAACTCGCGTATCGCGGTCCTGAGCGCGTTCCTGAAAGGCGTCGACCTCGGTCGGCACAGCGAGGAATACCGAAATAACCTGGACCAGGCCCTCAAAAAATTGGCCGGACTCGAAGCGCAGCGCGCGGCCATTGGCGGAGGCGCGCTTTCCACGGAAGAGGAACTGGACTACTATACGTCCACGATCGATTCGTTGCTCAGAAGCATCGCCTGTCTTTCGCGCCTGAGTCCCTCGGCGGAAATTCAGTCCCTGGTCAGCGCGTACGTCAACCTGCTCGAATTCAAGGAACGCATGGGCCGCGAGCAGGCTGTGCTGGCCACGATGTTCGCCCGCGGCCGTTTTGACGCCGGCCTGTATGAGAAATTCGTCGCATTGCAGGCTGAAAAGAACATCTTTCAAAACAATTTTCGCCTCTTTGCCGGGCCGGCCGATCTTGATTTTTTTAACACCGTGCTGGCTGACCCGATCGTCGTGGAAGTGAGCCGGCTGGAGAAGATCGCCCAGCAACGAGACGGTGGCACGTCCATCACAGCCGATCACTGGTGGCGCGTGGCGAGCAACCAGATTGATCTGCTTACCGGGGTGGAAGATCGGGTTTCGGTGCGCCTTTCGAACATGGCCGATTTTTTAAAATCGGAGGCCGAACGAGACCTCATGTTGTACCTGGTGGTAACACTCGCCCTCGTGGCCGCCATGGCCGGATTCGTGTGGATGCTGCACCGCTGGGTCGTCCGGCCGATCCTGGATCTTTCGCAACAGATGTCGCACCTGAACGTACACGAGATCCACCGCAAGTCCGTGCATCGCAACGACGAAATCGGTCTGTTATATCGTTGTTTTTTCGAGATGAGCGCCGAGTTGCGCCAGACCCTGGAGGGCCTGGAGGAAGCGGTCAAAGATCGTACGAATGAATTAAACGTCCTCAATAACAAACTGGCCAAGTTCCTGTCCCCGCAGCTGTACCAGAAAATTTTTTCGGGCACGCACGACGTGACGCTGACCTATACGCGCAAAAAACTGACCGTGTTCTTTTCGGACATCGTCGACTTCACGGGCGCCACGGATCGGATGGATCCGGAAGAGTTGAGCGGGCTCTTGAACTTTTATCTTGAGGAAATGTCGCGGATCGCCGATCGGTACGAAGGCACGATCGACAAATTTATCGGAGACGCCGTGATGGTTTTTTTCGGGGACCCGGAATTCACGAGCGACGAGGACCATGCGCTGCGCTGCGTGCGCATGGCCCAGGAAATGATCGAACGCCTCAAGGATCTCCAGGACGAATGGATTGACCGGGGGGTGACTTCGCCGTTCCGGGTGCGGATCGGGATCAATACGGGCTACTGTACGGTCGGCAACTTCGGATCCGAAAATCGAATGGATTATACGATCATCGGCAACCAGGTGAACCTGGCCAGCCGGTTGCAATCGCACGCCGGGCCGGGCCAGATTTTGATTTCACAATCGACCTACGCGCTGGTCAAAGAAAAAATTCCCTGCGTGGACCGCGGAGAGTTCGCCATCAAAGGCTTCGAACACCCGGTGCGCGCGTACGAGGTCTCCGGAGTCGGAGAAAAGGAAAGTACGAATGGGCGTCTCCGAAAGACCGCTGCCGGTTTCCGGCTGGAAGTCGATAGCCAGAATCTGTCCGAGGGGGAACGACGGGAAATTCGGCGGGCGTTGAAACAGGCCTTTTTTATGGTTTCCACCGACGCTGAACGCGAACAAATGCGTCTGCGAAAGGAATCGAAATGAAAAATTTTATTTTTTTTTGTATCTGCGCGACCCTGCTCGCGCTGTCGGGCTGCAAGCCGAAAGGATCGGACCAGGGCTCACCCGCTCTGACGGACGGCGAAATCGAACAGGGGCGCCTGTTGTACGCGAAAAACGGGTGCGTGAGCTGCCACGGAGAGCGCGGTATGGGCGACGGGCCTGTGGGCCAGGCGCTCACTCCACGCCCGCGAAATTTCCGGAGCGTCAGTGAATACAAACAGGGCAGTTCGGTGGACCAGATCGCGAAGACGATCGAAACCGGCATCCCCGGTTCCATGATGGTAGCCTATCCCCTGTCCCAGGCCGATCGCCTGCAAATCGCTCGTTTCATCGTCTATTTACAGCAGAATTAATCGCCACACCGGCAAATTAAAGGTCGGAGCCGGCGGTTACGCGGGTGTCGCGTGCCCACGCGCGGGGCTCTGTTTCAGTTTGACCTCCGTGCCCCCTCGCCCAGGATTTGTTCATGGCGGAATTTCGAATCGAAAAAGACACGATGGGGGAACTCAAGGTCCCCGCCGACCGTTACTGGGGGGCGCAAACCCAGCGGTCCGTAGAAAATTTTAAAATCGGGCATGATCATTTTCCGCGCGAAATGATCCGCGCGCTGGGTGTTCTCAAACGCGCCGCCGCGGAAGCCAACGCCGACCTCGGTCTCCTTTCCGCTGAAAAGAGCAACTTGATCATCCAGGCCGCAAGCGAAGTGATCGAAGGCAAACTGGACGATCATTTTCCGCTCGTCATCTGGCAGACCGGTTCGGGTACGCAGACCAATATGAACTCCAACGAGGTCATCGCCAACCGGGCCATTGAACTTTCGGGGGCCGCGCTCGGTGGTAAAGGCATTCATCCCAACGACGATGTGAACAAGGCCCAGTCCTCCAACGATACGTTTCCCACGGCCATGCACATCGCCGCGGCCGAACGCATTCGCCATCATCTGATCCCGACCGTACAGTTGCTGCGCGGTACGTTAAAAATCAAAGCCGAACAATTCAAAAACGTCATCAAGATCGGTCGCACGCATTTAATGGACGCCACGCCGCTCACCCTGGGCCAGGAGATGTCGGGCTGGGTGTCCATGCTGGACCATAACGTGGAACGTCTGGAACGGGCTCTGCCGGATCTGTACGAACTGGCGCTGGGCGGAACCGCCGTCGGCACCGGGCTCAACACGCATCCCGAATTCGCGGGCCGCGCGGCCGCGAAGATCGCCGCGATCACCGGCCTGCCGTTCAAAAGCGCGCCGAACAAGTTCGAGGCCCTGGCCGGACACGGGGCTCTGGTGGCCGCGCACGGTGTCTTCAAGACTCTGGCCTGCGATCTTATGAAAATCGCCAATGACGTCCGCTGGCTGGCGTCCGGGCCGCGTTCGGGCCTGGGGGAAATCGCCATTCCGGAAAACGAACCGGGTTCCTCCATCATGCCGGGCAAGGTGAACCCCACGCAGTGCGAGGCGATGACCATGGTTTGCGCGCAGGTGATCGGCAATGACGTGGCCGTGAATGTGGGCGGAGCGTCCGGGAATTTCGAGTTGAACGTGTTCAAGCCGCTCATTATTTTTAACGTGCTCAATTCGATTCGACTCATGGGTGACGCCTGCCGCAGTTTCAACGATCACTGCGCCGTGGGCATCGAGCCCATCCGCGAAAATATCGCGAAACATCTGAACAACTCGTTGATGCTCGTGACCGCGCTGAATCCCGTCATCGGGTACGACAATGCGGCTAAAATCGCCAAACACGCGTTCAAAAATAATTCCACGCTCAAAGCGGCGGCTCTGGAACTGGGACTGTTGAGCGAAGCGGATTTCGACCGGGCCGTCCGCCCCGAAGACATGATCGCGCCGAAAGCTTGAGGAAAAAGAGTGGACCCGCAGGAGGGGGCAGGGCAGGTTTCGCGTGTGTCCAATGCCGTAACACGGGGAATTCGGGTGGAAGTCGTCCACCGGTACATTCCGGAACGATCGAACCCGCTTGAGTCGCAGTATCTGTTCGCGTACCAGGTGACGATCACCAACGAAGGTGATCGTCCGGTGCAACTTCTCAATCGGCACTGGTTCATCAAGGACGCCTTCAAACGAATCGAGGAAGTGAAGGGACCCGGCGTCGTGGGACACCAGCCGCGCCTGGAACCCGGCGAATCGTTTCGTTATACAAGTTTCTGTCCGCTGCCCACGCCCCAGGGAGACATGCGCGGCACATACGAAATGATCTATGAGGACGGATCGACGTTCGACGCGGAAATCGCGCCCTTCGTGCTGATGGTGCCGGGCCTTTTGAATTAAGAGCCGGTCCCCGGCTTCGGAAAATTTATGGACCTTCTTGATCGTTTCCACCAGTCAGCCTGCGAACTCGATTTGAACCGTACCGTGTACGACGGGGACCGCGGCATCGTGGACGAACTCATGAGTGATGAACACTTCGGGTCCGCGGTGGAGGCGCTGCTCGCCGAAAGCCCCGTGTATCATTCGCGCAAGGAACTCCTCAAGAACGGCCTGCGTCTGACGGAACGTATGGCCCCGCAAATTCACCGGATTGGAAAAGAAGCGCGGCGGATGCTGGGCTTGAAGCCGGACATCGAGTTTTACGTGTACCAGGACGCCGACTTCAACGCCGCCTGTTATCCGCCCGACGAAAATCGCCTGTATCTCATGCTGACTTCGGCACTGGTGGAAAAATTCAACGAAAAAGAATTGTGCTTCGTCATCGGCCACGAGATCGGGCATTTTCTCTTCGGGCACCATCGATTCCCGATTCATTTTCTCCTGGAAAACGGCAAGGACCAGCTTTCGCCCATCCACGCCGTGAAACTCTACGCCTGGTCCCGGAACGCCGAAATCAGCGCCGACCGGGTGGGCCTGTTGCTCTGTCGCGATTTCGAGGCCGCCGCGCGCAGTTTTTTTAAACTTTCGTCCGGCATTACCGACGCAACGCTCGCCTTCCAGCCTGGCGAATACATCGACCAGTTTCGCGAACTGGAAAGCGAAATCAAGGCCACCGAGGACCTGGACCCGTCCGACTGGTACAGCACGCACCCGTTCAGTCCGATGCGCATCAAGGCCCTTGATATTTTTTTTCGCAGCGAAACCTACCGTCGCCTGATCGGCGAAAACGGCGGCGAAATCTCCGAAGAGAACATGGAAGGCGAAATCCAGAAATTTATGGCGCTCATGGAGCCCACCTACCTGCACGACGGCGGCGACGCGAGCAAGTTGATGCGCAAATTTTTGTTCCTGGGCGGGTACGCGATCGCCCTGGCCGACGGCACGGTCCAGGATTCCGAACTGGCCGCGTTAAAAACCCTCCTCGGCGAAAAAATGTCCGTGAAGGACGAAAAGTTAAAGGAAATGAATCTGGACAGTTGTATCACCCGGATCAACGAACTGATCGGTTCAATCAATTTGCACTTCCCGTTGACGGCGAAGCTCAACGCGATTAAGAACCTGGCCGTCATCGCGTACTCCGACGGCGAGGTGGGGGACGCGGAAATGGGTCTGCTGTACAGCTTTTGCGACGTGCTCGGCATTCGCCGCGAATTCGTGGACCACGTCCTGAGCAACCTGGGATCGGAACTGGATTAGAGCCGATCCTAAAACCCCCGTTCGCGAAAGCAAAATCGCTCCGGGGGTTTTAGGACCGGCCCGGGAAATGGGGAAATCCTGGCCTTCGGGGGCTTTTGGTTGCCTCTGGCAAAATCCAGAATTCCTTTGAAAATTAGGATTTAGGATTGGCTCTTAATCGATTGCTCGGGCGGGTCGGTGTAAAAACCCTGCCCCATGTCCGCAGAGGTCCCTGTTTCCGAAAAAGAAATCACGCTGGCCGACGCCCTTGAGCACGGCCTGTCCGAAGCCGAATTCGCCCGCATCCGCGAATTTCTGGGACGCACCCCGACGCCCACCGAACTCGGCATTTACTCCGGGCTCTGGTCCGAACACTGCAGTTATAAAAACTCGATTTTACTGCTGAAAACCCTGCCGACTGAATCGTCGCGCGCGCTCACGAAAACCGGAGAGGAAAACGCGGGCGCTCTGGATATCGGCGACGGGCTGGCCGTGGTCTTCAAAGTGGAAAGCCACAATCATCCGACCGCCGTGGAACCCTACCAGGGCGCGGCCACGGGCGTGGGCGGGATCATGCGCGATATTTTTACGATGGGCGCCCGGCCAATCTGCTCGCTCAATTCGCTTCGTTTCGGTCCGGGTGATTTCGGGCGAAATCAGTATCTCTTGCGCCGCGCGGTGAAAGGCATCGGCGATTACGGCAACTGCCTGGGGATCGCCGTCAGCGGCGGGGGACTTTTTTTCGACGAGTCGTTTTCTCGAAATCCCCTGGTCAACGCGATGACCGTCGGGATCGTGGCATCGAACAAAATCGCGAAAGCCCGCGCGGAAGGTCCGGGTAATCCGGTATTTTACGTGGGCGCCACAACGGGACGCGACGGCATCCACGGCGCCAGTTTCGCCAGTCAGGATCTGAGCCAGGAATCGGAACAAAAACGCAGCGCGGTGCAGGTGGGCGATCCTTTCATGGAAAAACTGCTGCTGGAGGCCACGCTGGAACTCATCGCCTCGGGGGCCATCGTCGGCATCCAGGACATGGGCGCCGCGGGTCTATCCTGTTCCACGTCCGAAATGTCCGCGAAAGGCGGGACGGGAATGGATATCGATCTGGATCTCGTGCCTTTCCGCGAAACCGGCATGAACGCCTACGAAGCCATGCTCTCTGAATCCCAGGAGCGCATGCTGGTTGTGGTTCACCGCGGCCAGGAAGAAACCGTACGGTCGATCTTTCGCAAATGGGATCTCAACGCGGTCGCCATCGGCGTCGTTACGGACGACGGGTTGTTGCGCATCCGTCGCGAGGGTGTCCTGCGCGCGCTCATCCCGGCCGACTCGCTCGTGCTCGGCGGCGGGGCCCCGCGTTACGAACGCGAACAAAAACGTCCCGCGTACCTGGACGAAGTCGCCGCGTACGATCCGCGCGTGAACCCGGCGCCTGCGTCCGTCGCCCTGCCCGATCTGTTCGCGCGTTTGATCGCGTCGCCCAATCTCTGTTCGCGTCGTCCTCTGTACGAACAGTATGATACCGAGGTCGGTCTGGTGCGCGTGCTCGGACCTGGCGGCGACGGGGGCCTGAGTCGGATCCCCGGAACGCGCAAGGGCATCGCGTCCGCCGTGGATTGTAATTCGCGGTACGTGTATCTGGATCCGCGCCGGGGAACCGCGGCGGCGGTCTTCGAATCCGCGCGCAACGTCGCGGTCACGGGGGCAGAGCCGCTCGGCATCACGAACTGCCTCAACTTCGGGAATCCTTACGTGCCGGAAAATTATTATATATTCGCCGAAGCGATCGCCGGGATGCGCGAAGCCTGCCTCGCGCTCGGCCTGCCCGTAACCGGGGGCAATGTTTCGTTTTACAATGAAAGCGAAGACGGTCCGGTTCTGCCCACGCCCACGATCGGGATGGTCGGCCTGCTCGACGACGTCGATCTGGCCGTGCCCGCGTTTTTTCGTCGCCCGGGCGATCTTGTGTTTCTCCTGGGCCGTTTTCGCCCGACCCTCGGCGGCAGCGAATTTTTAAAAACGATTCACGGCGTTCAGAAAGGACGCATCCCCGCGCCCGACGCGGACGCTGAAAAACGACTCATACGTTTTTTGACCACCGCCGCGCGCCGGCGTCTGCTGCGTTCCGCGCGCGATCTTTCGCTGGGCGGTCTCACGGTCGCTCTCTTCAAATCCGCTTACGATCCGGAGTCGGGGCGCTCGATCGGCGTTTTCGCGCGGAATATGCCGGGTGAACTTCGCGCGCAATCGGATCGCCCGGACGAGTTTTATTTCGGCGAAACCGGCGCCACCGCGCTCGTTTCGGTCTGGCCTGAAAACCGGGCCGTTCTGGAGGCGCTGGCGGCCGAATGCGAGCTGGAGTGCTTTTTATTGGGCACGACGAACGAAGCGAATGCGCTCGAACTGCCCGATTTCCACGTCGACCTCACGGAGGCCGTGGAACGGTTCGAGAACGGTCTGGTCGATTTATTTCGGTAGCGGCCCGGTGTCTCAAGCCTACTTCAAGGCCGAAGGGTCGTGCGATCCGATTGATGCTGGCCGGAGTCGGATTGCCAGCTCCGCGTTCCAGGTCAATCAGGACGCGCGGCGCCACACCCGCGATTTTCGCGTACTCGGGCTGAGTCATGCCGGTGAGCTTGCGCATGCGACGAATCGTCGTCGAAAGGTCCATTGTTCCGGCGGCAAGATCATCGTAAAACCGCTGGCGTTCTTCCAGCTTCGCGCCGCTTTTCGCTTTTTTTTTCACGCGCACACCTCCCGTAGATTACGATACTGTTCTTCGATTACCGGAGCGCGGCTTTCGATCAGATCGGGATCGACTCCCGCTGCGCGCATCAATTCGGGAAGAGCTGGAAGTTTTTCCGTCAGTTCCGTAAGGCGATTTTTTAATAGCGCGGTTTGAAACCCGGGAATCGTTGAACACTCCTGAACCACTCTGGCCCAGTCCAGGCCGCCTTCCCGTTCGCAGGCCCAGCGATAACGGCGTGGAACGCCCTGCTTTAGCATAGCACGATCTGGTTCTTCCCGTTTTCCTTGGCCCGGTACATCGCCTGGTCGACGGTCAGATACAGTTCCGCCCGGTTCTGGCCGTGGGCGGGAAAATGGCAGATGCCCCCGCTCAGGGTGAGGTTTCCGCCCGGAAAATTCGACTCTTTCAAGCGATTCTGAAAGCGCGTGGCCACGCCGAGCGCTTCCTGGCTGTCGGTTTGCGGCAGGATGACCGCGAACTCCTCGCCGCCGAAGCGACAGGGCATGTCCTCGCGGCGGAAGGCCAGACGCAGGAGGGTGCCCACCATCCGCAGGGCTTCGTCCCCGGCCAGATGGCCGTTGCGATCATTGTACTGCTTGAAGTTGTCCAGATCGAAAAAGAACAGGCCCACGGAACTTTTGTGGCGGGCGGCGCGGTTGATTTCCTGGTCCAGGAACTGGTCGAAAAATCGACGGTTGTAGATGCCCGTCAAATCGTCCATGAGGGCGTTTTTGACCATTTCATCGAAGAGGCTGATTTCGACGATCATGGGCGACCGCAGAATCCGGTTCTGGTTGATAAAAAAATCGAGCATGGCCACCCGGAAACCGACGCCGCGCCCCAGCTTCTGTTCCAGCATGCGCGTGTGTTCCATGATGTCCTGCCAGAACTTCTGCGCCTCCTCCGCGGCGAACTGGTGGTGCACCAGAACCCGGAAGAGGTCGACGTAAAAGGATTCCCCGGATATTTCTCGTAAGGCCTCCAGTTTGGATAGAATGCGCAGCTCGTTGGTTTCGTCCTCGTTCAGGACCTGTTTGATCTTCTCGTGGAACTCCGCCTCGTGCTTGAGATCGCGCAGTTCCTCGTGCAGTTTGCGCAGCTCCGCCTGGGAGAGGTCCTGGACCCGTTCCTGGGCCTGGATGATTTGATCCGCGGTCTGAAGTTCCGTATGGGACAGTTCGGTCAGTTTTTCGTAAGCGGCCAGCAAACGCCGGAGCCGGTGGATTTCGTGGTCCTTGTCAATTTCCTGGTCGATGCTCTGGTCTTGCATGGGAGCCTTTCTCCATTACCGCGAAAAAATACGTAGCCGAATACCCTGGAGGCATCCAGATCGTTTCCCGGGGCGATTTGTCGAGCCGATAAAGGCCGCGATGAAACCGGATTATTTTTGGGTTCGGGGATCCGGATGGGGTGAGCAGCGATGGCGGCGGGCTTCGAGCGGGCGGTGCGGGGTGCCCGGCGCGCGCGCGAAGGCAGCGACAATTCGTTTCGCCTGTTCTAAATTACAGGCAATTTATGCGAAAAAACGATCGGCGCGGGTCGGATTATTTGCTCCGCAGACGCATGACCAGGGTCAGGTTGCCCTCGTTGTCGGAGATTAAATCGAACCCTTCGGATTTCAGGCTGCGCTTGATGCGATAAAACGCCAGGTTGACCACTTTGCCGCCCGCATCCGGGGTGTGTACGTTTGTTTCGATTTCCTTCGCTTCGTCCATTAAGGTATTTATCGGGCCCGGGGGACCGGAAATAAACTAAGAGCCCATCTCAAAACAAAGGCAGTTGTGAGATGAACTCTCAGTGGATGTCGGCAGGTCGCGGGTCGATCGCCGCTCAGGGAGCGAGGTACGGCCCGATCAGAGTTCGAATCCCCCCCTGGCCGCGCAGGCCGCCGAAGAACCCGTCACGGTCAATCAACACGGCCGCGGCTCGTTTCATGGCCAGGGCGCGCGTTTTGATTTCCGCTTTGCGATCCGGCCCGGTTCGGCCCACCAC
>CAZVZS010000021.1:45551-60829 GCA_964631535.1 uncultured Leptospiraceae bacterium
AGGTGAGCCGCCCCGCCGCCGCCGCCCTGGGCCGCCGTCAGGACGCCCTGCCAGTGCGCGGTCACGGGGTGCGTTGATTTTCGCGACCTCGTCAGGCGCAGGAGATGGAGTTCCATGTCCCAGAGTGTGTGGGCGGGGTCGGCCGCAGCCCGGTGGCGTACGGCTGTGGCATTCAGATCATCGGTCCGAACGGGCAGGGTGGCCAGGAGTTCGCGGTAGCGCGGCAACTGCCCCAGGCATGCGGCGAAAAAGGGCTGCTCGAAGATCGCCCGGTCAAGGGCCTCCGGGTTTTCGGCGCCAGCGGGTTCGGCGGGTGCCGATTTGATCAGGGCCTCAAGTTCATCCAGGGCCCGTTCGGGCTGCCGCGTCTGACAGGCCTGGACCATGTGGCGTACCTTCCGAAAGTATTCGCCGGGATAATCGTCCGGAGCGGGGTCCAGGTTCTGGATCGCCTCCCGGTAGGCCGGGTTTTCGCGAATCTTCCAGGCCTGGCGATACGCGTCCCGGGCTTCGTCCGGCCGCTTTTCACTTTCGAGGATGACGCCGAGATTGTAACAGCTTACGTCCTGGCGGTCCGGTACCTCCCGGCAGGCCTGGTGCAAAATGGCGATGGCGCGGGCGGGGTTGCGAGGTTCGCGGTAGTAATAATTCACCGCGTCCGCGTAGTACTCGTAATAATTCGCCCGGATGGGTTCCGGCCCGCGTTCGTTGGGTTCGGCCGGTTTACAGGCACCCGGGGCCAGCAACAAAATCAGTAAAACAGTCGACAGGAGAATTGGATTCATGGGACCTTTCCGACGAAGCCCTCAATTGGGGAAACCTTTCGGGGGCGGCGTGCGTCTAATCCATTATTTCGCGGAATTAAAAATTCAGCAAAGACCTTTTTCCCGGCGGGATTCGTTTGCCGGGTCCAATTTCCAACTACTGTGGATGGTTCCATGAAAGCAGCCGGTGCCGGTAATAAACGCCTGTTCCTGTTCGGTCTCCTGTTTCTGTACGTCACCTTTTGCGGCTGTGACCCGGCCCAGAGTAAAACGGTTCCAGGTGGCTTTTCCCGGGAAAATTTCCAGGAAATTGTCACTTACGCCTCGGAACATTTCCTGGATTCCCGAAATATTTCGGAAACGCGCGCCTATGTGGGCGCCGCCGATGCCGCCCTGCGCAGTCTGCCGTCTCCGGTGTATCTAATGACCCGGGCCTATTTGAATGAACGCAGCCGGTTCAGCGAACCGGAGCGGATGATTCCCGGCCGCGTCGTTGAAATCAATAAAAAAGCCCCGTACGTTTTGCTCGTTCCCGATTACGTAAAATGGGATAAGCAGAACAAAGACTTTTTGAACAAAGAACGCACCCGCCTGCAGCAGATGAGCAAGCCGGATCGTTCGAAATTTGAGGAAGAGGCGAAGAAGAAGGCCCGGGAGGAAGAGGCCTTTGTGGAAAAGACCTGGTCCGACTCCGGGTTCGGGCCCGCGGATTTTGATAAAATCATCGCCTGGATCAAATCGAATCAAGAACAACATTTTAAACTTCCGCCCACGCATACGGGGGAAGACCCGTACGAGGGTGACCCCTTCGGGATCAATCACATCTTCTTCGCGGCGGCCAACGGTTATCTCCAGGCCATGGACCCGCACAGCGGCGTGATCGATCGCGAAAGCTGGGAAAAAATCAAAAAAGAATCCGAGGACGCTTCGTTCGAAGGCATCGGCGCCATGCTGCGCGGCGGCGGGATTCGTGACGTCGTCGTGGAAACTCCGCTCCCGGGTTCGCCAGCGCTGCGCGCCGGTTTACGCTCGGGCGACATCATTCGTCAGGTGGACGATCAGGCGGTGGAAAAACTTCCGCTTTCGGCCGTCGTGAAAAAAATCCGCGGCCAGAAAGATACCATCGTGGCGCTCACCATCGAACGTCCGCTGGAAGCGTATTCGGTCATGACCATCAAGATCAAACGGGCCAAGATCGAACTGAAATCCGTCTCGTCCAGTTTCATCCCCGAAAAAAAGATCGGTGTGATAAAAGTTTCTTCCTTTCTGCACGCGGGCATCGAACCGGCCACCCTCATCCAGGCGGAATATGATAGACTAAAAAGCGAATCCGGCGGCGATCTGCGCGGCCTCGTGATCGATCTGCGTAACAACCCGGGCGGGTTTCTGGACGACGCGATTCGCGTGGCCGGGATGTTTCTGCCCAATCGCCGCGTCGTCGTTCACATCAAAGGCCGCGGCCGCGGCCTCGAGCCCAAGTACGCGGGCGGAGACCCCCTGGTCACGGGCATTCCGATCATCGTCCTTATCAACAACGGATCGGCGTCCGCCAGCGAAATCGTGGCCTCGGCTCTGATGGACCACGGCGTGGCGCTGGTCCTCGGCGAACGCAGCTTCGGCAAGGCCACGGTACAGGGCATGCATACGCGCGGCGATATTTACATCAAACTCACGACCGCCAGGTATTACGCGCCGCGCGGTTACACGATCCAGGTGTACGGGGTGCGCCCGGACATCGAGGTGTCCGAGGAAATCGACAATACCTTCCCGATTCGTTTTCGCGAGGAAGATATGTGGAAACATTTTCCCGAACTGGAAAATCGCGAACCGGATCCGCGCCGCGAAGCCTGGATCGCCCGGATCAAAACGGTCGTGGGCAATAACGCCGCGGCCGAAGCGTTTATCCAGGAACATAAAAATGACGCGCTGCGTACGGATTACATGCTCCAGCGCGCTCTGACGTATTTCGACGCCCTGAAACAATTCCCGGCGCCGTAAGGCCGATGAAAATAATCGACACTGATTTTCTTGTAATTGGATCGGGCGTGGCCGGGTTGTACCTGGCCCTGCAACTCAGCGAATACGGCGAAGTAATCATCGCGACCAAGGGCGAACCCAACCAGAGCAATACCTTCTGGGCGCAGGGGGGCGTCGCCTCCGTGCTCTCCGATACGGACAGTTTCGAATCGCACATCCAGGATACGCTCGACGCGGGGGCCGGCCTGTGTGACCTGGAGGCCGTGCAGGTCCTGGTGCGCGAAGGACCCGGCCATATTCGCCGCCTGATGGAACTCGGCGCGCGTTTCGAAATTGACGCTGACGGGCGACTCAACCTGGGCCGCGAGGGCGGGCATAGCGCGAATCGCATCGTGCACGCCGCCGACATGACCGGGCGCGAAATCCAGGAAGCCCTTGAACGCGCGGTGCGCGAAAAACAAAACATTCGTCTGCTGGATCAGACGGTCGGCGTGGAACTCATCACGCGTTATCATCTCATGGACCCCGCCGCGCCTTCGGCCGGGCCCCCCGCTTGCTACGGCGCGTACCTGTACGATCGTAAGACCTGGGGGATTTTCGCGGTGCGCGCCACGGCCACGATTCTCGCGACGGGCGGAGCGGGCCAGGTTTACAAACACAACACCAATCCGGACGTCGCCACCGGCGACGGGGTGGCGCTCGGGTATCTCGCGGGGGCGGTCGTGTCGAACATGGAATTTTATCAATTCCATCCCACGGCGCTCTACAGCGATACACCCGAAGACCGGGCCTTTTTAATTTCGGAAGCCCTGCGCGGCTTCGGGGCGACTCTGCACGGCCCGGACGGGGAGCGGTTCATGGCCCGTTACGACGAACGTGAGGAACTGGCTCCGCGCGATATCGTCGCCCGCGCGATCGACGCCGAACTCAAACGCACCGGCGCCGCGCACGTGTGGCTGGACGCCACGAAGTTTTCGCGCGAGGCCCTCATGGCCAAATTCCCAACCATCTACGCGCACTGCCTGGAACACGGCATCGACATTTCGCGAAATCGGATTCCGGTCGTGCCCGCGGCGCATTATATGTGCGGGGGCGTGCGCACGGACCTGAACGGCCGCACGAACCTGGAAGGCCTCTACGCCGTGGGTGAGGTGGCCTGCACCGGCGTGCACGGGGGCAATCGACTTGCGTCCAATTCGCTGCTGGAAGGCCTGGTCTTCGCGGCGCGCGTCGCCGCTCTGTTCGCGCGGAACTACGCGCGTCCGGCAGCCTTCCCGGCTTTGCGCGAATGGCAGAAGGAAGGCCTTGAGAACGCGGAAGAGTGGATTCTCGTAAGCCACGATTATCAGGAAATACGCGAAATTATGTGGAACTACGTCGGCATCGTACGTTCCAATCTCAGGCTGCACCGCGCCCTGCGGCGTATCAATCTGCTCTACGACGAAATCCAGGATTTTTACCGGCGTACGAATATTCAGAACAAAATTCTGGAGCTGCGCAACCTCGTGCTCGTGGCGCGTCTGATCATCCTCTCCGCTCTCCAGCGCAAAGAAAGCCGCGGGCTGCATTACAATACCGATTATCCGGAAAGTCGCGCGCCTTCCACCGCGTACTCCCAGTTGTTTCGCACGCAGTGAGGCCGGCCGATTTCGCGCGGAGATTTCACCGCGGCTTTCGCGTTGCAGATGCGGCTCCGCGTCGCTGTCCGCGCCCTGGTCGTTTGCGCGCTTCGGCCCGCATGAGCGCGAGAAAATTTTCCACGCCTTCCGCGAAAATACGATCACGGGCTCCGGGACCCAGGAAGGGGCCGATCAGATCCAGGTGCGCGCAGGGCACGACCGGGCGGGCGCCCCTGTCAGCACCGGGCATGGTCGCGGTCGCCGCGAAGTCGGCGAGTATCGCACCCGTCAAAAAATGCCCCAAAAAAACAAACCAGTGCGCCACGCGAGCGGGTGGGAGGCCCAGGCGCTGCATCTGTCCGCATACCGTATCCAGGTAGGCGCGCATGGTCGGGCTGGTCGGGCAGAGCGTCGCGAGCAGCACCGCGCAATGTGGGTGTCGCAATCCGGCCGCCCTGTGCTCGAACGCCAGGGCGCGCAGGGCCGCGACCGGACCGCTGCGGCCGTACTCGAGCGGAATTTCAGCAATCACAAGATCGACGACTGCTTCGAGCAGGGACTGTCGGTCCGGGAAATAATTGTAGAGCGACATGGCCTGCACTCCCAGGCGCACGCCGAGTCGTCGGGTGGAAAAAGACTCAAGGCCGTCGCGATCGATCAGGGTAAGCGCCATTGTCGCGATCGTTTCGCGGGATAGAGGTGGAGCGGGCATGGCCAATTCGCGGCGGGGGCGTGTGAATCGTCAATTGACTTGCGTTTTTCTGGTCAGCGAGCGACCCACAGATCGGGGGAAACCGGGAAAAATACCCGCCCCCGCCCACGGGGCGCTTGACAACTTACACTGTAAGTTTAATTCAGGCTTACAGTGTAAGTTGTTCTGGACGGGGAGGACTGTATGCATCTGGAAGAAGCAATTGGCCCGATTTTGACCGTATTGTTCCTGCTGGGAATGGCTCTGGAGGTCGGCATTGGCCGCGATCGATTCCCGGTGGTGCGCGGCTGGCGTCTGATGGGAGTCGGCTTCTTTATCGCGAACGCATTGGTCAACGTTGTCCTGCCCCTGGCAATTCCCGTGGCGTGGCTTGCGGAACACTCCCTGTTGCCGGGTACTCACCTGGGGGTCGCCGGCGGTTTCGCCCTCGGGTTCGTGGTTTTCACTTTCGTTTATTACTGGTATCACCGTCTGGAGCATCGTTTCGATTTGTTATGGCGGTTTCTGCACCAGCTGCACCATAGCGCGCGGCGGGTCGATATGGCCGGTTTTCCCTTTGCCCACCCGCTGGATGTCGCCGGTCAGACCGTTCTGGCTCTCGTTCTCAATGTGTTCGTCCTCGGGCTCGATCCGGTGGCAACGGCCCTTGTGGGCCTGTATCCAGGGATCGCGGCGCTGGTGCAACATGTCAACGTCCGCACTCCGCAAGCGCTTGAATGGATTTTACAGCGTCCGGAGGCGCACGTTCGACACCACGAATTCGGAGTTCACGCGTTCAATTACGCCGACTGGCCCGTCTGGGATAAACTGTTTGGTACCTATCGCGCACCCGCGAGCGAAACACCGCGGGTTGGTTTCGACGAGGCGGCCTCCGTGCGCATTGGAGCGATGTTGCTGGGTGTGGATGTAAATCGCAAGGAACCGGCGCGCCTTCGGCAGTGAGGTGCGGCGAATTCTCAGGGCACCAGGATGATTCGTCCCCGCGCCGACCCGGAGGTGAGATATTCGAGCGCCGCGGCGGCCTCTGCCAGAGGAAATACGCGGTCCACGATTGGAGTCAATTGTCCGCTGGTGAGGAGTTCGCGCAGATACGCAAGGGACTCCGGTTTCGGAAGCAGGGCGAAACTCAGAGGCGGCAAATGGTCGCTGAACAGGGCGCGAGCCGTCAGTCGAAAAAAGGCCGGCAGATTCCCAAAGAGATGCCTTCCGGCCGTACCGTAGTGATCGTGGCCGATCATCACGTACTTACCACCCGGCGTCAGCACACGAATACAGTCGGCGAAGGAAAGCGTCGACGCGACATCGTAGATGAGATCGTATCGTTCCATGGAGCGTGTGCAGTCTTCGTGCTGGTAATCGATTACGTGATCCGCGCCGAGCTGACGCAGGTAATCGAGTTTCTTCCTCGCGTCGACCCCGGTCACGCGCGCGCCGGACGCCCTGCCGATCTGCAGGGCGATGGAACCCACTCCGCCCGCGGCTCCATTGATGAGGACGTTCTTCCCGCCCAACTGAGCACGGTCCGGCAGATTTTGAAGCGCGATCAAGCCCGCGGTGGCGACACCGGCCGCCTGCTCGAAGCTGATATTCGCGGGTTTGTGCGCGACCCCGCTTTCTGGAAGCACCGCGTACTCCGCGTAGGCCCCGCCGTTGATCCACTGCATCCCGCGAATCGTTTCCCCGAAGACTTCGTCGCCGGGGCGAAATCTGGAACCCTCGGTGCCGACCGACTCGATGATCCCGGCCAGATCCGTGCCTGGCACCGGGTTTTTCGGCCGCCGCAAGCCGGCGCCCATCAAACGGAGCACGAGCGGCAGTCCGGTGACCACATGCCAGACATCGGCATGCACCGATGCCGCGCGGACTCTTACCAGGACTTCGTCCGGACCCGGGACCGGACGTTCGCGATCGCCAATTGTGAGCACTGCGCGCGGGGGACCGTAGCTGCTCTGGATGATTGCTTTCATGGAAGGGGTGGCGCAATCACGGAAGCAACATGCGCGCGTTACGCACACGCTGTGGGTGATCGCCAACCGGAACGCTCGCGACTTCTTTTTCCTCGTCCCAGGAAATCACGGCCACACGATCTTCCTCGCTGACCGAAACGTAACAATGGCGCCCGTTCGTACTTTCGGTTGACCAGTAGGGTTTGGGCCCCACCGGAACGATCGTGTACTGGAAGGTGTCACGGTGAACGATGGCCGCGTAGGCCGACATGGTGCCGGCGACGCAGAGTTTGGTGCCATCCTGGTTGATGGCAATGCCATGGTGCGCGGAGTTTAGCTGGTAGCCGCTGTAGTTTAATTTTTCAATCGCTTCGGGCACGGGCAGTTTGGCCACACGCGTGATCCGGTCCTGTTCGATATCGTATTCGAAGAAGCCGTGAAAAAATGATACCTGTAAGTACACAAAACGTTCGTCGGGAGAAACCGCCATCGGCCTTACGGCCGAGTCGAACCAGGGATGGCCAAATTCTTCCAGTTTTGTTTTGATATCCACCCGCTTAATGACTTTGAACGTTTCAGCATCGACGATTTGAAAATAACGTTTGCCCTTGATCCAGTCGAAGATTGCTGAGGTGGTCGGCACATACACTTTGCCGATGCTCGCGTGATAAATTCGTTTGCCGTCTTTCGAGTAATTGCTTTCGTGCGGCTGGTCCCCGGATTCGAACTCACCGACGATCCTGCCCGTGGCCGTGTCGATCGCCTGGACTTTTTTCGCGGTTGAGGCAGAGACTAAAAATATTTTACCGTCCGGAGAGATCGCGGAATGGTCCGCGCGGTTGCCCTCGATTTTCGTGCGCCAGGCGATTTTCCCGGTCTGCGTATCGATGGCTACGACATCAGCGAAGGACGGCCGCGAAACAATGAGCAAGCGCCCGTCGTGCGAAGAGAACATATCATCGACGAATTGATTGTTGCCTTCGCCGATCAGGTTGCGGATGAGGCGAAAGAACAGGCGCCGTATGCGGGACGAATTGACCTCCGTCATGCGCTCATCGAAATCCGGGATGATGTCGAATCGTCTCACGCGCTGGAAAGACACCGGATCGAAAACGTCGGCGGTGCCGTCCCAGTTGTTGCCTACGACGACGACGTCCCGCAGAGTCGGCGTTCCGACGGGGGTCGGGACGGCATTCAAATCGGCCCGCGGCCGTTCGGATTTGTCCTCCGCGGAAAGGCGCAGGAATACTCCCAGTAGAACGAAAACAAGTGCGAGAACCACGCTCAGGGCCTTGTGCGATTTCATTAGACTGCCTAATTTTGAGAACATAATTACCCTGCCTGTGCCCGGCTGACGTCGGTCTTGAAACGCCATTATGCCCGGTCCATTACGATTCTTGCGAGCAATTTTTTCTCGTTTCAACCAGGTGTTAGCATTGGCTGCGAGGCCACCGGGTTTCTTTTTTCCTTGACCTTCCTGCTCATATTTTAGGGAAAGGAGCGAAGATTACTCAGAAAGCGAGGGACACGGAGACAGATCCCAATCCCCAAAAGCTGAACCCCACGGCGTACACCATGCAACCCGAAATTCGAATCCTGCCCCCAAAAAAACTGATCGGTATGAAAATGGCCATGTCCTTCGCTGAAGATGCGACGTCCGTGTTATGGGGACAGTTCATGCCCAGAAAAAGCGAGATTCGCGTAACGGTGGGCACCGATTTGTTTTCCATGCAGGTGTACCCGCCCGCGATGAATTTCGCGCAATTTACCCCAAACGTGAAATTTGAAAAGTGGGCGGCGGTTGAGGTCGCCGATTTTGAAATGATTCCGTATGGCATGGGTACCTACGAACTGAACGGCGGGCAGTACGCGGTTTTTATTCATCAGGGACCGGCGGCCACCGGTGCCAGGACTTTCCAGTATATATTCGGGACCTGGTTGCCCGGGTCCCCGTACCGGCTCGATCAACGCGAACATTTCGAGTTGTTGCCCGCGAATTACCGGCCTGATGATCCGAATGCGCGCGAAGAAGTCTGGATTCCGGTGAGCGAAAAATAGTTTGAATCACGCCATGGCGACCGGCCTGCTGTCGAAATGCAAACGGAAGGGCCGGTCGTACTCATCTCCGCGGACGGGGAGTGGCGCGCGCTGGTCACGCTCCTGCGGCCCGCCGAGTTTGAGCTTGAGGCCGGTCCTTACGGATCCTGGTTCGTCGCGCGTGCCGGCCGCATCCCGGGCATTGATCGCGATCTAATTTTTTGCCACGGCGGCTGGGGAAAAATCGACGCGGCCGCGTCCACGCAGTGGGTGATTGGGACGTTGCGGCCGGAGCGAATCATCAACCTCGGTACGGCCGGTGGCTTCGCCGGGCAGGTGGACGAAGGCGATCTCATTTTCGTAACACGTACGCTTGTGTACGATATCGTGGAGCGCATGGGCGATGCCGCGGCGGCCATCCGCGAATACACAACTGAACTCGGGCCCCCGCCGCCGGCACTTGTGCCGCATACGAAAGCGGGCCCCGTCATCTCCGCGGACCAGGATATCGATCCCGCGCGCGCGGATGAACTGACCCGGCGGTACGGGGCTCTGGGCGCGGACTGGGAATCCGCTTCAATTGCGCGCGTCGCGCGAAAAAATCGAACCCCGTTGATACTTTTGCGCGGTGTTGCGGATATCGTCTCACCGGACGGGAGTCGCACCTATGGAGATCCTGACGATTTTGAGCACCGGTCGCGCGTACTGTTGCCCGCACTGCTGGGCCTCCTGCCCCTTTGCTTCCGGTGAGCCAAAAATTTCCTTGCCAGAGGATTCCCCCGCGCTTAATATAGATAAAAGTGTCTATAATCTGTTGAAACGAACTTCGGAGGGTTTTATGATTACGATACAAACCGAATCCATGCTGGGCGACCTGATCCGGGACAACCCCCGGCTCGCGCCGGTCCTGGAAGAGTTGAACATCGACTACTGTTGTAAAGGGCGGCGCACCCTGGCCGAGGCCAGCCAGCAGCGGGGGATTGACCCCGGCATGGTACTGAATCGCCTGCGCGAGGCTGACGCGGCGACCGCGCCGGAAAGGGAAAAAAACGTAAGTTCCTTTTCCCAGGACGAACTGGTGGACCATATTCTCGCCACGCATCACGCGTATGTGGCCCGTGAGATTCCGCGCCTGCGATCGCTCGCGCACCGGGTCGCGCGGGCCCATGGCGAAAAAGATCCGCGGCTACTCGCGCTCGAAAGGGTTTTCGGTGGGCTGGGAGAGGAGTTGCTCGCCCATATGATGAAGGAAGAACAAATTCTTTTTCCCATGATCCGCGCGCTTGCGAACGGGGAGGAGGCCGGGATTTTTTGCGGCGGGCCGGAAGGTCCCATCCGCCAGATGCGTCATGAGCACGATGAGGCCGGACTTGCTCTGGAGGAAATGCGCGGGCTTACGGACGATTTCGCGTCGCCCGAATGGGCCTGTCCCACGTACCGGGCGCTCATGGCTGGTCTGGCCGAGTTTACCCGGGACCTGCACCTGCACGTTCATAAAGAAAATAATATACTGTTCCCGCGCGCGGCCTTCGCGGAAAAGGTCTCGTGAGCCGCTCTCCACACGCGAGGAAAAAATTGAATTCGAGCGCGCTTGATTACGTTGTGCGGGCCATGGTGTACATTGCCTCGCGGCCCGCCTCCGATTACATTTCAGGCCGTATCATTGCCCGGGAAATCGGCGTATCCACTACCTATCTCAGCAAGATACTCCAGATCCTCGTGCAGGCCGGATTTCTAAAATCGGTCACCGGGCCCGGCGGCGGGTTTGCCCTGGCCCGGGCCCCGGGTGATATTTCCCTGCTGGAAGTCATGGAGACTGTGGAGGGTCCGCTTCCCATTCGCCAGCGCTGCGTGCTCGGACTGAGCGATTGCAGCGACGCGAATCCCTGTCCCTTTCACGGGGAGTGGAAAAAAAACCGGGGCGAACTCGTGCGCGGTTTTCAGAAGATGACCCTGGCGGAAGCCCTGAAAAAAAGCTGGCCGCTGTATCGATCCGGAACGGTTCGCGCGCGCGGATCACAGACGTGAGATCTGTTCGGCGAATTCGTTCTGCGTCCCCGCGGTTCCCTCTTTTTGATAGATTACCTCGCCTTTTTCATTGAGCAGATAAATCACCGCGGAGTGACTGAAGACCCCCTGCTGATTCTTGCGATATTGAAAGCCGATGGCCGCGGCCAGTTCACGCACGCTGTCCGGTTTCCCGGTGAGCAGAGTCCAGTTTGTCGTGAGTCGCATTTTTTCGGCGAACCGCGCCATGTCGCCCGGCCGGTCGTTTTCGTCAAAACTGAATAAAACGAATTGTACGCGATTACGATCCGCGGGCGCCAGCGACTGCTGGATGCGCAGCATGTTGCCGGCCTGGATGGGGCAGACCGAATCGCAGCGGGTGTAAATCATGCTCACGATCGCCGGCGCGCCGGAGAACTTGCGTAAGTCCACCGGCTCCTCGCGCTGGTTCGTAAAGCCGAGATCCAGATCGTAAACGGAACCTTTCGACGCGGAACTGGTTTCCAGGGCCTGGTGGCCGTGGTGCGAATGTTCCTCTTTGCACCTGAACGCGAAAGTCGCGACGATCAGAACCGCCACGGAAAAAATTTTGTATTGTTGAAAAACATTAAGAATCGCAGTGATCATATCCTTACTCCTTTTATAGATCGCGAGCGCAACGAAAGCCCAGGTTGCGCGCGGTGGAGGCCGCGGTCAGGCCGCTCCGAAACGCCTGGCGCATGAACGCGGCGTAGTCCCGCGGATTCGACGCGTTCAGTCCGCCCGCCCCGCAGAAGCGCGCGCTCTGACCGCGTTCGCGGCTGTCCGAATCGATGGTGACTGAATTAAAATCGAAGGTCCATTCCCAGACAGACCCGTGCAGATCGTACACTCCGTACACGTTCCGGTACACCGAGCCCGCCGGCCGGTCAACGTTCGGTCGACTGTACCATTCGAGAATCCGTTTTAATAAAGCCGCTTCGCCTTCGTGCGGAAACGCGGCGTCGGCCGCGGCCGCCGCGTGTTCCCATTCGGCCACCGTGGCCAGGCGTTTGCCGCGCCACGCGCAATACGCCCGCGCCGCGAACCAGGAAACGTTCGTGACGGGAAAGCGCCTCCCGGCGGGATTCGGTCCACCCCCCTGCCAGTGCGCGAGGTAGAGGTGGTCCGCTTTGATCCGCGCGGGCCGCCCCGGTCCCCACTCCGGCTTCGCGCGCGTGAAGTTCGCGAAGTCCGCGTTGGTGACCGGGACCAGGTCCAGCAGAAACGCGCGAACGATTTCGCGCTCCTGGTTATTGCCCGCGTACACGGGGCGGTACACACCCGCCGGTACGCGGGCCATTTCCCCTGGCAACGACCGGTCCTCCGCGAAGGTACCGGACGCTACCAGCAGAACGGCGAGGCCGACCGGGCAACCGGACCGGCGCACCAGGGTATTAATGACGGACCGCATTGACCTCTGTGGGTGCCACCACAGCCCCGCCGTTGCCCCAGGAATTCAGCACATACGTCAGCACATTGGCGATCTGTTCGTCACTGAGTCCGAGCGAGGGCATGACGCCGTTGTACTTACTGCCGTTGACCACAATTTCGCCGGTGAGCCCGTTCGTCACGGCGCTGATCGCGCGATTTTTATCCGCGTTGAGAAAATCGGACTTCGCGAGCGGCGGAAACGCGTTCGGCACGCCCTGACCGGATGCCTGGTGGCAGGCCTGGCAGTTTTGCGCGTAAACCATCGCTCCGGCTTTAATTCGTTCTTCCTTCGTGAGCGCCGGTGGTGTGCCCGTCGCTCCCGCGTTCGGAACCGTCTGAACCGCCCCGCCTTCGGGTTGATAAATCTCGTCCGTTTGTTTGCCGGAGTAGATGCTCTTATCCTCCGGTCCCTCGACCTTGATCATCCCCAGCGCGCCTTTGTTGAAGGTGCGAAAAATCGAATGATCCACGAGCAGGAAGGTACCGGGCACGTCGATCTTGAACTCGACGATCGCCGAACCACCGGCGGGGACCAGGGTGGTCTGCACGTTTTTCTGGTTGGCTTCAGTGCCGCCTTCCTGGTGCACAAGATCGAAGATTTCACCGATCACGTGGAACGAACTGATCAGGTTGGGGCCGCCGTTGCCTACGTATATGCGTACGGTTTCGCCCACGTTCGCCTTGAGCGCGTTATCGCCCGCCAGCGCGCCGACTGAACCGTTGAATACGACGTACTCCGGATTTTCGTCCAGGGCTTTTTGCATGTTAAACGGCTGGAGTCCGGTTTTGCCGAATTTCCCGTCCGTATAAAATTCGCTCTGTATTACGTAGAATTCGCGGTCAACTTTCGGCAGACCACCGGCCGGTTCCACGAGGATCAGGCCGTACATCCCGTTGGCGATGTGCATGCCCACCGGAGCCGTGGCGCAGTGGTAGATGTAGAGGCCGGGGTTCAGCGCCTTGAAGCTGAACTTCGACGTGTGTCCGGGGGCCGTGAAGGAAGAGGCCGCCCCGCCGCCAGGACCGGTCACCGCGTGCAGATCGATATTGTGCGGCATTTTGCTTTCCGGGTGGTTGCTGAGATGAAATTCGATTTCGTCGTCCTCGCGTACGCGGATGAAGGGGCCGGGGACTTTGCCGCCGAAGGTCCAGAAGACGTATTCCACGCCGTCCGCCAGGCGCGCCTGGACTTCTCTGGTTTCAAGCTTCACGACGACATGCGCCGCACCCCGCGAAATCGGTGGCGGTACCGCCGGTGCCTGGGTCAACACGGCCTCCACGGTGGGTTTTCCGCCACAGGCGAAAAGCCCCATCAGGATTCCGAAACAAATCGGAAGAATCGCGAATCGGAAAAAGTTTTTCATACTGTCTAACTCCCTGGCCGTACCCACGGCCTTGCCCAGGTCTCCGGGCCATAAAATTCCTGTCCATAAATAAAGATAATGGACTCTATAATATACAATAACGCCGAATCAAAACCGGAGTGTCCTGAGCAAAAGCTTCTCTTTTCACTGATTTTTCTCAACTTCCTTTAAATTTGAAAGGAATAAAACAAACCCCATGCGAAAAACTGATGGAAACCCGGTTCCGGGGAACCCTCCGATCGAGGCCGATGTCGTGATCGTGGGTGGCGGAATCGCCGGAATTGTCACAGCCCTGGAACTCCTGGAGCGGGGACGGGGCTGCGTCATTCTGGACCGGGACGAAGCGGACCGGTTTGGCGGCCTGGCGAAGGAATCATTTGGCGGCGTCTTTCTCGTCGGAACGCCCGTGCAGAAACGATCCGGGATCAAGGACTCACCCGAGCTTGCGTTCGCGGACTGGCAGAGTACGGCCGTATTCGGGCCAGGCGACGAATGGCCCCGCCGCTGGGCGGAGGCGTACGTCCACGAATGCCGGGAGTCGGTCCACGATTATTTGCGCGAGCACGGCCTGCGTTTCCTGCCGGTGGTGCACTGGGCCGAGCGCGGCCTTTTTCGACCCGGCAATTCCCTGCCACGCTTTCACATGATCTGGGGTCTGGGCCACGGCCTCATCGAACGACTGGTGGCCCGGTTGCGCGCGCATCCGCGCGCGGATCAGTGCCGGGTGCTCTTTCGCCATCATGTGCGCGAATTGTTCGCGGGCGGCGTGGATGGGCCTGGCTGCGCCGGAGTTGATGAGGCCACGGGTCGCCCGTTTCGTGCGCGCGGACAGGCTCTGGTCATCGCGTCGGGCGGCATGAACGGCGATCTCGATCGCGTTCGTAAACAATGGCCCGCCGATCTCGGTACGGCGCCGGAGACGATTCTGAACGGATCGCACCGCTACGCGAACGGTGAAATGCACGACCGCGTCGCCGGGCTGGGCGGTCGTCTGACAAATATTGAAAAAATGTGGAACTATCCCTCCGGAGTGCATCACCCGGAGCCGAATAAACCGCACCACGGAGTGACGGTGGTCCCGCCCAAATCGGCGGTGTGGGTGGATTACACCGGGCGGCGCTTCGGACCCATTCCGCTCGTGACCGCGTACGATACGCGGTACATAGTAGAAGAAATCTGTAAAAGTGAGCGAAAATACTCCTGGCAGATTTTGAACTGGAAGATCGCGAAAAAAGAAATCGCGCTCCAGGGCAGCCAGTTCGCGATTTTGCTCATTCTTACGACCTTTTTGTCAAGGTATTACCCGAGGATTTTGAAAGAGCGGTATGGTGTGAGATTTTTGACGCAGAAAATTGTCGCTATCGCGATTATCTCCATCGGTCTTTATTACCTCACGAGAT
>CAZVZS010000021.1:60839-85028 GCA_964631535.1 uncultured Leptospiraceae bacterium
AGTTCAACCAGGCCATGCGCGACCGCGACTGGCCCGGTTTTTTGAAGACGCTGGTATTCGGTAATCCGGAGATCGTGCGCTACTTCCAGGAAAACTGCGTCGATTTTATCACCGCTCAGACCCTGCCGGAACTCGTCGAAAAAATGAACGCCCTGGTGGGCGACCGTGCGGTTGAACTGCCGGTTCTGGAGGCCGATCTGCGGGCTTATGACGCGGGCATCGACCGCGGTCCGAAATTTTTCAACGACGAACAACTGCGGCGCATCGATCACGCGCGCCGTTACCGTGGCGACCGCGTCCGTACCTGCAAGTTCCAGAAAATTCTCGATCCAACCGCGGGCCCGCTGATCGCCATTCGCGAATTTATCATTTCCAGAAAAAGTCTGGGCGGGATCCAGACGGACCTCCAGTCGCGCGTGCTCGACACGGCCGGCCGGCCAATGCCGGGAGTCTTCGCCGTGGGCGAAGCGGCGGGATTCGGCGGCGGGGGAATGCACGGGCAGGGCGCGCTCGAAGGTACGTTTCTCGGCGGCTGCGTATTCACGGCCCGCCGGGCCGCGCGGGCGATCGTGGCGGGGTGAACGTGCCGGCGCGCGGTAAGTACGGATTTAAATTAAAGAAATGCGAAAAGGAGTCAGTGTATGAAACAAACAGGCGCTTTTCTGGCGCGGTACGCGCTCGAACAGATCGGAGTTAAATTTACCTTCGGGATTCCCGGCGTTCATAATACCGAGCTGTACGATGAATTGAACAAATCCGATTTGATTCAGCCCGTGCTGGTCACGCATGAGTGTGGCGGCGCGTTCATGGCCGAGGCCATCAGTCGCACCCACAGCAGCATTGGCTGCCTGGTGATCGTGCCCGCCGCGGGGGTTACGCACGCGCTTTCGGGCATCGGCGAAGCGTACCTGGACGGTATTCCGTTGCTCGTCATCAGCGGGGGCATCCGGCGTGACACCGGTCGCCACTACCAGTTGCACCAGCTCGATCAACAGAAACTCGTCGCCGGGATTACCAAACAGGCCTTCCTGGTCGAACGCTACGACGATATTATTCCCGTGATCTACGAGGCGTTCCGCGTCGCGCGCGAAGGTACGCCGGGCCCCGTGCTCGTGGAGATCCCGGTCAACGTGCAGTTGTTTCGCGGCGAAGTCGAAGGGCTCCCGCCATACCGCGAAGATCAGAGTGGTGCGTTGCGACCGACGCCGCAGTCCGTCGCTCTTGCCTGCGATCTTTTACAAAAAGCGCGCCACCCGGGACTGTTCCTGGGCTGGGGCGCGGTGGACGCGCACGCGGAGTCCATCGCGCTCGCTGAACTCCTGAACGCTCCGGTGGCCACGACCCTCCAGGGGCTCTCGGCCTTTCCCGCGAGTCACCCGCTGCATACGGGTATGGGCTTCGGAGCGTACTCCGTGCCCGCCGGCGAAAAAGCGTTCGCGAACTGCGACCTGTTGATCGCGGCGGGCGCGCGCTTCGGCGAAATACCAACCGGCAGCTTCGGCATGCGGGTTCCGGAAGCCTTGATCCACATCGATCTGAATCCCGAAGTTTTTCACAAAAATTATCCGGCCACCCTGACGATAACCGCCGACGCGAAAGCCACTCTCGGCGCGCTCGCGGCGGAACTGCACAACCGCTCCCACGTTCCGCCCGCCCATTTGAGTTCGCTCAGTCAGTTAATAAAAGAAGAAAAGGCGAAATACAGGACAGAATGGGCGGCGCATACGACTCCTGGCCGGGTCAATCCGGCCCTGTTTTTTAAATCGCTGCGGGAACGTCTGCGGCCCGCGGATTTTCTGGTCGTGGACGACGGCAACCACACCTTTCTGGCGGAGGAGTTGTTCCCGGTGTATGCCGCGCGGCGATTCATTTCCCCCACGGATTTTAACTGTATGGGCTACGCGGTGCCGGGCGCGATCGGCGTGAAACTGGCCCATCCCGATCATACGGTGGCGGCCGTCGTCGGCGACGGGGCCTTTCTCATGACCGGACTGGAAATCCTGACGGCCACCACGCTCGGCCTCGGCATCGTCTTCTTCGTATTTTACGACGGGGAACTGTCGCAAATTTCCCAGGGCCAGGAAATTCCCTACAATCGCAAAACCTGTACGGTTCTTGGCGATTTTAAACTCAAGGGGATCGCGGACGCGACCGGGGCGGCGTACGTGGCCATGGACGAGCCGGGTGCGGTGGACGGTGCCATGACGGAAGCCTTTCAAATCGCGGCGGGCGGGCGGCCGGTCATTGTCGATGTGCGCATCGATTATTCGAAACGAACCCGTTTTACGAGCGGTGTCGTCAAAATTAACCTCGGTCGCTTTCCGCTCGGGGAAAAATTCCGGTTCGTCGGTCGAGCCCTGCTGCGCCGGATTACAGGGTAAAGCCTCGCCCGGAGGCAATATTTCAATAATTCCAAAAATATGGAAATATTGCTGGACCTTGCGACCCCCGCGATTTAAGCTGACCGCATGGATGTAAACAGCGCGGCCGGCTGCCTGGAGGCCCTTGGGAATCCCACCCGGCTGGAAATCGTGCGGCAGTTGATTCGCGCCGGCCTGGAAGGAATGCCGGTCGGCTCCATCCAGGAATACCTCGGCATTCCCGCGTCCACGCTCTCGCATCACATCAGCAAGCTCGTGCAGGCGGGAGTCGCCACCCAGGAGCGTCAGAGTCGCACTTTGATCTGCCGCGCGAATTTCGACACCATGCGCGCCATTTTGCGGTTCATGACGGACGATTGTTGTAAGGGGATTCCACGCTGAGGGAAATTTTTTTGGTCATTAATTCGATAATTCCGGAAATAAGAAAATAAATCTCACCTGAGGAGGGAGCAAATGCGTATCAAAACAAAATTCCATTTTTTTAAAGGAGCCGTCTTCCCGGTGGTGCTGGGCGGCGTCGGCTTCGTGTTGTTCGCCTTTCCCGGCGCGCCGGTGCCCGCGTACGCGGCGCTGGTGGCGGCGGTCGGTCTGGGGATCGTGCTGGAATGGGTGATTCCGTACAGCCGCCGCTGGCAGAGTGGCGACTGGCGGAGCGACGCCGGGCATTCCCTGGCGACTCTGCTGCTGGCCCCCCTCGTCAATACGGGGGCGGTCGCGCTCGTGGCTTCGCTCGGGGGGGCGGGCTATTTCGCTTTTCCTGGAAACTTGCCACTTTTCGCGCAAGTCGGCCTGGCCCTGGTCATGGGCGGGTTTCTGCCGTACTGGCTGCACCGCGTCGCGCACGAAAGCGACGGGTTTTTGTGGCGGGTTCACGCCGTGCACCACAGTCCGGAGCGGCTCTACTGGCTCAACGCGATTCGCCTGCACCCCGTGAACGCGGTCTGGAACGTGGCGGGCGGACTGCTGCCCCTGCTTTTTTTCGGGTTCGATCGCCAGGCGATTTTTATCGCGGGCATGCTGAACAATCTGGTGGCTCTTTACAATCACATGAACATCGACGTTCGACTCGGCCCCCTGAACTACGTGTTCAATATGAACGAACTGCACCGCTGGCATCATTCGCGGGTCCCGGCCGAGGCGAATACCAATTACAGCGGGGGCGCGCTCGCGATCTGGGACCTCGTGTTCGGTTCGCGCTTTTTGCCGCGGCGCCGTCTGAAATCGAACGGACTGGGCCTGTTCGAATCTTCGCGGCGCGTGTTTCCGACCCGGTCGTTTCCGAAACAGGTGCTGTATCCGTTCTGTCGCTGCGCTCAGGAGGCGGCCGTTTAGATTCCATCTCCGGGAACGGGGGCACGGATTCAGACCGCGCAACGGTTTGTGACCGTGTCCCCGCCACGCCGATTTATCGATCGATGCGTAGCTGCAGGTGTGCGGGATAACGTTCGTCCCGGGCGGTGAGTTTTGCGGCGGCTGTTTCGATCTCACGCAGATCGTTTGCCGTAAGCTCGAATTCAGCGGCCTGATTGTTTTCGGTCAGACGTTCTATTTTTGTCGTGCCCGGAATCGGCACAATCCAGGGCTTGCGGGCCAGCAGCCAGGCGAGGGCGATTTGTGCCGGTGTCGCCTGTTTTTCGCTGGCGACTTTTGCGAGCAGATCGACAAACACCTGGTTCGCTTCCAGATTGTCTGAAGCGAAACGGGGAACGACGCTGCGAAAATCAGTGCGATCGAATTTCGTGTCCGTAGTTATTTTTCCGGTTAAAAACCCTTTGCCGAGCGGGCTGAACGGAACGAAGCCGATGCCAAGTTCTTCAAGAGTCGGAATGATTTGTTCTTCGGGTTCTCGCCACCAGAGTGAATACTCGCTCTGGAGCGCGGTCACTGGCTGGACCGCGTGCGCGCGACGTATGGTTTTCACGCCCGCTTCCGAGAGGCCGAAGTGTTCTAGCCGAACTTCGTCGCGATTACGACTTTGCCGCGGAACGGCGCGAGCGCTTCGCCGACGAGCTCTTCGTTGATAAAAGGGCCGTAAACTTCCGCGGTATCGAAGAAGGTGACGCCCTGTTCTACCGCCGCGCGCAGAACGGCGATCATCGCCTGCTTCTCTTTTGGCGGGCCGTAGCCGAAGCTCATGCCCATACATCCGAAGCCGATGGCGGAGACCTCCAGATCGCTGTTCCCAAGTTTTCTTTTTTGCATGGTATACACACTCAGGCCCTCAGCGACGAATTATCAATCACGAAGCGGTACTTCACGTCGCTTTTCAGCATGCGTTCGTACGCGGTGTTGATTGCCTGGATTTGAATCAATTCCACATCGGACGTGATATTGTGTTTGCCGCAAAAATCGAGCATCTCCTGCGTTTCAGGGATACCGCCGATCACCGAGCCCGCCACGGCCTTGCGGCCCATGATCAGGGGCACCGTGTTCAATACGGGATTGAGACCGCCCAGGTATCCGACCAGCACCAGTGTTCCGTCAAGGGCCAGCGTCGGCAGATACGGATTGAGATCGTGGATGTCCGGCACCGTATCGATGATTAGATCGAACTGTCCTTTTACGCCGGCCATTGGTTCATTGTTTGTGGAAAGAACGACACGGTCCGCGCCCAGACGCCGCGCGTCCTGTTCCTTACCGGGGGACCTGGTAAAGAGCGTGACATGCGCGCCCAGGGCCTTCGAAAATTTCAGGGCCATATGACCCAGCCCGCCAAGTCCGATGACCGCGACCCGGCTCGCTTTCCCGATTTGCCAGTGACGCAAGGGCGACCAGGTCGTGATTCCGGCGCACAGGAGTGGAGCGGCACCTTTCAGATCCAGCGCTTCGGGAATTTTCAGGACAAAATCCTGCGAAACGACGATTTTTTCGGAATAACCCCCGTAGGTCGGCTGCCCGTCGTGACGATCGACTCCGTTGTACGTGAAGGTGGGAAACTGCTCGCAGTACTGTTCCAGGCCTCTTTCGCAGGCAGCGCAATGGCGGCAGGAATCCACCATGCAGCCGACGCCGACGGAATCGCCGGATTTGAAACGTGTTACTTCCGCGCCGACGTTCAGCACGCGTCCGATGATTTCATGGCCCGGGACGACCGGGTACACGCAACCACCCCAGTCATTGCGCGCCTGGTGCAAATCCGAGTGGCACACGCCACAATACAAAATTTCGATCACCACGTCACCCGGGCGCGCGACGCGACGCTCAAAGTGAAATGGCGCGAGCGCCGTCGTCGCGGATTGCGCCGCATAACCTATTACTTTCATAGTCATTACTGGTTCTCCTTGTTTGTGAGTCGGTCAGGACCTCTTCGGCACCCTCCCAATCTTAGCTCGATAATTCTGAAAAGAATTTTAAAAAAGGAATCCGGTCACTGACCGACAGGCTGCCCCCGAAGATGAACGCAGGCGGGCAGTTTCGCGGGGTAGGGAATCCCCTTCGGCCAGAGCCTGTCGCGGAGATGGTCGTCATCCTGGATGAGCAAGATTGTGTCGACGCCGCGCAACTTCGCGGCGAAGGCCGCGTGGTCGGGCACAGTTTCGCAGGGATTGCCTTCGCGATCCTTCGGCCCCGCGCAGAATTGCCAGGAGCCGGTCGTGAACGCGGGGTAGACGTAAAAGCGCAGGACGTGAAAGAAAAAACCGCTGTCGTTCTGCGACACAATCTGAACAAGTTTCGCGCCCGGCGCGCAGGCCTTTGCCGTCTGGATGGCCTGTTTAACGGGCGCGTAGGGATAAAAAAAATACACGAAGCCGCCGAAAAACCAGATCGCGCCCGCGCCCACGAGGCCGAGCGCCGCGCGCGACAGGCGACCGGGCGCGAAATCGAAACGTTCGCGCAGCACGGCGTACAGGCGCGCGCCGGAGTCGAGGAGGACGACGATCCCGAACAGATAGGTATGTTCCATGTAACGCGCGAAGGAGGCGGCCCGGCGGATTTCCTGCTCGGAAAAAAAACTGAGCGTGGCCAGCAGAATGAACACGAAGTTCGCGGCGCTCGCCAGAAAAAAAAACCAGACCTGGTCGGACCTGAGGGTGCGCGGCAACAACGCCAGATGGGTCACGAACAGGGCCGGCACGAGAAACAACAAGCGATCATGAATAAAAATCGAATCGCGCGCCGCGCGCAAGAACGCGTGGTAAAAACCCAGGCGGTACGCTTCCAGCGGGGTGCGCAGCATGGCCTGGGCTTCCGCGGCCCCGATTTGCCACAAAAAATTTTTGACCAGGGCGAACTTAACCGCCACCAGCAGCAAGACCAGCGCTGAAACAAGGGCCACATGGCGCGGCGCAAACGGGGCGTTTTTTTCTAAAAAGTATGAATCCGCGTTCGGGCGAAATTTCCCATACAACGCGGGCAGCAAAAACGCGCCCCAGAGCGCGACCACCGCGATCAGCGCCAGATAGACCCCCACCGGTTTCGCGAACAGGAGGAGCAACATGGGCCCGACGATACCGAGAAGCGGCCCGCGTTCCAGGGCGGCAGCACGGAGTTCGACGCCAACCAGGGCGAAGGCCACCGCCACCATACCGTCCGCGTACGTCGTGCCGAACATTTCGCCCGAAAACGCGAAGGGCAGCAGTGCCGTAAAAAAACAGTACGTGGTGGTGTTCGCGAAAAAACGGCGCATGGCCAGGGCGTAGATGAACCAGGTGATGGCCGGCCCCAGTTTTTCCTGGAAAGCCTGGCCCGGCAGATGAAAGGCGCTCCAGTAAAAACTCTGGAGGAGCATATAATCGTAGTACGCGCCCCGGTCCGCGGTAAAAATTCCGTCGTGGTGATGCAGAATGCGCGCGACGTAACCCCAGTTGGCCCAGTCGTCCCAGAAGATGAGTCCCTTGCGCGCGACCAGCAGCGTGCTCAGAAAAAGAAAGCCGCCGACCACGGCGATTTCGCGCCAGCCGACCATGCGCAGGGCCGCGCGCAAATCGGGAAAACGCCACAGCAGTACCAGGACTTTGACGCCCGCCAGAAAAGCGAACGCGAGACTGAGTGGAACATGACAGAGGACCAGCGCGTAGAGTCCGGCCGCTCCGCCCGCGAAGGCCAGGAAAAACGCGCTGACGAAATGCAGACCCGGACGCGCGCGCGCAAGCACCCCGGCCAGGCCCGCGTCCAGGGCGATATACAGTATTCCGATCAGTCCCGCCATCATGAGTCCGGCCGACTCAGCGGTCCCGCGCCAGTTCGCCGCGAACTGTTTCGATATAGGCGCGTCGTTTGCCCGAGAAACGTGCCTGGAAGTTGTATTTGATGATGTACCAGATAGCGGCGATCCCGTCTTTCATCCCGATTTTTTTGCCTTCTTCGTATGTGCGCCCATAGTACGAAATCGGAACTTCGTAGATGCGCACGCCGAGCGCGCCCACCATGGCCGTGATTTCCACTTCCATCCCGAAGCCGCTGCTGGTCAACTCGAGGTGCTTGAGGATCGGCGCGCGAAACGCTTTGTAACAGGTTTCGATGTCGGTCATGTTATGGTTCGTGAAAATGTTCGAAAGTGTCGTCAGGAATTTATTCGCCAGATAATGATAATAGTACAGAACACGCGCGGCTTTTTTCACCAGGAAGCGGCTGCCGTAAACCACGTCGGCCCGTCCCAGAAAAATCGGCTCCAGCACGGATTCGATTTCGTCCGGATCGTATTCCAGGTCCGCGTCCTGGACGATCATGACCTGTCCGGTGGCCTCGCGAATCGCGCGGGCGATGGCCGCGGTCTTGCCCGCGTTGGGTTGTTGGTCGATGACCTTGAGCTTGCGGTGTTTGACGCCCTTGAGTACCTTTAAGGTGCCGTCCGTGGAACCGTCGTTCACGGCCACGACCTCGGTCACGAATTTGAGACCGAGCACTTTCTGGATGACCCCGGCGACTGTATCTTCCTCGTTGTACACCGGGACCAGGACGCTGACGGTGGGCAGTTGCATGGGGTCCAGAAAAAAAGAGCGCAAAAAAACGTAAAGATACTTATAACAGGTCCTGAAACACCCGATCGCCGGGATCTTACCACCGCGCGAAGTGGTCTTCCGCGTAGCCGTAAAGTCCGTCCACCCGAATGGTTTCGTTGTCGGCGCGCAGGGTGCCGTAAAACCGGCCGATTAACTGGACGAAGTTGGATGCCAGGATGCCCGCGTTGATTTTTTCGCGGTGTTCGCCGACGGGTTTGAATTCGAGGTCAACCCGGCCGTCATTCGAGCGCACGTGCCAGGGTTTGTGGACGTCGCTCGGGTCGAAGTGAAAGCTCGCCAGGTCGGTCTTGATCAGCCGGCCGTTCAACCAGAAGCAGTTTTCGGTGTACGAAGTTTCGTTCACCCTCCTCGCCACGCGCGGCCGGAACATAGACGTGGCCGAGCGTGCGCCCGTCCGCCAGGCGACCGCCGATGCTGGCCCAGTTCCAGAACGTCTCGCGGCGCATAAACCCCGCGCTCCAGTCATTGTGGCCCAGCGCGTCGATCGCGCCCAGATCGAAGGTCCCCAGAGCACATTCAACCCGCCCGGTGGTACGCATGGCCGCGGTCTTGCGCACGAAAACCCAGCCCGTGTACCCCGCCTTCGTACAGATGCGCAGAGGTTCCTGGTCGGCTTCGGAAAATTCGGCCTCCACGCGCGTGCCGTTTTTCAGACGCACGTTCAGGCGCCGGACACCCGCCGCGGCTTCCATGAGAAAAGAATTCGCTCCGCTCGTAAAACTCGCGCTCCCGGTTTCGGGAGTGCGGTCGAACTTCGCCCCCCATAGCGGGCGCTGGAAACTGGAACCGACGCGCCGGCCGGTACGCGGATCGAAAAAGTACACGAACGCGCTCGACATGAATTTCACGTCGACGATGGCGCAGCCGAAGACGAGACCTGGCGAAACCGCGCCGAGGAACTGGAACTGCTTGAACGCGAACCTTTTTTTAAGCGACCCGTACGGCCGGCCGAAGGGATTCGCATAACGAAAATCCGGGAAGTTTACGTCGAGCACCGGTTCGGTAAACAAACCGAGAGCGGGGCGTCCGGTGGCGTCAATGAGTCGATCCATGGGTCAGGCTGGGCGGACGGGAGCCCGTTCGCAATTCCTTTCCCGCGCTGCCACGCCGCGGCCAGGCGCCGCTGCCCCAAAAATGTTGCTGAAAAAGTCCCTCCATGGACTTTTTCAGCCGTCGCATCGGCGAACTAAATTCACCGATGCTCGCAAAACGGGTGTTTCACGCGGTATCACGAAACACCCGTTTTGGCGATACATCCTGTATCGTCTCATTCGCAGCTTTTTCAGCGCCCTGCTAACGGCCGCAAATTTCAGAGCCAGGCGCCAGCGAAACCCTTGACGCCGCGCCCCGCGCGCGAAAACTCGGCCTATTATGAATGAAAAAACGGCCAAGCTCCTCAACCGGTACGCCTCGGCGCGCGGGGTGAACGTGAAGGACCTCAAGCGGGAGTGGAACGCTCTGGACGCGCGCGGCCGTTTCGCCCGCCGTCAGCAACTGGTGGCCGATCTGATCGGCAAAACCAAAAAGAAATAAGGCCCGCCCGTTTCCCTTTTCGCAAGTCCGCGCTCTCATTCAAAACGAGGAGAGCGCACTGAACCGGTTTCATTTTATTTCATACAATCTTTACCCATGCCCGCGACTCATCATCAGCGGGCCATGCTTGGACCGCCGTCCGGACGCCCTCATTTCCGATCAAAGGGAATTTCCCAATATCCAGAAACCTTAGCGGTGGATGGGTGATGTTGCCGCGAAGCCATGGTAAACTCCGGGACCCCGGAGTTTTTTCCCGCAATGCGACCACCCGGGAGCATTGCCTTAATTCGCGGAGCGCCCGGGCGTCCGTCCATGGACGGACGAACGACCGGGCCAACATCACCCATCCACCGCCTCGATTTCCACCAGCACCGTTTCCGGAGAAACCAGGTCTCCGGGTTTGCAGCGAACGGCGCTCACGACGCCGCCCGTTTCGGTCTTGATCGCGTTTTCCATTTTCATCGCTTCCACAACGACGAGCACCGTGCCCGGCTCGACCCGGTCACCAACGGCGACCCCGACCAGCGTGACTTTGCCCGGCATGGGGCTGCGAAAGGCGCCCTGGTGAGCGTCGCCCGCTCCGTCCGGTCCCGCTTCCGCGAACCGAAAGGTTTTGCCGTCGATGTGCAGATAAAATTCGCCCTCGTCCGTGCGCAGAAACGTGCCACGCGTTTCTCCGGCGGCCGTCCCCAGCGTGAACTGATCCCCCGCCAGGCGAAAGCTCTCCACGGCCAGGTTACTGTCCGCCTGGCCGTCTTCGGAAAGCCCGGTGAAAAACCCGTCCCCCTGCGGCTGTATCTCAACCGTAAAGGGTTTGCCATTCTGGAGGAAGGTTTTGATCATAGATCAGACCTGCGCGTTCGGCGCGGGGCTGTCGACGACTTTTCTCGCGCGCCGTGTTTGAGAAAAGTCCATGGCGCCACCCCGCGCGCCGGTCGCGCGGGGTCGGGCTCTCCGCCCGGAGACCGGGCGTCGATCCCTGGCGCGGTAGCGAACGAAAGATATGAACGATCTTCACGAAGCCCTTTTTCGCCTGCATGACATTACCCGCATTCTACGCGAACCGGGTGGCTGCGACTGGGACCGCGCCCAGGACCTCTTCAGCATGCGCGAGTACCTCCTGGAGGAGGCGGCCGAGGTCATCGACGCGGTCAACCGCCGCGACGAGGCGGGCCTCAAAGAAGAGCTGGGCGATCTGCTCTTCCTGGTGTTCTTTTTCGCGCGGCTCTCCGAAGAGGCCGGCGCGTTTCACCTGGGCGACGTCGCGCGGGGGATGAGCACGAAACTCGTACGACGTCATCCGCACGTCTTCGGGGACGTGAAGGTCGCCGGCGTGGGCGAAATCGTCACCAACTGGGAGCGTATCAAGGAAGCGGAGAAGGCGGAGAAGGCGGGGGAGGGCGCGGAGCGAGGTGAGTCGCCGTCCGTTCTGCGCGACACGAAAAAATTCCTGCCGGCGCTCGCGCGCGCGTACAAAATCCAGGAGAAGGTGGCGGCCGTCGGTTTCGACTGGCCGGACACGGCCGGGGTGCTCGCGAAAATCCGCGAAGAAATCGGCGAGCTGGAAGCCGAAATGGCAGCGTCCGGGTCCCCCGCGCCCGCGCTGACGGAGGCGCCGGTTTCGGCGGATGAGGCCGCGGCGCGCCGCGACCGCCTGGAGGACGAAGCGGGCGATCTGTTGTTCGCCACCGTCAACCTCCTGCGTCATCTTAAAATTCACCCGGAAGCGGCACTGCATCGTTCAAGCGAAAAGTTCGCGCGCCGTTTCCGGGCCGTGGAGGCGGCCCTTGCGGTGGAGGGCCGGGCCCCGGCCGGGGCCTCCCTGGCCGAGATGGACCGTCTCTGGGACGAAGTGAAACTGCGCGAACGCGCGCCGGGAGACGGGGCGGAGTGATGGAACCGGGCGCGCGGCCGACCCCGCGCGAAAACGTTCGACTCGCGGAGTATACGACGATCGGTCTGGGCGGCCCGGCGCGGTACTTCGCCGAATGTACATCTGAAGACGAAATTCGCGAAGGTTTGCGTTTTGGTCGAGAACACGGGTTGCGTGTGCTCATCCTCGGCGGCGGCAGCAATTTGCTGATTCCCGACGCGGGCTGGGACGGTCTGGTATTGCGCGTGCGCCCGCGGGGCGTGGAATTCGACGGCGCCAGCAGGGTGCATGCCATGGCCGGGGAGGACTGGGACGAACCGGTCGCGGCCTGCGTGGCGCGGGGCCTGGCCGGGCTGGAGTGCCTGTCCGGGATTCCGGGTTTCGTCGGCGGCACGCCCATCCAGAACGTGGGCGCCTACGGCCAGGAAGTCGCCGAACGCATCGAGTCGGTGCGCGTCCTGGAGCGGGAAACCGGGGCCATCCGTGAGATCCCGGGCGCGCAGTGCGGTTTCGCGTATCGCATGAGTCGATTCAAACGCGCGGACGCGGGGCGTTTCGTGGTGACGGCCGTGGAATTTCGTCTGGACCCGGACGGCCCGGGGGAGCCGCGTTACGAAGAATTACGCAAAGTCCTGGCCGATTTGGAACCAGGCGAAAAAAAAATTCCGCCGGCCGCGCGCCTCGCGGCCATTCGCGCGGCGGTGCTGGGTCTGCGGCGCGGCAAGTCGATGGTTTTCGATCCCGCCGACCCCAACTCGCGCTCGCTCGGTTCGTTTTTCATGAATCCCGTACTGTCCCCCGACCGGTTCGCCGGTTTTCGGGCGCGGCTGGCGGCCGCCGGGATCGCCCAGGACCCGCCGCGCTTCGCTTCGGAGGGCGGCATTAAAATTCCCGCCGCCTGGCTCATTGAACGGGCAGGCTTCGCGCGGGGCTTTCGGTCGGGCGGAGTGGGCATTTCCGAAAAGCACGCGCTCGCTCTCGTCAATCATGACGGGAGCACGGCCGAACTGCTGGAGCTCGCCGAACGAATCCAGTCCGTTATTCGCGAAAAATTCGGAATAGATATTCAACGCGAACCCGTGTTCGCGGAATAACGAAAAACGGTTCGATTCGCGCCGCGCGGTGGGACCGGCCTACATCGTGGAATGGCGTTCCAGATAGCGGAACAGAAAATGCCAGAGATACGAGGCCCGGCTGAGCGCCAGGCCGGACAGCACGATATCCGGCCAGAGGAATACGGCCGGGTCCTGGATCAGCAGGGTCGCGTGTAAAAAGCGCAGGGGCACGATAAAGTAACAGAGCAGGCAGGCCACCGCCAGGTTGACGACGAACAGGGCCAACTGTCCGGGCGGCCGAATCAGGAAGGGCTGGAGCATCGGAATCGTTCCCAGCGACTGCGCTGACAGATACAGCGCGAATGTAACCAGCAAAAATTGAACGAGAAAAAACCAGATCTTCGCCAGGTACGGGTCGTACAGAGTCGCCTGCGCCAGATAATTTAATTCCAACATGATCGCTCCCCTGTTTGGCAGGAGTCGGTTTTTGCACCGGCTCTTACTCTACAATCCGTTCCAGAATCAGGGCGTCCGCGCCGTCCGGATAGTACCGTCGGCGGCGGTGGATTTCCTGGAATCCAGCGGCCCGGTACAGGGCCCGCCCCTCAGCATTATTTTCGGAAACTTCGAGCATGATTTTCCAGTCCGTTCCGCGCTTTGTTGCGGATAAATTGCGGTCCAGGCGCGCGAGGAGCAGGCGGCCCAGACCCCCCCGCCGGCTGCCTGGCAGCACCCCAATGCGCAAAATTTCCGAAAGGGCGTCTTCCACATGCTCCTGGACCAGGGCGTAGGCCACGGGATCCTCGGATTCGGCCGGTTCGAGGTATACCAGGCATCCAGGGTTCCGTAGAAACCCGAGGATCTGGTCAGCCGACCAGGGCCGTTCAAAACAGGCCTGTTCCAGACGGAGCAGAATCTCAATCAGTTCGGTGGGCATCGGGCCATAGAATGCGGGCACGTCAAAAAAATTAAGCGACGAAAACCGCAGTTCCCTTCCTTAGTAAAATCGGAGTGAACAAGCCATGATCTCGAATCGAAACGTTGCCACAATTTTTATCCGGGCCGGGCTCGGGACGGTCGCCCTTTTTTTCCTGCTGCTCTGGGTTTTCCCCGGTTGTGACCGCATCTCCGACGGGGTCCGCAACTGGGGCCAGGAGAACCGGCGCACCCGGGCGAAAAAGCTCAAGGAAGAGGAAATCAAACAATGGGAGCGGGACCTGAATCTGAGTCGGGCGCGCGTACTGGAATTGCAAAAGAACATTCACACTCTGGTCCAGGAAAGTAACCACCAGGGCCTGCTGTCCTGGAAAATCGCCAATGCCTTCGTGAGCGAACACCGCTTTGAGATGGCCGCGGAGTACTACCGGGGGGCCGTCGAAAATCGTCTGCCGGAGCAGGCTGCCGAAAACGGTTTGTTTGAGGCGACTCTGCCGTACTACCAGGACGCGCTGCGCCGGCGCGAAATTAACCCGGATCTGCTCTTTGACGTGGGGTTGTGTTACGCCAACGCTTCGCGCGTTATGGGCTGGGAAACGAATCGCTGGCGCACGGCCGTGTATCTGTTCGAACACATGTACACGCGCTATCCGCAAGATACACGATCGTTGTACGAGCTGGCCCTGCTGTACGGCAAGGTCGAACGTGAGGAATTGCGCAACCGGGACCGGGCGGTCGCCCTGCTGGCGGAAATCATCAAACAGGAAGAAGCGAACGTGCCGGCCCGCTTCGCGCGCGCGAACATCCTGGTGGAAATGGGCCAGCTTGACCAGGCCCTGCTGGCCTATATGCAACTCCGCGACCAGCTCCAGGTCCTGAGTCAGAAAGGTGTGATCGGCAAAAATCTCGAAAAAAACCCCCAGTACCGGCGCGTTTCGGAAAATATCGAAAAACTGGAAATCTGCGTGAAAAACCTGCCCGGCTGCGAAGTCCAGGGCCGGTAAAAAGCGAGCGGGTATGCGAGAATCGCACCGGTCAGATTCGCCATCGCCATCGCCATCGCCATCGGCAAGGCGGCTGGCGCGCGCGGGTTTTCTGCTGGCGTATCTTCCGTACAACCGCGCACTGTACAGCGCCGGTGGCTGGAACCTTTCCGGTGGCCCGTTCGCGGATGACTGGAAACATTTTTTACGCGAATATTTTCCGGAGCGCATTTTAGCGAATGCCTGGAGCGCGGCGCGGTCGGCCCTGAACGATTGGACGCGCGCGTCGCGGGGCGACCGCCTGCTTACGATCTGGGAGGCGGACTATCCCGAAATCCTGACCCGAATCTTCGACCCGCCGCCGGTGCTCTTCGTACGCGGACCCCTGCCGGGTCCAGGAGCGACGTTGATCGCGATTGTGGGCACGCGCAGTCCGCAACTCTTCACGGGCGATGTGACGGAAGCCTTCGTCCGCACCCTTTTGCCAGGGACGGAGAACGCGCCGGCGCCGGTCATCGTTTCGGGTTTCGCGCGCGGGGTTGATCGGCAGGCGCATCTGGCGGCGATTCGCGTGGGCCTGCCTAACATTGCCGTGCTGGGCACCGGCCTGGACAATCTTTCGCCCGCGTCGAATCGCGATCTGCCGCGCCTGGCGCGCGAGCGGGGCCTGCCCTTCACCCTGCTCAGCGAATTCCCGCCGGGCACGCCGGGTTATCCCGCGCACTTTCCGCGTCGCAATCGAATCATCGCGGGGCTGGTCCGGACCGTGGTTATCGTCCAGGCCCCGTTCAAGAGCGGGGCCATGATTACCGCGCGGTTCGCGCTTGAGGAAGGCCGGGACCTGCTCGTTTTCGATCACGCCCTGTTCGATGAACGGTCCAACGGCGGGAATCGTTCGCTCCTGGAGGCCGGTGCCGAATTGTTACGCGTACCGGATTGGGAGCGTGGCCTCCTGCGCGAACCGGCTTTCCCGAACGGGCCGAATCCAGGCGCGAATCCCGATCAACTGGAATTCTGGCGCCGGCGGGCCGGCGGCCGGCTGCGTCGGGTCGGCCCGGGCGTCTACTGGGAGCGATCGGAGTGAGGTCTGGACACCAGCAAACCTGATTTTTGCCCGGGTGGATTTTTTTATTTTCGAACTGATTTTTTAGTCCCCGCGTCTAAGGTGTGCTTTCGTGCGGACGGGGGAGGCGGTTTCGCGCCCCAGGCCGGGGTCGCCCCCGGTAGTCCGCATTCATTTTACGGAGTTCGATTCTTCATGACGCGCCCCCCGTTCTATCTCGTCGCCTGTGCCGCTCTGGCGCTGTTCGGCTGTACTTCTCCTTCGTCGCGGGTTTCGTCGCAACCGGTCCTGGTTTTGAGCGCGTATCGCAAGGTTGCGGTCGTCTCGATGGAAGTGACGATCATCCGCAACCGCATGGAAAAAAGCGAAACGGGCAATCGGCTCGGTAAGTACATCGCGCTCGCGGACGAATACATTTTTCGCAGGTTCCGGGAGGCCTTCGGCAAAGACACGCGCATTGGGGCGGGTCGCCTGGAAGACCCCCGGGATCCGAAGGCCAATCTGGAAGACCTGGCCATCGAAATCGTGAACCGGAATCTCCTTGAAAAAGGTTTCCTGCCGGTGGAACGCCAGCAGATGAAACTGATTTTACGAGAGTTGAGCCGCAGCCAGACGGGTCTGTTCGATCCCGGCACCAGACAGGAAATCGGCCGCCTGGCCGCCGTGGACGCGTTGTATCACGGCCGGATTCTGGTGGGCGTGGAGCAGGGCCTTTTTTCGCTTAAAACAAGAGTTACATTTAACGGGCGAATCATTTCGGTGGGCGAGGGTTACGTCCTGGTCGCGGGTGAATCCACAATTGTCGACGACGAGTTCAAGCCCGAACATATTCGCCAGACCATCGACGGCTGGTTTGAGGATGTGTCGGGGATTTGAACGAGAGAGCCCGATGCCTTTTGCGGTTCAGGCCGGCTCGAACGCGCTGCGAGGAACACCGGATTGGCGAATAATAGACAGAAGGGTGCCCATGCGCAGTTCTTTATGGTTCGGCACCGGAACTGTTACCGTGGTATGCGGGAGTTTTTGCTGCATCAGGATATGGCTGCCACGCTGGCGAATTTTAACGAAACCGTGTCTTGCGAGAATTGTACAGACTTCCTGGCCTGAGAATACACCTGGTTTACCCAACCGCGATCTCCAGGCTTGTAACGTAAACTTCATCGTGGAGTCGTTGTCTGATTTCCTCTGGCGATGCACTCTCGAAAAAAAGCTCCACAGCTTCCTGTAGATTGGCACGGGCTTCCTCAACGGAATTTCCCTGGGAAGCGATATCGATCTGGGGGCACAGGGAAACGTAACCATCCCCCTCACGTTCGATGATAGCCGTGAATAATCTATTCATTGGGATATCATTTGGTCAGATTATCCCCCTGCAACCACTTAAATGCGACGAGGGGCGAAAAAGAGATCCAACATAGATTTGAGCCAACTCACTCCGCCAGTTCAGGCGATGGGGGTGCTGGCGCAGCTTCACCTTTTCCTTCCGGCTCACCATTTGCTTCTCCCGCGTCCCGGCCGTGGTAGCGTAACCAGGCCGCGCGGCCGGCCTGCATGACGTTGACTTCCTTCTGGAACCGCGCGACTTCGGGCCGGTCGGGGAACAGAACTTCCAGGGCGCGCACGGTTTTTTCGAAACGCCAGCTATTCTGCTTGAAGTGCGCGTCGCTTTCGATGTCGAACATGGCGCCGCGGAGCTGGTGCATGCGCGCGACGCGATCGTCCCAGGCGCGCCCGGGGTTTTCGCCGACGGCGTAGACCGGGTCCTGGACCCAGCCGTCGAGCAGGCCGGTGAATTGTTGTTTGAGGTAAAAATCCTCCCAGTGCCCGAAGATGATCTGCCGCGATTGGGGCAGCATGGCCCGTTCGTAGTTGACCAGCCAGAGCAGTCCCGCCAGGGACGCGCCCGCTACGACCAGCACCAGATAGACCGCGTCGTGCAGGGCGCGCACGCGTTCGATGAGGAGGAGCCAGCCGAGGGCCAGGCTGTAGATCGCCAGCCAGAAACCGACCGATGCGTTGACCCAGTGTTCGAAATGCAGCGGTTCCCACCAGGCGGCGAGCGTGCCGTACAGCGCGAACCAGGCCAGGGCCGCGAAGGGCAGAACGCGCAGGCGCATGAAGAGGATCGGCAGCGAAACGCAGAACAGCAGGAGCAGGCCGCCGAGCGTCGCCAGGATTTGCAGATCGGGCGAACGATCTTCGTCGAAGTCGAGTCTGTCTTTGATCCGCTGCCAGAATTGATGCGAGTTTTTGAAAAACGCGTTCGAGACCCCGCGCAGGGCCAGGTCCGCTTTGTGGGTGTCTTTCGCGTTGCCCCAGCTATTGTTGCTGTAATGGCTGTAGAGAAACAACCAGGCGTAAAAGTTGCCGCCGCCAGGTACGCCGGGCAGGGGCGCTTTGCGATCATCGAGCGGGTAGCCGTGATGAACCGCGCCGGCCCAGAAGTACATCGCCATGGTGAGCAGCGTAACCGTCACGGTATACGTTCCGAGAAAAACAAATCGTCTCCCGGGCGGCCGCGCGCCGGGAACGTCGCGGCGTTCCAGGCGGCTTACGAAAAAATCCGCCAGGCGCCGCCGCCCGGACAGAACGGGCAGGGGAAAAAGAATGAACAGCGCGACCGCGAACCAGAGCAGTATATTTTGTTGATGATAACCGACGGCCACGCAGTGCAACACTCCCAGACCGAGGGCCTTGATCCAGTCGAGCCAGGCGCGCCGCGGATCGAAACCCTGCGCGAGGAACAGCGCCGAAAAAAAAGTGATCAGCGCCAGAGAGGTGGGTATCGCGGGCGTGTCATTGACGTGGGCGTAAAACCAGAAACCGTGCGAAAATCCCACCAGGGCGGTGAACACCGCCGCGAGCGCCACGCGCCGCCCCAGAATCGCCAGAGAAAAAAACAAAAAGCCCAGCGCGAACGATGCCACGCCGAGGTTCAATAATTGTAAAAGGAACATCGCCGGCTGGTCGTACCCGCAATGAGTGCGGGCCAGTTCATAGATCAGTTTGCTGACCGTGGTGAACAGGAGGTGGTGGGGATTGAACATGTACAGCTTCTCCACGTTCACGTAATAGTTTACGATGTCGTGATCGAGAAACCGGTTCAGGATGGAGAGATTATAGAAAAAATAGACGACCGCGATGATCAGTCCCAGGCAGCCGAGGAGCGCGGTTCTAAGTACGGCGGGGCGGAGCATGGGGTTGTGGATCGGCCCGGGGGGCGGGAGCGCAGGGCGGAGTGGCCGGCTCCGAACGGGCCGTCGCGCATTTTTTTCGGGCACGGCGGGCGGAATCTGGCGGAATTTTCCGGTCAGGAAGAAAAATTCCTGGCTTTTTGTGGATTGTAGCATATATATAGAAGAAAAAATCTGGTTAATGGCATGGCTTCAAATTCGGTACAGAATCGGGTTTGGGACCGCCTCCTGACAGGACAGGGTTGAACACAATGGCAACCGAACAGACTACAGTAGCGGACCCGGCGCGGGACATCGAACCGGAGCCGAAAGCCGCCGGGAAAAAAACGGCCGCGAAAAAGAGCGGCAAGAAGACCGGGAAAAAAGCCCAGGGCAAGCTGCGTGACAAGACACTCGTGATCGTGGAATCCCCCGCGAAAGCCAAGACGATCAATAAGTATCTCGGGAAAAATTATATCATCGAAGCTTCCATGGGGCACATCATCGATCTGCCTAAATCGCGCATCGCCGTGGACGTGGACAAAAACTTCGAACCGGAATACATCACCGTGCGCGGTCGCGCGCCGATTCTCAATCGCCTGAAGAAACTCGCGGGGTCCACCTCGCGCGTGCTCCTGGCGGCTGACCCGGACCGCGAAGGGGAGGCCATCTCCTGGCATCTGGCGCGCGCGCTCAAATCGCAGAATCCGGATATCAAACGGATCGAGTTCAACGAAATCACGAAAGACGCCCTGCTGGAAGCGATTACGCGTCCGCGTGAAATCGACCTGGACCGCGTCAACGCGCAACAGGCCCGGCGCATTCTCGACCGCCTGGTGGGTTATAATATTTCGCCGATTCTCTGGAAAAAAATCAAACGCGGATTGTCCGCCGGCCGGGTGCAGTCAGTGGCCCTGAAGCTGATCTGTGACCGCGAGAAAGAAATCGACGAGTTCCTCCCCCAGGAATACTGGACCGTTGAGGCGAAACTCAACAACGGCAAGGCCACGTTCGAGGCCGCGCTCCATTCGGCGGACGGGAAAAAAGTTCAGCCGACCAGCGAGGCCGAAACCATGGCCCTGATCGCGGGCATTGAAGAAGCCACGTTTACGGTGCAGTCGATTTCGCGTCGCGAACGCCGCCGGACCCCCACCGCGCCGTACACCACGTCCAAGATGCAACAGGACGCGGCGAATAAACTCGGTTACACGTCCCAGAAGACGATGATGGTGGCCCAGCAACTGTACGAAGGCGTGGAACTGGCGGGTGGAGCCACGACTGGCCTGATCACCTATATGCGCACGGACAGCACGCGCATCGCCGAATCGGCCATGACGCAGGTGCGCGCCTACATCAAGGATCAACTGGGCGAACAGTATCTGGCGCCGGAAGTGCGGGTGTACAAAAGCGGGAAGTCGGCCCAGGAAGCGCACGAGGCCATTCGCCCCACCGATCCGAATCGAACTCCGGACGAAATCCAGAAATTTTTGAACAAGGACCAATTTCGACTCTACCAGCTCGTCTGGCAGAAGTTCGTGTCCGCCCAGATGGCGGACGAAATCGCCGATCACACGACGGTGGATATCCAGGCGCGGAATCTGACCTTCCGGGCCACGGGCCGCGTGATCAAATTCGCGGGTTTTTCGTACGTTTTCAATCTGGAAGATAAAAAGAAAAAGAGCACCGACCTGCCCGAGCTCTCGGAAGGCCAGGAACTTTTTCTGAAAAAACTCACGCCCGAGCAGCACTTCACCCAGCCGCCGCCGCGTTTTACCGACGCGTCCATGGTCAAGGTTCTGGAAGAAAGCGGGGTCGGCCGGCCGTCCACGTACGCGCCGACGATCGGTACTTTGCTGAAACGTTTTTACGTCGTGCGCGTGCAGAAGGCCCTCAAGCCGACCGAACTGGGCCTGCTCGTGCACAGTATCATGGTCAACCACTTCCCGGATCTGGTGAATATCAACTTCACCGCGCGTATGGAAGAAGACCTGGACCGCGTGGCCCAGAACGACATGAACTGGAAGGACATGCTGCGTAATTTTTACGACCCCTTTCGCGGCACGCTGGTGCGGGCCGCCGAGAACATCGCCGAGATGCGCAATATCCTTGACGAACCGACGGACCTCGTCTGCGAAAAATGCGGTCGGAATATGGTCAAAAAAATCGGGCGGAACGGTTATTTCCTGGCCTGCCCGGGCTTTCCCGAATGCCGCAACGCGCGGGCCATTCCGCTCGGGAAGTGTCCCGACTGCACAACGGGAGACGTCATCCAGCGCGCCACCAAGCGCGGCCGGCCGTTCTACGGATGCAGCCGTTATCCGGAGTGCGAATTTTCCACCTGGGACAAACCCATCCTTGATCAGGTCTGCCCCGAGTGTGGCAAGATGTTGCTGGAAAAATCGTCCCGGGAAAAAGGCCGGTATATCGCCTGTTCCGGCTGTTCGTATGAGACGGCGGTTAAAACGGCTTAGAGAAATTTTTACCACGGGGATCAGGGGGTACACGGAGGGTGAATGCTCCGTTTCGGATTTCAGAACGTTCCGGAACGCTGAAATTCGCTGAATGAATGGCGCTCCCTGTATAAAAAGTCATCTACCGTTGTAGTATTAGTCATCCGGGTCAGTACCGCCGGCCGAAAAATAATCGTGGCGGATAAAATTTAAATGCTTGAAGTACAGGCCGGTACCGCGGAAGAATACGAAGCCGCCGCCAGCGGTCTCCTCTTATGGAAATAAGCCAGCGTGAAAAAGAGAATGTCGTCATCCTTGACATCTCCGGTGAAATAAATCTATTTAACGCTCCCGAAATCAAGGAAACGATCGATCGCCTCGTGCAGACCCGGAAGTTTCGCCTTGTCGTGAATCTGGAAAAGGTGAATTTCATCGATTCCTCCGGCCTGGGCGCCCTGATTTCCGGACTGACCATTCTCAAAAAACAGGGCGGGGGACTCCGAATCATCAATATCACCCGCAACGTACAAAAGACCTTTGAGTTGACCAACCTTACCAGCTTTTTCGGCATCTTCGATTCGGAAGACGCCGCCATCGCCTCTTACAACGAAGCCTGATTTTCTGGTTGCGCCCGCTGGATGAACGCAGAACGCCTGGACCGGCCGGTAGCCTGGGACGAAATCTTGCGCGTCTTCGCGCGGATCGCCGCCCTGAGTTTCGGCGGACCGGCGGGCCAGATCGCGGTGATGCACCGGATTATCGTCGAAGAAAAGCGCTGGTTATCTGAAGAACGTTTCCTGCACGCGATGAACTTCTGCATGCTTCTGCCGGGCCCCGAGGCCCAGCAACTGGCCACGTACTCCGGCTGGCTGCTGCGCGGCTGGCGCGGCGGCCTCCTGGCAGGTACGCTTTTTGTGCTCCCCGGCTTCGCGGCGATTCTCGTTCTGAGCGTCCTGTATATTTATCTGCGTGAGTTCACTCTCGTCGCGGGATTGTTTTTCGGCCTCAAGGCCGCGGTGATCGCCATTGTGGCCCAGGCCGTGTTGCGGATCGGACGACGCGCGCTCCGCACCCGGTTCCTGTACGCCATGGCGGCGGGTTCATTCGCGCTGATGGCGTTGTTCCAGGTTCCCTTCCCGCTGGTGATCGCGCTGGCCGCTCTCTGCGGCCTGGTCAGCTTTCGCCTGCGACCGGAACTGCCTGGCGGCGGCAGCGCGGTCGGCGCGGGCGCGGAAATCACGGACGAGACAGGGCCGGCGTTTTCGCCCGAATCCCTGCGTCCGCCCGCGCCCGGTCGCCTGGCGCGTACGGCCCTGGTCTGGGGAGCGATCTGGTGGTCGGTGCCGCTGCTGCTTTATTGTACGCTCGGCAGCGGGCACGTGCTTTTCGCTCAATCGATTTTTTTCAGTAAAACGGCGTTGCTGACGTTCGGCGGGGCCTACTCCGTGCTCGCGTACATCGCCGACCAGGCGGTAACCGTGCAGGGCTGGCTCAAGCCCGGCGAGATGCTGGACGGGCTTGGTCTCGCGGAAACGACGCCGGGTCCGCTGATTCAGGTGGTCCAGTTCGTCGCGTTTCTGGGCGCGTACCGCTTCCCAGGGTCGCTCGACCCAATGATCGCGGCTCTGCTCGGGTCCCTGATCACAACGCACGTTACCTACGCCCCGTGTTTTTTGTGGATCTTCGCGGGGGCCCCGTACATGGAACGCCTGCGCCGCAACCGGGTACTCTCGGCCGGACTCGCGGCGATCACCGCCGCCGTGGCGGGCGTGATTCTGAACCTGGCGCTGTTTTTCGCGTTGCACACGCTTTTCGGAGAAACACGGTTTTTGCGAATTTTTCCCTTTCAGTTCAATGTCCCGGTCTGGAGCACCTTCGATCCCGCGGCCGCGATTCTGGTCGCGCTGGGCCTGGTCCTCACGTTTCGTTTTAAGCTGGGCCTGTTCAAGACCCTGGGGCTGACGGTGGGCGCGGGCTTCGTCCTGCGATTGGCGCTGGCGATTATTTGACGCGCATGATCCAGACGACGGACATATTGATCGGTCTGGTTTCGCCCGCGATTCTGGGAGTCCCGTAACCGCTGTCCGTGGGATTGGTAATGGAAAGCGGAAGGTTAGAAGACGCGAAGCTCCAGGCGGAGAAGGGTGTGATCAGTCCGTTGCCGTCCGGGAAATTGTATCCTACCGGAAAATTCCCGGTCACTGTTCCCGCGTGGTTGTGGCCCTGCAGCGCGTCCCCTTCCGGATTCCCGGATGTGGATCCGCCGCGCAGGAAACGCCGCTCACCATTGAGATTGGGGAGTGTCTGCCCGTTCAGCGGTGACGACGTATCGTTGATCGTTTCCCCGTCGCATTCCACCCAGCCATCCGGCAGCGCGGGCACCCCGCTCATCGATTTATGCCAGGCGACGATGGTACCGATCGGCGGTTTGGCGCGCAACGCGGCGATCTGATTGTCCAGGTCTTCAAAGTTTTCGTTGATCTGGTCCGCTGAAATTAGATCTCCCGGTTCGAAACGGTGTAACACGTCCGCCAGCAGGAGAGTTGACAGGATCGTGAGCGCGAGGCCCGCGCTTAAACCGACTCCAAGACCGAGGCCGGCTTTCAGGAAATATTTGAACGAATGCGATTCCATTGCGAGTCTTATTCGCCGAACCTTTCATGCTGATTGCGCGATTCCGAGCGAAATAATTCTGTTCATCGAATTAATTTCCAGAAATTGCGTATAAGAGCCCATCTCAAAACCTGTTTTGAGATGGGCTCGGGGCTACAGGAGGTAG
>CAZVZS010000022.1:0-13392 GCA_964631535.1 uncultured Leptospiraceae bacterium
GGGGCGGGCGCGCCACGCGGAGGCGCTGCATTTCGGCAGCTTGTTGCTGGTGCCGGCGGCGTTTTTGTTCCCTGCGTTGTTTGTGGGCGTGGCCGGCGGCGAAATCCTGCGCGGGATGGCTTTCCCGGTGATCGCGGGCCTGATTATCGCGCCACTGACCGCCCCGCCGCTCTGTGCCCTTTCAAACGCGCTATATAAACACCGGCAGGAATTCGCCGCGCGGCTACGGCACAACCGCAGGTTCGGGAGGGTTCTGGTTGCTCGCCTCTGGTTGCGATTCGGGCGAGGCTGAGGATTGTGGCGGACCGGGCGGCGGGGCCAGGCGTTCGAATTCACCCGCGATCCGCGCGCAGATTTCGCGTAAAAAATCGGGCCGGCTGTATTCGCGTTCTTCCACCGTGAAGGTAACCGCGCCGATGCGCGCGCCATTCGGTCCGAAGATTTTCAGGAATATGAGCGCGTCCTCCTCTTCCTCACTCTCAAGGCCGCCGAAGGTTCGGTCCGATGTGCCGACCGCGCCCTGGATGAAAATATCGAAGGGCGCTTTTTTCGAAAGGCGTTCGATTTCGCGTGCTGATAGGAGACGACTGCCACCGAACGTTAAAGGGGCGGCGGTTGCTTCCCCGGCCAGCGCGCGGAAGTAGGGCGGGAACAGGTCCGGTTCGGATTCGCGAAAATACTCGGTTTCGCGGGCGGTTTTTTCGGACAGAATTTCGGGCGGCGGTGTCGGTGCGGGAATTTGTGCGCTGGTTTTTTCCGGTTCTTCGTCCCCCAGCAGCTCCGGATCGAAATCGCCGATCGCGAATCCGCGTTCCAGCAGGGTGAATTCGAGCATGTCGGCGAAATTATCAACCGGAAACGCGCGCAGGGCCCGGGCCCGGTTTTCGATATGGCCGATGGTTACCTTCGCGCGCGGAGCGAGTGCAAAGGCCGACCTGACGCTGCCTTCGCTACGGCAACCGGATGCCAGGAATAAAACGAGAATGAAAAGCAAAATGATAAAAAACGGGCGCATCAATTCGCTTCCATCGTGAAACTGAAGGTGTTTTCAAGCGTTATACCTTCAATTGTCCGCGCGGTTTTCGCGACGTCCAGCCGGTACAGCGGGAAATCGGACACCTGGGGCGCGTTACTCTGCGAAAGGTTGAAATCCCCGCCCAGCGCGTTCGTGCCGAAATTGATCGTGCCGTTACAGGTCGCCTCCGCTTCGCTGTATACCAGGGTCAGAGACCGGCAACCGAAGGGCGCCACGTTCTGACAGTCGCTCCAGCGGTGCGTGGCCAGTTTTATCAATGTTCCCGGCGGCGAAAGCCGCGTGAGGCTGACGGCCGCGGTGGTCGTGTCGATGTCCATGTACTGCGAAAAAATGAGTCTGAAATTATCGGTTTTAACATCGGCGCAGGCGTTCGCGAAGCCCGCCGCCCCCGTGCCGTCATCACCACCGCGAAATTCGTAGGACGTCGGCGAAAGCACCGGCAGCGAACCGTCCCACCAGCAGGAGCCCAGACTGTGATCGCCGCCGGCGGCGCTGCCCGTGCCGGGATACGCATCGGGGCATCCCTGACTTTCGAGCCCGACCGCCTGCACCAGGGGCGCGGCCGGCAGGGCGACGGTGAAACTGAGTGAAAAAGGAGTCAGTAAATCTTTACCCGCGAGATCTTCGCAATCGGTCGAGATTGCCACCGAATGCGTCCCGGCGGTCATGGCCGCGGTCGGCGTGAATTCGAGCGCGTTCAGGGCGGTATTGAACGCGCCCGCCCGGGCGTCGTCCAGCGTGAAGGCACTGATGCAGCGCCCCGAATGGATCGGACGCGAAAAAACCAGGCGAATCTTTTCACCGCCCCCAACGCCCGACTGGTTCTGCACGGGAGTCGATGAAACGACCACCAGATCCGCGCTGCCGGTGAGTCCCGCTGTGCCCGTAAGCATCGCGAAATTATCCTGCTGGCGTTCTTCCTCGCAGCCGAAAACGAGCAGAGAAAGACTGGCGGCGAGGATTTTAATCTTCAAGTGGTATGCGGTCAATTTCATAACGGACGTCCGGTGGTTCGGGTCTTTCGATAGTTTCACTTTTTGCCTGGCCCGCAGGCGGGCTCGCCGCTTCGTCCAGCAGGCGGGCGGGCAGGGTGTTGCCCCGGCCGGGACTGTAGCGGTAGAGGCGCAGCGCGCCCGGATCAAGTCCGCTCGCGACTTCGAGCGCGGAAGCCGCCAGCAGGTACGCGGCCAGGGCGTCGGTAAGTTCAGTCTGGAACCGGACCAGCTCGATTTCCGCGAGCAACAAATCCACGCGCGTGGAAACGCCCGCGCGGTATCCCAGAGCCGCTTCCTTTAATGATCTGTCCATCAGGTGGACGCTGTGGTTGCCGCTGGAAATTTTTTTCCAGCCGGCGACAACCGCGCGGTATGTGCCGCGGACTTCCGTCACCGTGCGGTGTTCGGTCTGATTCTGCTGCGCGCGAGAACGCGCGTACTGTGTGCGACTCTCCAGCAGGCGGCGGGAGTAGCCGGGATCATCCAGCAAACCAACCTGCGAAATTGAAGAGCCCGTGCGCCTTGTACCGTTACCGGCCACGTCCAGCGAGCCTGCCGAGGAAGCGTTCGCGATTGAAAACGGGAGGGTGATCTGAAAATTTACGCCGTACGTGCGGTTGTGTACCGGAAAACGTTCACCCGCCTGGCCCACGTATCCGGACAGGGCCAGACGTGGGATCCAACCGGTTTCGGCGATTTCTTGCTCCTTGCGCGCGCGGTATACTTCCGCGCGGGCGCGCAGGATTTCTGGATGGGTGCCGCGGATGTTCGCTGTCAGGCGCGCCAGATCAAGGGTGGTCGGCGGCGCGAAGACGAAATCGCGGAACAGATCGCCACGCGGTTCTATTTCTGTTTCCGGTACCAGGTTCATTTCCAATTTCAGGGCATCGAGCGCCGCGCTGTACGCGTCCTCCGCTTCGCGCAGCGCGAGTTCAATCTGGCTGACCTGTGCTGTTACACGGAACACGTCGGCCGCCCGCGCGAAACCGGTCCGCTCCTCAAGGCGCGCCAGCCGGAGTTGTTCGCGGGCCCGCAGGAGCGAGCGCCGGTTTAACAGGATTTTGCCACGCGCGGCGAGGCCGGAAAGAAACGCTTCCTGGATGCGCAGGCGCGTTTGGTTCTGGTTCAGATTGTGTTCATGGCCCAGCAGCCGGCGTTCGAGCCGGGCAAGGCCCAGGTTGAGTTCCCGGGCGCCACCGTCGTAGATCACCTGATCGACATTCAACCGGACCTCGGTGAATTCGCTGTCCGTTTCGCCTTCGTTGATGGCGCGTGAACGTTCCACGGACAGACCGGGCCGGGGCAGGTATTCGATTATGGCGTCGCGTTCGGCGAGTCGCGCGGCCCGCGAGCGTGCCCGGATCGCGGAAAGCTCGAAATTACGCTCGATCCCGGTGCGAATCGCTTCCTCCATGTCCGGGCGCAGGATGGTCCGGGCGTGGCTCCCGCCGGGCAGGAGAAACAGGCACACCAGGGTGCAGCAGGCGACGGAAGATCCCTTCACCCTCCCATCATCGACCCTGGCGGCGTTAAAAGTCAAGCGGGGGCGGGAAATTGGGTGTTAAAATTTGCACACAAAAAACATTATGGTGTTAAAACTTTTAACATTCTCCGTAATTGGTTGAAATTATTAAAAATGCGAACTTTTTCAGGTCCGGGAGGAACCACCAATGAAAATGAAAAAAAAGGCGGCCGGGAAAAGCGGAAAAAGGATTTCCGCGCGCAAAGAAGAAACTGAAGCGCCCCTTGAGATGCCACAAGACCCGCTTACCTGGTTTGAGGGTCAGTTTCAAAGGTATATGGACTCAGAGCTAACGGAAGCTGAAATGATGTCCGATTTTTTGAATTCCATCGTTTTTTTCCCGACCGAAGGGAAAACACTAAAAAAGCCGGATGGCAAAAGTGAGATCAGGCCGCTCGTGATTCGGGAGGGTACCGTGCCCCTGGCCCCTGTATTCACCCATCCCGTGCGCGCCATTGGATATCGAAGGGACCAATTTCCCAAAGGTTATACAGTCCGCGCGAATATTTTTATGCAGGTGCCGGTCAATGAAAACTGTGGAATCATAATCAATCCAGGGCTCTGGGATTTTACGCTCCTCCCGCAGGAAGTCAGGAAAGCAATGAGAATCAAGCAGGAGGGCGCATTTGTTAAGTTCTGGAAAAAAATCGCGGGTAGACTCGAAACTCTGGAACATCTTTTTCAAAGAACCATTTCTTGATGAGTCCGGGCGATGGCAGTTAATTCCTTGCGCGGGCCACTCCTTTTTTGGAGAACCGAATTGTCGCATCGGGAAACGTCGACTTATGGAAGGCTTTTACCTGCCGTTTTATTTCAGCGCGACTGCCCCCGAAAAAGTTTTCCAGTTTCCATTCAATTCTGGCAATACCTGGGTGAGCACCGGTGCGTAAAATATAGACAAGTGACCCCAGGTAGACTGGAAACATGGAGTTTTTCAGGACAATCAGTTGGTGCTCCGATTTGACCCCGCTGGCTTCGGTTAGAGTTATGGTGGACCGGGAGTATTTCAGCCATTCCATGCGACCCAGAAATTGTGTTCGCGCGCGGGCTGCAATCAATAATATGTAAATGCCTACCATTTCGGCGCGGGACCCGGGCGGCACGGCCCCCGGTTCGAGCTCTACAACATACCATACCCGGTATGATACATAATGCGCATTATCGGAAGATAGTCACCGGGTGGTGACTCTACCGCGAAAACGACCGACCCCTGCCTGGCATCCGTTTTGGCTCAAGGGCAAGTGGAGAATATTTCTGGCGTGCGTTGGATTGCGGCGGTGCCTCCGGTTTTACCCAACCGGATCGCCCCCGGATCAGCTTAAAAAAAGTTCTCGACCTTGCTTCGGCTTAACCCCTCATTCATTTTATGATGGAGATGTCTGATAGTGACCTTTGGTATATGATATTGAGACTGGGCCGCAACTTCGCTCGGAACCAGAGCCCATTAACGGTAGATCCCACCACGATTGCGTTTACGGTAGAGGATATTTGTGCTGGTCTTCCAGGAATAGACCCTCCTCGAATTGCGAAAACACTGGGCAATCATAGGTACAAGGAGAATATAATAGGCTCGGGCCCGTTTAATTTGACTCGCCGGGGAGTGTCTCAGGGAATCGAATTGAGTGATCTCGGCGAGGAAATTTTCTTCCACTTGCGACCTCAAGGGGGGGATGTTGAGGTCCTGGTGGAAATATATGATGGCGCTACCATGGGCCAGCCAGAGGGGCAGTTTCAAAATCCTGCCGAATTGAAAAATTATTTCCAAAAAAACCGAGAAAGAATTCTGAGTGAACTTTATAACTATTCGAACGGGAAAATTCAAATTCGAACCCTGGAGCGGAGCGTGAATGGCGAAGTTTTTTTTGGAGGCTACCTTGACGCCGTGATTGCTCTGGACGACAGTACCGGCGGGGACGCTTCCGATTTGCAGTGGTTTCGGATTGATGGGTCGCCCTACCTACCAAAATATTGACGAGAAGACGGAAGCGGGCGGTGACTTGCGCGAATTCCCGGTTTATGGCTTTCAGAAAAGGCGACGACAGTAGCTCTCCCACTCGCGGACGCATCCAGAGGGCTTCCCGATCTCGTCGGTGCGATCATCGCACTCCTCGTGTCTGGCGCGGTAGATACAGTCGCCGAAGTTCTTCGGGTCCCTGAGCGGCAATCCGCCATAGGTTTTTTCGCAATCATTGGTCGGATTCTTTCGGCACTCCTTAAAATGCCTGGCCTTCCTTTCGAGCAGCGGCCGGCAGTCCCCGTCTGCAAGCGCGACGATCGGATCCGCGCACTTCCGGTGTATCTCCCAGACTCTGCACGTCTGGCCGGACCCTGATTTTAATCTTCAACCCGACCGTCTTTGCACTTCCGGGGACCGCACCGCTTCAAATTGAGCACGGAGTTCCTGAATATCTGCCTCCATGCGCGTCAAACGATCCAGGTTTTCAAGGGTCCGGGCGCGGTCTTCATCGGAAGTGAAAACACTCGCGAAAAAATCACCCGGGCTCACGCCGTAGAAACCCAGCAGAGCGAACAGGGTCCGGAACGGGAGCGCGGCCCGACCACGTTCCAGACGGGAAAGGTAGCTGGAATCGATTTTAACGCCTGACCGTTCCCGGACCAGAACGGCTACATTCATGGAATAATTGCGAGCGATACGAAGCTCACGGAGACGTTTTCCGATGCGTTGTTCCTGCTCGGTAGGTTCCAGAGGAAAGGGCGCGTCCATTCTTCAATGGACGGCTCCCAGGATTTAATGTGACAGGAAAAAGAATATAGTTCTAAATTCACTGAAATTTCGAATTAAATTCCAAATTCCATGAAAATAATTCAGTAACGGGTAACATTCCGAAAATATATTCATGGAAAAACGATCCGGGCTGCTGAACCTGGCCTATGGCCCGGCCCCGCAAAACCCCTGCCCTGAACCCAAAAGTCACGGCTCTTGAACTGAAGGTTGCCCAAAAACTGCGTGATGTCCGTAAACGGAAGGGATTAACAATGAAGCTGGCGTCGAAAATTCGCCGGCGGTACGGGGTTAAAATAAACGCGAGTTATCTTTCGAAAATGGAACGCGGGGAGGTCACTATTCCGCTCCGAACCCTTTTCGCGCTCCTGGACTATTACAAACAACCGCTGGCGGTGTTCTTCTCGGGCCTGGACGAGAGCCCGGGAAAATCATTACGGCAGATCGGCCGCAAGGTAAATGCGACCAGGCGAAACCTGGCTGAAATCGGTGAATACCTGAATGATATAACGAAAGGGATTGAAGCGAACAGTAATCCTGTAGAGGGGAGACTGAGCGACCAGGATGTTAAGAGAATTCTGGCTGCTGAGAAAAAATCCATAAAACCCAAAAAAAATTAATTTTTAGCATTTAAGGCAATCCCCGGGCCTACCGGACGAGCACCAGGGATCACTCTTTCCCGGTCACCCTTTGGAAAAAAATTCCCCCCTGCGTGAATCGGGCCAGACTTCGATCGGAATGGGTCCGTGTTTGGGGTGATTGACATCCAGGAAAAAAATCGGCCGCTCCCCGCGCCGGGCGATCCGCAGGGCGGCGCGAAACGTACAGGCGACGGTTGAACCAGAGTGGTCTTTCGCTTCCGGGAATTCAACCCTGACCCTTTGCGCCTCAAGGCGCTCACCGAACAGTCGCACGGGAATCATAAAACAAACATACAACCATTCGGACGGGAAGGCAAGCCGAAAATGCTGGGGAGAAAACCCGGGCGGCGCGACCGGATCAAATTGACTATTTCGTATTAAAATAAATAAAAATATTAAAGATGAAATACATATTTCGCTTGCTTTACTCCCCCGCATGTGCTACTATTCTGTCAGTTAGCCCCTTCAGGGTTCTGATAAAACACCCGGCCAGGAATCGCGGCGCCACTTCATAGCATTATGGGGCGTAAGTCGCGGCGAAGGCGGGCCGGGTTTCAGCGACCTGAATCGGGCACTCCCTTTCGCGCCGGGGACAAACGGCGCGGGGACTGGCAGAGTGCCAGGGCTCGCCGGAAGCGCCCGGACGAAAGTCCAGACCGGCACGCAATTATTTTAACAGGGTACTGACATGCGGATCGAGCGAATCATTGACGGGGAAACCAAAAAACTGCGCGCGCATTTCTGGGCACGGTACTGCCGCGAAATTCTGAAAGAAGTTCTGTTCGATACATACCGCGCCGGCGTGCGGTCCATGCAGCTCACTGCGGCCGAACACGCGCGCCGCTGCCTTGCGAACGGCCTGGGACGACTGGTCAGAAACAGGGTGGACGCAAAGAGTCACGGCCTCGACGGATACGGCGCACTCGGCCGCGAAATCGCCACGGCCGAAAGTCGCATCCCGACCGAAAAAATCCACCAGGAGATCGAAATGATCGACCGGTTGATCGTGATCTTTGACCGCGCGCTGGAAAAACTGCGCGCGCGGCGCTACACACTGTCCGGCCAGGTGTGCGAAAACGGCACCCGTCCCGGTCCTTTTCGTCTGAGCGCCTGAGCCTACTCCCCCTTGCGAAGGCCGGCCAGGTAGTTCCCCAGCTCGCCCGGTGGAATGCCCCCGCCGGGCGCCTGCGGCCGGGTGTAGCCGCCGGCACCCGGTAGAAACGGTAAAACGTAGCGTTCGACGAAGGCGAGCACGTCCTCCGGCTGGATTTCCTTGATCCGGTCGTAAAAGTGATTCGAGAACAACAGGCAGGCACCGAGGATGTCCGCCCGCGCGTCCAGGAAGAGCCAGGCGACCAGACCCCAGACCACCGCCCAGAGAAAGATAAAACGCCGCTTGCGAATCGTGCGCGCGGCGAAAAGCGCCTGCAGGGTCACGGACAGCCGGGTCACCAGCTCGCCTCCGAACACCACCGCCAGGATATAAAAAACGTAAGGGAACGCGCCGGCCACAAGCGCGAGCAATTCGAAGGAACCGCCGCCCTCCCCGGCCCCGGTTTCGATCCCGAAAATATTCAACAGTTTAAACAGAAAATTCATACAGCCTCCTTCAGCGTAAGAATGATTTGCGTCTGGCCGGGCGGGATGAGCGCGGTGAGTTTGGCGAAGGGTACTTCATCCATGGCGAAACCGATCGGGGCGACAAACTGGCGCCGGTGGACTTTGCCGTTCCTGTAAACGTCCGGCCGTTCAGAAACCGGGACCGTGGCCTTCGCGATATTCATGAACGCGAGGTGTTCGGCGAGGCCGTTTATTACGTGGCAGGCCATCGAATTGGCGCCGATACGGGTGCCGCCGTAGTCATAAATTTCATGGTGCTGGTGGGCGAAGGCGTAACCGCGCCAGTTCTGCTTTTCGTGTTCCTGGACGACCAGGTCCCGGTTTTGGTCGCGGTCCATGATTTGCAATGCGCAGCCCCACTCCGGCCGGTTGCCCAGTACCGGCCGGCCGCGAAAACCGGGCGCGGGCGAATCCTTCGAAAGTTTTTCGTCCCAGATCGTCCAGCACGGCGGTTGCTGGATGAGCGACAGGCGCGCCGGCGCGATGTCCGGGTATTTTTTGATGAACGAGGGATCCGGTTCCACCGTTGAAATCGAAACCGACATGAGCCGCGCGTTTGAACAGATCTGGATTGTCAGATCGTTATAGTGCCCCTGATCGGCCGGATTGCGGACGAACGGTTGCACGTATTCATCCGACCAGACCCCGTTTTTCGCGAGGACCGCAGCTTTTAAGACGCGCGCAAGCCGGAGGGCCGGCGAGGCTTTACGACCGGACAGGATGCGCTCGCGTTCGCTGCGCACCCCTTCCGGAATCAGGTTTTGAAAGAACCGGAAAACATTTATCATTTGATTCGCTCCTTAATTTCTTCTAATTGTTTTTCAAACCCGGCCGCGAGCCTCCTGATCTGTTCATCCAGATCGCGGCGCAGGTCGGAAATACGGCGGTGGGCCAGGTCGGTTTGATCGGTGAGATATTCAACCCGCACCTGTTCGCCGGCGGCGGCCCGGCCGAATTCGTCGATCTTCGTATCGAGCCCGTCGATCTTGTGACTGATCTGGCGCAGGATAAAAAACACGAGGCCGGTGAACACGGACGAAACGGCGGTCAGCGCCGCACCGATGGTTAAAAATAAAATCTGGTTCATAAAAAATCCCGGTTATCCGAATTTCAGAATTCGCACGAGGGCGAATTCGTTTTCGCCCCAGACCGAATCGAGCCCCAGGCCCTGGGCATGCGCGATACTGGCGCGGTATTGAAGTTCATAATCCGTATCCACGAGCGGAGCCAGGCGTACGGAAAGCGAGGAAGGCAACAGGTTATACAACCCCAGGAAGCCGTCGAAGACGAACAGGGAGAGACCATTTTTCGCGAGGGCGGCGGTGGTCGTGTTCCAGAGCCGTATCTGGACAAAGCCGGCACCGTGAAACAATGCCTGTGCGTCCAGCAGATACTTATAACCGCCCTGCAACCTGATCTTGCCGGCGACGACCGCGGCGAAGCCCTGTCCGGAGGGATCGTCCAGCGTCATTGTCGCGCTGGAGTCGGAGGCGTAAGCCCGCCAGGCTCCGGTGATCGAAGCGCCGCCATTCGTTCCGTTTGATAGCCAGCGGACGTACGCCACTTCACACTGCGGCAATCCGACAAGATTGTTTTCGACGTAACGTCTGGTCGTGGCCGCCTCAGCGGTGAGCGGGTCCGCCGGCAGGATCAGTTCGCCCGCTTCGTTCAGGAAAAAACTTTTCGCGGCCGCCAGTACTGAATCAAGCGAACCGCCCATGGAAACGCGTTTGTATTCGATCCATTTGATCCGGCCTGGCGTAAGCGCGGGAAAAGCGGCCGTGGTTTCATAGTTTTCGTAGACGCGAACACGGTACGCCCGGCGCTGCGCGGCCGACTGCGAATAAGGCGTGTTCGTCGACTCGTCCCAGAAATCAAGCGGCACCGGGTCGGCATCAACCGGGGCATTCAGTTCCAGTTCGTAAAAACCCCAGTAGCCGTTTTCGTTCGGGGTCAGGTTCAGTGCTTCGAGAAAATAAACCGCGGTCTGTGTTAGAATATACCCGGCGCGCGTAACGATCCCGGTCGGCGAAAACGATTCGATTTCGCCGCCGATTAATTTCGCGTCCGTTCCCCCGCCGTGCAGGCGGCGAACTGCTTCAAGAATTCCCAGCGGCAGGAGCCGGATTTCATCCTCCAGGCCGCGAATGTCCCCGGCCGAAACCGGGTAAATGCGCGCGTCCTGATGCAGGCGCGCCTGTTTCTGAATCGAAACGGTTGTTGAAACTTCGGTAGCGGGCATATATTTCCTTTCAGATCAATTTGAGCACGCGCACCCGCGCGTATTCGTTTTCACCCCAGCCGGTTGGCTGGCCCAGGCCCACACCGTCGGCCGCTTCGGTCCGGTATTCGAGGTCGTAGTCGGTATCAACAGAAGGCGCGAGACGGACCGAAAGGTGCGCGACCGAGTTGGAAAAACCGGGGCCGGCGTAGCCGTACACGACCAGACCGAGTTTCGCGAGGGTGCCGGCGGTGCTGTTCCAGAGCCGGAGTTGCGCACGCTGCGTGAGCCCCAAAAAACATGCGGCCTCCAGCTCATAGACGTGACCGCCCAGCAGGCGCATTTTTCCAGAAGCAATCGAAAGAAAACCCGCGCCGGCCGGATCGTCGAGCGTCATCGTCGCGGCCGAATCGCTTTCGTAATTGCGCCACGAGCCGGGTGTGGTCGGCCCGCCATTGGTGGCGGCGGGCGCGAGCCAGCGCATCCAGGCCACTTCGGGCTGACCGAACGTGGCGAGCTGCGCGTCAACGTACGCTCTGGTCGTGGCCGCGTCCGGAGTGAGTGGCGGAGCCGGTAGAATCAATTCGCCGGATTCACTCACGTACAGGTTTTTGGCGACGGTGGTGACCGAAGTCAAAGAGCCGCCCACCGCCACGCGTTTGTAATCGAACCATTTAATGCGTCCGGGCGTAAGGGCAGGAAAGGCCGCGGTGGTTTCGTAGTTCTCGAAAACTTTCATGCGAAAGAGCCGGCGCTGCGGTGCGGATTGCGTAAAGGGCGCTTCGGTCCCTTCATCCCAAAAATCGAGCGCGGCCGGATCCGCATCAACCGCCGCGGCCAGTTCGAGCTCAAAAAAACCCCAGAAACTGGCCGCGTTCGGTACCAGGTTGAAAGGTTCCAGGTAATACACCGCCGTGGGCGTGAGCAAATAACCGGCGTTCGTAGTGATTGTTGTCGCCGAAAAAGAATCGATTTCGCCGCCGATCAATTTCGCATCCACCCCGCCGCCCAGAAATTTTCGCAGCGCGCCCAGCAGACTTTGCGGGAGGAGGACAATATCGTCTTCCAGACCGTAGGCGGCCCCGCTGGTCGTCGGATAAATCCGCGCGTTCGGCGTGTATTTAACCTGTTTCTGAATCGAGTTTTCTGCCGGAATTTCTACCACACTTGCTGCCATTCATTTCCTCCAGGGTTACGGACCGGTTTCAAGGGCGGAGAAGACATGCGGCCCGCCGTGCCGTTGCTGTTCGGTCGCCACGACCGCCGGGTCAAAGGCCGCGGCGTCCGCGAAAAATAAATACGCACTGCCATCCAAGGCGGTGAACGCCGCGCCCTGCACGCCACCGGCGGTTGGTCGCACGCCGAAATACGAGTGATTGAAAAATGGTCCCAGTGTTCGCGCGCCCTGATCGCCCGCGGTAACTGTTTCGGTGAGGGTTACGAATACACCGATGCCGGCCGCGCGCGAACGCTTGAGAACGCGCATGATCGCCGCGCTGTACCCGGCGGCCGTGGCGATAAAAACATATATCGCGTTTGTCCGGTGCACGAAGGCGCTGCCCGAAACTCCGCGCGGATCCGGCGGGACGCCGTAAAAGGAGTGATTGAAATATGGCCCGATCTGTTCCCCGCCCCGGAATTCCTGATCCGGAAACAGCGCCTGAATCACCGGATCGGTCGCCACGCTGGCGAGCACCGAAGCGACGATTTGCATGGCAAAACTTTCGTCGTCCAGGCCGTCGCTGTTCGCGAAGCCCCAGAACCGCGCCCAGTCTTTGAGAATTTCGCCGCGCGCGTCCTGGAGGCGCAGTTCAGCGCCAGTGCGCCCGGCGAAGCGGTTGTGGTATTCGAGGGCGTTATGCAGCGCCCCCTGGTTGATATCGCCCATGTTGCGCACCGGTTCGTTTTCCAGGCGTGTTTCGTCGCGTACAAGGATGCCGAATTCACGGCCCTCGCGGTCGAACAGTTCCAGGTAATCCGTAATCGCCATGGTTCGTTTAAATCCTGTTCACCGCGGCGACGGTCAGTGTGCCGCCCCCCGCCCCGCCGATGCGCGGCAGCTCGCCGGTCGGCACGGTAATATCGCCCGGCGGTGAATTGAAGGTGATCGAATGCAGATCCGAAACCAGCGCGTTGTGTGCGGTGGCCGCAACCTGCTGGAGAATGACACCCTGACCGGGAATGTGCCGGTTGACGAAACTGGTGATGGCGTTGCCGAAAATGCTGATCGCTTCGGGATCGGAGAGCAGGCTCGAAATTTTCAGGTTGATCGAAATGTTCAGATTAACGGGGAACGTGGCGATCGCGGCGACGTGGCTGCGCACTCCCGCCGCGCGGTATCCCGGATAGTTTTCAGAATCCGCCAGGTAGCCATCGACGACCTTTTTGACTTCATCCAGCAGGGCGAGCGGCGGCGATGGTGAGCCGTCGGTGACGTACACCAGTACCCAGCCGGTTTCGGGCGCGAGGGTCAGCGGGTTTTTGTTTTCGTCAATGTGCGCATCGAGGACCCCGTCCACCGCGAGGACACCCGCGCGAATCCCGCTCAGAGTCGAGCGCGCCAGCGAGTTGATGAATTCGGAAAACCGTGTTTCGCGTGAGGCTTCCGATTCGC
>CAZVZS010000022.1:13402-19185 GCA_964631535.1 uncultured Leptospiraceae bacterium
GTCCGTGCCGCCGGCAAGAGCGGTCAGGTTGACGATGCGTTCGTAGTCGTCCCAGGTGCCGGTAAGGGGCCGCACCGTGCCTTTGCCCTGGTCGGTGTCGATCGCCAGGGGCTCCAGGTTGTGTTCGCTTCCGGGCGTTTTCGCGGTCAGGCCCACGTCGGCGAAGGTCTGACCGACCGGAATACTGCCGGGCACGGGTCCGGATTCGAATTCAAGGCCGAACAGCGAGATTGTAAACGGTAGAATGACGTACGGACTGAGGTGCCCGCTGTGCAGAACGCGGACGAATCCGGTCGCTTTCCCGCCCGATTTTAAGCTGAACCCGAAGGTTGCGAAGCAGCTTTCGCGCCGGTTGTATTTGCCGTATTCGTGAAAGCGGCCGTCGGCCGCGGCGAGTTCAAGCGCGACCGCTTCCAGCAGGGTCCGGATGCGCGATCCCGGTTTGAAGTTCTTTAAACTGCTGCCGTTCGCGGTCAGGTACGCGATCATGTTTTGAAGGAAGTCCTCAAAAGCCCGGGGAAAATAAACCGGCAGCGCCACGGGTAGTATTTACCCGCACGATTCTATTTTTCAATTTTGGTAGTGATTGCGCGTGGATTTTTTGAGTCGTGCGGGTAAAAGTACGCGTGGCTACTCTGGCCGGCGGCGTGTCGGCACTTACCGGCGCATACTCTCCCAGCGGTGCGTTTTCGTTTCAGGTGTACCGACGCGTCCCCTCCGGGGTGCTTTCGGCGCCCCTGGGCGAATACTTTCCCCTGATCGGCCCCGAGCGCGTTGCGTACGGCTACCGCTTCGCGGTCTCAGCCTCGCCGACATTCGGCGGGGCCGCGGTGTCCGACCTCGGGAATTCAATGGGTACCCTGGCCGTTTCCGGTCAGATTCATGCTTTTTTTGAAGGGACGCCGTCCCGGCCGGCCTTCAATCCGTTTTCAGCCGATTCATTGCTGGAAGGCGCGAGTCTCGCCGGTCAGACTCTGCTCAACAGCGCGTTTAACGCCGCGACCGTAACGGCCATAAACGCGAAAACAGGCGTTCAGGATTTTTCGGATCTGCTCTGGATGTTCTGGCACTCCCGGGACAATGTCCGTTCGCGCACGCGCCGGCCTTCCTCGCTCCCGCTGTTGAGCGATACGCACCGCCTGTACCTGGCCATGGAATCCGGCCCCCTGCCCTTCGACTTTGAGCGGTTCGCGCTCATTTTCAACGACTACGATTCCGGGAAAAAGCTCGAGATCGTGGTGACTCAGGAGGGCCTGAATATCGAGGAAGACGCGAGCGACGCGTTCACCTGGCGCTACACCTTAAATTTCCACGTCGTGAAAGATTTTTCCGGTGGTGCCTTTTCGTTTCGCCCGCCCCTGCCGTCCATCCGCACGATGGTGGGCGAGGTCCGGACCGGCCTGGATGAGCTGGCGCTTTCGGTTTCGTCTTTTCTCTCCGGTTCAGCCGAAATCGTGCGCGACCTGGAGGACTTACGCGAAAACCGCGATTTCCTGAAAGTCACACTGGATACGTTTAACGAAAAATCCGCCGCGGACATTCAGACCCTGCGCCGGGCGACCGGGCAGGGCAAATCGAAAAGCGAAAAGCTGCGCGAAAAGATCGTGGCCTACTACCTGGCCGGCGAAGACGCGTCCGTGTTCCTGGAGGACGACGCCGATTATCGCGATCTGGCGATCGACGACACCAAACGCGACATCGATAAAACCCTGCTGCTACTGAACCTGCTTGAAACCGGCATGGTGCGCGCCGCGGGCGAAAATCGTTCCGGGCGCTCCGAATACCGCGAGCCACCGCCCGAGGCACGGAGCTGGGAAGAACTGGCGCGCCATTTTTTCGGGGACGTATCGCGCGCAAACGAACTGCGCGAACTCAACGGTGTTGCGGCAGCGGACAGCGCACCGAACGAGCTGGATAAAGTCGCCATTCCGGCTCCCGGCGGCGCCGGCCAGCAACTGGTGGTTGATGGCATTATTCACGAACCGCGTCTGGAGTATGACGCGGAAGACCGCGAGATTGCCCTGTATGGCACGGACCTGGAACTTGCGGCGGGCGGCGACCTCGCGGCCGCGCCGAACGGGGACCTGGGCCAGGTGTCCGGCCTGGCGACGTTAATCGAAAATTCACTCGATCGTTCGACAAACTACCAGGGCACGGTACCGGCCCATCCGGACTGGGGCCTGCCCTTCGCCCCCGGCGACCTGGACGCGGAGCTGCTCGAACGCATCGAACCGGCCCGCGTGGCCGAAAACCTGATGGCCGATCCATCGGTCGCCACGGCCACCATCGTGCGCGCCGCGCTGCGCGAAGGCGCGATCGAAATGACGATTCGGGTCAGGCCCACCGGATCGAGCCGCGAGTTTACGCTGGATATCACCAAACCGCGCGCGCGGGGCAGCGCGTGAGTACGGTTCACGCCAACTCCCATCGTTTTACGATTTCGGTACTGCCGTTTCTCTCCGCGCAGGCGAGTACGCGTCAGGTGTTCCTTGCTCCGGGGGAATTGAAAGCTTTCGCCGCGGAAGTGATCCTGCCTCCTGAATGCGTGGGCGAAATTTCAATTTCAGACACAATCAGTTCCGGCGCGACGTTTCAGATCACCCTGCCAAACGCCGGGCACCGCTGGTTTACACCGATCACTCCAACCGGTCAGCCGGCACCGGGCGGCCAGGTGCGATTCATGGAACTGTTCGATCCCGGCAATATCATCCTGATTCGCGAGGGTTCGGGGCTTGAACCGGTAGCACCCAAATTTTTCGCGGGTTACATCCTGAGCCGCCGCCACATGGCGGACGCGGAATCCGGTCGGTCGGACCTGATCGTTGCGGGCGGCGGGATGGAGGCTTCGGTAAAAAACCAGATCGTCTATATCGATTTCGAGAACCGCGAAAGCCAGGCTGGTCTCCTGCAACCGGCGCAGACGATCGCCGCCTCCCCGGCCGCGCGTCTGATCGGCGCCATCAATAATATCGTGAGCGTCATTCGCGAAATGAACGATCCGGCGCTCATGGTGCGTCAGCTTCTCACGGTACTCACGACTCAGTTTCTCGCCGGGGGCCGCTACGGTGGTTTCCCTTTCGCAACTCTGTTTGATATTACGACCGGCATCACGAAAACCACATACACGAAAGCGTTTATCCATGCCCTGAACTGGATGAGCCAGCCACAATTCGGCGCGCGCATTTCATACTGGGACATGCTGCAAACCCTCGCGACCCCGCCCCTGTATGAACTATTCGTTTCGCAGGACAACAATCCGGTCTACATCGACGAAACGACCGCCCTGCCGCGGCCGAACGAAGGACCGGTACTGGGCACGGTTGTGTTTCGCAAGACCCCGTTTTTATTCATGGCGGACGCGCCACCGCCGGGCGCGAATCCGAATCCGGCCCTGTTCTATGTTCTGCCCGAATCGAAAATCAAAAAGCCCGATCTAACGAAATCGATCGATGATATTTTTTCGGGCGTCCACGTCGGCCTGGGAATTCTCGACACCACGGCGGGACTCGCGATCAACCCGGTGACCTATACCCCCGCCCTGGTCGAAAAATTCGGCCAGCGGGTTCTGCCGGTAACGCTCGAAGGTGTGGGCTTTCCGGAGCAGGGCAACAGCGACGAATCGCCGTTAAAATCTAATCTACTGCTCATTCAGAATTTGCTCGCGGACGTGTTTGGCCAGGCGCCGGGATCGCCGATGCCGGCGGAACGGGCGCTTTCGGGTGAAATCCAGATCCACTACTCCGGGCGGGCCGTGCCCGACCGGTATGGCAATACCGGCGGGGTTACGAAGGGTAAAATTCTTCAGATCGTGCCGGACGCACCCAATCCACCCGGCCGGGTGCTGAAAATGTACGATTCTCTCTATTATATTGACGGGGTCCGCACGACGTTTTCACCCGAACGGGGCACGGTGGACCAGGTTTTGATCGTGAAATGGGGCCGGGAGCGGAGCCGGAATCCGAAGGAATTCGCCACAGTCATGCAGGAGGTTGGGTAATTTTCAGGCCGCACTGGCACTCAAATACGCCTCCATTTCCGCTTCCGGAATATCCGCGAACCAGTCCAGCAGCTCCGCGCGCTCCCGGACCGGCGACCAGGCATGGAAGGAACAGGCACACCAGGGATGGATCGGCGGTGCCAGAATTTTCGCCCCTTCGCCGCGGCCGACATTGTTTTTACCAGGCCAGGCGGCAAACCGCGCGTACGGGTCGCCGTCCAGCCCGTCCTCACCCGTGGCCATGCCCGAGGCGCGGTACGCCGCCTCCGACTCGAACACCCGCACGACTTCGCCGTCGTACCGGTGACAGTCGGCGCAGACGGTTTTCGCGAAGAAATAAAAGCCGCCGTTCAAAAAGGTTGCTCCGTATTGAGCGGAGCGCCATCGTCCGTGTATACATGCCGGTGCGTGAGCACGTTCAATACGCCGTTCAGGATCGCGTTCGCCGCATCCAGGACACCGGCGGCGCTGATGGACGCCGCGGCCATCGTCAGCGCCCCGGCTGTGATGATGACCGCACCCGCCGAAACCGTCAGATCGTTCAGAACGGTCAGGGTGTTATTGATGAGTACAGGTCCGTCCGTGGTGATCGTGATTCCGGTGAGCGTTAGCGTACCGGCCGAAGCGTTGAACACCGCCACGGGTGTCGCCTGGCCGCCGGTATAGAGAATGATCGTATCGTCGGTGAATTTAATTTTGTAACCCGAGCGGTGCGCGATTTCGATATCGCTGAACAGATCCGCGTCAATACTGCTCGCGAGATTCGTTTTCGAAAGGTCACCGCCGGGATGGGGAAAGGCCGCGGCCACGATCGCATTCGCGGCGGAATTGTTCGGGAACGCGACCAGGACGAGCTGGCCGACTTCGTAGGCGGATTTGAGCCCGTGCATGAAACCGGCAGCGGTGTAGGCCGGGCCCGGGAGGCGCACGCCCGCGATAATCGTTCCCGAGAACAGACGCACGTCCGCGCGGTACTTCGCGGAGGGCAGGCCGCGAATGAGTTTGATTTCACCGAGGGCGAGCTGCGGAATGCCGCTACCGCTCATCACGGTTTCGGGCGCCGGGGCGAGTCTGGCCGGCCGTTTGAAATTCTTAAACAGTTTCATTATTGATACGAAGTCAGACCGCCGATCAATTTATCGACGGCGCTGGTAAACGGCCTGTAACAGTTTTTCGGTCGCCGTGTTCGCGACCTTCGCGATGTTGTCGGCGGCGAATAAAATCTCATCGACTTTGTTCTGCCGCGAAATCATATCCTGATAAGAAGACGGCATTTGCAGATCGGCCGACCCGGCGCGCACCCGGCCCTGGCCTAACGCCTGTGCGTTGAAAATCCCGCCGCCGCCGGCCGCCCCCATGGCCTGCGTTGCCGTGCTGCCGGCGATCTGTTGTTCGATGATCGCCCGCGTTTCGGGATCCATGCTCCCGAGCCCGAGCAGTCCGTGAACCCCGGCCAAGTTTTCGCGCGTCGCGCCGGCTTCCGCCCCAACCAGCGCCTGCATGTACGATTTACCGCGCCCCATGCCGGCGGCGAGGGCCAGATTCTGAAGCGTGGAACCTTTCTGTTGAAAGCCACCCTGGAGTGAACGCGCGAGTCCGAGCGCGGATTCGCCGGAGAGTCCGCGGCCGTTGTTGTGCAGGCCCGCGGTTAGTTCACCGAACGCGGTCAGATCAAGCCGGCCGTGACCTTCGCGCGCGCTGCTCTCCGCCATTTCGGCGACATCCTGTGCGTAGCGGCCACGGCGCAGGCCGCCGAATGTCGCGGCGTAAGGCCAAGCGGCAAATT
>CAZVZS010000022.1:19195-19638 GCA_964631535.1 uncultured Leptospiraceae bacterium
GAGCAGTGTGCCGCCGGTTGATCCGGCCGAACCGTATTGCCGCGCCTGGGCATAGATGCGCGCGCCTTCAGCGCCACCCATACCGACCGAAAGCCCGAACGCACCGCCTTCGCCGGCCAGGCCCCTTTCGCCGCGCGAGCCGGTTACCTGGCCGGCACTGAGCAGGGCCGAGCCCATTTCGGCGTTGTTCATGATGCGTCCACCGGCGCCCTGGTTGACCAGGCCCACGGCGCCGATCGTGCCGCCCTGGGCGGACATGGACGCTTCGCGCATTTGATTTATTGAAGAAATCAATCCGGCCGCCGCGGCCGCGGCGCCGAGGGCGATTCCCACCCATGGCAACGAGCCCACCGCGCTGGCAACCCGTGTGGCCGCACCGCCCAGGAAGCTGCTGCGGCCTTCGCCACCGCCGCCACCTCCAGAGCCACCACCGCCGCCAAAAA
>CAZVZS010000022.1:19671-53821 GCA_964631535.1 uncultured Leptospiraceae bacterium
GCGTGAACCGGACAGGGCCCCGGCCGGTCCGCCTTCGCTGCTTTCGCCGCCCGGTGCGAGCGCCGCGGCAATACCGGATGAATCCTGTTCCTCTTCTTCTTTTTTCTTTTTCTTCTTCGTGAGGAGTTGCTGAACGTTTTTGAGCCCGCCGAGCCCCCGATTCAGAACGCCCGCGAAATCCCCCTGGCGCAGCATGGCCAGGTCCGCGGCCGGCGCTTCGCCCACACTCTGACCGCGGTTCCATTTATCGTGGGCTTTTTCGGTGAGCAGGCGTTTATCTTCGGCTTCTTTTTCCTTTTTCTTTTTCTGGCTTTGGGTCTCCGGGCTGTCACCGCCCCCGGGCGTAACCAGGGCCGGGCCGGACCCGCTATCGCTCACCCCTGCCCCACTCCCGGCCCCGCGTTCACGGCCAACCTGGCGGAGCTGCGCGCGAATCTCCGCGGGAATTCCGCGCGCGTCTTTGAGCCAGTTATCAAGAACGTCTTTGAGTTCGCGCGTCCCGGTCAGTTTAAATTCGATCGCCATTTTTTCTTATTCCGGCAGCGCGATGCCGTATTCTTCGAGTTGTTTTGAAATTTCGGCGATCTGGCGCTGTTTTTCCTGGCGGCCGACACTGAGCTTTTCGGCTTCGGTAACCCACGCGGCCCGGTCAAGGCGCGGCGGGGTGAATTCGCGTTCATCCCGCTGTTTCATTTCAACGTACGCGTGAACCAGGACTTCGCGGCGCATGAACGAATCAAGTCCGCCGTACAATTCGACCAGACCCGCCAGCCGGAAGAGCGCCAGTTTCTGTTCCGGGAATAAATCCTCAAGATTCGCGCTGGACCGTGGCCGCAGGTTTAGCCGGGTTAACAGGAAAAAGTTCAGGAGATTGTGGGGCGTCAGGAGCTGCGAGGCCTGTGTCGCTCCGCCAATTTTTTTTTAACAACTCGCGGTATTCCGTGAGTTTCGGCCGGTACCCGTTCCAGATTGCGAGCACCGCATCGGGTGCTGGCAAGCGGCCGAGATTCAGGTCCGGCGGCCGGGTCGGGAAATTGGGCGGGACTCTGTGCAAAACGTGATTGAGATGCGTGACCATGTACGCGAGCGCCGCGGCGTCTTCGGGCAGAGAACCAATCGGTGCGAAACCCAGCCGCTTCGCGGTCGCCGTTTCGATCGCGGTTTCGGTGTCCGTGTCGGGGAATTCGGCTTCAAATTCGCCCATGCCCGGCACCGTGAATTTACAGGTCCGATTCACGTTCCAGATATCGACGGGAGTATTTTTCGCGGTGCGCGCCATTAATTATAGCCCTCATAGAAACCGATTCGAATCACGAAAAACGAAACCCGCCGGCCGGAGAGCTGGTTGGCAGAAATGTTAAATGATTCCGTGCTGAGTTTCACCAGCGCCCGCGCGATGCGGCGTCCCGTCGAGCTTTCGCGGCATTCGATCAGGTTCGGTCGCGCGGTGAGGATCGCCGAGCCCTGCGGCAGGGGCGGTACGCCCTCTTCCGAAACGGAAAGTAAATGAAACTGCGCGTTGATCGAACCCGAAAAAGTCAGCGATTTGGAGCCGCGCGGATACCAGTGACCCACCGCCTGAATCGGCGCGATGTTATAATTCAGATCGCCGTCAAGGTTCAGCAAAAAACCGACTTTGAGTCCATCGACGAAAATTTCGGCGTCCGAGCCGACGATGACCGACGGATCGGTGTAGTCGGCGGGATTGGGGATCAAATCGGGCATGGTGTTTCTCCCCGGGCGTTACGCGGCGCCGGCAATCACCTCGAAGTTGAGTAGTGGGAAAATGAAGTTGATCGGCAGGACCGGATTCGCGCGCGCGTCCAGGAAATAGAACGCGTCACCATCGATGACGATTTTGTAATCGTCGCGGTACCAGGCCGGAATCCCGAGCGTGGAAGAGCCGCGCAGCCAGCCGCGCAGGACGAACGAATCCATTTTTTGTTCGAATTCGCGCTTTAAGTCGGCTTCGGTCGGGCCCTGCACGAGCGCGAGCGGATCGACGGGGACTTCACCGATGAAGACCGACATGTGTTCGCGCAGTTCGCGCACTGCGGCGAGCCCGAGCGCGATTGCGTTCGATTCGTTATAAAGTAAATTCGATTGCTGTTCGGTGGTCACGGCGCGGAGGATCGCGTTGATCGCCACGCCGCCCTTGACGACCCGCCCCGCCGCGAGCCCGCCGTCGCGTACGATCCCGATGCGGTCAAGGCGCGTATGGGTTTCGGCCGTGCGCAGGTAGTTGAGTGGCTTCCAGGTGGCCGAAATGCGCGGGTCACTTCCCGCTTTCAGCGCGTTGTGGAGCAGCCCGAGTGCGAGTCCGCCGTATACCTTTTCGTCGCCGGCCAGGTCCGGGCAGACGATTTTCGTCACCCCGTACACCAGATACCGGCTGGCAAAGCCGCGTGCGTTCGCGCGCCGGACCGCGAGGGTGTCGGTTGTGTTCGCGCCGGTCGAACCGAGCGTTTCGTTCTGCCCCTCGGGCGCGTTCAGCCGATGAATCGAATCGCGGAAATAAAACTGATTGGACAGGGTGGTGTTGTGCAGGTGGCGGTACAGGCCGCCCAGATCCTCACAAAAGTCGATCGCCTTCGTCCAGGCGTCGACGGCGGGAACGCCAGTTGTGCCGCCGGTCAGGAACGCGAAGGTGGTCATGTTCGCGAGCGGCGCGCTGGCGAAAGTGACCGACACCAGGCCGGTTCCATCCAGAAACACCATTTCCGCGAAACCGTCGGCGCGCGCGGTATACGCGGCAGTTTTGATGTTCGCGGGGGTGCTGACCAGGTCCAGGTATTTGAGCTGGAAATCGGTCGCGGCGAGGGTGCTGATTGTAAAGCCGGTCTGCTGGGAGAGGAACGCTGCCAGGCGCGCGAGGTCTTTATACTGCGAGAAACTCAACGTCTGGTTGACAGAGCCGTCGGTCTGGTCACCGGCCAGTACGATCTGAATTTGCGTGGCACTGACCGCCATCGTCGCGGTGGTCGCGTCGCCGGTGTACTGGATTTGAAAAACGGGCAGATCGAGCGGGCCGGAGCGTTCTTCGGCGTCTTCGCTCGCGATAAAGATTTCTTTGTCCGTGAGTACTTTGCGCAGGCGAATCAGGTTGCCGGCCGGGCCGGGGACGGCCGCGGTGATCGTAGTGTTCGCGCCGGCCGTATTCGCGAGCGCGCGGCTTGCGGCCGTGTTCGGATTGACGTTCAGGAATTTTACAAACTGCGGCGGGGGAAAATCGGGCGAGGATGAGGGCGCGAAGGCCCGCGCCAGGGCTTCCAGACCCTCGCCGCCGCGCAGTACCGTTTGCGCCGTATTAAAATCCTGGAAAACGTAGTAGCGCGCGGATTCCTCAAGATTGGTATCATTGACGTTTACGCCGTTATCGCTCTGGGCGATCACGATCAGGGTTTGCAGATCATCGGAAGGCCCGGTCGGTTGCGGACGCGCGCGAAACGCGGCGAAGGAACCGGGCAGATAGAAATTGCGCCCGAGAAAATTTACGGCCCGGACGCCCATCAGCGGACCCCCCGCCAGTGTTCGAAAGCCTCGTCAAAATTAAAGGTCGGGTGTTCCATGACGAACACGCGAAACGCCTGGCGGTGTTTTTCGGAGGAGTACGGGAAATATTCATCCATCCACCGATCGAGCGTGATCGCGGGAGCAGCCCCCGGTGATCCCTGCGCCTGAGCGGTCGGTTCATCTTTCTTTCGAAAAGCCATAAGAATCGCCGGCCATAAATCCGGCCGAATTCGCCTTATGGTCGCGCGACTCTATTTTTCAAGCGGGAGCGGCGAAATTTTTTGATTCTTTTCGAAATTTTTTTCAGGCGGGAGAACTGTTGAAAAGGGTTTCGATGGAGGTGCCGCCCAGTTCCGCGTGAATGAAAACCTGGCGGGGTGGCAGGTATTCACTGTTCGGAATCAGGCGAAAGCTCTGTTTGAGCTGCGTCAGGCCAAGCATGAGTTCGAAACCGTACGCGGGCCCGAATTGATCGCTGACCAGGTTGAGCGCGGGCGAGCCGACGATTTTCAGGCCCACGCGGTACCTACCGCGCAGTTCCTGGAACAGGAACGGCAGGATGCCGTCCATGGCTTCGTACAGGAATTTCGCGCCTTTGGGGCCCGCGTTACCCGTCGCCCAGCCCGATACCACCACCATGGAAGTAACATGCCGCGCGGAATACCAGCAGTAGCCGCTGTGATCGAGCATTTCGGCGAGAAACGGCGCGCTTAACTGTTCATACTCGAAATCGGAATCCTGATGGAGCGGGAACATGCGCACCCGGTCGCGGGTCAGGTAGTACTCCAGTTTCGCGCGCACCGCACCGCTGACTTTCACGCGGCGCGTATTGAAATTCAGGTCCGGTTTTTCTTCTTCGTCGGATTGCCACTGGACACCGATTTTCGGGAAATAGGCATCGTCCCCGCCGCCGCGTACGCCGTATTCAAACAGGGGGTGGCCCTCGATGACCAGACCCGGACTTGCGTCCAGGTTGCGCGCGGTCAGGGCCGTATCGCCCAGCAGCTCACCCGCCACCTGGGCCGTGCGAAACTGCGGATCCGCCTGATAGAGCGAGATAATCATTTTTCCGTCGCCTCCAGCAGGTCGCGGGCGATCGCCCGGGCGAGGCTCGCCTTGAAATTTAACTCAGCGCCCTCCTCCGTTTTGATCCGGGCCCGGCCGGTTTCGATCACGTCCTGAATCGCCTGGGAATACCGGAAACCGCGGATCTGCGGATACGGGCGCCAGTTACTGCGTTCGGTCAGGGTCACCAGCGCCGCGCCGCTGGTATGGACTCCGTTGAGTTGTCGCTGCTGGAACTGCGCGACATTGCCTTTGCCCATGCGCGCGTATGTGTAAGTATTGAGCACACCCGTGCCAGCGATTTTGCGGACCTCGCCGGTTTTGTGCATGGCGAAATCAGCCTTTTTTTCGCCGGGCGGCAGCGGAATGACGACATACCTGACCCCGGCTTTCGATACGCGTACATTGCGCGCGCTGTTCAGAATATTACGAAAATCCCAGGGCCGCCGGCCGTGTTCGATCACACTCCCGAAATCGTATTTCGCGCCGCCGTTGGTCTGGAACACGCGAATTTCAAGGGGACCGTCCTCTTCCCAGCGAATGTTACGGTTGCCGTCGCCCAGGTAGCCACGCACGAAGAAACCCGGCTGGCCGATCGATTCGCTGCGCGACTCGACGAGTTTGATCCACTGACTCACCGCAGTTTCACCCCACTCCGCAAGCGCCACGCGGGTGTGCCGGAACGTGGCCGGGTTCCGTGCGATTTGCTCCAGCAGCTCGCGCATTCGTGCGTCGTCGAATTCGGCTTCAAACAGACTCATGCGGCCAGCCGCTCCATGAACCACTCGAAGAAACTCTTCTGTTTCATTTTCTGGGAATTGAGATCGTCAATCAGCAGCCGGCTGTATTTGGTGATCTGTTCCTCGAGATCGGGGGCTTTTTCGCTGCGCGCTTCGATTTGTTTCTTTGCCTGTTCGATATAATGTTCTTTGTTTTTTTTGATTTCCTCGATTTTGTTCTGGAGTATGGTGGCGACACCATCGAGTCGCGTTGCTTCCTCCCGTAATTGTTCGACCCGAATGCCCCGGCCGGTCGCGTTCCGCTGGACGAGTTCTTTTAAGCGTCCCTGCCGCTCGATCCGTTCATTGATTGACTTAATTTCTCTGCGCAGCCTGACGACTGATGCGGTCAGGTTGGTCCGCTTCGGTCCGGTGATTTTCCGTTTTTTCAGGTCAAAGAGTTCCTTCGCGGCAGTTTCCAGGTATTTTCTATTTTCCGCCAGCTCCTGATGATCTGCTTTAATTTCCTGTTCGGCCCGGTCATACTGTTTGGCCCATGCCCGCATACTTTCCGAGGCGATCTTGAGCGAACCGAGTTCATCGATCTGGCTTTCGGTCTCCCGACTCATCATCCATTTCGCGAGCTTTTCGGGGTCTTTGATTAAATCGAATTTCAGCTCCTCAGCGGAAATACCTTCAACCGACATGGTATTTCCGCCGCGATAGCTCATCAGGTCGTTAAATCTTGAACCTTTTTCGTCGTGTTTCTGGAGCATGGCGGGGTCGGCCGAGTCGAGCAGAACCGGCGTCAGCATGTGCGTTCGCTCCAGCCGGTTCCCCTGACGCCAGGCGCGGCCCTCAAGCTGAATTTTTTCGGCCGGATTCCAGGGCAGAAAAAGGTCAAAGGTCGTCGCAGTCACGCCATTCAGACTGACGCCTTCCATTATGGCCCGGGTGCCGATAATTACTTTCACGATCCCATCCGGACTGTTAAATGAATCACGGATTTCGTCCCGGACTTCCAGTTTGGTTCCGCCCTCAATTGTGCGAACAGCACCGGACGGAAGGCCCTTTTTTTTCAGATACGCCTGTACCTCTCCGAAGTGTTCGCGGCCTTCGGGGATGTACAGAATGTGGCCAACGTCCGGCCGCTCCCGGTATATATTCGCGATCGTTTCGCAGGCAAATTGAACCTTCGGACTCGATTCCACGAAATCCACACCACTCCCGGCATGCGCCGGCGAAAGCGTCGCCTGGCGCATGAGCGAAATTCCCGACAGGGCGTCACCGGGATTTTTATTTGCCGCGATAATGGATTCGCCCAGCGCGAAAAGCTGGCGCTGCTGCGGGGTCGGGTTCAACTGGACGACGTGCTGGCGTTTTTCGGGAATGTCCACTTTGCCCCCCAGGTCGGCCGCGTTCATGAAATCCATGTTCCTGCGAATTAAATCCTGCAGGGCCTTTACATTCTTGAAACTTTTTACGACATCCTTGCGGATGACCTCACCCCCCGGTCGGACCACCCAGTCGTTTTTTAGCTCCGCAAACGTTGAAAGGAAATGATTCACATTGGAAAGCCCCAGGGCCCGCAACTCGTCCCGTGCGACATATTGAAGCATCGAATAAATTTCGATCGGGCTGTTCGAAAACGGCGTCGCCGAAAGCAGGAACACATTACGACCGTTGTTGCGTTTCTGGATAAACTGCGTCAGCAGGAACAGGCGGGCGGCCCGGTCGCTGCTCGCCCCGGAAATGTCGGCGAATTCGTTCGCCTCGCGCGGCCCCGGCGAATCTTTATCCCGGTCGCTGGACTTTGGCGCCGGTTTGTTACGAACCCGGGCTTTCTCGATCAGATTCTTAAAATTATGGCTCTCATCAACGGTCACATGGTCAAATCCCAGCTTTTCAACATCGTAGAATTTGCTCGCCCCTTTCTGGCCTTTACCCGCGAGAGCCGCGGTTTTCTCCTTTTCTTTTGCCGCCTGGAATTTCGTCTGCTTTTCGCTGCCCGAAATTGAGATCGCATCCTGCAATCCCGCCGTCAGATCCCGGAATACTTCTTCGGAATAGCTCAGAGCCTGAAGACCTTCGTAGGTTATTACACTCAATGAATTATCAGGAATACCCGCAGTCGGATCAAAACTCGAATCCACTCCGAGATTCCCCAGCTCGTTTACTTTTAATTCCGGGAACCGCGCCTTGATTTCTTTCGTCCAGCGCGTATAAACGGCGCGCGGAACGACCAGTACCGGTCGGCGGCACCGCCCCATCTGGAGATTCTGAACGGTCGCCATGAGCCCGGCGAAGGTTTTGCCAAGACCCGTGCCGTATGCAATCACGCCCGACCCTTTGATGTTCAGAAACTTAACCGCCCGGAGCTGGTGTTCCTTCACATCCACCGGTTTATTGTGAAACACCGTGGACAGTCCTGCCACCACCGCCGGTATACGCGCGAAATCCGGATCCGCCGAGGCGTTGAAAATTCGGTTGCAGGCGTTTTCGAGCAGGTTGCGTTTTTCACGCTCAAGGCCCTCGTCGAGAAACCGGCGAAACAGTTTTTCGCCCGCGTCTCTGCGCTGCGTCTGGACCTGCCGGGCTTCGGCCCGGGTTGTGGCGCTGGCGCTGCCAAGGCCACGGACGGGAAAGCGGCGCATGTAGGCGACAACGTCCTGCCAGCCGATCGCGGCGCCGAGATCCTGCCGGGTGATTCTGGCTTCGGACCAGTCCACGCCGTAGTGCCCGGTGCGTACCCCGGCCCAGGTCAGGAATTCATCAATCAATGTTGCCCCGCCGGGGAACCGGAACGTTTCCTGCACGAAAGCTGAAATTGGCGAAAGATGATATTCAGCAATGGGTTTGGCTTCAGGCAGGGCCTTCGCGAGAAGTTCGCGCTGTTTTTGGTACTGCTGTTCGCCATACTCCCGGGTAATCGCTTCCTTTTCGCGCTCCAGTGTGTCGATTTTTTCGTATATGTTTCCCGAGGCGTACAGAACATCGTGAAAAAATTTCCCGTGATGAACCGAATGCAGGCCTGGATTAAATTCGACCGGGTCCGGATCAAAGCTGCCGTCGTAGCGCGTATGTTTCAAAGTTTCGCGGTCCAGGGCGGAGTACGAGCTATTGTATTTTCGTTGAATTCCGTGGCGTTGAGCGTTTTCACCGGAATGGAAACAATATTTTTCGTAACCGCTGCCGGTTCGCGTTTGCCAGTTTTCCCCCTGTGCCCGCGTGCGTTCTGATTGCCCATGAGAGCGCGGCCGCGCGCGCCTTCGTCCGGCGTCCCGGCCGCGGGGCCGGGATTTTTCACCTGGATGCGATCGAGTTCCTTTAAGGTACCGCCGAGGAGTGGCCGCCCGAAGCGGTCAGTTTTCGTCTTCGAATACGTTCCGAGGACCCGGTCCGGATTGCGCGCGAAGTAGTTCTGGAAATCGGCCGCGGCGCCCGGTTCCTTGCGAAGGACGACGATATCCGTACCGACATCCGTGGTCGGAAAAATTCCGTTTGGCAACCTGTATGCCTCCAGCAGTTTGCCTTTCGCGGCGATTTGACCGAGAATCTTTTCGTCCGAATTATCCAGGAACCCGCGCGGTACGAGCATGACCATGAGCCCGCCCGGTTTCAGCGTATCGAGCCCGCGTTCGATAAACAGGGATTCGTACCGTTTGTGTTCTTTGCCGATGATCTGCCGGTCGCGGCCCGAATAGGTTCCATACGGTGGATTGCTGATCACCAGATCGTACGCTTTGCCATTGTACGGGATTTCGCGGTTCCGGTCCGGATCCCGAAACAAGTCCTGGAACACACCGCGCATGACGGTCGTATCCGGATTGAGAATCTGATTGATGCGCGCGGCGAGGCCGTCGGGTTCAATCTGATCGATCGCAAATTCGCGGCCCTGCGCGGCAAACCGCCCCGACCCGGCGGCCGGGTCCAGAACCTGCGCGCCGGGGGGAACAAAGGCCCGCGCGATCTGCCACATTTTCGCAATTACCGGTTCGGGGGTGTAGAATGAATACAGGGTCTGGTCGGCACCGGTTTCTTCCCCCGTGCCCCCTGCCCCTTCGTACGCGCGCAGGAGTTCCAGTTCTGTTTGCGTGAACTGATCGCGGTCGCGGCGTGCGTCGGCATCGGGCGCCGGTTTTTGCTGGAGTAATTCCAGAACCTGCCCGCGAATTTCGCGGACGCGCCCGGGAGTCAGGGCAGGTCGCTTTCCAGGTTGAACGCTGTCTGCCAGATCAGGGCTTCGTTCGGGGCGGTTTCGTTCCGGTTCAGGTTGACGAGATTGCGAACGATCCACGAATCCGGGTATGTTGAGAGCTTCGGAAATGAATCGGTAGACATCTTCACGTCCCGCGCTATTGTCCGGCACAAGTTTTCCAACCGGTTTGAATTTACCATAGGTCTCCGCCAGGATTTTTAATATTTCAGGTCGAAAACGGACCCGGCCGCGTACCGGGACGTTTCCAGCCACCACCTGCAAATCGACCCCGTGGTTCAGCCGGTTGTACCGGTCCGGATGGCGCCAGTATTCATTGAAGTGGGCCCGCCATGCGGCGAAACTGATCTTCAGTTTTTCGGATTTCCCGCCGGTTTTGAAAACCCGTTCGAGCAGAGCGTCAAGGCCGGCCGGCGTTAAATGGAATCCAAAGCGCCTGCGAAAATTTTCATTCTTTAAGACGCCGTATTTCTGTTCGAATTCGGCTTCTGTGTATACGTAGGTAAAACCCGTACCGCCCGGTTTCGGGATACGGTACAGGTATTTCGAACCCGCGACCGCTTCGCCCCGCCGCGCACGAAAGAAAAACCGGAACACCGGCAGATTTAACCCGCACGATTCAAATTTTCAAAAAAATCTTTTATACCGGCTTTATTTTTTGAGTCGTGCGGGTATTTTCGCGGTTGTCACCCCTTCGCTGCAAGGGGGCCCGTGACCCATATTTTGCTCACTGTGGGAGCCGTGAACTGGATAGTTCCGGCTCCCGATTTTTTTTCTCCGAAAACAAAAAGCCGCCCCGGAAACCCGGCGCGGCCCTTCGCTCAAAATTTGCGCGGGTGGTTACTGCACCGGCAGATTCTTAATCAGCCAGAATTTGGACGGCGCCTTGATGCGCAGGCCCGCGTACAGTTCGACCATCCCGGACAGCCGGCGCAGGCCCGTACCCACCCCTGGCGGAAACTTCGTCGCCATCATCGGCAGGAGAATCGCCATACAGTACGTGCGCGCTTCGCTGGACGCACTGACCGAATTAAAATCGCCGAGAATGGCGATTTCGGTGCCGGGACGCCATTCGTTAATGTCCTGGTACGTGGTCGTCGCTCCCGAAGAACGGATAACCTCAACGACAAACTTGAAAATGCCATTTTGCGGTTTGGTTTCGCGCCAGATTTCGAAAGCGGTCGCCGGAAAACCGGCGCTGTCCGGCGTGATGACGATGTTCAGCGCCTCGCCCGCCCCGACCGCGGCACCGGTCTGCGTGACGATTTCGCTCGCCGCAGCCATACCCGTATCGGTTTTGGCGACGATCCGGTAGCGGACGGCCAGCGTGTTGACATCCCCCGCCTTCCACTTCGATCCGACGACCGGACCCGCATTGGCCACCGTAACCTGGGCGGGGCGGTTGGGCGGGTTGATCCCGATCGACGATTCTTCCATCGTATCGGTGGAACGGTTGTACACCCGCGGCACGTCCCAGGCATAGCGGTTGAGCCAGATGTCCGACTTCACGCGCAGGACCGAGTCCTTCGCGTTCTCGTCGTGAAGGCCGGGAATGATCGCGCCGATTCTCAGGTCGCCCATATTGCCGGCGCCGTAGGGGGCCCGCTCCAGATTGTTCGCGATGATATAGTTATCGAAAATGCGTTTCGTCGCCACGCTGGTCCAGATTTCGGATGCGAGCCCGTGGCCCGGGTAGCGAATCTCCTGCGTGATTCCCTTCAGGACGTTCACGGCGGGAATCGTACCCTCCGCATCGTAAACGTTTCCCTGCTCAATCAGTTCCTGAACGAAACCGTTGAACTGAAGTTTGTTCACGCTGCGGTTGCCATACCAGGCCCCGTTCGCGAACGTTTCGAGTACGTTATGAATCTGCGCGTTCTGGAGCAAACTTTCGGGATTTTCCGTCGTGCGCACGGTCGGCAGGACGCGCGAATGGCTCCAGGCGCCCGACATGAAGGCGATGTTATGCGCCGCGCGTTTCACGATCGGATCGTCAAACCCGGGGTCGGACGATTCGCCCACCCAGGCCATGGGCCGGTTCGAGGAACGGTACGCTTTGAGCTGGTTGTATTCCAGGAAGGTCTGGGCCACGTCCTCGCGCGCCATCGTGTTCAGGAAAGTATAACTCGCCTCGGTCTGGACCAGCGAAACCATGGTCGCGTCCAGCGCCTGCATCGTGAGCGCCTGACCCTGCGTGAGCTGGAGCACGTCGCTGATGCCTTCCGAATTGGATTCGTACGCTTTCAGAAACTCGGACAGATCTTCGGGCAGGGCCGATTTCTGAAAGTTGCCCGAAAGCGCCAGCTCGACCGTGCGGGCCATGTTGCGCATGGCCTGCGGGCCCTGCGTGGCCAGAACCGCCTTCGTGAACGCGCGCAGGCGCGGCGCCGCGTCGGAAAGCCGCGTGATCCCGAGCGCCTTGCGAAAGGCGACAACTTCATCGAATGTTTTAAAGGTTGTGGACATATTTACCTCTGCGTTTTATTTCCCGGCCGCCTGGCGCTGCGCATCGACGTATTCGCGCGCGCGGTCGGTCAGGACCTCGTCGACTTCCCAGGAGCGCACATCGTCGGCATGGAGGATGCGTTCGCTGACTCCCTTCATGATCCGGTTCAGCGTGAGTTCGTATGGATAGGGCGCGGGCGCGGGACCCGTGGGGGCCGCGTGCAGATCGGGCGTCTTCGGCGCGTCGGCCGGCTGCTTCGCGATCGCTTCGAGCTGCGATTTGAGCGTGTTGATCGTTTCGGCGCCGGTTTTCGAACCGGCTTCAATGGCGTCGATGCGCGCCGCGATTTTATCGAGCGGTTCGAGAATGCCGATCACCTGCGCGAGACCTTCGCCGAAAAGCGCGAGGTCTTCCTGGAGCGCAGTGAGTGATTTGGCCATTTCCGGATTTTCAGCGGCCGGCGCATGTACGGGCGTTTCGGCGCCGCCGTAGTATTCGAACAGGACGCGGTCGGCGAATTGACCGGCGGTTTTACCACCGCCCTGGAGTCCTTTCTTGCGCGACCAGGAAGCGATTTCCATGCGGTCGTCCTGGATTTCGCCGGTATCGAGCGCGCGAAACGCCTCTTCCAGCAGTTCGGCTTCGCCCGCGACCGGGTCGGCCGGAGTGGCCGGCGCCGCAGCGGCCCCGGTTGATTTTTGAAAACGTTTCAATATTTCGTTGAACAGTGTTTTACTCATGCTTGTTTGCTCCCAAAATGAATTATTGCCCTGGTTGCGAGTTCGCGGGCCTCGGGGCTTTCAAGGCCGCACTTCAAAAAGAATTCGCGCGCGTGTTCGTAATCGAGGGTGCGGGCCAGTTCCGTTTCCAGACGGCCGTAGAGGAAATCCAGGAACGCGGGTTGCGAAAGGGCGAAATCGCGAAAAAGTTCCGGAAAATGGCCCGATAAATGTTCGCCGCGAACATTTATCCCCGCCTCCGGGACCGAAATTCCACCGGCGATGTCCGCCATGGCTGATTTTAAAAGCGTGATGCTGGTTTCGTCGTTGATCGCTTCTTTGAGCGGACAGATCGCGATATGATCGAGCCGCGCGCGGTCGAAGACGTTCGCGCCGTACAGTGATTTCGTTTTTTCCGATTGCGGATAGGTCCAGCCGGCGACCGAAGCGCCAAACCGCGTCGTGTCCGCTTCAAGCGCGGGGATCAGATCTTCGACGTATTCGTTTTTGCGGTACAGGTCCGCCTGACAGAGTAAATCTTCGCCCTCGACTTCGATCGCCTTCGGTTCGCCCATGATCGCTTTCAGGCGTAAGCGTTCGGCTTCGGCGAGTTCGGCGGGGCTTGCACCCCGGTATTTCGCGGGAATCAGGCGCGAAAGGTGGTTGTAATCGATCACGCCCTCGCGCAAAAAATACGCGCGGTCGTCCGGATAGAGCCACGCTTCGGGCAGAAACGCTTCGTTCTGCCGGTCGCGCTTTGGCGTACTCGCCCGGATGAGCACCGAAACGCGTCCGCCCGAAGCCCGCGCCTGGACGATTTCAGCGGTTTTGAGGAAGGGGCTGAGGATCATCCGGCCGCCCCCAGGATGAGCGTGACGCGCAGGTCCTGCGCTACGGCCGCGTTGATGCGCACCGCCAGGTGGGTTACCGGGCCTTCAAGGGTTACAGCGTAAACGGAAATGAACGGCGCAAGCGCGTCGTTAAGCTGGATTTCAACCGCGGCCGGATCGAATTTTTCGATGTTATTCGCGGGATCCGCGTTCTGGTATTCGCCGCGTACATGCAGGAAATGCACGGTAGAAAGCAGGCCGAAGGGAATTGTAACCGGCCCGTCGGTCGTGTTCTGCTTCCAGCGTTCCAGCCGGTACTCGACCGCATCGAGCGTCCGCGTGCGCGAAAGCTCGACTCGCTCCGCCTGTCCGTCCAGCAGCCGTTTGACCAGCGTCTGGATTTGAATGCGGTCGTCCGCGGGCATTACGCGTGGACCTCATAGCCCTGAACTTCGGTGACCTGGACCGGCAGTGTGATTTCGCGCGCGAAGAGCGGTACATGCAGGATAATCCGACCGGTTTCGGTGGTGCGCAGCACCTCCGTACCGTCCAGGGCGATATAACGAATGCTGGCGGCGGCCGCGCTGGCCTTGATTTCGGTGATCGCGTAGACGCGGCCTTCCGCGTTCAGCGTCTGGTTACCGGCCCAGGCGCGCTGGCGGTACACCGGCGCGAAGGCAAGGTCAAGTGATTGAACGGCGGACACGAACGCCTTATGCCCGCGCGACTCTATTTTTCGAGCCGCGTGCGAAATTTTTCAGAAAAAATTGAAATTTTTTTTAGAGGATCGAAATACGCGGCAGGCGGTAGCGCGATCGGTTCGCTTTGAACCAGGCGGACAGTTCGTCGCTCAGTTCCTTGATACGCGCACCGAAGTATGCGGACGTTGCGGACATGGTCGTGCCGACCGACTCTGAAATTGAAGAAAGTGAGATTGAGAAATTGGCCAGGCCCGACACAATTGAATCGCCGAAGCCCGAAAGAATATGAATCGTCACCAGTTTGGCGAGTACAAGCCTCAGTTCGTGCGGCACGTCGCGGGCGTTTTCATACCCCGCCACAAAATCCACGGCGAACGAGCCCGGCAGGCGGCGATAATCGTAGTCCTGACCGAAAAAGCGCAGGGCGCGCAGGGGCACATTGCCGCCGGTCGAACCATGCCGCGCCGTGGCCCGCGTGTTGCGCAGAACCGCGAGTTGATAATGAATGTCCGCGCCCGCGAGTAGATTCAGAATCACCTCCCCTGACCAGGGATTGAGCAGGTCCCAGCGTGAAATCCGTACTGCCGGGCGGTGGCGGAGCTGGAGCAGCCAGAAATTTTTGTAACTTTCGGGACGATGGTCGTGCAGATCGTACCATTCTTCATGCCGTTCTTTTTTTAGGACGGTCGCCGGATCCGCGGGCCGGGCGCGAAAGGCGCGCGGATAGATGACGTGTTGCAGGTCTCCGGCGAGACTGCGCGCGTGCAGATCAACCAGACCGACGATCATTTCGTCCGTTACGACCGCCCCGGATTGCGTCACCAGCTCCAGGCCGGCCAGGTGAATGTACCGGATTTCGTCCGGCGTTACCAGCGCGCCCCAGCCACGCCCCTCCTCGCCCGGAAAGCAGATGCGGTGCAGTTCCGGATGGGCGTCTTCGTCCGGTGCGCCAAATTCGAAGCCCTTCCAGTGTTTCTGGAGCAAAACATTGCTGTTGATTTCGGCCATATTATTTGAACACGATCCCGGTCTGGTCGGGGATCAGGTGCCAGATCGGCGGTTGCAGGCGCCCGGCAAGACCGGCGGTTTCGACGTGCGCCTGAACGCGATACTGCGGGTGGTGGTTGTATACGACCGCGGCCGATTCGATATTTTCAGACAGGATCAGCCGGTTGAACCCTTCGATCCGGATTTCGTTCGGATCCACCGGGATTGTCTGGCCGCGCGCATCGAGCGCAAGGCACGATTCAATTGAACGCACGGGATGGCGCGACAGGCGAAATTCGCCCGTGCGGTGAATGGTTTCCTTGGCGGTTTTCTGCGTGCGCGTGAAAATAATCAGGTCGCCTTCGGCCAGGCGCATGTACGGCGAGGTCACGAGCTCGAGATCACCGCCCTGAATCTTGATGTTCTTCGCCTGCGCGTCGCGCGCGTCCATGGTCCGGTATGCGACCGGCATCGTATCGTATACGGTCAGTTCGATGCGGAAGCGCGTGCCGGCCGGATACGTGCGGGCGGGATAAATGCGCGTGAAATCGTGCGTGAAGTCGGCCAGCTCTTCGAGTGTGTCCGGCCCCGTGAACCGGCGCAGGGACCGGACCGCCACAATTACATTTACAAACGTGCCGTCGGTGTCGGTCACCAGCTCCGGGTGTTCGGCCAGTTCGAGCCGGCGCCCGGCCTGGCTCTGTTCAAATTCCACCGTCAGTTCGCGCGTGGTTTTGATTTTGTAATCGATCAGGATTTTTTCGTAGTCGGGGACCGGTTCATTTTTGTATTCGAACCAGTTGTCGCCGGTTTCACCGATTTCCAGATCATAGCCGCCGCCGTAGTCGGCGCGGCGAAAGACCCGCGCGCGCAGAATTTCCGCGATCGGGCCCTGTTTCGTGTACACGCGCCGCGCGCTGCGCCAGTACGGTATCGATACTTCCTGTTCTACCTGGATTTCGTTCGGGACGGTGTGATAGTAACCCTTCCCGTCCGCCGGCTGGTCCGGCAAAGTAAGCCGGCCCGGCCGCACGTACGGCGTGGGCATTTCGCGCAGCCAGATCACGGGCTCGCCCAGGCGCTCGATCGTTTCCTGTACGGGAAGCGAATTGAATGCTGAGGGTCGAAGCCCGGTCTGAAACGGGTTGGTACCGCCGGGGAGAATGCGCGCCACGGCGATTTACGCGCGCACGAGCCGGTACCAGATACAGACCGTCAGGTCCGATCCGGTCCCGTTCACGTCGCCCTGGATCACCAGGCCTTCGCCCGGGTCCGCGCCCGTGCCCAGCACGACCGCGTCCGCTTCGGTCACGTTCGCCGCTCCCGGACGCAGAACCGCGTTCGCGGTGAGCCCAGCCTGCGCGAAGCTCACGAGTACGGTTCCGGTGATCGCGGTCTTAATGCTCACCGCGGCCGTCGTGCCCCAGGGCGTGGCACCGCCCACCTTCCCGCGATAATCCGGGATGATCTGGACCACCCGGTCCGGCGGCACTTCGTCGGCCGGCACGAGCACGACCGCAGTCCCCGCCGCGTTACTTTTGATCGTCGCGCGGCGGAAGCGGACGGAATTTTCAAGGAGTTGGTGTTTGATGCCCTCGAATTGTGTTCGCGGGCCCTGATCGAGATCGTTGGGTTGCATCTAACACACATACCCGCACGACTCTATTTTTCAAGATGTGTGGAATTTTTTATGGTTCGTCGAGGACTTCGATGATTCCATCTTTGCCGCCTGGGAAGAGGACCGGTAACTCATCCATTTCCTTCTGGCCCTCGTTGAATCCCTTAATCATCATTTGAAGCAGCGTCTCCCGGTCTAATTCCGGTTGTTTTTCTTTTTCAATTTTTGACATCGCCTTTGCCCTGCCCGCTTCTTCCAATAAACTCAGAAAAACGCGTGGCGTCATGCACTTTTTCAGTGCCCCGTGTCCTTGTAAAAATCGGGATATTTTCGCTTCCCCGGGTATCGAAAACCATAAAATCATCAACAAGGTCTTTTAATTTCAGGAAATTTTCCGGAATGGACCCACTATACGATTCGCGCATGACCTTCTCCGGGACAAGCCGTCCGGTTTTTTCAGCGCGGCGCATGGCCCTGGGAAGGGCAATTTCAAAATCACAATCGGCCAGCATCAAAGTAGTGTGGTATCCACTGGCCTTTAAGTCCTTCAGTGTCTTCAAACACGAATCAAGACGCGAGCCAGTACCATCGACGACCAGATTGCGGCGCGTGGAAATCGCAGTACGCCGGATGCGCTTGACCAGATAGCTGGACTCCTCATGTGCCATATACGCCGCATTCCGGGCCCGCGCGTTCACTGCCTGCCGGTATTCCGGAAATTTCTCTTTAACTGCGTCCGCATCGGCAACGACGAAATTGGCGGTGGAGAGTCCAGATTTTTTTACCATGGACGATTTTCCCGAAGCTGGGCCACCCATCATGAGAATCGCCTCTGGCTTACTGTCTGATGCAACCGGGCTTGTGTTTACAAGGAATTGTTTCTTTATCCGATTATGGAGCGATTGACGCCGCCGGACTGGTTTTCCGCCCTGGCCGGGATGGACGTTGAAATATTTTTTCCAGGTTTCTTCCGGCAGACCTGGAACTGAATCAATCCAGACCCCGGGCTCCGGAAGAGTCCTGGGATTCTCGACACCAGCAGGTAACCGCTTGTTTCTGGTCCGCTTTTCTTTTTTGATTCCCTCCCCTGCTCCAGACCGACCCGAATCGGGCTTCCAGCTTCCATCGGCCTGCTTGCGCTTCCAGACCCCGCCGTGTTGCCTGCGAGTCCCGATCGGAAACCCGCGTCCTTTCAAGAAAAATCGCACGATAGCGCGACCGCGCATGAGTCTATAAGCGACGACCGATTTCATTTTCGGGCGCGCGAGACGCCCCAGGATTTTTTTACGCGTGAGCATCAACCGCGAACGATCGGGGCCGCGTGGCGCTTCGGGATTGTGCTGGCCCCGTCCGAGGACTGCCTGCTGTTGTTCCAGAAGACCGGCCATGTCCGCTTCGGTGCTGTCCCTCGATTTATCCGCAAGGTCCCCCATCCGGCCTGATACCGTGCCAGCATGGTCCGCTTTCTGAGACGCCGTTCGTTCACTTATGCGCGAAATCCGGTCTTCAAACTGTTCGACTTCTGATTCAATGTCCTGAATTTGCTCATCGATTTCGCCGGCCGCATCCTCGTCTTTTTCCGGGTCCAGCTTCGCGAGCGCCGTTTGAAGTTTTTTCAGCTCCCCCGCCCGGTCCGCGAGTTTCGCGCGCAGCGGGGCCAGGCGCTCCTCCGATTTCCGGTCCAGGTGCCGGCCGTATGATTCGGTCAGAAACTGCTCAACCTGGGCGGCGTATTCGCGTACCCGGTCGTATGGATCGCGCTTCGGCCGGTATGAGTTCAGGCCGGGGCCCTCCGCGATCCGCGAATGACGTTTCAGGGCGGTTGCGGTTTTTTTCAATCGTTCCGCCGCTTGCTGGCGAACAACTGCGACTTTTTCCGGCGAAACGCTAAAGCGGTCCACGATCCCCGCGTCGCTCATGTTGCCCACTTCCGCGTAGGTCCGGTGCCTGGCGTTCAATTCGTCCAGGTTGCGGGTCACCACCGCGTCGCGCAGGTGCGCTTTTTTATGCAGCCGGTCCAGGTGCTGGCGGATGTCCTGTTTGACTTTCGACCAGCCGTGATCTTCCTTTTTGAAATCGCCCGTGGCCCAGTGGTGAATTTCGCCGATGTCGGCGCCCTTCGCTTTCAGGAAATCCAGGACCAGGCACCGGGCCACAAGGCGCGCGCAGTCCCGCTCCAGGCCGGCGAATTCGGCCAGCACCGATTTAAACATGGCCTCCTGCGCTTCGTCGCCCTTGATCTTATCACGGTGCGTCCGCATTTCGCGCATGACCCGCTCGACTTCGTTCTGCATGAGCTGCATACGTTCCATGGTCCGGTCAAAATCACCGGTCGCCGCCAGCGCGAGCGCCGAAAGGCGCGAGCCATCCGCATCAAAAAACTTATTCAGAAACTGCTGGTGTTTATCCAGGGTTTGCTGGAATTTCTGCTGGAGTTTTTCGGGCGATTTATCACCGAGCGCCCGGCCGGCGGCCTTCATTTCGTCGGTTTTGATTTCGTCGTCCGAGAAAAAACTGCCCTGCGTTTTGAGCGCCTGCACGTAATTGCGAAACGTCCCGGTGTTCATGTTCTTGCGGAGCATTTCTGAATACGCACGCAGTTGCTGGCCATGGTTTAGCGTTCCCAGGAGCTGGGCAGCGGTCTTCTGGAGGTTCCCCCGGTTTAGTTCCTTTCGCAAATCCGGATGCAACTCCGTGATTGACAGGTGTGCGCGAACAGTCTGGGGGCTGATGCCACCCTTCTCCGCGATTTCGGCCACGGTCATGCCGTGCTTATCCATCAATTTCTTAAAGAAATCGGCGGTTTCCCCGGTAGTATTGTCCCGCCGATCGTAGTTTTCGGCAAGCTGCATCAAGTCTTTGGTGCGATCGTCTACATCCTGGACCGAAACACGAACGTTGCCTTTCCATTCCCCTCTTCGAATAAGTTCCCGGATGGCCCGAAACCGGCGTTCGCCGGCGATGATTTCGTACCGCCCTTTTCCGTCCGGCCGCACCAGGATCGATTGCAACAATCCAAGCGAACGAATGGAATTCACCATTTCCTCATGATCCGCCGGATTGAAATTTTTTCGGATCTGTTCCGAAGCGTACATCAGATCCGGACTTATTTCCTGTTCGGTCCCGGGCACCCGGTCGTAAATGGCGCGAATCTTTTTCGCCTCGCGCTCCGGGATTTTATTCGCCACTTCATTTGATTTGCTCTCCCTGGAAATTTTTCGAGCAAGATGGTCTACCTTTTCAGCCGTTTCCGGGGAAACATTTCCGCCGCTCGCACCCTGGCCTGATTCCCTTTTGCCTGCATCATGACCGCGGGTATGGCCCGGAGCATGATTCATGGCCCCGGTCCTGGCTCCGGCGTCCGGCTTCCAGGAACCATCCGCCTGTTTGCGTTTCCAGATCCCGCCATGTCTGCGCGAGGTTCCAACGGGCAGAGCCCGCCCTTTCAGGAACGCGCGAATTTTCTCGCGCGCGTTCACAGGACATGCCCCCCGGAAATACGGTACTGGAGATACTGTGCCTGGCCCGTGGCTTTCGCAAGGTCCGCCCGGTGCGAAAGCTTCCCGTTCGACCAGGCGAAATTCGCTTCGGTCAGCGCGAAGCGCGAAAAATCCCGGTTCAGGTGGTTGTCGGCCCAGTCCATGTATTCGGCTTCCGTGATTTCGCCGCGTTCGTAAAGGGCGAGCAGATCGGGAAAAACCATCCGGCTGCGCAATGATTCGACCGACTCGCCCGCGGCGATTGCTTCGGTGATCTGCCGGCGAAATACCCGCGATACGATTTCATAGGGCCGGCCCGCGCGAACCGGTTCGCCGCTATTCGGATCCGTTTCATAGATCGCCACCCACTCGCCGCCGTGACGTGCGGCATAGGCAACCGCGTACGCCCGTTCGGAATCGAAGCCCGCGTCATCGTCCGTGCCGCCGCCCCCGCGCATTGGCGGGATGTCTTCGCCACCCGCGTTCATGCGCCGGACCAGCTCGTCCCGGTTCTCCGGGGCGAGGTCGGTTCCGAGCCGGTACTGAAGCGCGAAAGACAACTCGTCCGTGTTCATGGCGCGGATCCGTTTTTCGGGCAGTTTCAAATTTCCGCTCAGATAGCCGGCCAGATACCCGAGCAGGGTGCCGGTCTGGCCGATTTCCCGGTATGTTTGGTTCCAGTCGCGGGCCAGAAAATCATGCGCCCAGGCGACGAACTGCGCCGGATCGTCTGGCCGCGGTGTTTCGGGTGTTTCCCGGCGGAGGAGACTGCCGAACCAGCGCGAGAGACCATTGCCACGGTCGCCGCGCCAGAGTGCCTTGCGCAGATCGCTTGCGCGCCCCGGGGCCGCGCCCGTCGGACCCAGTAGCACCCACTGAGTCCAGAGCAGGCATTCACAGATCACAAACTGAAACTCGCGCCCGAAGCGCGTATCCAGCCAGGGCGTTTCGCCGGGATGTTGCGCGGCCGAAAGCATATTCAGGCGGGCAGCAGCCGGCGGGCCTCGCCGATGATTCCGGAAAGCCGCGCCTCGCGCGACCGGCCGCGTTCGGCAGTAAGAGCGCCCGCCATCGAAAGGAACGCAATGCGCGCTTCCGGTGTGATTTCGTTCACGCGCAGCGCGAGGTCAGGCTCATCGACAAAGGCCGCGATAATCGAAAGCATGCCCGACACGCGCGCCTCCACGCTGCGGTCCGGACTGGTCGCGAAATTTTCCAGGAACCCGAGCGCGTTTTCCTGCGCTTCGGCCGGGAAATCTGCCAGGTCCGAACTCGCCCGAGCATTTACCGGCGCCGACGTTTCGTTTTGTTCCGGCGACCGGGCCGCACCTTCCGCCGGCGGCGTCGCATCCCCGGCCGGGGCCGATGTGCTTTCGCCCCCCCTGCCCTTCTTCTTTTTTTTCTTTTCAGTGATTTCTTCGGTTACTGCTTCGGTCATGGTGTTCCTCACAATTTTTTATTCTTCATCGGATGATTGCGTATCCTCTTCGTCCGCGCCCGAAAACCCCAGGGCCCGGTCCAGGTCAAAATCTTCGTCGGCGCCCGCGCCCGCCTGGTCTTCGCCATCGCCGAAACCGTCGGCCTGTTCCTGACCGCCGCCGATAACCGCGGCGTACTGCTGCGCGAAATACTGGTTGTAGATCAGCGCGCCCAGCAGGGCGTATTTTTTCTGTTTCTCCTCGTCATCGGGAAAATAATCTTTGCCGACTTCGCCCATGGACGGCAGATCGTATTCGGCGCGGATCGCATCGAGTGTTTCGAAATTGCTGATCCGTTTAACGTCCCGGTCCAGTTTCGCGTTGCGGTCCTCATCGGTGGTGCCCGCGAAATAGATCACGACCGGTCGCTTTTCGGTCGGCGGATCCGCGAACAGCGCGCCCAGCCAGCTTTCATGAAAACGCATCAGCGCGCCGTGCCCGCGGTTGCGCGAAAGTCGGATGCGGCCTTCCACCGATGGCTCGCTCAGTGACTGGCCGTGGCCCAGGCGCAGGCCCAGCTCTGCCTCGTCCACCGCATAGCGCGCGAGGGTCATGTTGGCCGTCCAGTTCATCCACTTTTCCCAGATCATGTCGTTCTCGAAGTCGATCTTGTGGACCTCGAGATCTTCGATGTTGTGGATGAGCGGGACCTGAAAGTTCATCCGCCCGCCGGAATAGGCCGCCTCCCAAACCAGCTCGAACAGTTCGCGCACCTCTTCGGGCACGCTTGATTTGCTGGTCATGATAAACTTCGGGGGGTTGCGACCCGAGAACCGGTCCAGGTTCTGCTTGATCGCGTAGATCGAACCCATGATTTCATGGATCACCGCCTCGGTTGGCGAAAGACCATGGCCGCGGTATTCGCGGTCCGAGAGCGCGCGTTTGTTCTTGAGGATGATCCGGCCGCGTTCGTAGACCTCGACCACCTGAAAATCAATCACCTGGACATGCGTGATGTTGCGGTCGCCGCGGTAGCCGTGGACGGGATGAACCTGGAAGATCGTCGCGGGGTCCAGGTAGCGCGCGTCGATCGTTTCGCCCCGGCGGTCGCGGGTGCGCAGCGCGGCGATCTTGTCGATCGTGAGCACGTCGCCCGTCGCCATGTCCAGGACCTGTTCCAGGTTTTCTCGATCATACCAGTCGGTCGCCAGGCGCGTGCCCATGTCCTTGACGAGCTGGAGTTTTCCCTGGATGCGTTTCTTATCCTGCGCGGTCGGTTCCAGGTCCGGGTCTTCTAACTTCGCCCAGTACCCGAGCGTTTTATCCGGCCGCGCGTGGATTTTGGCATCGTCCACGCGGAGCTGGACGATCGCGCCGGCGATATTGCCGCCGTACGTCACCTTGCGGAGGTCCGCTTCCTTCAAGCGCCACGGCGGGCGTAGCATGACCCCGTCACTGATGAGCCGGTTGCGATCGTCATACAGTTCGTATGTTTTGGAGGTCTCGGCCGTGGCACCGCGCGCGAATTGCTGCGCGATCCCGGTCGAAAGCATCGACTTGATAAACGCCGTGACCAGCGGGCGCACCGTCGCCTGCGGGCTCGCCACCGTCGCGACCGCGGCGCCACCCGACCCGCTTTCGCCCGTGGCCCAGCCGGCCATGCGTCGCCGGTTGAGTTCGTAGTTCGGTCCCCTGGGCCTGGCCATTACCGCGCCACCCTTTTCCGTTTCCCCTGCGACCGGCCACCGTCCGCGCGCAGTTTTGTTTCTTTCACCGGCAGCGGACAGGGGGCACTCACGCGGTATGTCGCCGCCGCCGGCGAGGGTGCCGGAGTATCCAGGAAACGTCCGCGGGCGCCGCGCAGGAATTCGCGTTCGAGCTCCAGGCACAACCAGCGCCGCCGCAGCGTTTCGGCCACGCGGCCCGTCACGCACGAACCGGCGAACGGATCGAGCACCAGGTCGCCCTGGTCGGTGAGCATCCGGATAAAATATTCGGGCAGGCGCGCGGGGAAGCGCGCCGGGTGAATGGTCAATCCCTCGCGTTTACAATACTCGTGATAGGCGCCTGCCGATTCGGTGTTCGCGATCGCCAGCAGGTTCGGCGGGATCGCGCCGGCGTTCCGCGTTTCGTAATGGTTGAAACCGGAAGTATCCTGTCCGGAGACGAATTTCCGCCCTTTCGCCGGGTTGCCGTACCCCCGCCCCGCGATCAATTTTTCCATGTCCGGACTGTACGGCCAGGGGACCCGTTCATTGCTCGCTTTCGGGTACGGCGATTTCGCGAGCCACCAGATGGTGCTGACCGCGTCTTTGACGCGCAGGCGTCGCACCGTGACCCACTCCGCCGGCGTCGGCAGGCGCGCGGGATTGTACCAGTAGTGATCCTGACACAGGACGAAACCGTATTCGCGGCAGAGCATGAGCAACAGCTCGAATTGATAGAGCGACCGGACCGGCAGGCCCTTCTGCCACGCCCCGCCGATTTCAATCACCAGCGAGCCGGACGGTTTCAGTGCGCGCGCGAATTGTTCGGCGAAGGGCCGGAACCAGGTAAGGTATTCGCTCTGCGGAACGTTACCGTATGATTTTTCGCGGATGAGCGCGAAGGGCGGCGACGTGACAATCAGATCGACCGATTCGGGCCCGACAAAATCGCGCATGTACCCGGCCGATTCGGCCTGGACCGCGCGGCCCAGGGCCGTTAGAATTTCCGGTTTGCCGGCGCGGGTTCGCATCGCGGGCGCGAAAATACCCGCGCGATTCTATTTTTCAATTAATTGAATTAATTCATTTAAAACCCGAATTACAGGGGTTTTAAATGGGGTCTGGAGAACGGGGCCGGGCTCCCTTGCGGTTGCGGAGCCCGGGTGGTGTCGCAACTTTCGTATCTGTGCCAACTTTCGTATTAAATGGTTCCGAGTTCTATTCCATTTCGGAACCATAATTGATCGCATTTACGGGGAGGAGCCAGAGTTTTCGGTTGACTCGTACCGGTGTGACCCTTTCGGTTATGACCGTGGGCGTTTCGAGTGCCGAAATAAAGAAATTCCTGGCCGAATACAACCGGCTGAAAAAGGAAATGGAAGCCGCCTACGTCCGCCATGGCGTGAACGAGTTTGCCCGCATCTTAAACAAGAAATCCCAGACCCTCGTCACCTGGCGCAACCGGGGCTGGAACCTGAAACCGGAAACTCTCGCGGCCTGCCTGGAAACGCTGGTGGTCCACGAAAAAAAATCCGGTAGCGGGCCATAATTTGCTTGTCATGGCTCTACGTTTGTCTTATGAATGACAAGACAAACGTAGAGTGAAGTATATGGGCGAGCCCGCACAAAAATCAAACGTGATCCCGATCACCCGGGCGCGCAGCCGCGGCGGGAACCGCGGCGACGGTGGCAATTCCCGCATCGGGATCATGGTCGGAAAGGGCCTTTCCGATCTGGCCATGTCCCTGCTCGAAGCCCGCTTCGCCAATCCCGCCTGTGAAGCCGACTACCGCAACCGCGCCCTCCTGTTTGTCATGCGCGAAACGGCCCTGCGCGCGGCCGAATTGCTCCAGCTCGATCGCGCGGATTCGTTTGAGGAAGTGGTCGATGGCGAGCCGGGGCGGGTTTTCCGGGTTCGGTTAAAAGGGGGCGACACGGACGGCGTTTTCGTTTCGGACGCGACTCTGGCTGTAGTCCAGGAGTATCACGCGTTCGCGGGAATCAACTCTGGGCATCTGTTTCACTCCCTATCCCTGCGCAACCTGCGCGGAGCCCGTTCATTACTGACCACCCGGGGCTTACAGAAAATTATCCGCTCCTGGAGTGTCGAAACCCTCGCCGGTCGATTGGTCCATCCCCACGCCCTGCGCCACACCGCGATCCAGAAGGCGAACGACCGCGAAGGCAGTCTTTATGCCCAGAAAATCGCCCGCCACCGATCGGCGGAGACCACGGGGCGGCATTATTTGAAGCCGTACGTCAACGGGCGAAGGTTGTGGGGGGAAAGTGCGCGAACGGGTGTTCCCATGGAAATTCCGGTTGTGCCTTCTAAAGAATTGGTCCAAGGAGACACCCAAGAAAATCGAGACAAAAACTGGATTTCTCCTGGACTGTAGTGTCAAGCGATTCAATATTCATTACAAAGCAATATCCACGCCCGGAATGCCCGCAATCCTCATGCCTGAATTCTCGAATCAACTCCAACCCTGACAAAATTCTCTCCCCCTCCCCGGTTCTAATCCGCAAAAATTCAAGCCTGTAAATATCATAGGTGCCCGGTCGGAACCTATGAGCGGTTTTTTCGAGCCTGTCCGGGTCGTGTCCAAAATACAGGTGCTTAATATCCACCAGCCACATGCGACCGGACGGCAAACTGGCAAACCCAGTCTTTCTCCTAACATCAGCCTGGAAATCAGGCGCTGGGTCAGGGCCATATACACTCCCTTCCTTGAAATCTTCATTGGAAATTGTGTTGAACAGGTATTCTGAATAGTATGATTCAGATTGAAAACCTGACTCCGGTTTCAATTTGAAGTCGATGGCAATCGACCGTGCGGAATTGTTTCGGATGAAAAAGAAGGCAGGGGCCGGAGAACTTTTAATCAGCATCGGCCCGGAAATGGTAAAAACGAGGGTTGCGACAGTAGCTCTTGAAATCATTGGCAAAGTTTGGTTCTGGCTTCAGTTCCGAAAATGAAAACTACGAACGTTTCAATGGTTTCAATGAACGAATTCGAGGCGGGTATAGGGATCGGGACCGGACCAAATAGTCAGAACATATTTTTCCCCCTTGACGAGCGGCACAGGACCGGTGACGGCAATCTGGCCAGGGAAATCGAATTTCTGGCCGTAGTAAAATTTCTTAATCATCCGGTCTTCCTCCCTTACTCCCCGGTGAAAGCTGACTGCCCATACCGTGTTTTGGGTTTTTGCTTCGATCACTCTTAAACCAGAAAGTGGCCAATCGTGCCGGGGATCGATTAGACTAACTTCGAAAAAACGTTTTCCGGATCCGTTTAATTCGGTATCGAGGTTGTAGAGATTTACATGGCCCGCTCCACAACCGAGAATACTAAAAAAAATTAATAGTTTAATTTTGGAATTGTAAGCCATACTTTTTGGTGAAATCCAGATATTCAATTTCGAATTGGACCTGGGTTTTTTGCGCATCCCCTTCCAGTGCCCCAGGAACATAGTAGCGTTCGACGTCTCCGTGCTCCCATTCTTCTAATTTATGCCTGACATTATAACGTACAGTCCCAAGTTCTTTTTGCTGGGAAATGTGCCTGATTTCATGAGCGAGCCCCGTTAAATCCTCACCAAGGTTCTGATTGAAACCCCCTGGATAGGTTGTATGGTCCTCTCGCATATTATAAAGGTCATACCCAATTTGACGCAAGGTGTTGCCTTCATAGACTGCGTGGAGAAAAAAACCAGCATTCTGCAAATCGATTCGGTCGAAATCCGCCTGCGTCAATTCCGGAAATCGTTCCTTCATTACTTCTTTCGCGTAGGGCGTAAGCCCGACCACGTCCCTGCCGGCCGCCGCCCATTCCTGCTGGAGCACGGTGCTGTGCGCCTGCTCCAGGCGAAGCTGCTTGCCCCGGAAGTCCTCGTATTTACGTAGCGTAGCCTGGTCCATCCGAGCTGGATCGAAGGCGCCACGTTCGGCGTCCCAGCATTCACAATCTGAGTTGATCGAATTCCGAACGGCGATCAAAGCCGCGGCCGTTTCGTGGAGGGCCGCATTTTGATAGCCAAGATTGGCGACCGCCAACGCTTCGCCCAAGGCACCGTGCAATTCGCGCTCTTCGGCGATATACTGCCGGTCGGTATTGAAACCGCGCCCGTCGAAAAGGTTAGAAAAGCGTTCACCGATCCCGGTCAGGGACCAGTTACCGACCTGTTCGTATGACAGCGCGGGTTTCAAAGGAGTGCTATTCGCCGCGCCCTGGGCATAAGAACCGGGCCCCTCCATTGGCGCATTATGCACCAGCAGGCCCCCGCTCCCACCACCGCTCACGAAAAAGCTATGCGCGCCTTCGACGGTCAGGTTGTAGACCTTCACCGGCTTATCGAGTTTGACGTATTTCTTAGCGAGGATTTTGACGTGGCGGCCATTCTGGTCCACGCCCTTCTCGCCCACGCGAATGTCTTTGATTTCGACCCACCCGCGCCCGACGATGAATACCGGATGTTCGGGCGTTCCCTGGATCGGTTTTGTCATGCCTTCGACGGTGACTTCGTAAAACTCGCTCGCCTCGCGTTCGTGGACGGCCGTGACTTTGTGCCAGCTCATCATGTCGTTCGATTTCACGACCTGCGCCTTAAAACCAACGTGCCGATCATCGCGAACCATTTCGAAATCGGCGATAAAGAGCGGATGACCCTTTTCGTCCAGGTTGACGAGCCGCGGTGGGAGTTTCGCGCGACCGTGGCGCAGGGCGCGGTCCCATTGTTTATCAATTATCAGCCGGTTGTATTCATCAACCCGGGCCTTGATCGCCTTATCCTCAGCGGCGGCATACTCCAGGGTCTGCTGGATCGGTCCGACCTCGCGCGCGAGTCCGGGGAAATCAGCGTGCAGCGGATCCTCGCCGGGCCGACCAGCCTTCGCCGCGACCTGGGTGAGCTTTGCTTCGGGAGCGGCCTGCGGCGTGCTCTGTTTTGGTTTGGGCAGGGCCGGCAGCAAATCGCGCCGGAGTTTGTAATCTGAGGGGAATAGTTTCCCGGGTGGCAGCTCCAGGGGGATCGGCCGACCGGCAATGTCATAATGCAGGGCGCCCCAGGGAATGTTCTGTCGGCCGAATTTTTCGGCTTCCGCATACCGGCCGGCGACGACAAGATCATTGAAGGCTTTCAGGTTCGCGTGGGCCTGGGCCTCCATCAGCGCGTGGACCTTTTCGCGCAGAGTCTTATGCTGCTTGCGCGCCCCGCGAATGATTTCCTCAAGTTGCAGGATTTTTCGTTCCGCCGGCGAAAAGCCGGCCGGGGAAGCGGAGCGATCAACCGCGCGGCGAATCCGGTTCAGATCGACTCCGGTGGCGCGCGCATCGGCTGCCTGAATATGCACCAGAACGGATTCGCGCAGAGCGGCCATTTTGACCGGATTGCGGAGCGGACCGCGATCGGTCTGGCGTACGTCGATTTCGATCAGCAGCAGAGCACGTTCGCCCAGGGTCAGGCGCGCGACGAAGGGCTCCATCTGGCGGTTTGCCTGCCCGGTTTCGTAAATGCGGTTCGCTTCGCTGAAAAGTTCATGGACGTGGGCCAGAGACAGACCGGCCTGACGAGCCGTGTCCAATTGACGGGCCAGGGAAGCCGGGTTCGGCTGGTAAAAGTCCCTCCCGGGTCCGGGGCTACCCGGGGGAGACGCGACCAGGGCGGAGGCGACGAGCACGACCATGGAAAGGAGGTACCGAAACGAACGGGCCACGCCCGCAACCTGCGCCATAACGGAAAACGCCACCCGGGGCGAAAGCGATCAATCAATTTTTCGCCCCGCCTGACTTTAAAATCTTCAATATTTTCGCGAAAATCGAAACAATCAAGCGATTCGTACAACAATTGCGAAAGGTGCGTCACTTGCCCCTTGTACGTGAACGCACGCGGGCCTATAATCCCGCGCGGTGTCGAAACTCGTTCCCGGACTCCCCGCGCGTCTCGCCCCCGGTCAGGCCCGCGATAAGGTCAGCCTCAACCCCAAACAGCGCCTGGCGCTGCGGCTGCTGGCCGACCTGCGTTATATCTTCTACCTGTTCTACGGCGGCTCGCGCTCCGGGAAAACATACCTGGCCGTCCGCTATATTCGCATTCGCTGCCTGCGATATCCCGGCTCGCGCCACCTGATCGCGCGCCTGTCCTTCGCCACCCTCAAAAAAACGATCTGGCTCCAGACGATCCTGCCCGAGTTTCGCAAGGACGAAAAGGCCGGCCTGTGCAAGATCAACAAGTCGGAGGGGATCATCCAGTACACGAATGGCGCCATGGTCGTCTGCGGCGGGCTCGAACCGCACACCATCGACCGGGTGCTCGCGGCCGAATACGGCACGATCTTTATCACCGAAGCGAACGAAAACTCCTGGGACCAGGTGGAAAACCTGGTCTCACGCCTGAACGACACATCGAAGCGCGCATCCGACGGGGCCGCGATCCCGCTGCGTTTCATCTGCGACCTGAACCCGACGGTCAAGACGAACTGGACCTTTCGCCTGTTCATCGAAGGCGTCAATCCCGCCTCGGGCGAACCGGTCGCCAACCGGAATAAATACGTCCACGTCCATTTCAAACCCGCGGATAACGCGGAGAACCTGGCGGCGGGCTACCTGGACCAGCTCGGTTCACTCTCCCCCGCCAAACGCAAACGCTTCTTTGAAGGCGAATACGGCACGTACGAGGGCCTGGTCTACCAGTGTTTCGATGAACGCCGGCACATCGTGGACGCGTTCGAAATCCCGGCCGACTGGCCGCGCGGCCGGGCGATCGACTTCGGCTTCGTGCATCCGTTCGTCTGCCTGTGGAGCGCCTTCGATCCCGCGCACGAGCTGGTCTATTTCTACCGCGAATACGTCCTGACCCGCCAGACCGTCGCACACCACGCCACGGAAATCAAACGCCTGTCCCTGCCGGACCTGACCGAGAAGGAACGCAAAAGCCGCGAGGCCTGGAAACTCGCCGAACGGCTGTACCGGTTCACCGCCTGCGATCACGACATCGGCGACCAGGCCGTGTTACAGGCCGCCGGCCTCGATACCAAAAACGCGTACAAGGAAGTCCTGACCGGCCTGGATCACTGCATCGATTTATTCCAGGCGGACCGCGTCCGCATCTTCCGGACGTGTACTTCCCTCATCACCGGCATTCAAACCTACCGCTGGCGTGAGCGCTCGATGCAGGGCCGCCGCGTGAAAGACCGCGAAGTCATCAAAGAGGACGACGACGAGACCGACGCCATGCGCTACCTGTTGATGGAATGGTTTCCCCATTCGATCGGCACCGCGCAAATCCACGTCCCCGCCGCCGTCAGGGCCGCCAGACACACAAAGGCCACGCACGGGCAACAGATACTGCAGCGAAGGAGGCGAAATCTTGAACGACTGGGGATAAAAACATGAAAGCGAAACTGGGATCATTTCCGGTGGTCGAATTTAACGAAATGGAGCTGGACCGTCTGCGCGCGCTGGGCTGGCGGCTCACGCGGCGTCGCAAACGCATGAAGTGGAAGAGCTGGGAAATCATTCCCATGCAGACCGGCGACCGGCGCATTTACCTGCTCCGCAACAACAACCGCCACGTCTTCGGGCCCTGCCGCGATCTTTTGACCCTCATCGAGGAGCACCGTCTGCGCCAGTACGTGAAATTACCGCCGCACCTGGCGAACCCGCTGCGCGATAACCTGGATTTCTCGACCCGCGCGGAGCGCGAAAAGGTTCGGCTGGCGAAGCGAAATGGGAAGCGAGGTCAGAATCGCAGCGCCGCGATTTTCGGCCGCGGGGCATGAGCTGTGTGTCGGCAGGCTGGCCCTGGTTTTGGGTGGAATTATTGATATAGCCCCTGTGAAGGGGCGTTTTTCACTGGTCGAAAATTGCGCTCCGCAAAGATCGCGTGGCCTATCCGGGGAAATTGGAGCAGACCGATGGAAAACATACAATTTCGCCAACCGCTTCCAAATCGTAAATTTCAGCGCGCCAGGCTGGAATGGTTTCGATGGTTTCTTACCCTGGCGGTGGGGCTTACCATCACTTTTTTACTCTTCGTTCTGGCGCTAAAATAAATCCCTCCGGAGCCTTCGCGTAAACCAGCGCAGCCTCTATACGGGAAAAAAAGAACTTTCGCGAATATCGCGCTTGATCTGCCTTTCGTCAACCCGCGAAACTGACGAGGATCATCGCGGCCGGGCGAGACCTGTGGGATTCTACCGGGGGAAGAATCGAGACACTCCTATTCGGTTTTATTTATGTCCAATTCTGAGATTAAAATTTTGAACTCATTCCGGGGGAGCGGACGATTAATGCTTTCAGTGGAAGCCATTCAGTCAGGATCGAGCGAAGACCCGGACACAGTTCAGAACCTGCTCAACAGCCTGGCGGAGCGCGGGTTCCTGTTACGATATGGCTCCCTTTTTTTTCTGACCATTGCGGGACTCGGGGCTGCCAGCGCAATTTCGGAACCTTAATCGCCTTATAAGGTTCCGAGAAGCGTGGAATGCACCATGATTGAACACGTTTACGCGCAAAACCTTAGGCTATTGCAGGTAAAACCGTAAAAGTGCGAGGAGGGGCGATTCCGGCCCTTTCGCGGGCAGGGGATTTTCCCAAAACCTTAGGTTATTGCAGACGATTAAGGTTCCGAAATGTTCTTCATCTCGGAACCATGATTGCGCGAGAGCGCCGGGCCCCATTTCACCCGCCGAAATTTTTGATTTCGGCAACAACCTTTTGGTTATAAACCGGGTGAAATGGATTAGATACGGTCCCGAATGCCGTCGATCCAGGTGGACGGTCCGCGCGGAATTTCAATTCGACCCTGCCCGCTGGATTTTTTTCAAAGCCGAATACCCCCCCATCCGCAAGGCGAACGACAAGGGCAGTATACCCGGTATCGCGCCAGCCATCAGAGTAAAATTGTCCGTTTTTGTACTCCGGTTCAATACCAAAAAAAATGGATGCGCCGGCAATGTCGCGCCCGCCCACAAAAATAGCGGGAACTGCGGGCGCGAAAAACTGTTCAATCTGCTCCAACATACCGGGAAGTAAGATAAGAAGTTTTTGCGGAGGGTCAAGGCGAAAATCGGTAATATAATTTCAGCCTTGCGCGTTGGGCGGCGGGAGAAATTCATTCACCAGGAGCGCACCGATGGAAGAACAGGACACACCCATGGAGTTATGGCGGATTTCCGGCTTAAGGGAATGCCCGGACATCCGGTCCGTTGAATTCCGATGGGCCGGGCACGACATTACCCCGCACGAGTGGATGATAGGCGCCCTTGGCAAGCCGTACAATGAGTTCCGCCGTTTCCGGGGGGTCAGACCTGAGATATTGGTCCTATCTCCGCTGGATTTCGCGCGGCTGAAATACTGGCATCGACAGCAGTTGCGTCAAATGCCAGCAGCCGGTAATGAGTCGGAAAAACTCCTTGAGGGTGTCCAGATTGTTGTCACCCAGACGGCGAGCGAACCCACATATTGCCTGAAAGACCCGGAACAGGAATTCGGTTGGGCTGATTTTCAGCGAAGGGCCTCTTCATAATGCGCGTGGTCCTGCAATGCAATTAATCCAGTTCAGTACTCGTCGTCTCCGTCCGGAGGCATCAAACCGAATCTCTCGGAATAGGGGACATCGACGAGAACGTACGGGCCAAACCTTTCGTACGACCGGAGCACGGTTTTAACAGGAACCGGACAAAGTAATTTCAAGATTTCAGGACTGTCCGGCTGGAGCCCCGGGCTCATAGAGCTAACAAGCAGGGCAAGGACATTGTGGCCGCTGTCCGCAAGGTAACAATACCAGGGCGCGATTTCTTTGGGCAATTCGACCGGGTATTTTTTCCCGTCGACCAGATAGGGCCCGAGGGTAGCGCGAATAATATCCTGACTTCCGCTTCCCTCCGTTTTCGAAGAACCTTCGGCCACCTGAATATCCTTCCAGGGCCGCAGATCCGGGATGGATGCGACCTTGCGAAAACGGCAGGTTGATTCCCATGCCCTGCCGCTGTTCGTATAAATTACAAAGGGGCACACCCTTCCCGCATCCGATTCCGGCGGATTGCGGTCGGACTGCCCCAGGGTCAGGTGAAGAGCGTAGGGCGATTCTGTTCCATCCTCGAACAGGATTTCGATTCCTGGCCGACCGTGTTCCGTCCAGAGCCCGTAGCTGATAATAACTTCCCCTGCCCTTTTTATTCCCGGCAAAAGCTGGTTTTCAACAGGGGCCGGAACCAGCAGGCGAAAGGAACCGGCATTGATCGAAAGGAAGACCAGGCCGCGAGCGGCGATTTCGTGAGTCCAGTAGTTGGTGCCGTTTCCTCAATGGCTTCCTTGACCATGGCCACTATCTGCAAATGGCCGGCCATTCAACCGGCGCAGCACGACAGCTTTGCGATGTCCTTCGTAAAGGTAAGCGCGGCCAGCTTGAGCGCTTCGACCATCGTGAGGTACGGGAAGAGCTGATCGGCCAGATCGTGCACCGTCATACGGGCGCGGATCGCCAGGGCGGCGCTCTGGATGAGTTCGCCCGCCTCGGGGGCCACGGCCTGTACGCCGAGCAATGTTCCTGAACCTGCCTCGGCCACGATCTTGACGAAACCGCGCGTCTCGAAATTGACCAGCGCCCGGGGAACCTGGTCGAGCGCCAGGGTCCTGGTATCGATCGCGATGCCCCGGGCGCGCGCCTGCGCTTCGGACAGGCCGACCGTCGCCACCTGCGGATCCGTGAAGGTCACGGCGGGCATGCTT
>CAZVZS010000022.1:53831-79880 GCA_964631535.1 uncultured Leptospiraceae bacterium
TTCCAGATCCAGTTTCGCCGCGCCCCCGGTCATGTTGACGGCCGCGCGGGTTCCCCCGGCGGCGGCCACGTACACGAATTGCGGGCGGTCGGTGCAGTCTCCCGCCGCATAGATGTTCGCCGCGCTCGTGCGCATCTGATCGTCGATCCGGATGGCGCCGCCCGAAATCGTCGCTACTCCGGCGCGTTCCAGTCCCAGGCCGCCGGTATTCGGCGCGCGTCCCGTTGCGACCAGCAGCCGCTCCACGCGCAATTCGCCGCGCTTCGTGTTCAGGCGAAACTCGCCATCCGTATGGGCGACCGCATCGGCCTGGGTGTGATCCCATACGTCGATGCCCTCATCGCGAAAGGCCGCGGTCATCGTTTCGCCGATGGCCGGATCCTCCCGGAAGAATAGCGTGTGGCGCGCGAGGATCGTCACGCGACTGCCGAGCCGGGCGAAGGCCTGGGCCAGTTCCAGGGCCACGACCGAGGAACCGATCACCGCCAGGCTCTCCGGAACGGTCGCGCTTTCGAGCGCCGCGGTCGAAGTCCAGTACGGCGTGTCTTCCAGGCCCGGGACAGGTGGAAGGCCCGGACTGGCGCCGGTGGCGATCAGGCAGCGATCGAAGGGCAACTCGATGGTGACAACTCCATCCGCGCCCTCGACCACAAGGCTGCGTTCGTCTTTGAATCGGGCATGGCCGCGCACGACCTGGATTCCTGGATGATCGGCAAGAATGTTTTGATATTTCGCCTCGCGCAGTTCCCGGACGCGTTCCCGTTGTTGCTCCAGCAGGCGGCCGCGGTCGATGACCGGGACCATCGCCGAAACCCCGCCATCGAAGGGACTCCGGCGGCGCAGTTGTGCCACGTGCGCTGCGCGAATCAGAATTTTCGACGGCACGCAGCCGACGTTGACGCAGGTCCCGCCGATCGTCCCGCGTTCGATCAGCGTGACCGCGGCGCCATTCTCGGCGGCCTTGAGCGCGCCGGCCATGGCCGCTCCGCCGCTGCCGATTACGGCGACGCGCAGCCGTTGACCGCCGTCGGAGGCGGCGTGCACCGATGGGGATGTCCCCGTAACCGGCCGATTGTACGGCCCCGGCAAGCGCCGACAGGGCGACATCCGACCCGAGCGTTACCGAAGCACTTCCGCTTTTCCAGTCGTCCACTGCGGCGTCCTGAACCCCCGCCACCGAACGCAACGCGTCAGTTACATGGCGCGCGCAGGCCGAACAGGTCATACCCGTGATTTCCAGTTCGATCGTTTTCATCGTGCTTCGCTCCCGGCAGAGGTGAGCACCGTCGCCGCATAGCCGGCGTTCTCGATCGCCGTGAAGAGTGCGGCGGCAGATACGTTTGCGTCCGACAGTTCGACCCGCGCCCGTTTATCTGCGAGCGATACGTGCGCGCGCGCCACGCCGGGGACGGCTTCCAGGGCGGACTGCACCGCGGACACGCAGCCGCCACAGGTCATGCCCTCGACGGCCAGCACCACCGTCGCGCGCGGATTTTCCGCACGCACCTCTGCGTGGTTTCCCTCCAGCGCCGAAAGGACATTGGGCAGCAGGGCGAACCCGCCCGCGAACAGGGTCGCAATCGAAAGCGATACGACCAGACGCCTGCGATTCGCGCGCGCGGCGCGCTCTTCGCCGGCGTCGCAGGCACAGGCGACGGCCTGTTTGCTCTGTTTGAAGGCTAGCAGCCAGGCGCCCGATAAGAGCAGGCCCGCCGCACCCAGAAAGTACGGCCGCACCGATTCGAAAAAGGCGCTGGCGCCGCTAAAAAGTCCGAGCCCGAGCAGTGTCGCGACGAGCGGCAGGCTACAGCACAGAGACGCTCCGATCGCCGAGGCGATAGCCCCGCCGCCGATGAATTTCCCTATTCGTTTCATTTCACTTCTCCTGTTTTCAAAATGGCCGTTCCGATGCGGACAGCCCGCGTCATTCTATGTCAGTTCGTTGTTCCTTACTCCCTCCGTTGGTTTCAAGTGCGGCGAGAATCGGGCAGGCGCCTGTGGAAGATCGCTTCGCGCACGATACGATCAGGTCGTCCAGCACGCGCTCCATCCCGCGCAGCTCCTGGATTTTCCGGCGCACCGCCTCGCGCTTTTCGCGCGCCTTCCCGCGTACCCGGTCGCAATTCGTGCGGCCATCAACGCGCAGACCGAGCAGTTCCTGGATTTCGGCGAGCTGAAAGCCCAGCTCCTGCGCGCGCCGGATGAACCGCACCCGGTCCACGACCTCCGGGTCGAACATCCGGTAGCCCGAATCGCTGCGGCCGGCCGGCTCGATCAGGCCGATGCGTTCGTAGTACCTGACGGTCTGTTTGTTCACGCCCGCAAGGCGGGCCAGGGTTCCTGATTGCAGCATATTGCGCAGCCTCCCGAACAGTATAAGGGATGTACCGGGGTACAGGGTCAAGGGCCGGATGGAATTTTTTTCCTGGACTGGGAGTTTTCAACACTGATTGGCTGGGAAAGAAGAGAAGTTGAACCGCTATTGTCTGCCTTTCAGGCAGACCCGCGCGCCCCGGGCCGATTGGCCGCATTTAACCTTCGTTACCCGCCACAACCGGGCCGGCCGGATACTCTCCCAAAACCTGGCGGAGCGCGCGATCCGCGTTAAGGTTCCGAAATGAACGTGATCTCGGAACCAAAACCACCCCGCACGGCCTTCAGGCCGTTTTTCCACTTGACCGGTATGACTTTTCGCATATACTTCGGCACCGTGGCCGGATCGCCCTATCACGTCCTGACCCGCGAAATTCTGACCGACGACACAGAACGGACCGGCGAATACGGCTGGTTCGCTCACGGCAGGATGCAGGGCACGCCAAACCTTGAAAATTTGACCCGGTGGATCGAATACATGAACGCCGGTCGCCTCTTCGACCAGGAGGGCCGCCCGGCCCGGATCGTAAAAGCTACTTTGAAAGATTATCGCAGGGGCAAACGGATTGCCACCTGGTCTACCGCCGGGCACTGAACCTGAGAAACCCGGGCCTGAGCCAACCGGTTCTCGGGCCACTTGCGGAAGCCCCGTGTTGACAGCATGTCGAGTTTTGTTGACGGCGTGTCGAGGCGCGATCCCTGGAAGGCGAAAATCGCGCTCAAAAGCCGCGCTCCGTGCGTTCTGTGAAAAGGCTCCGATCTATTAGGGCAATCGGGACCAGGTATCAATATTCCTTTTTAGCAGTCCTGGTGGATGGTAACCCGGGTACCCGGGCTGTTCGCGCGCCGGCGGCGCCCTTCAGGTCTCCCCGAATTCATTCCCGACCAGCGTACATTCGGCCTTGAATTGTTCAATGTCGGCCTTTGAATAAATTATCAACCGCGCCGAAAGGCGCAGGAAGCGCCCGCGGTATCGGCCCTCGCGCCGGTAACGGTGCACGGTCTCGGGCGTGAGCGGTCGCCCGGCCGGCCCCAGGATGGCCCCGGCCTCCCGCGCGTAAATTCCGTCTGCAAAAGCCGGGACGTTATCAGGACTCATATACAATTCTCCGGGTCAAAATGTTAGCAAAAAGCAGCCGGGGCTGGGACCGCGATTATTCATCGCCCGCCACGAGCGTGAGCCCCGCCGACTGCGCGAAGGCCGGCTCATCCAGTGGCCAGGCGCCCTTGCGCCGGAGTTGCAGGACTTCGTAACGCTGGGCGACACAGCGATACTGCTTGCGGGTCACCAGGCCCGCTTCGCGCATGAAGTCGACCACCCCCGTAAGGAAAACCTTCGCCGGGGTACTCAGGTCGCCCTCTGCTCTGATTTCGCGAATCATGCGATAGGTTTCAAGAAACCGCGGATGGGTCGCCAGGTACAGTTTGTTTTTCATGGATTTTCTCCCTCGCGACACCCTACGGGAATGCGGAAAGCTTCGCCTGTTTTTCGCCTGTTCTTTCGATGCGGTTCAAATTAGCGCCTCGTCCGGATCATCGAAAATAATCTGAATCGGCGCCGGACCTTCGGGCTGCGGATTGGCCAGGGCGTAAAGGTCCGCCAGGGGACCGCGTTTATCATGCGTCTTGAAATGAACGCGCCTCCCCTCCGGTGTTTCGGTTACGATAAGCTCCTTGATCCAGCCCGGGCTGGCCGCTTTCAGGGCCGCAATGTCCACCCTGCCCTCCTCGGTGATATACTCCATGGGCCGGGCGAACGCGAGCGCGGCCAGTTCGTCCAGAACGCGTAATCTGAATTCATTCACGTCGCTGAGAACGGCGTATTGCTGAAGATAGGCGATCCGGCGCTGGATCAAACAGGCATTTACGTCGTCGCCGCCGAGCAGGCGGGTCGCATTGACCCTCGCGCTCTCCGGCGAACAGCCAAACACGGCCTGATACGCGCGGGTGCGGTTGCCGCGGTGCTCGCCCAGTACCAGCTCGCGGGCCAGGGTCTCGTGCTTGATTTTAGCCAGCGGGGTTGAGCCGTCGTATTTTTCGGGATCGGGATTTTTAATTACCACGGTTTTTTTGTTACTCATCGCTCTGCCCCTGCATTGTATGCGCGCGGACCATGTCTTCGAGCGCGTTCAGCAGCTCAAAATCGCCCTGGACGCTGCCGCGCTCGCCGGCCGCGACCCACACACCGCGCGACCGAATCCAGGCGCCGAGGCGGCCGTCCTGAACGGTGATGCGGTAGTTGGGGCCTTCGTAGAAAATGGTTTCCTGTTCCAGACTGGCGTTCATGTACAAACTTCCTTTCGCCAGTCCGTCAGGTCCTGGAACCTTTCGACAAGGATCACCCTGCCCCGACGCCACCGGTCGCGAATGATAATCGCTCCGGGCCGGGCGCGTTTTACGTGCCCGGGGGCCATGTGCAGGATGAAACGGCGCTTGAGATAGAGCGCGGCGATACGCGGGAACCGCAGCATGATGCGCGGGCAGAGCCCGGCGAGCAACACCCCCGCGGCGATGCGCTGGAATTTTCGTTTTCGATGCAGGTTTCGAGTGGCTGTCATTGGCATGGTATGGCCGCACGATTCTACTTTTCCAGGAAATTTTTTTACGCCCCGAAATCCAGGCGCAGGGGCGGGATGCGCGGATCCGCATTGCCTGACAGGACCAAACCGAGGGCGAAAATCGTCATGCGCCGGTCCTGCGCCACCGTGCCGGCGATCGCCGGGGTCAACTCGCGACCGCGCAGCGGACGGGCCGGTTCGAAAAAATCCATTTCGGCATACAGGCGCGCGTCTTCCTTGAACAGCCAGGCCTGGCCCATGGGCGGAGTATCAGCCCTGAATCGCATCCCGGCAAAGACCGGCACCGCCCCGCGCGGCAGATCAATTTCGCCCGCGTGAAAGGCGTCGCCGTCCAGGTCCGGTTGTCCGTCGGCAATCAAAACCAGGACCCGTGCGAAATGGCCGATCACCACCGGCGGGGGGTATTCGTAGTTCTGCGCCGCGTCGTCCATGTGCTTCATGCGTCCTTTTCTTCGGACCGGTCGGGTCCAAAATTTTTCAAAAATTCGCGGGCAACCGCTTTCTGGTCCCGGCCGGCGCGCGGCGAATCCAGGATCGCCCGGTACAGCGCCTGAAGCTTATTGCCCTGCCCCCTGATTCCCTGCGCCGCTTTGAGTAAATTAACCTGTTCGCGCGCAAGGGCTTTGCGCTTTTCCGCCACACCGTTTTTTTGTTCCAGGCGCAGAACCAGGTCCCGGGCCTGTTTTTCATGGCGGCGGAGGGACTGCGTGATTTTCAGCATGTTCCGCATCCGGTTCACGGGCGCGGTTATTTCCGCGGCGGTTTTGAATTTAAGCGGGTTCGCGCCCGCTTTGAGTTTTTTCGCCGCGTCCTCTTTACGGATTTCGGCGATATACTTGCGGGCCTGGGACGTGCTCAGTTCCAGCTCGCTCGCGACTTTCGTGTCAAACCGCTCCGGCGCCTCCGCTTCCGGATCGCGGTCCTTGCGTCGGTGCCAGGCCCAGATATTGGACTTCAGTTCCTGTTTATAATTGAAGCGGATGATTTCGCGTATTGAACGGGCGGAGTATGCCAGGGCCGTGTTGTTATCGCCGTATATGATTTTGCGCAGAATGCCCGGAGGGATGTCCCCGACCGGCGCCTTTAACACCTGGACCGGAACCTGCTCGAAACCGAGCCGCCCCGCGCTTTCGTATTTGCGGCCGCCCGCGAGGACTTCGTATTTACCCGTGACGATCATCGGCCGCCAGAATCCCTCCTGTGCCAGATTCGCGTCCAGCACCCCGTCCGCTTCGGCGGCCTTTTCGAAACGACGGTTGAGGGTGTGGCGCCCTTTGATTTTTTTATAGGAAATCAGTTCCACGTCGCCCAGATCGTATCCGTAACGGCGGTTCGGATTGTAGACCGGTGGTTTTTGTTTTTTATTTTTTGCTTTTGCTTTTGCCATGGTGCCGGTCAACTCTCCCGCGTTCGGCCCGAAACAGTCAACTCGAACGCGTAAGCGTTACGACTCTTCGGCGTGGCCAGCGCGTGCCCGGTCAACGTGCCCGGGTATGTTTCGCCCGCTTCCGAGAGACCCCCCTGGTATGCCGGCGCCGGATCCGCGAACAGCAAAAACTCGAACGGCCGCACCGGGCGGTTGCCCGTAATCTCAAGGCGCACGCGGAAGTGATCGGGTTCGGGATGGTGAAAGGCGATCATACTCTGGCGGGGGACGAACAGGTCAAAGCGGGCGTGCGCCACGAACGCTTCGGTCCCGTTGGCATCGGGAACCAGGTAGCCCTCGGTGCCCGCCCCGGCCGCCAGCGCCCGCTCGATGCGCAGGAGTACGGCCGTGCGGTAGCGGGCCTTATGCTGGTTACTGCCCGGCGGGGGCATACTCAGCCTCCAGACAGAACCGGTCTTCGTCCCGGGTGCGTTCGGAAATCCTGGGCCGCAGCCCTGGCACCTGCCGGGCCGCTCGAAACGTAAACAGTTCCTGCTGGCGCAGTTCCTCCCGGACGCGGCCCACCGCCAGGCGGAAGTATTCAGGATCGATTTCGTAGGCGGTCAGATCGAAACCCAACCGCAGGCAGGCGACCGCGAGCGCCCCGGAGCCGTTATGCGTATCGAGGATGTTCGCCGACGTTCCCCCGAATGTCAGCAGCAACCATTCATAGAGTTCGACCGGTTTTTGCGTCGGATGAATTCGTTTCTGATTCTTGCGTTTGTCGCCACGAATCCCGCCGGCCATGCCTTTACCCTGAAACATTCCGTTCCAGGCGAACGGGAATATTTTCGCGGAGCGGTCAAACGAGGTCCAGATCAACTCAAAATCGGCGAAGTCGTTACGGCGAATTTTATCCCACGCTACGATCCCCTGACTGGCCGGCAGGTGCGGCATGAAGAAATTCGCGCCTTCGATGATCTGGTGCCTGGAAACGCGAAATAGTTCGCGGAAATATTCCGGTCCCGGGGCAGCATGGTCCCGGTTTTTACGGGCATGTTCTGTATCCGGAACGTGGGAAGTCGTAAACGGTCGGTTGCCACGGCCGCGGTTGCCGCCATCCTCGCCCAGGCCGAAGGGCGGGTCCACGATCGCCAGATCGAATAATTTATCGGGCATCCCCCGCAGCGCTCCCATGCAGTCCTGGTTGATGATATTGATTTTCACGCGCGCGCCTCCGCCGTCTCTGCCACGAAATTATTATTCGCGTAAAACACTGAAAAGAGATACGAACGCGTATGCCGCGACCACCGGGTCCACGCCATTGCCGATAAGGTGCAAGCGCTCAGACCGGGAGGCCAGCCCATCAGCCACTCTGAAAACTTCGGATTCAAGCGCGGGCATCCGGGCGGGGTCCACACCCGCAACAGCAGCCCACGCCCCGTAGTCGTTTCGCCCGGGCGCGTAACGGGGAAGTACTCCGCCGCGCGGTCGAGCTGGTCCAGGCGCATCTGACCGTTTTTCCGATACAGATTGTCCGGCCCCGTCGCCCCCTTGTGATCGCGGGCCGAGGCGGTCGGCCAGCAGGAAAAACCGGAGTCGTTCGTGATTTGCGCCGAGTTCTTTCGAGCTGAATAATCCGCCCGCAGTGCGGTAGCCCACGCTTTCCAGTTCGGTTTTGATCCGCCAGGCGCCTTCTGGTCGGGAAACAATTCCGGCGACGTTTTCAATCCAGACGAGGCCGGGTTCATACGCTTCAATCGCGCGCAGAGTCGCGGGCCATAGATCGCGTTCATCCTGTGGTCCAGCCTGTTTGCCAATAACCGACCATGGCTGGCAGGGGATGCCGCCGAGGAGGATGTCAGGGGGACCACCGTCCGTGAGCGCGCGAAGGTAAGCGCGGACGCGTGGGCGCGTGAGGGTGTGGACGTTATCCCAGATAGCGCCTGGAGGGACCGCGCCGATTGCCATCTGGCGCGCCAGGAGCGCGCACGCAGTCGCTTCCCTTTCGACGTACAGGCCAGCGCGCAGCGCGCCGCCCAGCGCGAGGTCAACGCCGACATCGAGCATGCCGGCGCCGGAACAGATCGAGATGAAACTGAGGGTACGTGAATCCACATTCAGACCTCCTCCGGAATTTTAGCCTGGAGTTCGATCGGACAGAGCCGGGCCGCTTCCGGCGAAAGGTACAGACACTCGACATGCCCCTGCGCGCGACCGGAACGGACCAGGCAGTGTGAAACCGCCCAGCCGGCGGACAGGAGCCGCGCGTCATACAGAAGGTTGCGGTACGACGAAAGCAGCACCGGACCGGGATAGCGCAATACCCGTTCCAGGAGTTCGACGTGATCCGTGCGAGAATGAAAGGGCCGGTCATACAGTGTGCCCGGCCTGAGCTGGACTTCGCGCGGGTACTCCGGGTCAAGATACAGCACCCCGCCCTGCCCTGCTGAAACCGCTTCCAGGACCTCGCGGTAGTCGGCGAGAAAAATCACGCGCTTGAGGCGGTTCGCCAGGGCGTGCAGGTGCGCCGTGCGTCCGAACACCCGCGCCGGATTGAAACCGCCGCTTGATCCGGCCGGATTGCCGCGGCGCCGGAAACTCGCTGGACCAGTGTTCATGATCCGGTTGTAGCGCCGCGACATGAAACAGCAGGCGTAGAAACAGCGCGCCCGTTCAAGGGGCTCCAGCGTTTCGGGCGCGGCCTGGAGTTTTGCCAGACAGCGCGCGAATTCGTCGAAGTGATAGGGCGTCAACCGGATCCGCTGAATCAATGTTTCGGCGTGGTCGCGCAGGCTTTCGAAAAAATTGGTGATGTTCAGGTCGGCGTCGCCGGCATATTCGCGTGCGGCCGGTTTTTTGCGCAGCAAAATCGAACCGGCACCGAAGAAACCGCAACCGTAGTCACGGCGAGCATGGTCAACCGGCAGGTGGGATATGATCCAGTCGGCCAGGGACCATTTACCACCGTTGATGCGCAGTGCGGGCGGTGCGATTTTCGTTTTCACTTCTGACCCTCCCAGCTTTTGCGGAGTTCGCCCTGGCGCTGGCGCCGGACGATTTTATCAAGCAACTCGCGAAAGTCCCATGCGGACCCGCCCTCGCCGATGATCCACCCGTCAGGTTGCTCGAAGAAAAACACGAACCCGCGCGGGCGCTGGGCGGTGATCGCCGCGCGCAGTCCGTCCACGCGGTCGGTGTCGTTAATCGCGAGTTCGCGTCTGTGTCTGGTGTTTGCCATTGCGTTTATTCTCCTCCGGTTACCGCCCCAGCCATTCCACAAGCGCCACGCCGATCATTACCCCGAGCACGAAGGCGATTAAAATCAGGGGCATGACCGTACCCTCGCGGCGGCGGGTGACGTGGTGCAGCACCGGTCGTTGATAGGTGCGGTCGTTCATGGTCTTGCTCCTTCGGTGGGCCTTGAATACGACCGCTGGTTTTTGAATCCGCTTCGGGGCGGTCCGACACCACCTACGGGGCGCAGGGGCGGATATTTCTCTGGCGCTTGAACGGCAGTTTGTTCGGTTGGAACCTGGGTCACCGGGTCATGGCCCGCGAAATACAGGTTCGCGAGAAAATCCTCGTCGCGAATCTGAGCGGGAGTCACGTTCACCTGTTCTGTGATGCTGCGGCCAATTTTGCCCTTCGAGCGGTTGTGCCGGATCCAGTCCGCGGTGACCCCGATCGGGCCCTTGCCCAGAGCGAGCGTGAAGGGTTGCAGACAGACCTCGCGAATTTCGGCGGGGTCGCTGAAGTTGAGCACGAGCGCTTCGCGGACCGGGTCGATATTCTCGCGTCGGATGTATCCGAGTGTGCGCCAGATCTGAATCGCGGTTTCGATAGTCATTCGGTTTCCCTCCCGGGTCTGGTTATGATCGCGGTTGGACAGAGCTGTTGCAGCACGCGCGACCGCGTATAATCAAGACCCCTGGCGTCGAAGAGCGGGCGCCCGTCCTGTTCGCCCTGGTATGCGGCCAGAACCGCTCCCCGGGAACCCGGCAGACGTTTGCGGAGTCCCCGGCTGAGATTTTTTAACGTTCCGGCGCAGGTAATTCGGCCGGCGGTACCGCGGCGGGCCTGGGGTTTTAATACCGGCACGGGCTCCTCCGGAAAATCTTCGTCCGGAAATTCTGGATCATCCGGAACCGTAGCGGTTGCTGGAACCGGAACCGGTTCAGGTTCGACTGGCGGTTGGTATGCGAAAAGATCAGGCTGGTCGCGCGATTCTGATTCCGGTTCTTCCGGCGGACGGTATGCGAAGAGGTCGAGCTGAACCTGGTCTTCCGGTTGGAGGTCCGGTTCTACGGGGGGTATGAGGTCGGGCAGGTCCGTCCGAAGGGGTCCGGGATTTCCCGGGGCCGCCCCGTTATTCATTTTGTTTTTAATTTTGTTCTTAGGTGAACCTCCGGGGGTTGACCGTGAGTCAACCTCTGGGGGTTTACTGTTGGTCAACCTCTGAGGGTTGACCTCGTTTTTCGCCGCCCCACGGACAAGGTCAACCTCCAGAAGTTGACCTTGATACGCCTGAAGGTAAACCGCTGGAATTTGACATTTGTAGGCGTAGCCCCGGCCCCGCCGGCGCCGCACGATCCAGCCGGCCGCCACCAGCTTTTTGATTCGTTTACTGATCGCCTGTTTGGAAACGTTGAATTCCAGGGCCATCGTCGCCAGTGAGGGCCAGGACCAGCCATAGTCGGGCGAGCCCTTTTGAAAGTTGCGGTGTCCTTTCAGGTAGAAGAACTGCATCCCCGGCATTCCTCTCAGGTAGAGCGAACCGATGGTGTCCAGTTTGTAATCCGCTTCGGAACACTGAATATCTTCCGCAACCGGTTCTGGTCGGAACCCGGATTGAATGCCCTTACTATTGGACATGGGCGGGCTCTCTTCGGTACCAGGCCGGATTGAATTCAAAAGGGGACGAATGCCAATGCAGGTACTCCTGTAACGCACCCTTTGGAAGATTGCCTTTTCGAACTGCCCACCGAATCAGGTATTTGTCCGGGGGAACTGAGTGCTCGTGCGGAATGGATGATCGCCAGCGTCGTAACAATCTTGTGAATAATCGCGCCATGTACCGCCAGGGAATCGCATCGTCCGGGTGGGGCTTCCGGGCCCGCCGCCAGAGACTGCGCTCCTGCGCCAGTAGTTCGAATTCCCGGGCAATTTCATTCAGGGTCCCCAGGGGAAGGATCTCATAAACCGGCGAACCGTCCTGGTCATAACCGGCAGGGCAGATCAGGCCGCGACTTTCCAGTTCACTCAATCCCTCACGAACTTTTGATCGACCGATCCGAAACCGTTTTGCGAACCAGTTGATTTTCAGAACGGGTTTTTTAACCCCGGCCCAGCGTACGAGATGAGAATATACCGCGAAGGCAACGAGCGATAAATCGTAAACGTCCACGATCTCATTGTCCACGATGAAAAACCCCTGGCGTCGACTATCGACCGAACGTAACTCCGACACGCTATTCATGGGCCAGAATACCTTCGGGCTGAGGCCGGGTCTGTGCCAGATAGGGGCGAAACCTCTCCAGGCCGAGCAACTGGATGGCGAAATTGATAATCGTCAACCGGTTGAAGGCGAATATCTCCGGCTCCTCTTCAATAACCAGACGGGCGACCCGCAGCAGGGCCCGCTCTTCGGGAGTGAACCTTGCGCGATAAGTCGCGCCGGGGACGACCGGATCGTCGTCGAGAGGGGGGTCCTCGCATAGAAAAAGGTTGACTTTCTTTAAGAGTTCGATCTGAGAACGGCGTCGTTCCAGGGGCGGCCTGTTTTTATCGTGCATGACATTGGTCCTGATTTTTTGGAAATTTTCGGGGAATTGCGACTCGCCGCACGGGAGACTATGAGGAGTCCTCGGGGGTGACTTCCGGCAGCAGGCCCGCGAGGGAATGCTCAACAAGTTCCCCCGCGCCCCGTTCGTTGAGTACCGCGGAAAGCTTGAAGAAGGCGCGTTCGAAGCAGGTGGCGGTCTGTGCCACGACCCGCGGCGAGCCGGTGCGCCGTACGTGATCCCGAACGAGCGCCCTGATAATTTCCAGACCGGTTTGTGGCACTACCGCGAGTTCGGCGAATTGATTGACCAGGTCTGTCAGGTGGCGGCGTTCAGCCCGCAATACCGTCGGCAGGGGGAACGCTGGATTCGAGACCAGTTGATCGTCAATTTCGCGCCGTCGCGCGAGAATGTATTCAAGGGCCAGGGCGGGAAAAATTCGGTAGGCCAGTTTCAGTCGCTCAATGAAGGTACCCCGATCGCTCCGGTCAGCCACCAGCAGTGGAATATTCCAGTCGGCCCCGTTCTCTCTTAGCAGGGATTCAATGGATAATTCGAGGCCCCGGCGAAAATCGGACCGTTCATGCCGGTCCATTTCAGCCCGCGCGAAATGTTCAACGTCCTGAAAGGGATGGAATTCACAGACGATCGCGGCCAGGATTTCGTCGGGCCGAAACCCCTGATTGATGAGTTCGCGAACCCGGCCAGGCAGGCCGACCGGAGGGGCGCCCGGCAGGGTGCTCATATTCTTTTCCGGGGTCTGAAAAGTAATTGCAGTCCAGTCCGGTCCTTGCCAGGAAATAAGATTGCGCTGTAAACCGGCTGTGACATAATGCCGGGAACAGCAGATTCGTAAAGTTACGATACTGTCAACAAAAAAATCGTACGGTTACGATTTTCCGGTAAAACAGAACTATGGCCAGAAACACGCTAACAGCGGGAGATCGATTCATTCAGTTCCGGGAAGCCCTCGGTTGTGATACCAATGTGGCATGGGCCCGGCGCCACGGCATCAGCGAAGCCACCATCCGTGCGGCCCTGCTCCGGTGGGGTGACAAGAAAACAATTTCGCTGGGACGCACCTGGCGCACGATGATTATCCGCGACGGTGGCAACCTGGAATTCATTGAAAAAGGAACGCCCGGGACGCGTCCCCTGGATACCCGGAGTAATGCAAACGAAGCTCTCCGGCGGGAACTGGAAATGAAGGGACTGCCTGCGGTCATTGACCTTCATCTTGAATTACTCCAGGAACACGCGCGGGCTCGCGAGATTCTCGGGCTGGCCGGATTGCTGGGCCAGGACGGCGAGGTGGATCCCGAGCACCTGCGCCTGCTACGCGACACGCCCGGCCTGCTTGAGGTTTTCAAGAAAATTGCCGGTGGCCAGCTCGCGCCGCGCTTTTTCGAAATCGTCAACATATTGATCGCCCAGAACGGCAAAACGGCACCCGTTCAGTCGCCTCCCAGCAGGAAGGGTACATAAGGTACGAAGGCTTCCATCCTGAACATGCGCACCGTCCAGCCCAGGACCATGGCCATATTGAAACTAAAGACCTCCGCCTGCTCCTCCCGGAGGATGTTCAGGACCAGGACCATATACGCGCGGTCGGCCGGTGAAAATTCTCGCCGCAAATCCGCGCCGGGTATCCCCGTTTCGCCGCAGTACCCAATAAATGCTGTGATTTTCGCAAGGAGGTCCATTTCTTCCTGTGCGTTGCGGGTCATGTATTCCGGTTCCTGGCCGTGCCCGCGCGGTTGAGCTTCGATCATATTCATATTGTGAATGCTATGATTTTGATTTAATCGGTCCCGACCCTGCAGGCAGCATATTTTGCGCCTAAGACTGAGAATCAGTCTCCGCAATCCGGGAAAAACAATCCCCTACCTGATGGCAACGGCCCCTGTCATTCGACGATAATTTGTCCGATCGATCTGAAGTTTATGAATAAATTCGAAATTTTTTTTGGCAACCGGGAAGATTTTTTAATTAATTTTCGTCGCCCTGTTTATTCCGCTGACCTGTGCCTTTTACAGGCACCCCGCCACCAGGTCCTCCGAAGGCGCCACAAGTTTTCTAAAAAAATTTCATTCGTTGAATCGATTCTACATTTTCGCTACCTTTGTGCGCAATCGTCATTACCCGCCGGGGCCCAGAAAGTACAGGGCTATTTTTTCGTCTCAAAATTTTCGTCTATTCCCGAAATAATTTTTCATTTGTGGACTCAGGTCCACAAATCAGAGAACCGGGTGCGGATTCCTGATCTTTATCACGTCCACGGCCGGAGCGGTCGGTATTCAACCGGGGCACTTGCCAGAATGGTCAACCCCAATGGTTGACCATTGAGCAATTCCTGGCCCCTTTCTGGGGAAGGTCAACCCAATCAGGTTGACCTTCCCGGATCGTCAGGCCGCGAAATCCGCCTGCCCCTGGAAGCGGACCCCCTCGCCGAGCATCTGCCGCAGCAGAGTCCGTAAATACTCCGGCAGATTTTCACCGAACACGAACGTTCCCGTGGCGTCCACGTTGACGAACGCCGCCTGGATATTCTGGACCGAAGCCGGGGAAATTTGTGCCGATAGTCCCCTGACCAGCTCGGGCCAGTCTCCAGGGCCCGGGTTCCGCTGGATGGCCACTCTGATGGGGGGTGTGGTCGCTGGCCGGGACCTGGTAACTCGCGCCGGCTTCTGCGGGGTTCTGGCTACGTGGGCTAAACGGCCCTTGAGACTTTCAATCGTGTCTGTGAGTTCCTGGACCTGTGCCTCCAGACGGGCGATCGCAAGGTCCCGTGGATCTTGTACAGGATCCGGTACAGGATGTACTGAGGATCTGCTGGGCGCGTCACCTGACGCCCCTCCCCGGCCAGCAGGCCGGCCCCCGGCGCCAACTGTCACGGCCCCCGTGTCACCGCGAAACCCAACGAGGCCCCGGCCCGAGTTTGACTGTCGCCCCCTGGCCGCGTCTTTTTCGGTCGCGGCCTGCGCGAGAATTTCGCGGCCCGCTACGGTCAGGCGCAGTTCCCGGTCATGACCGTACGTGAGCTGGCCGATCTGTTCGATATGGCCGAGGCTTCTCAGCCGGGCGACGTATCGCTGGGCTGTGCGTTTCGATGTTGTGATGTGGGCCGCAAGCGTTCGATTGCGTGCGTAGCAGTCGCGGTCCGGGTTAAGTTGCGAATCTTCCAGCCCAGCGATAAATTCTAAGAGCGCCCCCACCGCGGCGCCGCGTTTGCCGTATTGATCCGAGTAAACGGACATACCTTCCCCCTTACCGGGAGACTCGTTTTTCGAAATCGGGCGCGCGGGCGTTTTTCACCCCTGCCCGGTCTCGGCGCTTTTCAACAGGCGGTCAGGTTGGGCATATTTCACCCGTCCTGAGCCGGGTGTTTTTTTCGCGAATTACCGCGAACGCGCACCGATGGCCCGGTTTGATTTTTAATTTTGAAAATTTTACGGGAAGGAATTACCGTTTGTTAAACTCTACGGGAGAGTTTCGATTTTCCAGGCCCGTGGATCGATCGCATATGTCTCATTCCAGTTCGGGATGAGACATAATCTTTTTGTTCAATTCGGAGTGTGGATAACGGGTGGAAAAAATCAAGCATTTTTTAGGAGAGTCCACGGGCGCGCCCCTTTTTTTGAGACGCACCCGTGCGGTGAACAAAAGAGATACGACGTAGAGTGTGATCCACGGCCCGGGGGACATCCCATTGCAGAATGAACCTCAGACAGGTACACCTAATCATGTACTGGTACTTCTGGCAACATTTTTTTATGCCGCCTGGAACCAGGCAAATAAAAAATAAGTGCCAGAATCCAGGCGTTCAGAGGCGGCGCATTCGCGCGAAGGGAAAGATACCATCCGTCAGGGTTCCCGGTTTTCCAATTTCTCAGCGAGCGTGCGTAGCTCTTTTGCCTTGGCGCGCCTCCATTTTGCAGGTTGCTTCGAGACTTCTTTCAGCAGACGGGACGAAAAGGATTGAAACCAGTCTTTTTTTGTTTTGGGTTCACGAAAATTTTTCTGGCGAGCCTGAGAAACAGTCACTCCCTCTGAAAAACCTTTAAGCAACGAAAGTTGCTCATCCAAAGGCCGCGATCGTACTTCCAGAAATTTTGCTGTGCTGATATTTCTTAAGAAATCGTGTCTTAATTCAGGATCTAAAGATAAAATCATTTTACCATGGGTAAATTTGTCCCGAATCTGAATTGGCGTCATCGCTTTCGTCCCAATGCCTCCGCTCAAAGCATTTGCCAAAAGGTTATTGGTAATTTTTGACCCAGCCTGCCGCATTTGATTTTTGTACCGAAAAATCGCCAATGCCATATCGTAATCCGGCAAATCTTCCCTTGCAACGTTTTCGATAATTCGAATTAATGGCCGCGCTTCAGGACTAAAATGCCCCGCAGCGAATACCCGGGCATCGATGTTCTCCCATTTCAAGGCTCGCGCAGCAGCAAACCGCCGCTCACCAGCAATTAGGGTGTACCTCAGTCCGGACCGCTCTACGACTATTGGTTGCAACAACCCGTCCCGCTCAAGTGAAGTCTTCAGCCCTTCGTCTATGATGAGTCTCGGATTTTCTCCGGTATCAACTAATTCGAGGGGTATTTCTTGGGCAGGGACCGCTTTGAGTTCGTCCTGGGGATGGGCGTGTCCTCGCGTTCGCCTGGTTTTTGAATCGGAAAATTGCTCGGCAAGATTCACGCAGCTACCCCCATGATAATTCGAACGATTTCATTAAAACTAACTTGAAGCTCTCCCGGCAAAGCCTCACCGCCCTCAAACGCTCTTTGAATATCCAGCTTATCCGGAATGGAAGGAAGAACTGAGACGCCAGCTATGCTCCGTATCTCGGCAAGTTTTTTCTGGTCGAATGGTCGTCGGCTGAATTTGTCCGGAAGGATAAAGACCTGAATTCCGGGATGTTCTCCTGTAATGCGATTAAATACGGCTGCCGCGTCCTTGACTCCATTTTTTTCAGGCCACACAGGAATAATAACCGTCTGGCTTGCCCGAAGGGCCGCTTCGATTTGTATGACGTCATACCCCGGGGTATCAATCACCACGAAACCATAATTGCTCTTTTCAAAATCTGTTGCCATTCGTGCCAATATTTCAGTCTCGCGAGATTTCATTCCGGCCAGATCGACCAAGTCGGGATCTGCAGGGAGAACATCGCAGTACGACCCAGTCCTAATGCATTCCTTTAAAGACCGGTAGCCAAGGAGGTAAGGGGTGGCGCCGAATCCATCGGGAACATAGTCAGGAATATGGAACTCGGTGCCGTTCAAGGATGGGTCTGTATCGACGAATAGTACCTTGGAGGTTGCCGCAAGAGTGACAGCGACCTCGCAGGCCACGAGTGTTTTTCCGACACCGCCTTTGTAGTTAATTACCGAAATTGTGCTGGTAGCCATTGTTCCCCCCCCGAATCCAGAAAATGGAAGTATGACGTCATACTGTGGATTATGTCCCCTACTCATCTCCGGAGGGGTGCCCCGTCAATATTTTAACCAAATTCCCTTCATTTTCCTTGTAGGCTTTTCTACTTTAAGAACTGGAATTTTCTCTGGTTGAAGGCCCCTGAGCCTGGCGGGGGAGGGGGTCCCCGAGGGGTATCCATCAGAATTCCGACCAAAAAATCGGCCCCAAATTCGCCAAACTACGCTTTTCTCTATTCGATTGTGAAATCTGATCCGGTCTTCTCTTAACGTTCCTTGACGAATTTTGCGGTACTCGTTCCGAGTGTCCAAGATTTGAAATTCAGGAAATTCCGTTAGAATTTTTTCTGCCGGATAAAATTGCCTTCACCGACGATTCCATCCGGCGGGGAAAATCGGCTTTACCCTGGAGGGTGTCAGCTTGTGATTCCCGTATGGGCGAAAAAAGACGAACCGCGGTAATCACCGGAATCGGGGTTGTCTCCCCCATTGGCGTTGGAATCGAGGCGGCCTGGGCGAATTGCCTCGCGGGAAAAAGCGGGGTTGGTAAAATAACATTGTTTGATGCTTCGTCCTTTCCTTGTGATATGGCTGCTGAGGTCCGGGACTTTCGAACAGGAGACTTTTTTGAGGAGAAGGAAGGCCGCATTTATTCCAGAGGTTCCCAGTTCGCTGTTGCGGCATTTAAGATGGCCAAGGCCGATTCTGGACTTGAATCCTTTGATTCCCCGAACACTGATGTTATCATTGGAGCGGCGCAACTTGACTTTGGAGCGATTGAAAGGGAAGTTTTGGAAAGCAGTTCGAAACTTACTGAGTTCAATCCGGCAATGGAATTCGTCGGTCTTATGCAAACCATAATCTCGATTCCTGCCAACCTGATATCAAAGTATGCCGGTGCCGGAGGATATGTAACGACCAATTCGGCGGCTTGCTCAAGCGGTCTTGATGCTTTGAATACGGCTGCGGAGCGAATAGAAAACGGGTCTTGCCACACCTGTATTGCCGGAGGAGTCGATACTCCAGTAGCCCGCTTGGTACTAAATAGTTTCTGCATTGCGAAAGCGTTATGCACAGAAAAAGGAAAAGACCCCGAGACCGTAATCAGGCCATTTGATCGCTTCCGGACAAAATCTGTTTTGGGGGAGGGGGCTACGATTTTGATCCTTGAGGAAAAGAAGCGAGCCTTGGCCCGTGGGGCGCGTGTGTACTGCGAGTTCCGTCCCGGAATTCAGACGTCAGAAAATAACAATTTTGTGCTGGGTTCTCAAAAAACCGGAGAGCGATGGGAGGAGACTATTCGCAGGACGTTGAGAAAGGGCAGGCTAAAAACCCCCGATGTCATAAACGCCCACGCGCCGAGTGATTGGTCGCAGGATTGGCTTGAGGCTCAGATATTTATGCGAATTTGGGGGAAAAAACTTTCGCGAATTCCAATTACCTCCATAAAAGGTAATTGGCCCGGAGCGATGGCTCCTACCGGTGCATTTCAAGCAGCTATTGCCGCCAAATCAATTTATGAGCAGAAAATCCCCCCCATAGTGAATCATGAAATCCCCGAAGAGCGGATGGCTGGAATGAATTTTGTCAAGGTTCCATTAAAAAAAAGGATAAGGTCGGTTCTAATCTCGGCGCATGGAATTGGGGGTTTCAATACCGCCGCCATCTGCCATCAAGGGTAGCACAGATGGAATTTTTTAACGGAGTAATATCGGCCATAGCCCATCCGATTTATTTATTGGGAGCAATGATCCCCCTTGGGGTTGGCGTTATTGCCTACTCCTCATTTGTTCTTGAAAGAGGTTCCAAGAAATTTTCCTTCATTGCTTTTGTTATTTCAACTCAGGTGTATGCAATTGCAATCGCATTAATCAAAGCTGATCTTAATATCTCATTCCTGCCCCCGGACATTCTTTCTAAATTCATCTTTGCATTTATCGAATTGGCCATCGTCGCCACATTGGTTTTCTCGGTATTCTTCGTCGAATTGAATTCAGAATTAAAGAAAATCCGTTTTTGGGCGATATTACTTGGCTTATCTGCTTGGGTGGGCCTTCTAAACACAGACTACGTTGCAGGGGGAGTTCGGAGGGTTTCCTATGGCTGGGCTCCCATCCACGGGCCCTTGTTCAAGTATGTAATAATTTTTAACCTTTTCTGCGGCTCCTACTTTGTCTGGATTATGGTCCACTCGTATCGACAAAGCTATAGTGAGCCATTGCGATTTCAGATTCGGTACTTGGCGAAATATATCGGCATAGCGTTTCTTGTAATAGGATTTTTTAATGGCCTGCTCCCGCTCCTCGGAGATAGTAGGTTTTCGCTTTACGGGCCCTTGAGTTTTTTTGGCATTTACTATGGTCTTTTAAATTTGTTGGTGAATCAACGGAGCCTTTTGATCGAAAATATATTTAGAAAATTGAGCCGCGCCTTCGTAAAAACGAGTGAAAAAAATTTTCGGGGTGTGCGAATGCTGATATTTGAGCTTGCTGAAGTTCTCGAAACTAATCCACCTGAAAAAGATGTTCAATTCGAATTTGCGACTGCAGCGGGCCCAGCAATTGTTTTTTTTCGAAAAGGGAAAAAACGGAAGCTGCCTGGAAGAATAAGGATTTTTCCAGAAGATATCGAGAGCGCCCTTGTAGCGGCAAGTAGGTTTCAGAACGAGAATATGTCTTTGAGGTTGATTCTGGACGGGATTAGGGGGAGAATAAGTGAAGCAGTTGATGCGGGTACACTAAGTCCCAATACGGGAACGTTACTCCTTGAAGGCAATGGCTTCAGGGGCAAAGGATCAGAGATTGCCGCCCCTGCTTCGCCGGAGTTACTTGAATGCTTGAGGGCTCTGGATTCGTCCCTGCCCGATGGACGAAGTTCAGTATTTGATTTCGAACTCCTTTCCGATGTTCTGCACGATAAAGAAATTGAAGTGCTTCAAAAGCAAGGTTACCTGAAGAGAATCCTTTTCCCACAATTGAAGAAATGGTTGAAGTACCAATTTACGCAGCGAGCAATCATTTTATTGGAGAACCTGCCAGATGATTCCTGTGAGATATTTAAGGAATTTGCTCCTTCTTCTCCTTCTCAAGAACGGCCGGACTCGGAGCTGGAAATACCGGGGATAAATGGGCGGGTGATAGTTGAGAGAATCTTGGAGGGGGATTCAGAAATCATCCATCTGGCGGAGCCGGAAGGAGAGTATAAAATCGCTCGCGTGGCACTCTATGGTGGGGATCTGACTATCATGGACGAATCAGGTCAGGAGGTCTTTTCCGGGCAGGTGGGAGATCACCGCGACTTAGTATTGGAAGATGGCCGAATCGAGATCGAAGCAATGTGCAAGAAACCGCGCGGAATATACTGGAAATACCGGATTACTTTCTATTTCCTGGAGCGATGACCCGGGAATACGAGGACCTGTCCGACCACCTTCAAGATATTGGCAATCGCATACATGTCCGTAGGCGTGCCCGGCGCCTGAGCAGGGCCGAATTGGCCCTGCGATTGCGAGAAAGGTTCGGCCTTCGAATAAGTAAACAGAGCCTATACAACATAGAAACGGGCCGGCAGAGCCCATCGTTGAAAACGCTCTTGGCCATTGCCCTTGAGCTGGATGCCGATTGGCGCAGTTGGTTTCGGGAAGGTTTGCCAGTGCATGAGGTCTTGGGAAATCCCGGCCTCGCCGAAAAGGTAGCGGGCGTGCTGGCAAATGGTATTTCGCCCAGGCGAATATTAGAAAGTCTCTTAAAAGCCCTTGATCTGGATTCTCTTCAGGGCGACTGAGTTTTCCCAAAAAAAATTGAAAAATTTTCCCTCCGAGAATCGGCTTTTTCTTGACATGTCGTCAGAAAGTATTAGTGATACTGATAAAAATTGCTAAATTCTTTCCTAATTTGGCAATTCCGGGAGTCTGGGTGTTCTCCGCTCTCCCATGCCATGGTTCAGTTTGACTATATGACGAAATTCCAAAGCCCATACCCGGACAATCCGGAAGAATTTTCGCCTGGAACCGCGCGAATATTTCGGGTAGAGGAATTGGATGGAACCGGCTCACCGCTCCGGGGCGTATTCGTTAAAGAAATCAGTGGAGTTCACCTAAATTTAGGCACTAACGAAGGATTGCCCTATGTCGCTGTCGTAACAGCCCAAAACGGCCGGGAGGTATTCCGTGCAATTCCGGTCCATTCCGATGCACAAGACGGCCTATTTACGTTTGAATGCTTTTTTCAACAATCATCGCTACCTGTGCAGTTTGCTTGGTACCGTTTGGAACTATTCTTCGGAGTAGTGAAGCCAGAATTCCACCCCGAGGAACCAAGCGTGGAAGGCTAAAATTCAATATCCCGGTGTCTCCATGAATTTTTTCGAATATAACCCCCAGGCAGGCAGGCGAGTTAGTCCCAGGCACACTCCTGGGAAATGGCGGCCTGCCATGGAAATTCCGGCTGTTCCAGGCCATGTCTGGTTGAAGGGCAGTAGCGGGGAAAGCCTACGGATTTCATGGCGAACAACCCAGGCCGGCCTGCCGGATTATTTTCGCGGCGAATTTTTGGCCTGGCTGGTCAATTCCGACCCTGACCTCCTTAATGAACTGCAGGCAAGGTACCTTGCGCGCCGAATCACGCTGAGGATTCCCCGGGACCGCTGGGATGGTATCCATGAAGTCCCGGGAATAACCAGGCGTTTTGCAGGTGAATTACTGGGGTCTCCCCCCTTTTCGCCCTTTGATATTTTTCTCGGAATGGAATCGCAGGGGCTTGTTGAGCCGATCCTGAATGTCCGAAAAATAGGCCGGGTTCATCCGCTCCAGAACGGGTTTCGCGAAAAATCGGCGCCCCAGAGCACGGTTGTTTTTGGGCTTTTGCTAAACGGGTCTGTTCCAGTAGAAAATTATTCCCTCGCTCTGAATTTTCTTGGCCGCACTCAGTTTTTCCCCTTCAGTCGGGGAGGGGTAGAGAACTTATTCTTTTTAGTTCTTAAATTCGATTTTTTTTACGCCAGCGCTTTGCTTGCAATTGAACCGTACGGGGACGATGAAATCGGGCGCCTGTACCTGACGTTCGCAATCAAACCGAATGGGGCCTGGGACTGATGAACCGAACTGGCATTATTCCAAACGGACCTGGCCGGTTTAGTCGGTCGCGTTTTTCTGACTTTTCCGATTATAGCACAGGTGTCCTGGAGATCGTAGTATGAGCAGGGATAATCGAAAGGAAAACAGGGCGATTTTAAGGGATAGTGAAAAAGTGACAGAGACTGGCTTCCGTCAGGGAATCCTTGCCCGGGCAAAAAAGCTTGAGGAGGAATTTTTTTCAAAAGCCCTGAATAATTCCCCCTCAAAAGCGGAGGCATTGCCCCTCGCATACCAGGAGGTCTGTTTTCGTCTGGCGGTTGCTGAGAACCAGAACGCGGAGCTTCGCGCCCGGAGTGAAACTACAATTTTTCAAGAGGCCCTGCCCGGTCTCGTTGAAGCTCGTGCCACGATACTCAGGATTGAGGCGGGAAGATTCGCCCAGTCGAAAGGACTCGATCCTGAAGAGGCATTATACGAATCCAAACATGGGGCCGAGGTAGCGCAGTATTTAAGCCAGCGCGCCGCTGCCGCGGAAATCGCCCTGGAAAATCGGCGAAACGTGAGAAACTGAATCAAGGACGGCGGACCGTGGGAGCGATAGGTGAATTGCTGCGAAAGGTGCTGGGGGACCGCCGGGGGCAGGTGGTCCTTCATCCGGTCATTCAATACCGGGCCATGGTTCACAGGCTCCACGCCAATATATACGCCGTGGCAAGGGTTCCACGGTCTGATCCCTGCCTGGAAACCAATCGATCGATCGCGGTGAGCGAGTATCTGAGTACCCGGCTCGCGCTTCTGGAAAAATCACTCGAAAACGAAATAGAGCGTAAAAGATGACGGGCGAAACGCAAATAGAAACCGAACGCCTGGTGGTTCGCGCCAGCATTCACAGGTACCAGGCGCGGCTCCACGCGGAGAATATCGTCCCGGCGAGCGACCTGCCGGATGAGGCGGTCCGATTGATGCGTTCGGCCGAAGTCGCGCGTTATTTAAGCGTTCGACTCGCCCGTGAGGAAGTCGCGCGCGAAAGCGAACAACCGATCGAACCACCCTGGGAAATGACCCCGGCGCACCTGTGGAACAGGCGCCCGATTTCGGTGAGGGTGAAAGGCAGACGGGCGAAGGATTCGGTGGCACTGGCTTTGCTGGCGGCGATGCGTCATTTCCCGGAGGAGGGCCACCCTTCGATCCACTGGACCGGGTTGCTGGGAACTTTGCGAAAGGCCGAAATCGGCCTGCTGTTACGCACGGGGTATTTGCTGCGGAGGAGCAGGGGGCGGGTGCAGTTTCACAGGCCGGCCATCATTGCAAGCATGCTGTATGAACTGGAGCAGGGGGAAATATCGGCCATAATGAACGAAGCGTTCTCAAGGGAATGGCCGCCCCGAAAAAAGGTCAACCATGAGGGGAGTCTTCAATGATGAAATTGAGGATGCGTTTGACTCGTTTCCCGTCGGCCTGTATCGCGCGGTTTAATTTGCGAGCAAGGGCGCGGTTGGATTCGAGAAAGGCCCGTAACTCCGGGGGCAGGGACCTGCCCCCGTCACGGTTTGCGGCGGGTTTTGCGAGCATGGGCCCGGACCCGGTGATGAGCCAGTTAAGGTTCAGGCGGTGGACCTTATGCAGGGCGATCATGGCGTGGAGCGGCAGGCGGCGGGTGTCGGGGCCGCGTTTGAGCTGGGCCACGTCGCCGCGAGTCATGGAAATCGTAACGGCGAACTGTTCGTCGCTTTTCAGGCCGTCGCGTTCCTTGATGTGATCCATGAACTGGAGAAAACGTTCAATCATGGGCAATTTCTCCTCGTAACAATATTCATTTTTTCCTTGCCGCGGCCCTGGTTCTGCTGCTGCGCGCCGAAAACCGGCCGCGCTGCCTGGGTGGGGATTGCAGGGACGGAACGGGAACGCTGGTGTTTGCCGACGGCTCGCGCTACGCCGGAGCCTTTCGCGCCGGGGAGTTTGCGGGTACGGGCACGTTCACCACGCCGCGCGGGGACCGCTACGACGGGAACTGGCGCGCCGGGGTCAAGGAAGGGTTTGGTTTTTACCTGTACCCGGACGGCGGAGCGTACACGGGCGAATTTGCGGCCGGGGAAAAGCAAGGTCAGGGAACCTATACCTGGCCGGACGGCACGGTATACTCCGGGCTCTGGCAGGCCGGGCAACCGCACGGGGCCGGGCGGTTGATCCTTCCGGATGGCCGGAGTCTGGACGGGACATACCGGGAGGGTGTAATTCAGGACGGAGCGGGGGTACTGGTGGCCGCGGACGGGAGCCGGTATACCGGCCAGTTCCAGGCAGGACGGCGCCACGGCCGGGGCACCCTGTCAGGCGCAGACGGACGGATGATTCACAACGGAAGCTGGGAACAGGACGAATTCAAGGAGCGGGACTGAACATGGCGCTTGCATTTTTAAAAATATTCACGGTAACGATTCGGCCGGGAATTTATTTTCGCGAAAGTCCGCGCGCGTTGCTGAATCGTAACGTGCTGGCCGGGGCCCTGCCCTGGATCGTTTTCGGGGCGTTCTGTGTTTTCCTGAGCGCGATTCTAAACGCGGAGGGCATTCGCGCGGTCCAGACCGAATTCCTGCGCCGCCTCGATGTGGATCCAAAACTCATTCCCCAGGCGACCGGCCTGCCGTTCGTCTCGCTCAGTTTCGCGCTCTACTGGCTGTTTCTGATTTTGCTCCTGGGCGGTTTGCGCCTCGCCCTGGTCCGGATCATGGGTGAAGCCGAACGTTCAATGCTCCTCAGTTTTTTGATAACGTTGCATTCGGTTCTGCCCATGGTTTTGATCGGAGCCGCGATCGCCATGTTCAATAATTTCTTCCCGCCTGTTATTCCAGAAAACGGTGCGGCTTCGGGCGCCGCGCTGCGCCTGACATTGACCGCTCTGCTTTCGGCCGCGGGTTTCGCCTGGGAGGGCTGGATCGCGACCGTCGGTTTCCGGCAATTGTACGCGCAGAACACGGGCCGGGCGGTACTTACTTTTCTTTTCCCCTGGTCCTTCGTGGCGGCCGTGATCCTGCTTCTTTCGCGGTAAATGGCGCATGGGAAAATTCTGGCGAAACGGTTGGTTGGGACTCGCGCTCCTCGCGGCGGTCGGTTGCGGAGTGGACGACGCGGCCCTGCGCAAAGCGTACGAACAGGGGCTGTTCGAATACAACCGGGGTAACCGGGCGGGAGCGCTGGTTTTGTTTGAACGCGTCCACGACCGGGACCCCGGGGCAACCGGTGCGGGCGTGATGATCGGACGCATCCGGTTTTATGACCATGACTGGGCCGGGGCCGAAGCGGTGTTTTCAGACGCGCTCGGTGAAAACCCGGCGCGCATGGAGGCGCTGCTCTGGCGCGCGAAGGCGCGGCGGGCGGCGGGCCGGCGCGCGGAAGCCCTGGCGGACCTTGAACGGCTGCTGGAATTGGACGCGGG
>CAZVZS010000022.1:79897-81961 GCA_964631535.1 uncultured Leptospiraceae bacterium
AAATGGATCAACTGCCGGAGGCGATCGCGGCCTACCGCCTGGCCCTGAGCGCGGGCGAACGGCTGGCGGTCGCGCACGAACGCCTGGCGGCGATCTACGACCGCGCGGGCCTGGCGGAACAGGCGAAAAAGCACCGGGAGCGCGCGCGGGAACTGAGAAAGGATCGGAAAGATTGAAGGGGTATTGACATGAACACGAACGGATTCAAAAAACTTCTGATACTGTTGCTGACCATTGCGCTTCTTTCGCAAACGCCGCCGGGCGATCCCCTTGAAATCCCGGAACTGAACGCGCCACAGTTTCAGAGTTCACAGATCAATCCGATTATCGACCAGGCCGACCAGGCCCGGACGCAGTCCGGCTGGGAATCACTCGTCCTTGAAAATTTGACCGCATACACGGCCGCCTGGGAAGCCGGGCTCCAGAATCAGATCGATCTGGAATTGCTGGCGGTGAACACGGCCGACCATTTTCACACCGAGGATGAGTACCGCGATTTTATTCAAAAGGCGATGGCCCTTGAGCTGCGGTCGGCCGCGAACGACTGGTCGCTGGACGCGGACCGTGACATCGAAATTTACCGCGAACGATTTATAACCGCGTTAACCGACGAGCAGGCGCGGCGGGCGGCCGAAAAATCGGATCGCACGCTCGACCAGGCCGGCGCTGAAAAAGCCTATACCCGCAAAGGGTACGAAGAAGACCGCCGCGTCTGGGAGAATGAATACCAGGCGGCTCTTGCTGACGGCCAGTACGAGTTCGCCGTGGCCATCGGCGCCGTGGACCGGAACTATCAGAGTTTTATGGCCACGATGGCCGCCAAAGAGGAAGAATTCGAAACCAACCGCCAGGCGATTGTCGCCTACGAAAAAACCGTGCGCGACGGGATCGCGGCGCGCGTGGTCGAAATGGACGCGTATCTGGGGTCCAGCGACCAGTTTTATCAGGAAACCTGCACGACGGTGGGTTCGGGATCCAAAACCACCCAGAACTGCGCCACCGATCCGAATACACTCAACGCGGCCGGCCAGGATCTGGCCAACCTCATCACCGCTCTTACCCAGGGCCTGAACAATAACGATCCGCTCGCCGCGCTCGCATTGACCATGAACCAGTATCTGGAGGCGCAGAAATTACAGGCAGAGAATACGGAAACATACTGGGCGGGCCTGGTCAATGGCACGGACAGTTACAATCCGCAGAACGTGGCGGGGCAGGGCTGGAATTCGCCGAACGATCCTTTGATCGCCGCGGTGATCGCGGCTCGCAACGGAGACCAGGCCGCCCTGATCGCCTTCGCGCAGGGGCTCGATCCGCGTCAGGTGCTGGGCATCACGAACGCGGACATCCAGGGCAAATCGTACTGGTATCCCGGAACTGCCGGTCATTCCGGCGCGGGCGAATATTACTCCCAGGCGGGAGCGTATGCGTTTACCTTCGCGTATTCGGAAAATCATACCACCATGGTCCCCCAGGGAGTCTGCTGGGGGTGGCCGGTCTCGATCTGCACGACGATGTGGATTCCGTATAACTGGCAGACCCACCACGAGGGCAATGAACAGGAACTGGCGGTTACTTCCAGTTACAACTGGTATGACGCGAACGCGGACGCGAACCGGGCCACCTGGAACGGATACGTGGACGATCTGGACCCGGTGGTGGCCCACTGGACCAATAACCTGCTGCCCGCGATTCATAACTGGGAAAAACAGGCGGCCGACTACGCCCAGGCTCACACTCAGTTTCAGGCGGACGCGACCGTTCAAAAACAGGAAGCCCTCCAGCTTCGGGACGACGCCATGAACGCGATTGTCCGGCGGCGCAATATCTGGGAAGCGCAGATGCACGAGGAAATTCGCCACGGTGAAATGCGCTGGGAGGCCGTGGCCGCCGACGGAACCGTCACCGCGCCGGCGGGGCCGAACATGCCGCGCCTGAAACCGGAAATTGATCCGACGGGCGAGGCCCTGGCCGCGCTGCGCGCGCTGGACCTGAAAACGGCCAGCGTGAGCCAGGCCGGGGACGCGAGCCGCCCTGATTTCAGCGTGATGGAATCGGTGTACC
>CAZVZS010000023.1:0-8353 GCA_964631535.1 uncultured Leptospiraceae bacterium
GCCTGCGTATGCCTGTGGGGCGCATCATATTTTCGTTTCATGCATAATCCGGGTTTAACGCTTGCGTCCGGAAGGCCGTCCGGATACGTTCCAGGAATCATGCAGGGCCTGGAGTGGGAAGAGGAAGATGGCGGTCGGTACGTCATCCTGCGCCCGCGCGGCAACATCGCGCTCTACAATTCCCAGGCGCTGGAACGCAGGCTGGACGAACTGGTGCGCCGCGGCGATTGCAGCGTCTTACTGAATCTCAAGGACGTTTCGTATTTCGATTCCCGGGGCATGGGCCTCTTTCTGGACATGTACAAAAAATTCGAGGACCTCGCCGCGCATTTTTGCCTGGTCGCCATTCCGCCCGCGCGACTGCAACATTTTAAGATTTCCGGTCTGCTGGGCGTTCTCAAGGTGTTCGCGGGCGAGCCCGAGGCTCTGCGGGACCTCGGCCTGGAATGAAGTCGGCACTATCCCGGCCTGTCACGTTTTCGCTTCTGTATGTCATCTTCTATTTCAAGCGAAACGGCGGAAGTTCACAATCTGCTCGAAAAAGCGGCGCGCGGCATTCCGGCCCCCGCGCGTCGCAAACGCGCGGAGGTGTACGGGACCGGACTGGTCGTGCTCGGGCTCGCGGTGCCGGACCAGCGACGACTGGCCGCCGCGCCGTTCGCGTTTCTGGACGGGAACGGGCGCGACGTTCTGCGCGCCTGGGACCGGGTCTACCGCGAATCGCCCGTCTTCGAGGCGCGCTCCCTGGCCCTGTTGTATTTCGAAAACCGCTTCCGGCAGTACCCCCTGGCCCGTATCTGGCCGGTGCTCCGGCGCTGGGCCAGGTCGGTCGACAACTGGGAACACGCGGATCGCCTGGCGAAGATCTACGCGGAATTCCTGGAAAAAGATCCGGACCGCGTCTACCCCACGCTCCAGCGCTGGAACCAGGCCCCGGGTCCCTGGCTCAGGCGACTTTCGGTCGTTTCGCTGCTCTGCTACGCGAGTTTGCGGACACAGCCCCCGCCGCGCGAAAAAGTATTTCCGCTCCTGGAGCGACTGGTGCACGACCGGAACGTGTACGTCCAGAAGGGCCTGGGCTGGACCCTGCGCGAATCGGCGCTCGTGTATCCGGCCGAAACGCGGCGGTTCCTGGAACAGCACGTGGACAGCCTGGCCCCGATCGCCTTTACGATCGCGCTGGAAAAAGCCGACGGCCCGCTCCGGGAGCGGCTCAAGCTGAAACGTAAAGAAAATCGCCGCACGGGCTCGTGATTCGAGTTTTTTGTTTTCCCGAATGGACGCTGGATGCCTAATTTATTAGCGATCCTGACGGCCTCCGGTACGAATGAAAAGCGTTCAACTGCTTGAAGAACAACTCGCTCTCCTGCCCGCCGCGCCCCTCAGTGCGGATCGGATTGACGCGCTCAATGATCTGGCCTGGGAAATCGGGCTGAACCAGACCCGTCGATCGTACGAAATGGCCCGGGAAGCGCTCGATCTCGCCCGGCGCCTCGCGTATCCGAAAGGCGCGGCCTATGCCAATCGGACGATCGCCTACTGTTATCTGTTTTACAATCGCATGCGTGAGTCCATCGATCTCGCGCGCAAAACGCTCGGGGAATTCCAGGCCATGGGTGAGATCATGGGCGAGGCGACCACGCTCGATATCCTCTCCACCGGTTATTCGCTCATCGGCAGCTACGACCAGGCCTTACAGGAATCTCTGAAATCGCTGACGATCAATCGCCTGATCAAGTACCGCCGGGGCGAGGCCTGGGCCCTGAATAACATCGGCCAGATCTGGTTCGACGTGGGCGATTTCGAACAGGCCCTCCGCAATTTCCAGAGCTCGATCGAGACCTTCCGCGCCATTCCGTACCCTCCCGGCGAAAGTTCGGTGCTCCTGAAAATCGGCAAGGTTCACGAACAGGCGCGCCATTACGAGCAGGCCCTGAACGTTTTACACGAAGGCTCGCGCATCGCCGAAGCGGCGAGCGTCCCGTATTTTATCAATCGTTCGTATTCGGATCTGGGGCGGGTGTACCGCAAGCTGGGGGACGGCCAGCGGGCCCTGTTTTATTTTCGCAAAAGTTTACAATCAGACGGAAATCGCGAATCCCCGGCGCTCACGGTGGAAACCCTGCTGGACCTGGCGGACCTGTTTCGCGAATGGGGGCAGGACGAACGCGCGCGGCGCGTTCTCCTCAGAGCCCTGCGTCGTCTGGGGGACGGGGGCATGCGCGCCGCGGAATACCGCGCGCACGAGGGCCTTTCGATCGTCTATGAACGCAAGGGCGATTTTCAGAAGGCTCTGGAACACGAACGTCGTTACCACCAGGTTCGCGAGCTGGTGCACAACGAGGAAGCGGGCACGAAAATTCGGAACATGCAGACGCGCCTGGAGGTCGAAAAAGCGGAAACGGAGGCCGAAATTTTTCGCCTGCGTTCGGTGGAGCTCAAAGAACTCAACCAGCGACTTGAAATCCAGACGCGCGAACTGGACCGCACCCTGCACCAGTTGAATGAAGATTTACGGATGGCGCGGGATATCCAGCAGAAGATTTTGCCGCCGCTCAATCTGGAACTGGCCGGCCTCAGTTATCATTACGAATACCGGCCGATCGACCAGGTCGGCGGGGATTTTCTGGACATCGCCGAAATTCGCCCCGGCCTGGTGCGCATCTTCATGGCCGACGCGGTGGGCCACGGGGTCCAGGCCTCGCTGATCACGATGGCGCTCAAAAGCGAATACGAAGAACTCAAGCCCGCGTTCGATTGTCCATCCGAACTCGTGCGCGAACTGAATCGCCGCATTCGCCGGAAGTACCGGCGGCTCATCGCGTACATCCCGGCCATTCTCGTGGACCTGCATGTTCCCGAAAGCCGCTTGCGCTACTGCTCGGCGGGTATGCTGGATCAGCTCGTGCTCCGCGGGAACGGCGGCGTGGAACGCCTGACGTACTCGGGCCCTTCGCTCGGGATGCTGGACGAACCGGCCGTCGTGCGTCGCGAAATTTCGTTCGCGTCCGCCGATCGCCTTTTTTTGTTTTCGGACGGACTCACCGAAAGTTTCAACCGGGACGACGAACTCTTCGGCGAAGAACGCGTGGTCGATCTCTTGCGTCGAAGCGAAAACGAATCCCTGCCCTGTACGCTTGATCGTTTGCTCGTCGCGCTGGGCGAATTCCGCGCGACCGGTCGCCCCCAGGATGACGTGACCCTGATCGGCGTGCGCGCGGAGAGGTGAGCCGGGACGCGCGCGTGCCGGCCGTTCCATATACATCCTGTATCGCCAAAGAGCCGGTTTTGGGACCGACTCTTATTCATTCAACGTAAAAATCGCGATGGTGTTATTGTCCGTCCGTCGGTGATGGACCTGGAAGAACCGCATATTATTCTGCGTGGCGTAATTGTCCAGGGTCTCAAACATTTTCGCGAGGTTATCAATGTCAAGGGGCGATTTCATCGACAGATCTTTCCAGCCCGGGATTGTTTGAGCCAGTTCGGTCAATGGGATTGCTTTAAATTGTGCCATAGGGTGCGGTTCCTCTCCTTCCAGGAATAACCGCAACAAAACATTTGTCATCATAAAACCGCCAGGAAAACCCCCTTTTTTCGCTTGTCCATGCCCGACCTTTTTTCCAGGCTGTATTGAGAATTGTTCTCAATAGAGTTGTTGCCAAATCACCATCCGTGGCGATTTGGCAACGTCGGAATCGCGGGAAACCCGCGATTCCTCGCATTCGCTAAAGCGAATGTGCCTGCCTCCATGCAGGCTATAGAGTATTTATAAATTGGTAACAACTCTAATAAGAGGTCGGTCCTATGCGGCGCGCTTTCTTCGCTTCCCTTATTCTCTGGTTCGGCACGGCGGGATTTCTGGCCTATCGTCTCTATTTCGGCGCGGCCGCCCCCGCGGCGGGGAACGATCCGCGCAGTCCCGTGCGGGTTTCAGTTCGCGAAAAAGAGGTAATATTAGGAGAGATGCGAAATCTGCTCCGTTCCGTCCACGGCATCCAGGGCGCCGTCGCCGGCGGCGACTATCCGGCCGCGGCCGCCTGGGCGCGCAAGTCCGGTATGGCCATGGAAACCGCCGTGGAAAGCGGACACCCCGAAATTTTATTGAAGCTGCCGGTGGAAATGAAACGCCTGGGCCTCGGAACCCACGAAGAGTTCGATCGCCTGGCCGAGTTTCTGGAGACCCGCCCCGCTCCCGGCCAGGTTCTCGGCCGACTGAACGAACTGACCGGCCGCTGCGTGGCCTGCCACGATACGTATCGACTGGTGGGTGAGTGAGCGCCCGGTTATATGTCCGACCACGATTACCTCAAGGCCCTTGCGGGAAGCGAGCGCGCCTCGCCTGAGGCCATCGTCGCCGCGGCCGGTCTGATCGACTCCACCGACGCGGCTCTGAAAGCGTCGGCTGTTTCCGCCATCCTCGGGGCGCTCCAGAGTTACGCGAGCGAGCCGGAAAAGATCGCGGTGGCCCTCGCAACGATTCGGAAAACGTATTCTGAAAATCCAATCATCCTCGAATTCGCCGACAATGCCCGGAAGGCTCTCGATGAACTTTTGAATCGAGTGTACGCGGAAATCATCGATCCCCGCCGCGGTTCGCCCTGCTGCCCGGTCTGTAAGTCTCCGAACGTCAGAGAGGCGGGGGGCGCGTATGAGTTCGCGCTCATGAGGTGTTTCGATTGCGGCAACGAAGAGTATGCCGATCCCTACCAGATCGGCGATTGGTTCGTGTGAATCGATCTGGTCCCTGAATCACTCTGGCCATTCCGGAACGTCTATGATTTTAAATAACCGGATTCGCCCCGTGTCCCCTGTGCCCCCGTGGTTTTAAAAAAAACTCTAACTGCTCGCCGAAGAATACGCGCGCAGGCCGAGTCGCCAGAAAAATACAACGGCCAGGAAGAACAGCGCGGTCACGCCCAGCAGGTGCGCGAGCAGCAGCGGGTCAGGGCCTTCCAGAAAAATGCGGGCCGGGTACGAGGCGATCAGGCTGAAGGGCAGGAGCGAAACCAGGATGCGGCGCATCCAGCCCGAAAATATACGATCCGGTCGTTCCATGAAACGCGTCGCCGTCCAGAACAATTGTTCGAAGCCGCGGCCGCTGTGCATCCAGAAGGCGGGAATGATCGTCAGCATGCGCACGGAGTAGTAGAGCAGGGTGCCGACCACGATCAGAACCAGGAAGAGCGCGACGCCGCCCGGCGTGACCGGGCCCGTGTACGTATGCAGGGCCCAGGCGAAAATCCCGAACGTCATCAGTAAATTGAGGAACGAATTGGCGGCGAAATCGCGCAGGCTCAGAAAGAAGAGCGATGAAACCGGTCGCGTGAGATAATAGTCGAGGTCGCCGCGATTGATCGAAACCGGCAGCCACCAGAAATTGTTCGAAAAGAACGTCATCGTCAGGGCGTCCACCATCAGATAGGCCGACACGAAGACCATCGTCTGATTCTCCGTCCAGCCCGCCAGCCGGTCGGGGCCCATGTTCAGGAACAAAACTTTATAAAACCCCAGGTTGACGCCGTAGTACACGACGTCCATGAAGATGCGAAACGTGAAGTCCGCGCGAAACTCCAGCGCGCGACTGAAGCTGAAGCGCACAAAATACAGATACAGACGCAGGTAACGAATCATAGACCGACCCGGTAATTTTGTATGGGACTCATGTGAAAACCTGACAGAATCGCCTACATGCCCACGCCGGTGTAGCGCAGAATGCCGCGCTTCCAGATCAATTTCGCCAGGGTGTAAAATACCAACATCCAGGCGCAGATGACGCCCAGCCCGGCCGCCAGTTCACCGGGGCCGACTTCGCCCAGGAAGCAGCGCACAGGAAATCCGATCAGGTAGGTGAACGGCAAATACACGGCGACGTCGCGGTACCAGTCGGGGAAAAACGAAAGCGGGATCAGTCCCCCGCCCAGGAAATGAATCGAAAAGCGCAGGATGAGCAGGATGCTCCAGACATTGTCCGCCCAGAAGGCGATCATCTCCAGACCGATCGCCATAAAAAAATACAGCAGTCCGGCCGCGAGCGTGGCCAGGGCCCCGGCGGCCAGGGAGGCGAGCGTCACCTCGCGCGTGGGGGGCATGCCGAAGAGCGCGAAAAAAACGCCGAGCGCCAGCAGGAACTGGAGCGTGAACAGGAAGCCGTGGGCCAGATGCGCCACGTACTTGTACGCGAAGAGCGACACCGGATAAATGAGATACCGCGTCAGGGTCCCGTCGTAGATCTCGTACGACAAAAAATTCATCTCTTCCCCGCGCACCATCCGGTCGACGAGGGGCACCATGACGTAATACAACATGAGCGCGGAAAACCCGAATCCGCCGAGCGTGCTCGCCCCGCGCGCGGCGAACACCGCGCCCCAGAGAAAGTAGGCCACCACAAGCTGCGCGCCGATCGTGCCGAAAAAATTCAGAAAAAAATCGGCCCGGTACGAGAAGTTTTTGCGCAACTCCTGGCCGAAGAGTTGCAAGGCCCAGCCCCCGAAAAAACGCGCCTCCGCCGGTTTCATAGGCTCTCGGGCCTGTCGCGTGACCCGATGATCGATTCGATGATCGTGCCGATTTCTTCTTCCTCGATGCTGATATCCTGGACCTGGAAGCGTTCCAATAATTTCGCCGTAACGGCCGGGATTTCAGAACGAGGCGCAATCAGTTTTAACAGACCGCGTTCGGATTCCGTGACGCGCGAGGGGGATAGCGCCGCTTCCAGTTCGGCCTTTTCCGCCGCATCCAGCGCGGCGGGCAGGAGTCGACGTTCGTCGGCGCGCGGTTCGTCCGCGGTTTCCAGCGCGGCGATCTGCACGTTGATTGTTTTGTGGAGAGCGTAATCGGTGAGGATCTTGCGCAGGGGTCCGTCGTACACGATGCGGCCTTCGCGGAGGATGACGATGCGCCGGCACAGGCGTTCGATGTCTTCCATATAATGCGATGTGATGATCATCGCCGGATTGTAACGTCGGCGGTATTCCAGAAGGAAGGCGCGGATGGCGCGCTGGGCCGAAAGATCCAGACCGATGGTCGGCTCGTCAAGAAAGACGATGCGCGGGGAGTGCAACAGCGCCGCGATCAATTCCATCTTCATGCGTTCGCCCAGCGACAGGCGTCGCATCTGGATGTTCAGCACGTGGCTCACGTTCAGAGTTTCCACCAGTTCGTCCAGGCGCGCGTTAAAATCCGCGAGCGGGATGCGGTAGATTTCGCGCAGGAGCAAAAACGAGTCGGCCGCGGGCAGGTCCCACCAGAGCTGGGCCTTCTGACCCATAATCAGGGCGATATTTCGTCGGAATTCATTTTCGCGTTTCCACGGATCGAAGCCGGCCACGCGAATTTCACCGGCGTCCCGGCTGATAATGCCCGCCAGGATTTTTACGAGGGTGGTTTTGCCGGCCCCGTTCGCGCCCACCAGGCCGACCATTTCGCCTTCGGCGAGCGAAAGGTTCACGTCACCCAGCGCGGTTTTTTCGGTCCATTCGCGGCGCACGAGCGATTTCAGCGAGGCGGCCAGGCCCGGGGCTTTTTTGTGCACCCGAAAGGTTTTGCGTAAATTTCGGACCTGGATCACGGAGACGAGTTTCGTTCCCAGAACACGCCGTCGGCGCAGCCCTGGATGGTCTGGTCAGTCCGCGCGCGTTCCAGTCGCTTTTCAGCGAGGCAACAATAACGCGGATCCTGTTCGATGCCAATGTAGCGCCGGCCCAGTTTCCTGGCAACCACGGAGGTGGTCCCGGATCCGAGAAATGGGTCGAGCACCAGGTCGCCCGGCGCGGTCGAAGCGAGCAAAATCTTGGCCAGGAGTTTTTCGGGCTTCTGGGTCGGGTGATCGGTGTTTTCCGGCATCGACCAGAACGGCACGGTCAGGTCGGTCCAGAGATTGGACGGATGCGTGAGGCGAAAATTGCCGCGTGCGGTACGCTGCCAGTCGCGCGGGGCGCCAGTCGCGTCGGTATACGGGGCGATCACGCGCCGGCGCATTTTCACCGCGTCGAGGTGGAACGTGTAACGCGAACTCACGGTAAAAAACCAGATATCTTCCGAACAGTTTTTCCAGTTGGCGCGCGCCCCCCGGCCTTTTTCGCGCTCCCAGGTAATCCGGTTGCGGGGGATGAACCAGTCGCGCGCGGCCGCGTACAGGAGCGGCGACGAACGCCAGTCCCCGCAGAGATAGAGCGACCCGGTCGGCTTGAGTACGCGTCGAATCTCAGGCAGCCAGGCACGCAGCCAGGCTTCGTAGGCCTGGTCCGACTGGCGCTGGAAGGTGAAGTCGTTGAACGTTTTGCTGAGATTGTACGGCGGATCCGCGAAGACCAGATCGACGAAGCCGGAGGGCAGGAGCGGGAGGACGGCG
>CAZVZS010000023.1:8363-9053 GCA_964631535.1 uncultured Leptospiraceae bacterium
GCGGCCGGCTGGGTCAGATAGGTCCGGAAGACCAGATCGACGCTCGCGGCCGGCAACAGGGGCAGGACCGCGAATGTATCGCCGAGCACGGTCCGGTCGAGCCATTTCTCAAAACGCGCGGGCACCCCATCCGCGGCCCGCAGCAGTCGCCCTTCCAGTTCCGGCAGTTCCCCGTCCTCAAGGCGCAGCGTCCGGTTGCGCGGCGCCCGGACCCGGTTGGTGGCAGTCGCCCTGTTCATCAGGAGTCCATCCTTTTTAATCATTTTCAAAGAAATCCTGGATAATAAGTTTTCAAATGAAAGGACCCCGCAGGCCGGAATTTCTTCCTTTACCCGGGCCGAACCTGAAACCCGCGGAGCGATTTTTCTTTCGCGAACGGGGGTTTCAGGTTCGGCTCATGTTTGATTTTCGGCCGAAGCGGCGCGTCCGGCCTGGAAAAAACGGAAACCAATTGACGCGGACGCGAGCGCGGCACGACCTCCGTGAATGCGGAGCGCGGGAGTCGGAATAAAAACTCAGATTGATTGGAGACCGGCTCCCTGGATGTTTGCGTGCCTGATCGCCCTGTCCGGCGCGAGTTGCCAGACCTTCGTCGACCTGGCTCCCACCGAGAAGGGCGGTGTGCTCAATCCCGTCCGCTGCGACATGCCCGCCGGCCAGCGCGCCTACCTCAAACTCCTGCGCGGCCCC
>CAZVZS010000023.1:9114-34401 GCA_964631535.1 uncultured Leptospiraceae bacterium
TACGAATACCAGGACGCGGTCATGGGCCCCGGCAAAAATATCCTGGACCGCTTTCTCATCGCGAACCCCGCCTACCGCTCCACCCCGCGCGGCCCGCTGCAATCCCTGTTCGATCTCATCCGGCCCGATCCGGATCTACCGCGGTATTTTCGCATATACATGGATATGTATCATCCAGGCGTGCTGGACGAGGAGGCGGTGCCGGGCTACACACGCTGATGCGGGCGTCGCGGTCCCGCTGCTTCTGCGCTGCGAAGGGCGGGACCGCCGCGCTTTCGCTCGCGGGCTCGCTCAATCGCTGACGCGGTTCTGAACGCAACATTACCCCCTCGAAAATTTCTTGCCATCATCAGACTGGCGATGATTTGCTGGACCTCTGGCAGGGGTTGTGCTACCTTTGTTCCCTTCCGAATTGAAATAAACTCTCATCAGATGAGAAATGGACCAGAGTATGAACCGAGAAACCATAATACAGGAAATTTCCAAACGAAGAACGGAGATAGAAAAATTCGGAGTCTTCAGGCTTGGGCTCTTCGGTTCGTATGGCAGAGACGAAGGTTCAGATACAAGCGATATTGATTTTCTTGTCGAATTTCGCCTGGGACAAAAAAACTTTGACAACCTGATGAATTTAAAATTTTTTCTGGAGAAGATTTTTCCTGGAAAAAAAATTGATCTCGTTCTGAAAGAAAAATTGAAACCAGGACTACGGGCTGGCATACTTTCGGAAGTCCAGTATGCCTCGTAATTACCGGACCTATCTTGACGATATACTGAAAGCCATTTCGCTGATCGAAGAATTTTCGAAAGGACTTGCCTTTGAGAATTTCCTGGTTGATTTAAAATCTCAACATGCCATTATTCGCAACCTTGAGATCGTTGGGGAAGCGGTAAAAAATCTCCCGGATGACCTCAGAAATATCAAGCCTGGAATTGAATGGAAAAAAATCGCGGGTTTCCGGGATTTTCTGGTCCACGCATATTTCGAAGTCGATCTTGATATTGTCTGGGAAGTCCTCCAAACAAAGCTACGGGAATTGAAGGCTGCCGATCTGTCCTTGCCCAGGCTACGTTCCGGTAATTTTCAGGGAAAAGGAAGGATTTGGTTTGGCTTGACGGTCGCCCGGTCGTCGCCGATTCGAGGCCTTGATCCCCCGGGCCGTTTGAGAATGGCCGTGTTGCCCCATGCAACTGCGTCCCTACCAGCAGGAATGCCTTACCCGGCTCTACGAACGCTACCAGGCCGGTGTGCGCCGGGCGCTCGTGTGTCTGCCCACCGGGGCCGGCAAGACGGTGATCTTCGCCGCCTTCCCGGCCTTTTTTCGCATGAAAAACCAGATGCTCGTGCTGGCGCACCGCGAGGAGTTGCTCGACCAGGCCTGCGCTAAGATCAAACGGGCGAACCCCGATTTACGCGTGGCCGTGGAACAGGGTTCGCGTCGCGCGGACGCCGCCTGCGACGTCCTGGTGGCCAGCGTGCCGACGCTCGGACGAAAGGATTCCGAACGACTGGCGCGGATCGACCCGGATCGTTTTTTATTAATCGTCGTGGACGAGGCGCACCATGCCCCGGCCGAAACGTACCGGCGCGTGTTCGAACATTTTCGCGTCTTCGACCCGGATACGCGCAGGCTGGTCGTGGGCTTTACGGCCACGCCCCGGCGCGGCGATGGCGCGGGCCTGGACGCAATATTCGAAGAAATCACGTTTTCGCGAAATTTGCCGGAGATGATCGACGCGGGCCATCTGGCCCCGCTGGCCGGCTACCGGGTGGAGACCGACGTCGATATTTCCGGCGTGAAAACTCGCCTTGGCGATTACGTTACCGCGCAGCTTGCCACCGCCGTCAATGTGTCCGCGCGCAACGATCTGGTGGTGGACGTGTATCGCCGTACTCTGGAGAGCACGCCGACGTTGTGCTTTTGCGTGGACGTGGCGCACGCGCACGATCTGGCCGCGGCCTTCAACGCGGCCGGCATCGCCGCGGCGGCGGTGGACGGGCGCATGGACCGGTCCGAGCGTCGCCGCGTTCTCGGTGAGTTCAGCGCCGGACGATTGCGCGTGCTGTGCAACTGCATGGTGCTCACGGAAGGATACGACGAATCGTCCGTGGCGGGGATCATTCTCGCGCGCCCCACGAAATCGACTTTGCTTTACACGCAGATGATCGGCCGCGGCACGCGCCTGCATCCCGGCAAGGAAAAGGCGACGGTGATCGACATCGTTGACGTTACGCGCGACAACAAACTCACCACCCTGCCCGATCTTTTCGGACTGTCGGGGCAGTTCGACATGGAAGGCCACACGACCGCCGAGGTACGCAAGGCGATCGAGTGGACGGAGCGCAATCGACCGTATGTGCGCGTGGACCTGGCGACTTCGCTGAGCGATCTGCGCTACCGTTGCCGTGAAATCAATCTGCTGGAACTGCAGACCCCGCCGGCCATCCTGCATCTGACGGAGTTCGCCTGGACCGGGCGCGGTGGCGGCAGTTACCGGCTGGGGTTGAAACACGGGCGTGAGGTGCTGGTGGCGCCGAACATTCTGGGTCAGTTCGATGTGTTTTTACGACGCGAGCGCGACGGGGCTCCCGAGCCCCTTGACCGTGCGCCCTCGCTGCGCGAGGCACTGCGCGCCGCGGACGATTACGTTCGCGTCGAACAATCCGACACCGTCGACCTGGTGCTGCGCGCCCGTGCCTGGCGCAACCAGCCCGCTTCCCTGAAACAGGTGAATATTCTCAAGCAAAAGAACATCAACGTTCCTGGCGAAATTACAAAGGGCCAGGCCAGTCATTTGATCGGGATGATGTTGTGATGGGGCCCCCGGTTTGTCCACCCGGGACAGGGCTCCGGACCACCTGGTGAATCCGGTGTCGTCTTACCGCGGCCGCGGGTTGATCGCCGCAAGCAGACCGGTCGCGTCGTCCGTCCCGATCCGGAATTTTTTTCCCGATTTGAATTCCAGTTCGACCGCGTCCAGACCGGCGATGTTGAACATCCAGCCGTCGGGTCCCAGGTAGCGAATGCCCCAGCCGTAGTACCATTTGTTGCGGACCGCACGGGCCGCGCGCACGTCGCCGAGGGCAATCGTTCGCGAAATCAGGCCGATGCCGAAGCTCACGCGCAATTGGTCCTTCTCTATGACGGTCTGGAGGGAGAAAAATAGCGCCAGCAGAATCAGAAAAAAAGCGGCGAACAGAAGCAGGAGCCAGAGTTTCGTCGCCACGTAGGCCACGCCGATCGGAATCAGCACCAGCAGGAACAATACAATCGTCAACCAGCCAGTCTGGTTGTGTCGATACCTAATTTCTCCCGCGTTCATGCTCAAGGTTGCGCGGACACGCCGAGGGTTTCCGCCAGTTTGGTCTGCGCCGGATCGCTCAGGTCAGGGTGTTTGAGCGGCGGTTTGCCGGGCAGAACGTCAGCCACCGTGATGTCGGCGGCCAGGCCCGCCTGGTAGAGCGGTTTGCCGGCCGCGTCCATCACGTACCCGCTCGTTAAATGTAATTCGATACCGCCCGCGATCTCCACCGTATCGGCCAGAAACGCCGCGCCGTCGAGGGCGGCGCCCACGAGTTTCACGTTCGGCGAATTTTTCATGGCCATGGCGACGGTCTGCGCCAGGGGCGACGCGTTGTGCCCGACGATGACGTACATCGGTCCGGTGTAAACCTGGTCGGTGTCGGCGGTCAGTTTTTGTTCGCCCTTCGCGCGCGAGAAAAATCCGCCCAGCGGTCCGTCTTTCACGAAAAGATCCGCCACGCGAAAACTTTCCTCAATGTCACCCAGATGCAACTTGCGCAGATCCAGAATCACGGCCTTGCGCGTTTTCATGGGAATCAGTAAATCTTTCAACTGGACGGCGGTGCCCGGAAAACCCTTGCCCGGCGGCAGGGTGGAGCGCAGCGCGATGTATTCCACTTCGCTGCCGTCCTGGGCCTTCCAGGGCGCGTTGAGCACGTTGCGAAACACGACGTCCCCGCGCACGAGCGAATGTTTGCCGTAATCGAGTTCCAGCTCCACCTGCGTGTCCGGTTCGCCTTTGATGCGACCGACGACTTCTTCCTGGTCCAGGCCCTGCACGGCCACGCCGTCCACGCTTTTCAGGTACACGCCGGTGCGCACGCCTTCGCGGTGGGCCGCTGAGCCTTCCAGGGTATCCAGAATAAAAAAACGGGCGCCCTCATCCTCGCGCAGGACGAGGCCGACGCCCGCTTTGCGTCTGGCGTCCTTGCTCCAGGCGAGCGATTCTGATTTGACGAAATGATTTTTTCCGACCGGCAACTGTTTGAGTACGGCTCTGATACCGCGATACACCGCTTCGCGCCGTTCGGCCTCCGGCTTTTTCGCGATCAGCGCCACCAGGCTCTCCAGGCTGGTGGCCTCGCCGCCGATTTCGCGCGCGGCGGCGGCGTACCCGGCCGCGAACACTTCGGCGTTCACGGGGAACACGTATCTGGTGGACAGGTTCTTTTCCATGTCCGCAAAGACGCGGGCGGGGTCGAGCGGCGGGTTGCGCGAGCAGGCCCCCTGCAGGGAAAGGGTCGTTATCAGAATCAGAAAGAATGGGAACAGCGTTTTTTGGATCATACGTAATACATTTCAATTTTTATTGAGCCGACGTGGCGCTGCCGCAATTCGATTTGCAGATGGCTTTATCGTATTCGCAGCCGAGCCAGAGGATGCCCAACCCGCCTTCCTTCGGGGTTTCCCCGTTCGGAGATCTGGTGTAGAGCAGCGCCTGTTCCATGCAGGGAAAATACGGTTCGTTACACCCCGCGCGGCAACTGGTCGCGTCATAATCGCCCTTACAGGCGATTCCCGACAGGACCCACAGCGCCGTCAGTACGAACCCGGACAGTTTCGCGAACTTCATGAACGAATACCTCACAGGGCGCACTCCCGGACTGCCGTCCCCGTACAATTTGACGTTCGGGGCGGCTGTCAAGTTCAAATGGGCGGGGGATTTCGATACCGCAACCACCAGTCCGGCTGGGTGGCCCGCTGGCGGAGGTACGCGTCCACCAGGGTCAGATTGATGACCGCTTCCACGATGGGCACGGCCCGCGGGAGGACGCAGGGATCGTGCCGTCCGCCGACCAGGATTTCCCGGGCCTCACCAGCCTCATTCACGGATTGCTGGGGGCGATGAATCGTGGCCGTCGATTTAAACGCCAGCCGCAGCGTGATCGGCATGCCGTTCGAAATCCCGCCCTGGATGCCGCCCGAGTGATTGGTGCGTGTGCGCAGGCGCGGGACGCTAAAAATATTTTTTGCGCCGGGCCCGGCGGGTGCGCCGCCAGGTGGCGGTTCATCCGCCGGTAAAAACTCGTCGTTGTTCTGGCTGCCGGGCCGTTCGGTGCCGGCGAACCCGCTGCCCGATTCGAACCCCTTGCAGGCCGGAATACTCAGGCAGGCTTTCGCCAGATCCGCTTCGAGTTTATCGAAGACCGGATCTCCCAGGCCGGGGGGCACGCCGGTGACAACCGCCCCGATCGTGCCGCCGATCGAATCGCCTTCTTTCTTAATTTTTTCGATCAGGCGAATCATCGCCTCCGACGCGGCCGGGTCCGGGCAGCGCACCAGCGAAGCGTCCACCGCCGCGCGGTCGGCGGGCGGACTGTTCATCACGCCGGACTTCACCGTCCCGATCGAATCGACCCAGGCGATCGTACGCGCGCCCAGTTCGTTTTCGAGAATTTGCGCGGCCACGGCTCCCGCGGCCACGCGCCCGATCGTCTCGCGTACGGATGCCCGCCCCCCGCCGAAGGGCGTGCGCCAGCCGTACTTCGCGTCGTAAGTATAATCGGCGTGGGAAGGCCGGTAGATATCGGCCCACCGGTCGTAATCGGTGGCGCGCGCGTTGGTATTTTTCACGTACAGCGTCAGCGCGGTGCCGAGCGTTTTGCCGTCGTGCAGCCCGCTCAACACTTCGAACTCGTCGTCCTCTTTGCGCGGCGTCGTCAGGTGCGACTGGCCGGGACGCCGGCGCGTGAGTTCGCGCTGGATGGCCGTGAGGTCCAGGGTCATTCCCGCCGGGCAACCATCGATGACGACGCCGATGCCCGCGCCGTGCGATTCGCCGAAGGTGGTGATCTTGAATATCGTTCCGGTGGTGGAGGACACAGGGTACGGAAATCCCTGGCCCGCGTCGTGTCAATCGCCAATCAACGGCGTTTCAGCCCGGATTTTGCATGAAACGAAACTATGATCCGCCCCACAGGTATACCAGGCTGCTGTCCGGCAATTTACTGCCCCGCTCCCTGATCCGATGTGCGGGGGGCGTGCCGGCGGGGGTTTTATCTGATCCAGTTTTCAAGCAGAAGACCTGCGATGCGTTCGAAATGTTTTTGATTGCCCGTTATTTCGGCGATTGCCTGATCGAAAGGAATGCAACATCAGGCGGTCCGGCGCGTCCGCGATGCCGGTCGATGTTTTTTGATTTCTTTCAAGAGCCCGCCGAGTTCCCTGCGTTTAAGGCGGAGATCATAGTTCATCTGTAGATGGAGCCAGAATTCGGCTGAGTTGCCAAAAAAACGCGAAAAACGCAGGGCCGTATCCGCCGTGATCGCACGCTTCCCGCGTAAAATTTCGCTGATGCGAGTTTGATCGAGCTTCGTCGCCTTAGCGAGACGATAGGGGGTAAGCTCCATGGGTTCTAAAAAATCCTCAAGGAGGATTTCTCCCGGAGTAATCAATGGAATTTTTTCCGCCATGGTGACCCGCTCCTGTCCCGTTCAATGATAGTCGACAATTTCAACATTGAACGCATTTCCATTTTCCCAGGTAAAACAAATGCGCCAGCGCTCATTGATACTAATGCTATGCTGGCCTTTTCGATCTCCGGTTAGCGAATGAAGGCGATTACCCCGTGGCGTCTGGAGATCATGCAAAGACTTTGCCGCGTCCAGGTGAATGAGTCGCTTAAGAGCGATTCTGTGCAAATCCCGGGGCAGGCGTCTAACAGGTTGCTGAAAAAGTCCCTCCCTGGACTTTTTCAGCTGTCGCATCGGCGAACTAAATTCGCCGATGCTCGCAAAACCGGTGTTTCACGCGGTTTCACGAAACACCGGTTTTGGCGATACATCCTGTATCGCATAGCAGGGCACTTTTTCAGCACCCTGCTAATAAAACTTTCGTTCCAGACCGCTTCCGTCTCTTTATCCCGGAAAGAAGCGATCACGCGGTACAGGGTACCCCGGTTCAATAGTATTGTCAAGCACTACTATTGTGTCCCGGATATCCACGAACAGGATCATAAAAAAGCGTGGTCCATACCTATCGGGCCGTGCGCGGCGCGTTACAGGTCGAGAAAGCGAAAGCGAAATTAACGAAATGACCGGGAAGGAACCCGGCAATGACCGCAGGCGTTAGCGAAACGGGCGGGCTCGATCAGAAGACGCGCGATCAGGCGATCGAGATCGCGATGGCGGGTGGTTCATTACCACGGGCTCGGCTGAGACTTGCCTGTGGCGACTAACTTGAGCAAATTGCCGCCGACAAGCAAACCCCACGCGTTGGAACGGGCTTCATGACATTCGAAATCAGGAACCAGACCACGATGGGTGAAGCGGAGCTCCGTCCTGTCGCCCTTCTTAGCGATCTCAAAGACGATATCCGTTCCTTTCCACTCGCTCTTATCTTTGACGAAGGTCAGGGTGGCATCCGACACATGCCAAACGATTTTTATACCGGGAATAAGTTCCGTTATCGTTTGCTGCGAATAGTGGACGTCCGGGACACTGTAAGTGAAGGTGTCGCCAACTTTGTCGGTTGCTGTTTCTGTTTGTTTTTTTCTTACTTTTTATTTTCTACATCTTCCTTGATCCGAAGCAGATTGCTCGACCAGAGCTCGGAAAACGGCCCCATCCATCTTTCGTAGATCCGGCGGATCGGGACGGCGTTTAATGAATTAATCCGTCGCCGCCCTTTCTCCCGTGTATTGATCAGCCCTGCGACCCGCAGCGCGTCGATGTGCTTCATCACGGCGTGGCGCGTCATTGTGGGAAACGCCTCGACAATTTCGGTCGTCGTTTTAGGACCCCGCCGCAAAAGGTCAAGGACGGTGCGACGAGTCGGGTCGGACAGTGCCTTCCAAACAGGATCGAGATCGTCTGCCATAGGCTCCTAAGCGGGCACGCCCGCTGATTTCGAAAAATCTACCTTAACGGAATCGAGCATCATTCCCCAGCCCTGCTTCACATCGGCACGATGAACTGGATCGATCATCCCTATCGCACGATGACGCAGTGAAACTTTTGTTACGCTATTCTGGCCCGAGCCTGTCTTCGAAAATCGCCCTTATTCCGGATTCAAGCTCAATTCCGGCAGACGTTTCGCGTCGGCGTCCATCATGAGCGTAGTGATCACGGCCGCGCGATCGGGAGGCATCTGGGTGATCAAAAACGGCACGATCGACTGGCGACCTTCCTCGGCGGCGGTGCGTTCCATCTGCAAAAAAACATCCACGAGATCCGGGTTGCTCCAGCCGGCCACGATCCGAATGGCGGCGGCGGGCGGCATGGCCCCGATGCGCGCGGCCATTTCCAGGATCATCTTTTTACGATCGAGTTCGGTTGCGGCCGCTTCCTCGCGCGCTTTTTTTTCCAGCTCCAGGCTTTTTTTCTGCTCGGCCAGTTCTTCTTTTTCTTTTTCGATCTGGCTCAACTGTGCCTGCACCCCGGCTTCTTTTTCGTTCAGTTTCAATTCGAGTTCCGCCAGGCGTTCTTCCTCTTTGGCCATGCGCTCGCGTTCCAGGAGTGTGACGCTGTCGCTGTCGTCCGACACGGTCGGCGGCTCTTCCTGTAAATAAGGAATATATTCTTCCAGGCGAATAACGCCCCATGTGTCCAGCAGGTAAAAGAATACCCCCAGGCCGAAAAAAATCACCAGGGTCAGGTAAACGATTTTGATCTTATCCGAAAGGCGGTCCATACTTTATCTCCAGCAACATCTCCAGCGACACGGCGCCTCCGCCGGTTACCTCATGAATAATCCGCGGCGTCGCGTTCGCGCCATTTGCGCGTAATTTTCTGCAAATTTTGAATCTTGCGGTCAAGGTCCGCGACGTCGTGCTGGAATTGTTCCAGACCGCGACGCTCACCGAGGATTTCCTTCGCGCGTTTTTTCGAACCGCGGTCCGAAAGCACCCGGTTCAGGAACTCCCGGCCCCTGCGCGTGAGCGCCCCGGTGGCCCCGTCAAACGTCGGCACGGACGCGGCCGGGGGGCGCGATGCGCGTTCGACCAGGGCCACGGCACCGTTCTCAGCGGCGCTGTTTGAACCCCTTGCGAGGGTCTTCCATGCCGAGGCTTTTGTAATACTCGCCGACCGCGTCGAGCCCGGGTTCGGGGACGAGTTCTTCTGATTCGTCCATGGTAAGAGCGTCTCCATCCGTTTCCAGAGATTCTTCATTGCCCCGTCTGCGTGGTACCCTTGTTTCATAGTGTGACTCCTGTTCTTCATTGCGCGTGGGCCCGCTCAGGGGCGCGCGCGCGTTGGCCTCTTCAAGTTGTTTCCGCTCCCATTTCAGTAAGGCCCGGTCGTATTCGGTTTTTTTCCGTTCGCGCAACAGCTCCACAATTTTCAAACGGCGGCGGGCTTCCATGACCTTTTCTTTTTCCGTCTGTAATTCCGGTTGCATTTCCTCCAGTTTCAGGTTCGCCTGGCGCGCTTCCTGGTCCAGGCGTTCCAGATACCGGTAGTACAGATTATACAGTTCGAGATCGAACGACTGGCGGTGCGTGCGTTCGAAATTGTCCATCTCTTCACGGGCCAGCCGCGCCGACGCTTCTTTGATGGCTTCCTGTTCGTTCACCTTGCGCATGACCTGGGCGAGACCCGCCATGGCGCGGTTCTCTTCGATCTTGCGCAGACGGCGCAGCGGTTCGAGTGTGAACTTGAAACGTTTCATCGTTCGTCAATCGGAACAGTGGCTCCGCTCTCAGTAAAATTCTTCTTCCGCCGGTTTGATGATATTCGCCAGCCGCGTGACACTGCGATCCATATGCGTACCGTCTTCAATCCGCTGACGGAGCAGGGTGTTGATCTCGGCCATTTTTTCGATGGCCTGGTCCACGTCCGGGTTGCTGCCGCGCGCGTACGCGCCCAGATTGATGAGGTCTTCGTTTTCGCGGTACGCCGCCAGCCAGCTACGCAGGGTCGTGGCATCGGCCAGGTGTTCGGGCGTGATGACCCGGTCCATGACGCGCGAAATGGACTCGGTGATTTCAATCGAAGGATAATGTCCGCGTTGCGCCAGGCGACGCGAAAGCACGATGTGCCCGTCGAGGATCCCGCGGGCGTTGTCGGCGACGGGATCGTTCATATCGTCCGCTTCCACCAGCACGGAAAAAAAACCGGTGATGCTGCCCTTTTCCGTCGCGCCGGAACGTTCCACAAGTCGGCTCATGCGAAACCAGACGCCCGGCGGGTATCCGCCCGGTCCGAGCTGATCGCCGGAGGCGATGCCGATTTCGCGCAGAGCCATCGCGTAGCGCGTGAGCGAATCCATCAAGAGGTTGACCGACTTGCCCTGGTCGCGAAAGTACTCGGCCGCGCTGAGCGCGAAACCGGCCACGTTGACTTTTTCAGCGGCGCTGCGATCGCTCGTGGCGGCGAAGACCACGGATTTTTCCAGTCCTTCCGTGCCCAGATCGTTTTCGAGAAAATCGCGCACCTCGCGGCCGCGTTCGCCGACCAGGCAGATGATGTTGACGTCCGCCTCGCAGTAGCGGGCGATCATGCCGAGCAGGGTCGACTTACCGACGCCGGTACCCGCGAAGATGCCCACGCGCTGTCCGCGGCCGATGGTCAGCATCGTATCGATCGCGCGGACCCCGGTTTCGAGCGGACGACGGATGGGCTGGCGCGCCACGGGCGAAGGCGGGTCCCGGTCGGCCGGGTATTGCTGCATGGAAAGCAGGGGCGGTTTGTTGTCGATCGGTCGACCGGTTCCGTCCAGGATCCGGCCGAGCATCCGGTCCGAACACGAGATCGTGAGTTGTTTGCCCGTTGCCAGCACGTCCGCGTCCGGGAAGATCCCGGTCGTGGAGCCCATGGGCATGAGAATCAAGCGATGATTCTGGAAGCCCACGACTTCCGCCAGGATGAAACCCATGCGGTCGCTACGTTTGATGCGGCAGATTTCACCGATGGGTACGTCCGGGGGGCCCTCTGTAAGAATCGACATCCCGTTGATCTGGACGACACGACCCATCGGCCGCATGACCTCAAGGTTCTCGACCATCAGGCGGTACTTGCCGAGGATTTCCTCCGGGTCTTTTTTTAATTCCTCGGGGTATAACATGGATGGGACCGGCCTTATTTGATTATTGGCCCTGGCTGAAATTCCTTTACGATCCGGCTCCGCTAATAAAACGAAAAAATCGTCCGCTGACCTGTTTCATTCAGAGCGGGACGAATGTACAATCGATTTTTTATGTCACTCTGGAAAAAGAGCCGATCCTAACAGGCTGCGGAAAAAGTCCCTCTGCAGGCCTCCGGGATGGTTTGGAAAATTCCAGGATTTCCTTGAAAATTAGGTTTTAGGGACAGGCTCACAGCTCGCAATTTGCGAAATCTTTCCCGATTGACAGCCACCCTGAGCGCTTGAGCATACCGGGCTTGATGCAAGAGCCAGTTCGATTGCGGGGCAGGGTCGCCGCCCGGGGTCTGGCGGAGGGTCGCCTGGTCATCCTGCCCGTGCTGGAGGATGCCGTGCCGCGCCGGTCGGTGGCGGAACCTTCGGCCGAGCTCGGCCGCCTGGACACCGCGCTCGCGGAAAGCCGGGACCAGATCGAGGGCCTGCTCCGGCGTTCCAACCTTGTGGGCGAGTTACAGGCCATTTTTGAAGCGCAGCTCCTGTTGCTGGAAGACCCCGCGCTGCAGGAAGACGTCCGCGCCCGCATCCAGATCGAAGGGATCAACGCCGAATGGGCTCTGGCCGGTTCCCTGGCTCGATTTAAAACCCTGCTCTCCGCGCGCGGCGACGCGTTTTTTCAGGAACGCCAGGCCGACGTGGAGGATGTGATCCAGCGCGTAATCGCCAATCTCATGGGCATTCACGAAGGCGATCTGCGCGCCCCCTTCATGGAACGACTACCCCCGGGCACGGTGCTCGCGGCGAATGATCTGCCGCCCTCGCTTCTATTGCGGATGGGGTCCGGCGCGGTGGGGATCGCGCTGGAGCACGGCGGAATGACTTCTCACACCGTGGTGCTGGCGCGCAACCGGGGTGTGCCCGCCCTGGTCGGCGTGAAAGGACTGCTGGAAGCGGCCGTTGCCGGCGCTCCGGTCCTGCTCGACGCCCGGCGCGGGGAACTGATCCTGTTTCCCGCGGGCACGGACCTGGCCCGGCTGCGGGACCCGGCCGCCTTTCATCCACCCGAAGCGCGGGACCTGCCCGCCTCGCCCCTCAGCATGGCCGACGGGACGGAAATCGCCATTTTCGCCAATATGGACCGGCGCGAAGATTTCGCGAATCCGCTCGCGCGCCTGGTCAGCGGGACCGGACTCTTTCGCACCGAGTTTCTGTATATGCGTGAACCGGCCCTGCTCGATTCCGTCGGCGACCAGGCGGCGGCCTACCGGGGGATCATCGCCAGCATGGGCGACCGGCCGGTTACGTTTCGCCTGCTCGATATCGGCGCTGATAAGAGCGTGCTGGCGCTCGGCGGCTTCGGGAGCGAAGCGCGCGAAACCGTGGGCGCGGATCGCCGGGGCCTGGCGTTTTTACTGGAACATCGCACTCTCCTGGAAAACCAGCTGGAGGCGATTCTGCGCGCCGCCGAACCGAAGGGCGAAACGACGCGCATTCTGCTGCCCATGGTGCGCACTCTGGCCGAGGCCGCGGAGTTTTTCGCCATCCTGAACGGCGTGCGCGAACGATTGCGCGAAACGCTCCACCGTGTACCGGTGTTTCCGGTCGGCGCCATGCTGGAAACACCGGCGGCGGCCCTGATGGCCGACAGTTTTTCCAGACGTTTCGATTTTCTGAGCATCGGGTCGAACGATCTGGCCCGACAGCTCTTACACCTGGAAGAAGGCGGAAATAATTCAGACGAAAATTTTTTCTGGGAACCGGCGGTCTTGCGGATGATCGACCTGATCGTACGCGGCGCGCGCGTGCCCCTGACTCTGTGCGGGGATCTGGCGGCGCTCCCCGAGATGCTGCCGGTCTTAATCGGACTGGGTCTGCGTCAGTTTTCGCTCGCGCTCGCGGCGCTGCCCCGGTGCCTGCCGGTGCCGGGGGCCTGGACGCTCGCGCGTTGCCAGGAACTGGCCGAAACCGTCCTCGCGTCGGACACCGCCCTTGCGGTGCGCGAACTTCTGGAACGGAGCGCGGCGGTTTGATTCAACCGACGAGTTCGCCGGGCCGCACGCGGGCCAACCAGGCGTAAGCCTTATCGATCATTACGCCAAGATACGGTCGTTGCAGGGATCCACGGGCCTTATGAAATTCCCACCAGCGTCTGCGGCGAACGGACGCTTCCGGCCAGAATTCCTGAAACGAAGTGACTTCCATGAGATAGACAATTACCCGCAGTTGCACATCCTCATGTTTCAAATAATCGTACGATCCGAGCGGTTCGGCGAACAATCGACCGTAGAGACCGGCTTCTTCATACGCTTCCTTTAAGGCGGTATCGCGCGCGGCCTCGCCGGGTTCGATGGTTCCTTTCGGAAAAATCCAGTCGCCACGACTGTTGGACGTGATCAGACAGAAATCGACCCGTCCCTCACGCAGACGAAAGGGTAACGCGCAGGCCTGCTGGTACTTTCGCCGATGGTCCCCTGGTTCGAAGCGCGATGACACGGACGAATCGCGCGCGTCCGGCGATGACCACGCAAGTGAAATTCCGCGCCGATTGTGACGAATGCGTGAATTTTGCCGCTCGCACGAGCGCACCCGGGTCAACCAGGCGCGCTCACGTGGCCGGCATGAGCGCGGCCATATCGTCCGGGAGCGCGGCTTCGAAACGCATCTCCGCGCCGCTCACCGGGTGGGGCAGGGTGAGGCGCACGCTGTGCAGGGCCGTGCGCCCCATGCGCAGGCGCGCGCGGTCCGCGGCGGTTTCCTGATCGTGGATCAATTTTAAGTACAGGGTTTCGTCCACGCCGTACAACCGGTCGCCCACGACCGGGTACCCCAGCGAGCGCAGGGTCGCGCGGATCTGGTGCATGCGGCCCGTGTGCAGACGACAACCCACCAGGGAGAGCCCGCCCCGGGCGCGGACGCGGTGGAATTCGGTGCGCGCGCGCTGGAAACCGGGCGGCCCGGGATGCATTGCCTCTATTCTGATAAAACTCCGTTTCTTGCGAACTTCACTCAGACCGGCCGCGCCCAGCCAGCCGTCGGCGTCCAGACGCTCCGGAAAATCGCCTTCCACGATGGTCAGGTATTCTTTGCGAACCTGGCCCGTCTGAAACGCGTGGCCCAGGGTGCGCGCGGCCGCGGGGTTGGCCGCCAGAAGCAGGAGTCCGCTCGTTTCCCGGTCGATGCGATGGACCAGGTGCACGGTGAAATCGGAGCCGAAATCGCGTTTCAAGAGAGCGTACAGGGTATGTTCGCGGTACACTCCGGAGGGATGTACGGGCAGGTCGGGCGGTTTATCGATGCAGAGTAAATCGTCGTCGCGGTACAGGACGCGGTAGGCGGTGTTCACGGGCGGTTCCGCTTTCGGCACAAAAACAAATTCGATGATCTGTCCCGCCCTCACGCGGTGCGCGGGCCGCGCGGGGCGCCCGTCAAGTAGAACGTGACCGTCGCGAATGCGTTCCTGCCAGAGCGGCCGCGCCACGGACGCGTAGCGCCTGGCGAGCAGGAGGTCGAGCCGCAATCCGTTTTCCGCGTTTTCCACCGGCAAGCGTACCCGGCGCATTTTCGGTTCATTTTCTGGCATTGGCATTGGCATTGGCATTGGCTATTGCGACGTCGCGCGATCACGAAAAAATCAACTTCTTGCGTCATAAGTGGTATTGAAAGCGAAATTCCCCGGTCCGCCGCGCGACGAACGGCGTCCTTTTTACCATTTCCCCCATCACAACGGGAGGAAAAAAAACATGAACGATCCGGAATTTGGCGACTGGAAGGAATTGTTGAAACGAAAGGAACAATTCCAGGAAATGGTGGCGATGCTCGTCGACTTCGACGAACGAACCGGGCGGCACCGCCGTTTCGGCGAACCCGAGCAACATTTTTTTCGCAAGGCGGTCGTGAGCGCGGACCCGAACGATCTGCGCATCTTCATGCAGAAGATCCGCGGTTACGTTTATTACGTGGTGGTGGAGCTCCGCACACCCGGCGGTTTTTGCGCCACGTCCTGGCTGCACGAGGACGGTGTTCAGCTCGAACGCGATCAGATGCTGGATGAACCGGACCATCCGGTGCACGGGGTGGATTGCCTCTCCGATTTTTTTCGCAAACACTCGCTGCGGTTGCCTGAGGATTTTGAGGAAATCGATCTGAACGCGAACACGCTCGATATTATGCTGGCGGAAATCAACTGGCGGCGGCCGCCTTTCGTCGCCTGACCCGGATTATGCATGAAACGAAAATATGATGCGCCCCACAGGCATACGCAGGCCGGCTGTGCGGCCCTCCGTGGCCGAACAGCCGGCGCTTCGCCCTCCCTGGCTTCGCGACAGCGTATGCCTGTGGGGGCAACACAATGTTTCATGCAAAAAATCCGGTGCCACCGGGGAATGAAGAAAACCGCATTGAGGGGCGGTTTTCCTTGAGCACAAAAATTCACGGCGAATTTCGTGCATTATCCGGGCTAACGCGCTGACCCGGGCAAAAAAAAACCGCCCCGGGATGCGGGGCGGTTTTTCAGGCGCCTGAGCGCCCGTGCGAAAAAAATCCGCTTACAGATTCAGCGGGCCAAGGGCAACCACGCGGCCCGTGCCGACCAGGTTGGAGAAGCAGGCTTCACCGGTTCCGAATACGCCGAAGAGAGTCGACTCAGCGATTGCCGCGTCGGTAATTCCTTTGCCGGCCGGAACGTCAATCTTGGATTCCAGATACATTTTCGTAATCAGATACGCATTGGCGTACGCGGCTGACTGACATCCTTCGTAGCTGGTTTCGGTATAAAAAGCGTGCCGACGGGCTTTGGCGATGGGGATCATCACGTTGGCCGCGTTTCGAGCGGCGCTCGCGTAGGGAACCAGGAAGGTCAACTGCGATCCACCGTTCAAATAATTCGTGGAAGAGCAGTTGGTAGCTCCGCTTACACCGAATTTGTCAAACATGGTTTTCGTGGCATCTGAACAGCCCTGGAACCAGCCCTGTCCTGAAGCCGCGGCCGCTCCTTTTACGACGGTTTCCACCGCGACAGCACCGACCGGATCCACACCCAGCACGTCACTGATCAAAAGGCAATTGGTAGTAGATGCGGCCAGGAATACGGTCAATCCCAGGCCCATCAATGGTTTAAGTACTTTACTCATAAGAAGAAACACTCCTGTGTTAGTATCCGAATTACCCCCTAAAAAAGTCCGGGTTTTTTTCGTTCTGGTACCGTCATTTCTATTTCGGGAACAAAACTATTTCAGGGGCAATCGAGAATCGATTTTCGGGGGATGCCGGGTGCCAGGTCAATTAAAAAAGACGGAAGCCAGCTTGATATATTTGTCGGGCACCCCGGGTTTCAGCCATCCAGGGCCCGGTTGGCCAGCGCGTCAGCCCTGGCGTTTTCCGCCCGTCGGACATGTTCGATGCGCCAGGTTCCGAATTCCGCGAGCAATGCGCGCGCGCGCCGGTGCAGGCCCTGGAGGGCCTCGTTTTTGACGCGGTATTCACCCCGAATTTGTTTCACCACCAGTTCAGAATCCATCCGCACGGTAATGGAGGCGTTCCCGGCCCCGTCCGGGCCAAGGTGTTCCTTCAGGGTTTCCAGCCCCAGGATGAGGGAATTATATTCGGCCACATTGTTGGTGGTCTTGCCCAGCGCGCGAGAATACTCCAGGACCACTGTTTCGTCTCTGTCCAGCCAGAGGCCCCCGGCCGCGGCCGGTCCGGGATTGCCGCGCGAGGCGCCGTCACAAAACAGGAAAAAATCCACGGCTTCCTTTTTTCCGGCCATCCCCGCCAGGTTCGCGGGGAGAGCGCCCGGTGCAATGAAATTTGATCCGGTTTCTCAGTTGCCAAAAAGGCCGGTCCCTCATACAGCATGTCGTAGAATTGAAAGCCGGACCCGGACCTCTGGTTTCCGGCCTGGTTCCACACTCTCCGCGTGAAACGACCATTGCAAAAATTTCGCCGCTCCGGTGCGATTCTCCTGTTTCTGACGGGAGCCGCGCTTGCCCCCCTGCGGGCGGAGCAGGACCAGATCAAAGTGTACAGTAAAGCGCGCGGTCCCGAGATCGAGTTTTACGCGACCAACGAGTATCTGGTCCCGTACCAGTTGCGCGTCGTTTTCACGAATCTGTACGGACTGGAACCATCGCATCCGCTGCCGTTTTACCTGGTGTTGTCCCCGGGCCAGAAAGAGACGTTTCTTTTTTCTCTGAAACGTACCGACACGGCGAAACCCGCCGGTTATAAACTGCTCACGGACGCGCACCCCGGCGACCCGAAACGCGCCGTTCACGACGATACCACCGTCTATCGCCTGCCGTTCGAACACGGAACGAAATACAAAGTGGCGCAGGGTTACAACGGGACGACGTCCCACGCGCCGCCCAGCAATTATTCGCTCGATTTTATCATGGACGAAGGCACGAAGGTCGTCGCCGCGCGGGACGGATTGGTCTTTCGCGTGAAGGAAGATTCGAACACGGGCGGACCGGGCCCGCGCTTTTCGCAGTACGCGAACGAAATCGAAGTGTATCACGAGGACGGGAGCATCGCCAAGTACGTGCACCTGCGCCAGAACGGCGCGCTGGTGGCGGTGGGCGATAAAATCCAGGCGGGGCAGGTTATCGGACTGTCGGGGAATACCGGCTGGTCGAGCGGGCCGCATTTACACTTTGAGGTCATCGTGCCCACGAACATGGGTTATCGCAGCGTGCCTTCCGTCTTCCTGGGACGCGACGGCAACTCGTTTGCGCCCGAGGAAGGCCGCTACTATTACGCGTATCATCCCGGCGGCGCGCCATTTGACGAGGTCTTCGGCGCGGCGCTCAAGGACGAAAACTTCGAAAACCATTTAATCGCCGTAAAAGCGGGCAGCGGAGTGGACATTCGTTCCGAGCGCGAAGACGATACCATCATCGTTTTTTTGCGGAACGGCTACACGACTCCGCGCGATATTCACATCAATCTAAATCTGGTCAATCTACGCGCGAGCAGGGCCCTGCCGGTGATTCGGCGGGTGCCGGCCGCGTCCGAAGTGTTTCTGGTGCTCCTGCGGCCGATCGATCCCACGCGGCGTTCCTCGTTCAACGCGGAGATGCGCATCAAGACCGTTACACCCAGGGAAACGACGGCGGGGAGCGAACCTTGATCGCGTACGAAATCGCCAGCTTCGATCAACCCCTGCGGCGCGTGGAACGCCCTGACCCGACGCCCGGGCCAGGTGAAATCCTGGTGGAAATCCGCGCGATCTCCTTGAACTACCGCGACCTCTTGATGGCCGCCGGCAAATACAATCCGCGTCTGGCCCTGCCGGTCATCCCGTGCTCCGATTGCGTCGGTACGGTGCTGGAGATCGGACCTGGCGTGGACCGCTTTCGCGCGGGCGACCGGGTCTGTCCGATCTTCGCCCAGGGCTGGATCGACGGGGAGCCGACGCGGGCTGCCCTGAAAGGTACGCTCGGTGGCCCACTGGACGGCACGCTCGCGGAAAAACTGGTCGTACCGGCCCAGGCGGCCGTGGCCGTGCCGGAGTTTCTTTCGGACGCGGAAGCCGCCACGCTGCCCTGCGCGGGCCTGACCGCCTGGAGCGCGCTGGTGACCTACGGCAATGTGAAGCCTGGTTCCACCGTGCTGGTCCTCGGCACCGGGGGAGTGTCGATCTTCGCGCTGCAATTCGCGAAGTGTATGGGCGCGCGGGTGATCGTTTCCTCTTCCAGCGACGAAAAACTGGAACGGGCTCGCGCGCTCGGCGCCGATGAAACCATCAATTACCGGGAGAAGCCGGCCTGGGAAAAAGAAGTGTATAAAAGAACCGGTGGAGCCGGAGTGGATCTGGTGGTGGAAGTCGGCGGACCCGGCACGCTGGAAAAATCGATCCGATCCGTGCGACCGGGCGGGATGATCAGCCTGATCGGAATCCTGGCCGGGCGCAAAAACGAGGTCGACCTGACGGCCGTGCTCATGCAGAACATCGTGATCCAGGGCATCGTGGTCGGGCACCGCGCGGGCTTCGAGGCCATGAACGCGGCCATTGCCCAGAACCGCTTGCGGCCCGTGGTAGACCGGGTCTTCGGGTTCGCGGAGGCTCCCGCGGCATTCCAGACCGTCGCCGACGCCGCGCATTTTGGAAAGGTGTGTATTTCTATCCTTTAGCATGGTGCTGAAAAAGTGCCCTGCTATGCGCTACAGGAGGTAGCGCCAGAACCGGCGTTTCTCGAAACAGCTTGAAACGCCGGTTTTGCGAGCATCGGCGAATTTAGTTCGCCGATGCGACGGCTGAAAAAGTCCAGGGAGGGGCTTTTTCAGCACCCTGTTTAGAGGTAGTTTTGATCGTATGGCAAAGAAAAAAAAGAATTCATCCCGGGACCTGGGCCAGGTGGCCGTGCTCGTGCCCTGTTACAACGAAGAGGTAACCGTCGCGAAAGTGGTCAAAGATTTTCGCCGCGCTCTGCCCGGGGCCACCGTGTACGTATTCGACAACAATTCCACGGACGGCACCGCGAAACTCGCGCGCGAGGCCGGCGCGATAGTGGTACCCGCTCCCCGCCAGGGCAAGGGCTTCGTCGTGCGGCAGATGTTCGACGAAGTGGAAGCGGACCTCTACGTACTCGTGGACGGGGACGATACCTACCCGGCGGAGGAGGCACCGCGTCTGATCGCGGAGGTGTACGACCAGGGCGCTGACATGGTCGTCGGATCGCGTTTGAGCGAATTCGAAGACGCGTCCTTTCGGAAATTCCATCAATTCGGCAATCATATCATCACCGGTTGTGTTTCGTTTTTGTTTCGCACGCGCGTTGTGGATATGCTCTCCGGTTACCGCGTTTTCACGCGGCGTTTCGTGAAGAGTATTCCCCTGGCTTCGCGCGGCTTCGAAATCGAAACCGAACTCACGCTGCAGGCCGTGGCGAAAGGATTTCACACCGTCGAATCGCCGATTTTTTACCGGAAGCGGCCGGAGGGCAGTTTTTCCAAGCTCAACACGTTCAGCGACGGGATCCTGGTCTTTAAGTCGATCTTCATCATCTTTCGTTATTTCAAGCCGCTTCTGTTTTTCGGGATCATCGCCTTCGTGCTGAGCCTCGCGTCGTTCGTCTTCGGTCTGCGGCCGATCCTCGAATACCTGCGCGAAGGGTGGGTGCACGCCGTGCCGCGGGCGATTCTCGCTTCCGGGGTGGGGGTGCTGGCCATGCTCAGCATGGCGGTGGGTGTGATCCTCGATACGGTGCTCCGGCTCCACAACGAAAACTTCATGACGATGAGCAAACTCATCCGGATGTATCGCCGGGATCAGTAGAGTTGTTGCTATTTCAAAAAACTACTCTATCGGCCTGCACGGAGGCAGGCCCATTCCCGCAGGGAATGCGAGGAATCGCGGGTTTCCCGCGATTCCGACGTTGCCAAATCGCCACGGAGGGTGGTCTGGCAACAACTCCATTGAGCGCGAAAACGATTCATGACCCACCGGACCGGCGATGAATAAAATCGAACGAAAGATCCTGGCGCGGCCGTACCTGGGTCTCGCCCCCGTCGTAGTCTTTTTTTTCCTCGGTCTGGACTGGACCGTGTTGATCGACTGGGACGAAAACATTTACGCCGAGGTGACGCGGCGCATGGTCGCCTCCGGCGACTATCTGCGCCTTTCGGCCAACGGTCAGCCCTTCGCCGAAAAGCCCCCGTTTTATTTCTGGTGCATGTCGGTGTTTTTTCGCCTGTTCGGCGCGACGGAACTGGCCGCGCGCCTGCCGTCAGCCCTGTCGGCCCTCGCGCTCGTGCTCATCCTGTATCTGGCGGGCCGGCGCCTGGGCGGGCGTTTGCTGGGCGTGCTCTGGGCCGTCGTATACGCGTTTTCCTTCGGCCCGCTGCTGTCGGCGCGCATGGCGGTCATCGACCATATGTTCAATACAATGATCGCCGCCGCCGCGCTCGCATTATATTTTTACGACGAGGAATACGGCCGATACCGCGCCGGCGAGTTCGGCCGCGCGCGCCACTGGCTGTATTTATTGGGGGCCGCTGTCATCATGGGCGTCGCGGTCCTGACCAAAGGCCCGCTGGGCGGTGTCATTCCCCTGCTGGCCTTCGCGTGCGTGAAATTCGCGCGCCCGCTGCCGCGCGTCAATCTCTGGCACTTCGCCGCGTGCGGCACGCTTTCGCCTGGAGTGGCCCTGTCCTGGTATCTGGCGAATTACCTGGTCCAGGGCGAATCGTTTCTCGCGGGATTCATCGGCTTCCAGGGTTCCCTGTTTTCGAAACCCCTGGACGGCCACGAGGGTCCGTTTTTTTTCCATGTGCCGGTGGCGCTGCTCGGTCTTTTCCCCTGGACGCCCCTGCTCTGGCTCTGGCGGGACCCGGCACGTCGCGCCGCCCTGATCCATAAGTACCGGCCGCTGGTGTTCTGGGCCCTGGGCTGGGTGCTCTTCGTGCAGGTGCTCTTCGCCTTCGTCAGTACGAAGCTACCGCATTACTCAGCTTCGATGTACATTCCGCTTTCGTTCCTGGTGGCGATCGCTCTGGAGCGCGTGATCAACGCGGGTGGGACCGTGCCGCGCGCTCCGGTGTACGTCATGATCGCCTTCGGCCTGGTGCTCGGCGTTTTTTTTGGCGGCGTACCGTATTTTATGGAAGCGATCAACCGCGACGCCGGTTTTGTTTTGATCGAAACAATCACTCCGCCCCCGGGCGCGTTTTTAACCGGTGTGTTTCTCACGCTGGCGGGGTTGGTCGCGGCGTTTTATTTCTGGCGCGGACGGGTTCTCAGCGGGGTGCTGGCCGCCGCCTTCGCTATGGGGTGCTGGGTGCTGGCCGTCTGGGGCCTCTTTTTCCCGCAGTTTTCACGCTACAACCAGGGGCCGGTGATGGCCATGGTTCACAGAGCCCACGCGGCGGGCGGCGACCTTGCCCTGTATCGCCATTTATCGTTCGCCGCGATGTTTTACGGTAAAAAGGATATCCTGGTGCTCCATTCGTATAAATTCGCCGGCGATCCCGATCGTCTGAAGACGCCCGGCGAGCGCGATCTCTACGTCATCGCTCCCCGCAAAACGCGGCCCGAACTGGAGTTTTTATATCCTGAACTGCGGCACCTGGAGGACGGCGGCCAGCTTTCGCTCTGGATGCTTCCCGCTCGCGTTCAGGCGAAATAGGCCGGGTCAAACGCGGAACCTGCCGTTCGTCGAGATTTTTACAGGGTCTGTATGTACTGTTCGCCGCCGAAGATGGTCTGCCAGGTTTGAGCGAAAAGCGCCGGAGTGGTGGGCAACCCGCTAAAACGAATAATCCTTCGATTCGACCAGTTTGCCGGTTTCCGCGAAATCGCAGAGGCCGAGCGCCGGTTGTGCCAGCAATATCGCCTTCTGGAAATCGGCTTCGTCCACAAAGGTCAGATCCACGCTGGCATTTCCCGTGCTCGTACTGACCGTGCGGCCGGTCTGAACGTTATCGAGATACAGGCGTGTGATGAGCCCGGCGCTGACCTGGATGTACAGCAAACAGTCGTCCGCGGTTTTTTCGCGATAGAAACGGTGGTCGTGCAGGGTGACGCCGCTGTAACCGATCAGAAACGCGGTGTTGAACCACGTGGGATAATCGCGGTATTCAATCAGCTTGCTCAGGCGGGACCCGGTGGGAACCAGGTTTTTTTTCGAATCGATGTATTGCTCGGAGCCGAGAGTCCAGCCCAGAGCCAGGGCGCGGGCCGCCAGCAGTCGGAGGTCGTGCCCCGCGTACGACCTGCCCGGCTGCGTGCCGGCCGCGTTGGTAATAAAACAGGCCGTCCCCGTGGAAAGGAACAACGGCAGGACCAGCCCCACGCAGGCTTTGCGAATGGAGACCATGACATTCATTTAGACGGCAAAATGCCGGTCCGGGACCAGAAAAATTCAGCGGCCACACCCTCAAAAAAATCGGTGCAAAATCCGGGCCAAAAGGAATTTGACCGGGGACGCTCGGGCTGCGAGGTTGAACCGGGAGCATGGAATGACACAAAAAATCAGGATGAGTGGCGAAAGGCCCGGAATTCTCCGTCGATTCAAAAACTGGCTGCTGGGTGAGGGCCAACCGGAGCTGGATTTTGAACCGGACCGGGAGACCATTTTGCTCGCGCGTGATTTTCTTCTGGCCCGGCGCGCGCGCCTCGGCTTTCTGAATTTCTTTTTCGTTCCGCCACGCAACCGGTACGAACTGGTGCGGGACGTGCGTCTGGTTTGCGCTCGCACGGGAATCCACGAGGATGAAGCCCTCGGGTGGCTCGGCCTGGATCGTAATCGCTTCGCGGACTGGACGCGGGAATTTCCGGTGCTGGAGGAACGGTTCGCGCGCGAGGATGAAACGCGCGATACCTGGCAGGGTCTGGTCCACCGGCCCGGAACCCTGCTGATCACCGCCGGCGTGACCCTGTTGTGCGCGATTCTCGTGGCCCTGTTCCTGGACCGTCCCGCGGTTTATTTTTTCGATCAATTCGATCAGACTTCCCCAGCCATGAAAATCTGGGTGCACATCACCTTCGCGGGCGATTCGACTCTGTTTTATTTATTCGGGATCTTCGGGGTGTTTCTCACCTGGACCAGGGACCGCCAGCTTGCGCGCGGATTGTTGTTCGTGCTGCTGGTCATGACCCTGTCCGGCCTCTGTGTCAATCTGATCAAGTTCGGGGTCGGTCGCCCGCGTCCGGAATTGTTTTTGCGAAAAGACCTCTGGGGGCTGTTTCAATTTTCCTTTGAAACGCTGACGCATGTGTATGAGACCCTGTCCTTTCCCTCCGGCCACGCGACACACAGTTCGGCGGTCGGGGTGGCGCTGGCGCTGCTGATGCCCCGTTATCGGTATCTGTTTTTATTGTATCCGTTGCTGGTGGGGATCTCCCGGGTGGTGCTGGTACAACATTTCCCCAGCGATGTACTGGGCGGATGGTTCGTCGGTGGCCTGGTGACTCTGCTGGTGTACGATCGAATGTATCCCGACCAATTGCCCGAGGTGGGGCAGGGGTCGTCGCGTTGATCAATTCTACAGCGGTAAATAGCAATTTCATGTCGATCGAGTTCGGATGCGGGTGGATTGATCGCTCTGATCGGGTGGTTGCGCCGGAGACCGGGTATTTCTGGAGGCCGGCTCGCAGGCATTTCGGATTGCCCGTATGATTCAAAAAATTATTTTCACAGGAAAAACCTCACCGAAACGTCGCTCCCTTTCAAAAAAGAGAACAAGCGTTGGGGGCTCCGGGGGGACCGCAACCCCCCCGGCGAGGGGGAGTTTGAGGGGGACCACGCCGGTCCCCCTCATGTACGACTCCCGGTGGTAAAAAAAATTCGCGTTGGAAGTCATCCACCGTTGTAGTATTAAGCTGTATGGCCCAGAAAACGGCGTTACGAATCAAGTTGACCACGGGTGACGGCAACATCGGCATTCTGGTCCTGGTGCTTTCAAAGACAGAAAAAAAAATAACGGAGACCATCGCGCTCGGTGGCCAGAACCGGGAACTTGCCGTCATGACCCTGGATCTTCCGTACATGGATTTTCGCGGCAAACTCCTGGACGCGCGATTTTACGGAAAATACGACCCGCCGGTCACGGGGGACCTCGAACGGTATCTCCAGAAATCCGTGCGCAACCTCGACTTTATCGACCGCCTGTACAGCGCGCTGGCCGCTTCCAAAAAAAACGATCTGCAATTTTTGTTCGTGAACGAATTGATGGTCGTCCTCGGCAACCGTGATATCGATTTCGATTACGTGCACGAGGAACTTTCCGCCCAGGCCGAACGGGAAGGCGAGGAACCCACGTTGACGCAGGCGCAGACGGTAACGTTCGATCCCGAGGAATCTCCCGCCACCGGCGACGCTCCCGATCCCGCGCGGTACGTGCCCCTCGTATTCGCTCTGTCCCCAATCACCGGTACTCCGCTCCACGATCTATTACCCGGCGAGCAGGTTTTCGTACGCGTGGCAGACCGCAAACATCCGCTCGGCGAGGCGTTTCTGGAAATGCA
>CAZVZS010000023.1:34411-77203 GCA_964631535.1 uncultured Leptospiraceae bacterium
GCGCTCGTGGGCGGCGAGGAGAATCTCGAACACCCGGACGAGTTTCTGGCCAGCCTGATCGAACTCCGGCCGAATCCGGTCGGCGGATTTTTCGCCATCCTGTCTCTGCCCGATTCGAGTGAGGGCCTGGTTGTGGAAGCGGAGTCCGGGATTCGCGTCAAACGTCAGGTGGTAGAACCGGCCGCCGCGGACGCGACGCCTGCCGATCTTCCGGGGACGCGCGGGGCCTGGATTGATCCGCCCCTCAAGGGTTATACCGCGCCCCTTGAACGCGGGGGAATCCCGCTGCCGTACATCATTGGCATCGCGGCCGTGGCGGTGCTGGGTGGTCTGTTGTTGCTGCTCTTGCTGTGACGGGCGCCCGACTCAAGCTCCCTCAGAGGACGACGTTCACCAGTCGCCCTTTGACGACGATGATCCGCTTCGGCTTCTGAGTGCCCGCCGCCTTGCGTACGCCTTCGTCGGCCAGGGCCAGCTCTTTCAATTGACCTTCCGGTAGATCCGGCGAAACCCGGGCTTTCCCGCGGACTTTACCGTTCACCTGAAAGACCACCTCGATTTCCGATTCGGCGGCTTTCGCGGGGTCAAAGACGGGCCAGGTTTCATTCGTCAACGTGTGCCCGTGGCCCAGGAGAAACCAGAGTTCTTCCGCGATGTGCGGCGCGAATGGCGCGAGCAGGAGCACGAAGGCTTCCGCGCCCTCACGGCCCAGTTGTTTCGTTTGAAAAAATTCGTTCACGAACACCATCATCTGCGATATGGACGTATTAAACGACATCCGTTCCAGATCGCGCGTGACTTTCTGGATCGTCTGGTGTAAGACGCGGTCGCGCTGGCGAATGAGTTCGGGCGCGGGCTCCTCAAGCAGCAAAGGATCGATTTCCACGACGCCGTTTTCGTCGCGCAGCGTGAACAGGCGCCAGACACGATCGAGAAAACGGAAGACGCCTTCGATGCCGCGCGAAGACCAGGGTTTCATCTGCTCCAGCGGACCGAGGAACATTTCGAACAGTCGAAAGGAATCGGCGCCGTACTTCGCGACGACTTCGTCCGGGTTGACGACGTTGCCGCGCGATTTCGACATTTTTTCGCCGTCTTCGCCGAGGATGAGGCCCTGGTGTACGAGTTTCAGAAAGGGCTCTTTGCTTTTCACCACGCCGATGTCGAACAAAAACTTGTGCCAGAAACGGGCGTACAGTAAATGCAAAACCGCGTGCTCCGAGCCGCCGACGTACAGATCGACGCCGTTTTTGCCCATCCAGTAACGTTCGGCCTCCGGGTTCACGGGCCCGGTCTCATAGGTCGGATCAAGATAACGTAGATAATACCAGCACGAGCCGGCCCACTGCGGCATCGTGTTCGTTTCGCGCCGCAGTTTACGGCCTTTCGCGTCCGTGTGCCGCACCCAGGCGGACAATTTGGCCAGCGGTGATTCACCCGATTCTGCCGGCTGAAAATTTTCGCAGGGCGGGAGGATCAGCGGCAGGGTCTCATTGTCGGCGGCCACCATCAGGCCGTCTTCGTCGAAGCTGATGGGAATCGGTTCGCCCCAGTAACGCTGGCGCGAGAACAGCCAGTCGCGCAGTTTGAAATTGACGCGGCGAACGCCCTTTCCGGTTTTTTCCAGGTGAAGGATCATCGCCTGTATGGCGGCCTCTGTTTCCAGGCCGTTCAGGATCCCGGAGTTCACATTGACGCCCGGACCGGCGGTCGCCTGTTCCGGCTCAGCGGTGAATTCGCTTCCTTTTTCTGCTTTTCCGGGCGGGCGAATTACGAGCCTGATCGGCAGGCCGAACGTTTTCGCGAACGCGAAATCGCGTTCGTCGTGGGCGGGCACGGCCATGATGGCCCCGGTGCCGTAGCCCATCAGGACGTAATCGGCGATCCAGACGGGGATGCGTTCGCCGTTCACGGGATTCAGGCAGTACGCGCCAGTGAAGACGCCGGTTTTTTCGGCCTTTTCCCCCTGGACCTGGCGTTCCAGTTCGGATTTTTTGCGGGTGGCCTCCACGTACGCCGCCACGGCTTTTTTCTGGGCGGGCGCCGTCAGCCGGTCCACCAGCGGGTGTTCCGGGGCGAGCACCATGTAGGTTACGCCGTAGATCGTGTCCGGGCGCGTCGTGAACACGCGCAGAGCAATTTCGTTTTTATCGATTTTTGTTTTCTTTTTGGCGACTTTTTTCTTCGCCGTCGATTTTACGGCCGGCGGGGCGACCGGGAATTCCACCTCGGCGCCTTCCGAACGACCGATCCAGTTTTTTTGTAATTCAAGCGTCCCGGCCGGCCACTGGACCAGGCTCAGATCGGTTAACAGACGTTCGGCGTACGCGGTGATGCGCAACATCCACTGTCGCATCGGCCGGCGTTCCACCGTGTATCCTTTGGAGACCCACTCGTCCACTTCCTCGTTCGCGAGCACCGTGCCCAGGCCAGGACACCAGTTGACCGGCATCTCGTCGATGTAGGCCAGGCGGTGGGAGTCAAGAAACACCGCGCGTTCTTTCGCTTTTCTGGGGCCGCCCAGGCCGGGCGGCAGGGCCAGTTCGCTGATGGGCCGCGCGCTTTTTTTTTGCGGATCGTAGTAGTGATTGTAGAGCTTCAGAAAGATCCACTGGGTCCAGCGATAGTACGCGGGGTCCGTGGTATTGACCTCGCGCTCCCAGTCGTACGAAAAACCGAGCGATTTGAGCTGGCGCCGGAAATTGGCGATGTTCTTTTCGGTCGTCTCGGCCGGGTGGATGTTTGTCTGCATCGCGTAACGTTCGGCGGGCAGACCGAACGCGTCCCAGCCCATGGGATGGAGCACGTTGAAGCCGCGCATCCGTTTATAACGGGCCACGATATCAGTGGCCGTGTACCCCTCCGGATGGCCGACGTGCAAACCGGCGCCGGAGGGATAGGGAAACATATCCAGGACGTAATACGATGGCCGGTTGCGGTCATCCGGGGTGCGGAAGGGTTTTTCCTCTTCCCAGGTTGTTTGCCAGCGCGCCTCGATTTCCTGGAATGGGTAACTCATAAGATCATGTTCCGGGCCGACTCTTTGAGAGGCGCAGGGACAGGGAAACCCGGCGCCGCGCCCTGCGGCAAGCGACTTTCCGGCGCGGGGCCCGTTGAGTTAACTGGCCAGTTCGAGCGAGTCGAAATCGGCCCCGTACGCGCCGATGCGCTGGTTGGCCACGATGAGATCGAGCGCGACTTCATTTTTACGCTTAAACCTATATTTAATTCAACGTTTGCGAAATCCAATCGATTCGTAAATCGGCCAGGGATGTTTATCGCAGCCGGCCACCACGTGCGCCCGCTCGAGTGAGGTGGCCGGGACCTGGAAGACGCGTTCGAAGAGTCCGATCAGGATGTCGGTCTTGCCGGGTCGCCGCCGGACCCGTGGAATAAACAGACTGCTCCGCCCAGGCCGGCCGCGGGCGTGATCAGGGCGCCGAGGACGGGGATCCACAGCACGAGCAACTGACCCATCCCCAGGCCCAGGAGTTGCGGGCGCAGGGAGGCGGCCAGCCGGTCTCTTTCGCGTAAAGTATCCGTTTCCTTTTCCAGGAGAAAATCGACGCTGGCGCGACCCAGAAAATAACTTTCGAGCAGGATCAGGAGTCCGATCTGCAGGGGCCCCAGCCAGATGGTCCCGGCCCAGGCGAGCAGCGCGAAAAAAGTATGCCGGATCGAAAGTCGCAGTCCCAGCAGAAAATTTTTCAGGTCCTGACCGTTCGGCGTCGGCCGCGCCTGGCCGAGCACAATGTGTTCCATACGCTCAAGCAACGGACCGAGAAACGGGGCGATGAGCAGGGATACGAAAAATCGATACAGGAGAAAGTACAGAAAAAAACCGGTCAGCACCGCGACGAGGGCCACCAGGCTCTGGACCAGGGATCCCGCGTCCGCGACGAAGCGCGCGAGCAGGGCGCGCAGGGCAAAATAAATTCCGGCGGGCAGACCGAGGCCGAGGCCGAGGGATAGCAGCGAAGGCCAGATCAGGACGGATAGCAGACGACGGTCGCGCACCAGGCGCAGGCCCTGGAAAAAGGCGCGGAACCCCGCGACGAATTTCCGGGGAAAGGATGCGGCCCGGTCCGGTTCTTTCAGGAGGCCCATACGCCGGGGCGGAATTTCTTTCTCAGCCGCCGAGGATTTCTTCAACAAGCGTAACGATGGCCCGGGGCGAAAACGGTTTGGTAATAAAATGATCCGAGCCGAGTTCCTGGGCTTTTTTTTTGTCCGCCTGCTGGCCCTTTGCCGTCAGAAAAACGACAGGCACATCCTTGAGTTCGGGAATCTGACGAATTTCTTTCGTGGCCTCAAAGCCGGTCATCACCGGCATCATGATATCCATAAAAATCAGATCCGGCTTGAATTCGATGGCCTTGTCCACGCCGACTTTTCCGTTATTCGCGATTTCGGTTTCGTACCCGGTTTTTTTGAGTGTATCGTTGAGGATGCGGATGATGTGCGGTTGATCGTCCACGATGAGAATTCGCTTCATTTCATTTTCCTGATAAGGCGGAACTGTTCGGTCCGGGACAGGTCTGCCGTCGCGCTGCGCCCGTTCGGACCGGATGAACGGGCAGGGTACCGGGGGCCCCGTCTCGGACACAAGTTAAAAAAGACGAATGGGCGCTTCATGACCGGGATCGGCCCCGGGGACGAACGCGCGGTACAGGGACCCCGGAATCTCCCGGATATTATACTCCGTGTTCTGAAAGGTAAAAAAATCTCTACATTCGCGGTACACCGGTTCGGTGACCAGGATCCCGGCTTCGGTCCGCACGGCCCGGTGGGCGAGGCGCGCCGCGATCTGGACCGCCTCGCCGATTACGGTGGAATACCGGGCGCGATCGGTGCCCGTTTCGCCGATGAGTCCGGTCCCGAAGTGAATTCCAATCCCGGCCATGAACGTGGGGCGGTCCTGGGCGGCCCGGGCGCGGGAAAAATTGACGCGATTGGTTTGCATTTTGAGGGCGGCGCGTACGGCCCGGACGATCAGGTTTTCCAGCCCGAGGTCCGGGAAAAACATCGCCAGAAGTCCGTTGCCGGTGAAATTTTCCACCGACCCGTTCTCCTCGCGTAGCGGCGCGGTCATGTATCCGAGGAATTCATCGAGCAGTTCGATCGCTTCCTCCGGCGCCATTTCGTCGGCCAGGACGGAAAAATCCGAAAAATCCGCGTACAGAATCGCCCCGGTATGGCGACTCGCCAGTGGGGCGGTTTCATTTTTGCTCATGACACTTTCCACGACCCGGGGCGGGGTAAAACGCTGGAAGACGCGTCGTAAATATTTTTCCTGCTCGGTGTAGCGTAAATTCTGGAGCTTGCCGGCCAGTTGAACCGCGACCGCGTCGAGAAAACTGATGTCAATGGTCGTGAAGGCGTTCTTTAAATTGAATCGTTCGAAAACGATCACCGCCGGTCGTTCGCTGTACGGTAGCAGCGGGAGGATCACGAGCAGCGAGCGATCCATTTCCTCCTGGATATTCTGGCCCTGGTCGAGCGCGTTCCGACACAGAGCGGTCATGTCAGGCGGGAGCTCGCGACCCGTACGATCGCGCGCGGAGGTGGACCAGGTCAGATGCAGCAGGTCTTTGCCGGAAAACTCCGCCAGGAAGGCCCGGTTGAAGTTGACCAGCTCCGCGGCTTCACTCACGGCGGCGTCGATGGCCGTGCGCGCGTCCTCCAGCATGGCCAGTCGTTCGGTCAGGCCCGAGAGCAGGGCCAGTTCCTCATAGTTATAACCCATCTCGTCGCTCAGGTCTTCCAGTTCCGATTCGCGGTAATCCATCCGGGCGAGGATTTCGAGCGAGTGCCGGGCCAGCGTCAGAATTTCCGGCCGCGCCTGGCCGTAGATGCTCGCGTGAAAGGCCGGGCCCGCCGGTCCCGAAACTTCGCCGGACCATTGTAATTCGCCGGTTTCCTGTTCGGGGCGGGAACGATTGTTCGAATCGGTGACGTGCAGGTGGAGGCCCAGACTCTGGAAGGTCACACGCATCCGTTCCAGGTCTTCGTACACGCGCAGGTTATCGCCTTCGCTGTACAGCGGCAGGCCGAGTGTGACCACCGTACCCTGGCCCGCGTCGCTCTGGATTTGAAAGGAACCGCCCAGCTTGCGCGCGAGCGTTTTGACAAGATACAGGCCCAGCCCGATCCCCGGCACCTCGTAGGTGAGTTCGCTGTCGACCCGGTAAAACGGGTCCGTGACGTGTTTGAGCTGATCCAGTTCAATGCCAGGTCCGTTGTCGCGGATGACCAGTTCGAGCAGATTCGTACGTTCATCCTGCCGCCCGGCGATTTGAATCGTCGCCTGGCCAGTATTGTTAAAACGAATCGCGTTGCTGAGCAGATGGCGAATCATCACCGGCAGATACAGGCGCGCGTTGCGTCCCGGCCGGTCGTTGGGCAGATCCAGCCGCCACTGGACTTTCATGCCCCGCTCTTCGATCAGATGCGAAAGGCGACCGAGCTTCGTCTTCAACATCGACTTGATCTGTAAGGAGGTCGGGTCTTCGCGCGGCGTGATGCCCGCGGCGATTTCCAGGTCTTCGAGCAATTCTTTGAGCCGGCGCGCTTCCAGCGCCACGATGCGGAAGTACTCGGCGTTCGCGCTTTCGTCGTCGATCCAGGCGTAGAGTAAAATTTCCACCATCCCCAGAATCGTCGTGAGCGGGGTTTTCATCTCGTGCGAAACGTTGGAAAGTAACAAATCCTTGCGATACTCGGCTTCCTGGAGTTCCTCTGCCAGGGCTTTGCGCCGCTGGCGAATGAACGCCAGGCGATTGCGATAAAACACCCCCGCCAGGGCCGGAACGATGTCGAGCGCGGTGCCCAGGGTTTCGGTGTCACCGCCCTCGGTGCGCCCCTCTCCCAGGAAAAATACCGCGAGCAAATGATCCGCGTGGCGAATGGGCAGAAGCGATTTCATGGCGTGTTCTTCCATGAAGGTGTACAGGTCGGGGTGGGTCTGGAGAATGTCGCGCGCCGTCCGCACCGGTCCGCGGGGCAGGGACTGCGGACGCAGCAAAAATCGTTCGTACTCGCTGCCGCCCCCGGTCACCACCGGTTGACCGGAGGAATCGTAATGGACGGCCACCACGTGAAACGTGCCGAGCTGCGCGGCAAGGCGGTCCACGGTTTCTTTGACGATTTCACCACCAGTGGAAACGTTCAGGCAGCGCCGCAAAAATTCCTCCCGCTTTTTTTCGCCGGGCGCGCGCATATTATGGAGGAAACCCTCGAATTCCGGAAGCAGGAATTCGTAATAAATAAAACAGAAAATTGAAAAAGCGAAAATACGGGCGACCTGGCCGCCGGTCCCGCCGAACGGCCCGAACGATTCCCGGACCCCGGGTCCGAACAGGGGCCAGAGAAACGCCGCGGGGGCGAACCAGAGCAGCAGGACCAGGCCCCGGTGCAGGAGGCCGTGTTTGCGCAACAGGATGGTCATGATCGGTCGGCCTCGCCCACCGTTTTTTCGGCCTCGCGGGCGGCGGCGAAACGAATACTCAGAATGCGGTCCAGAGTCCCCGGAAATTCCAGGCGCGAGCCCATGAGCCGGATCGATTTATACATCGTTTTGGTGAAGGTCTGGAGGTACGGATACAGTTGATTCAAATGGCTGATGCGCCCCGGCGCGTACTCTTCGTGCAGTTCCAGCCACGCGATCAGGCGCAGCGGGTCCGCCGGGTCCTGGCTTACGCGTAGAATACCGCGGCGTGGAACCAGGCGCATTGTGCGAAACAGGCGATAAAACACCGAACTCAAAAGATAACGATCGGCGCGAATACGCAGGCCCGGTTCGATGTCGATTTCAATGGCAACCTGTGAATCCGGTAACTTCATCTTCGCTTCCAGGAGCGCTTCGCGGAGAATTTCGGCGGGCTCGTTATCGCCCACCTCCAGTCGAAACGTGCCGGATTCCAGTTCGACCAGGAGCAGGGAATCTTCCAGCAGGGCGCTCACCTGGTGCGCGAGCAGGTGTAACTTCTGGATGCGGACGTTGGAGGAGCCGGTCTCGGGCCGACCCATGGAGAGGCGTTCGGCGTTGTTTTCGATTTCGTCGATGGGCCTGGCGATTTCGCGCGTGATGTGATGCAGGAGGGAACGCGTCATGCCGTCCATGCGCACCAGGTGTTTTTCGCTGCGGCGCAACTCCTCCTGGCGGTCGCGCACCCGTTCGCGCAAATCCGACGTTCGCAGGACCAGGGCGATCGCCCCCGCGGTATTTCTGAGCAATTGTCGCTGCCGTCGTGAAAAACCCGTTCGGCGACTCAGGCAGAGCACGCCGAGCTGTTCCTTCTGGATGGTCAGGGGTAAAAAATAATCGCCCGGCAGGCCGCGCGGCCGGTAATATTTACGCGTTTTACGGCGCATGGAAGACGGAAACCAGAGACCGTCCTCCGGCAGGGCCCGCGCGAAGGCCTGGTAGCGACGGGGGCCGGCGCGGAGTTTTCGCACCAGCAGGGATTCTTTGCCGCCCGGAGCGCGCGAAAGATGGGCGAGCCGGGGTTTTTTGCCTGGATCTAAAAAAAATACTTCCGTGCGAAACAGATCGGAAAACTGGCGCAGGACCAGTTTGATGAGTTCTGATTTCCCCGCCACCCCGGCCGGAGTGTCGCGCAGGATTTCCAGGGCGTCAGAAAGCTGGCCGCGGTCCGGAAACCGGCCTTCTCCGGTCAGGAGGGGTCTGAGCAGGAGGACGCCGCCGATGTACAGGGCCAGGGTCAATCCCGTGCCAGTACCGGCCGAAAACCCCGCCCGGTCGGATAGCAGGAAGGCCAGTCCGATGGGAAAGAGCATGGTCCCGTAAAATACCAGCCTGGTTTTCATGCCTGATCCGGCGCGCGAAGAAATTCCCTGCAACCTTCACGCCGCGGGAAGTTTAACCGTGAACCTGGTTCCCTGGCCGCGTTTGGTGTCGTATGTAATCTGGCCACCGTGTTGTTCCACGATTTTTTTTACGATCGCCATCCCGAGTCCGGTTCCGTGACTTTTTCCATGGGTGACGAACGGCTCGAATAAAGTTTCCTGGATTTCCTCCGGGATGCCCGGCCCGTTGTCCACGAAGGTGAACACCACCCGGCCCGGTTCATGAGCCACGTCGATGATCAATTTGCCGCCGGCGGGCATGGCGTCCGCCGCGTTGCCGGCGATATTATAAATCACGCGACGAAAGCGGTCCCCGTCCATGAGGATCGGGCCATCGAAGGCCAGATTACATTCGAGTTTGATGTCCATTTCGTTCAGGCCCGGGTTGAGGGCGCGGAAAATTTCGTTCATGTATTCCCGGACGGCGTAGTTGTCCAGATTCAGTTTTAATTCGTCGCCCCGCGCGAAATCGAGGATATCGTACACCATGTCCGAAAGGCGATTGATCTCGCGCACGATCAGATCCAGGTATTCGGCGCGTTCTTTTTCGCTAAACATCTTGTCTCCGGCCATTTCCGCGTAGCCTTTGATGGCGGCCATGGGGTTTTTCAGATCGTGCACGATGCTCGCGGCCATTCGCCCGATCGCCGCCAGACGGTCCTGCGCCACGTAAAACAAATTGGAAAGCACGAGTCGGAGCGAACCGGCGATTCCGTCCACGAACTCGCGTTCGGTCTCGAGGAGGCGCGGATCGACCTCGGTGATTTTCAGGACCGCGAGCGGGCCGCTTTCGTGGCGCAGAGGCAGCCAGAGCACGCCATTGACGATGGTAAGGTCCGTGAGCCGATCGATTTCTTTTTTTTCCCCCGGCGTGAGGCCCACCGGCCCGTCGCGCGAAACCAGTGATCCGCCGCGGGGGGACAGATGGTGGCAGATATAACCGTCGCCGCTGGAACGCGGCAGGTAAACAGAAATTTTATGATCGTCGCCGGGGCTGAGCGTGGCCACAAGATTTTGCGCGGCCAGTCCGATGGCCACAATCTGTTCGCGTGCCTCGGCCATCTCGCGCGTATCGTCCAGCAGCGCGGCGATACGACGATTGAGGCGTTTGAGTTGCGTGCTGGTTCGCGAAAGTTTCAAATGAAAATTTATACGCGTAAACAGTTCCAGCTTTGAAATCGGCTTGGTCAGGTAATCGTTCGCGCCGGCCTGGAAACCCTGGACCAGATCCTGGACCTGATTGCGCGCCGTCAGCAAAATGACCGGTAATTCGTCCGCTCCGTATTTCAAACGGATCCGCCGGCAGGTTTCGTAACCGGACAGACGCGGCATCATGACATCGAGCAGGATCAGGTCGAAGGTATCCAGCGCGAGTTTTTCCAGGGCCTCCGCTCCGCTCATGGCCTGGGTGACCGCGAAATTATGGCGCGAAAGATGGTTGGTGATCACCTGCTGGTTGACCGGTTCGTCGTCCACGACCAGGATGTGGAACTCCCCTTCGCGCGGCATCTCGACGGGAATCTGCTCATCCGCCTGGCGCAACCAGGCGTCATCCCCCTCGCTGCCGGCCGTATTCACCCGCGCAAGCAGATCCTCTTCCTTGCTGGAAACCGGTTCGCCGCTCACGGGCAGGGTAAAAATGAAACGTGATCCCGCCCCCACGCGCGATTCCACACGAATCGCGCCGCCGTGCGTTTCGATCAGCTGCCGCGTGATGCTCAGGCCCAGGCCGGTGCCGCCGTATTCGCGGTCCACCGAACCGTCGACCTGTTCGAACGAACGAAAGATATCTTCGAATTTGTTTTCCGGGATGCCGACACCCGTATCAGCCACGGTGATTTCCACGAATTCGTTCGGCGCGCGCGCCTGGATGGTAATTTTCCCGGCCGGGGTGAATTTGATCGCGTTGCCGATCAGGTTCAACAGAATTTGTTGCAGTCGATTGTCGTCAGCGCGCACGGGAACCAGATTTTCGGGTACCGCGTTCACCAGTTCGAGTTCTTTGCCGCGCAGGAGATGGGCCGAAAGCGCGAAGACCAGGTCCACCCTGCCGCGCAGATCGATCGATTCCATACGCAGGGTGAGTTCGCTGTTTTTGATGCGCGCGAAATCGAGAATGTCGTTCACGAGGTTGCTCAGCCGGCGGCCGCTGGAAACGATGAGACCCAGGTTACGCCGGGCGTTCTCCGGTAGATTGCCGGCCACTCCGTCGAGGAGCGATTCGGCGATGCCGATGATCCCGTTGAGCGGCGTGCGCAATTCGTGCGATGTGTTCGCGAGCAGTTCGTCTTTGACGCGGTCGGACCGCGTCAGGTTTGCCAGGGCCTGCGCCTGGGCTTCTTCCTTTTCCTTTTTGATCGTGTTGATTTTATCCGCAAGGGCGAACGAAATGAGGGTCACCTCGAGCGCGTTCCCGATCTGCATCCCGTTCTGGGTGATAAACGTGCTCGGAACCAGATCGTAATTGCGCAGGATGAACAGGATGATGCCCGCCAGAAACGTGATCCAGGCCAGGAGATAGTACCGGGCCGGTTTGAAGCCGCGTACAAGGGCGATAACGGCGGTAGTCGTGGCGGCCATCGCGGTCAGGAATCCGGTGTATTGCTGCATCATGTACGCCGGCCGCTGGGTAAGCAGGCCCAGCAGGATTTGAAAAACATGTGCCACCATGAGGAGCTTCAAAACTCCGTGCATAAATGGAGCGTTTTCACGACTCCGCGTGAAGAGCATGGTGAAATACGTCCCCGCCAGGAACGCGAAGCCGACGACGACCGGTATGGAATGATTGTTCCACCAGATTTGATTCGGCCAGAGGTATTCGTACGCGAAACCGCTGATGGACATTTGCGCCAGGCCGAACCCGCCAATGTAAAGAATATAAAATAGGTACGCCGGGTCACGAACGGTAAAATAGATAAAAAAATTGTACAGGAACATCACGAGGATAATTCCGTAGTACAGCCCGTGAAAGAATTGTTCGTCCTGAGATTTTTCGCTGAAGTTTTCTTCCGTGCGAATTGAGAACGGCATGTTCAATGCCGTCGTCGTCCAGACTCGCATGTAATATGCGCTCGTCTCACCGGTGCGATTGGGCAGTGAAAGTACGAGATTGCGGTGCTGGAACTGCCGGTCGTAAAATGGCAGGTCGTCGCCAGCTCTGATCATGTCGAATTCCCCACCGCCGACAGGAACGTAAAACTCGATCTGGTCGATGACGGGGTTTTCAATTTCCAGCACGTAGTCAAGACCCGTTTCGTTTTTTAAACGTAAGCGCAGCCAGTAGTACGAATTCGTGTACTGGGCGTTAAAAGTCGGTTTCTGGTTGGAAATAAAATCGTTTCGCGCGGTACCGTGGGCTACTTCCCGGATCGAAAGCGTACCTTTCGGGTCTTCAAGATAATCGAGGAAAAAGCCAGGCTGATAAACGGACTGATTTTCCGTCAGCCTCAGGACCCGGGAATCGTTCGAGTCGGGCGGGCCTCCGAGCAGGACTGACGGCATTAGCGAAATCGTGAAAATGCAAAGGAGAATGAGGAGGCACTGCTGGTTCCGGCGAATTTTGCGGCGAGACGCGAGGACGTTCAGGTCCTTGAACCGGGATTTTGAGGCCATCTGAGATAGTCCAAAAGGTTAATCTCGGTTGCGGAGTGTAAAGAATAAATTCATGGATGGGGGACCGCGCGCCCAAATTAAGGCGGGAAATTCATGGAGGATTAATCCTGCGCGGTGGCCTGGTTGATCCAGGTTTCGTCCAGAGCGAAAAGCCGGAGTTCCATTGGGGTCGACCGGCGTACGGCCAGGCTGCAACGACCTTCCGGCCAGGGATTCAGCTCAAAGATGCGCCAGTGGCCGGCTTCCTCCGCGCTATCCCTTACCAGCAGCGGTTCGAGTCCCTCCGGCCCGGCCTTGATTTCGAGGCTCGACAACTCCATGGCGAGGCCCGTGCCAATCGCTTTGAGCACAGCCTCTTTGCCCGTCCACAGGCGCAGAAATTCCACCGCCAGCCGGTCGCCGGGGGTTTCTCGCAGGTAGCGTGCTTCCGGTTCCCGAAAAAAATCGGCGATTCCCAGGAAATCTATGTTGTCCCGGGGAATTTCCAGGTCAATGCCCGCCTCTTTTTCCCGGGAGAACGCGAATACAGCATGCCCCCGGGAATGCGACAGATTAAAAAAAAGCGGGCCCCGCTCGTCTCCGCGCGGGTTTTCGAGAAATGGGCGACCTTCACGGTTATAAAAAAAACGCACGGTGGCCGGATCACAATTGAGATACCGGCCCAGCAGGAGTCGCAGAATTCCGCGACCCGCAGTAAAAAAAAATCGGTCTCTGTCAAAGACGAAACGATTCGCGCGGTCCCGCTCCTCCGCGTCCAGCAGGGTCCCTATGCGACCCAGGACCGCATGCGATAAAGAAAGGTCCCCTTTCCAAACGTGCACTTCCTGCCCGGCCGGGCCGGGCAGAGAATCGGGGGGTGCGGTGAATTCAGCGAAATCAGCCACGGGTGCGTCCAGAGCCGGACGCTTTTTTTTCCAGCGTACGCGAACCAGAAACCGAAGCGCTCACGATCCCGGGTTCCGGTTCATTTTCAAGGCAGCGTTTGATTCGGTCGGCCAGTTGCCGAACCTGCGGTTCCAGTAAAATGTTCAGATGATTGCCCGGGATAAAAAACAGATCCACTCCCGCGGTCGTAAACTCGTCCCAGCCGAAAGTCGGGTCCAGCAGGCCCTGCCGGTTCAAAACGCGCGCGAGAAACCGGCTATCGTGCACTTCGTCCAGGAGCGATCTGGTAGCGCGAAAAATCGTGATGGGTACCGGTTCGTTTTCAGGGCGATACAATTGTTCCGCGCGGGTATTGTTTTTGAAGACCTGGTAAAAATTTTGTACGCGCGTCAGATCAGAATCGGGCGGTAAAAAGTGGGCGCTCTGGGCCACGCGCAGCAGGAATTCCTGTTGCTGCTGATTCGTCATCCGCCGCAGTTCTTCGAGTTCGGGCAGGCCCGTGAGCCCGGACATCGATCCCGTCAACTCGAGCGCGAAAAACGCCACGAGGGTCGCGTCGTCGTATCGCGGAGTGTACGTGGGCGCCCAGGAATCGAGCAGCATGAGTCGCTCTACGGTTTCGCCCCCCGCCTGGAGTTGCCTGGTTATTTCAAAGGCCACGGTACCGCCAAACGAGTACCCGCCGAGCAGGTACGGGCCATGTGCCTGCACGCTGCGAATCGCCTGGATGTACAGACTCGCCAGGTCTTCCACCGCGCGAAAGTCGAGTTGCGCCCCGTCCAACCCCGGCGCCTGCAGCCCGTAAAACGGTTGGTCGCGCCCGAGGTTGCGCGCAAGGTGTACGAAACAGAGCACGTTGCCCCCGGCGGGGTGTACGAAAAACAGCGGCCTGCGTCCGTTTTCCGCGTCGATGATCGGATTGATTTCCACCAGCGGCGAGTTCGATTCCCCTGTGACCTGGCCGCGCAGGAGCGTCGCCATATGTTCGATGGTTCCGGATGTAAACAGGACGCTCAGGGGCAGGTCCGCGCGAAATTTTTGTTTGATCTGCGCGATCAGTTGGACCGCCAGCAGAGAATGGCCGCCCTGTTCGAAAAAATTATCCGTCACCCCCAGCGGTCGCACGTTCAGGATTTCTTCCCAGAGTTTGGTGAGTTGCAGTTCCAGCGAATCGCGCGGCGCTACGAACCCCGATTCCAGCACCCGGTTGCCGTGTACCCGCACAGGTTCGGGAAGCGCGCGGAAATCGATTTTTCCGTTGGAGGTCTGGGGAAGCGAGTTGAGCAATACGTAGTGCGCCGGGATCATGAATTCGGGAAGGCGGCGTTTGAGAAAGTTACGAATTTGCGTTCGTGCGAAACCCTGGCCGCGGGCGATATCCGAAACGGTGGAGTACAAAAGATCGCGTTCGTAGGGATTCGCGAAAAAACGGACACCGGCCCGGCCGCCGCGGCGCCAGACAATCGTCCCTTTCAGAGTGAGCTCCACCCCATGCGGCGGGAGTTTCAAGCGCAGGCGCAGGCTCTGCCCGTATGGCAGCGAAGATTTGACACCGGACAATACCGTGCCGCTGCAGGAAATATTTTCCGTAAAGTGTGCCTGGCCGTTCTGGATTTCGCCGTCCTGGTTCGCTTCTTCGGGCGTGAGAATCTGGATAAGGCATTCCGATTTAAAAGGGACCCTCAGGTCAGTTCGATTGTGGGAGGACGTACCCTCTTCCTCCACATCCACTTCTTTTTCCACGCCGACCGCTTTCTGGTCCACCACAAGATAGGTGGTCAGCGCGAGTCCCCCCGGTTCTTGCGTGGGGATGACCAGCGCCTCCAGAATGCCAGGGTATTCAAGCAGGGCGACTTCGATTTCCCCCGGTTCAATCCGAAAGCCGCGAACCTTAACCTGTTTGTCCTTGCGGCCCAGGAATTCCATATCGCCGTTCGGGAGATAGCGCGCAAGATCTCCAGAACGGTACATACGCTGATCCAGATTGCCGCTGATGGAGTCGGGTAAAAAACGCGCCGCCGTTAATTCAGGGCGATTGCGATAGCCGCGCGCGACCCCGTCGCCAACGACGTAAATTTCGCCCGGAAACCCGGGCGGCACCATGCGGCCGTGAGCATCCAGAAGGTAGATCTGCAGGTCGGGCATCGGCATGCCTATGAACGACCTGGAGCGATCTTTCAAATCGCGGCGGGTTATTCGGCGATAGGTTACGTGCACGGTGGTTTCGGTGATACCGTACATATTAATCAGCTTCGGTTCTTCGTCGCCGTGACGTTCGATCCAGCCTTCCAGGGTTCCCACCGGGAGTGATTCGCCGCCGAAGACGATCGTTCGCAGGCGCAGGTCGTTGCTGCGCCTGGGTTGTTCGTCCACCCGCGCGAGTTGTCGAAACGCGGCCGGTGTTTGCGAAAGAACGGTCACTCCGCGGCGCACGAGCAGATCGTAAAACAATTCGGGCGAGCGCACCACCCCCGCCGGTGCGATGACAAGGCGCGCTCCGTGAAACAGAGCGCCAAAGATTTCCCAGACTGAAAAATCGAAGGTGGTGGAATGAAACAGGGACCATACATCCTCGGGACGGAATTCGAAAAGATTGCGGGTGGCCTGGAAGAGGCGCACAACGTTCTGGTGGGTCACTTCGCATCCGTTGGGAGCGCCCGTTGAACCGGACGTGTAAATAATATAACAGAGCGTGTCGCCCCTTACGCGCACGCCGGTGCTGGAGGACGAGGAACGCTGGATGTTTTCGCTTTCACGTTCCAGGACGATCAGATCGAACAGAGCTTCGTCATCTCTGGTCCCGTCGATGAACGTTGGCGCGAGCGTGGATTCCGTCACGACCAGCCCCGCGTCCGAGTCTTTGCGGATGAAAGCGAGTCGATCGCGCGGGTACCGCGGGTCGATGGGCACGTAGGCCGCGCCGGTTTTGAGTACGGCCAGAATGGAAATGACGAGGGCCGGACCGCGTTCCAGAAACAGGGCGACTGTCCGTCCGGGGCCGGCACCCCGTTTGATGAGGAAGTTCGCCAGGCGATTGGCCCGCTCGTTCGTTTCCCGGTAGCTGAAGGTGACCTCATCGAACACGAGCGCGATGCGGGCCGGTTCGAACGCGGCCTGCTCCTCGAAGATGTGATGGATTCCGGTGTCCGCGTAAAATTTCTTCAGACCTCCCGCCAGCGTGAATACGTGTTGCTTTTCCTCGTCCCGGGTGAGCAGCGCCTGGTCCTCAATGGGCAGCTCCGGCTGGTCGCAGAGCGATGTCAGCAACGTACGATAATACAGTAAGAGGTTCTCGATCGTTTTGATCTGAAAAATGTCTACGTTGAATTCGCATTCAAAGCGAATTCCGTCCGCAACCGGTTCGGCGATAAATCGTAAATCGAGGTGGGCCGAATGCGTCGGTAATTGTTCCAGGCGGGCAGCGAAATCTTTCAGGTAAAAGGGCGTGCGCGGATAATTTTGCAAAAGCAGCGCGACATTGTACAGAGGGTTCAGGCTCGACTTCGTATCCGTGCGGCTGACTTCCACGACTTTTTCAAACGGACAATCCTGGTGCGCGTAGGCCTCCAGAATCGTCGCCTTGATTTGATTCAGGAACCCGGTGCCGGAAATCCCTTCTTCGATTTCGCTGCGGAGCGCCAGAAAATTTACGAAACAGCCGATGAGATGTTCGGTTTCGATTTTGTTTCGATTGGCGACGACCGTCCCTACGACCAGATCCCGCTGACCGGTCCAGCGATAGAGCAAGATTTTTAACGCGGCCATCAGGACCATGAATGTTGTCCCGCTGACGGACCTTGCCAGCTGTTCGATCCGGGACACCAGGGCCCGGTCCAGCTGGATGTGGACCAACCGTCCGGAGTACGTCGGGTGGGCGGGACGCGGCAGGTCCAGCGGCAGGTCTACCGCAGCCGGGGCGCCCGCCAGTTTTTTTTCCCAGTAATTCAACTGGCTTTCCAGGATGATGTCGTTCAACCATTCGCGTTGCCAGGCGGCGAAATCGACGTACTGCACGGGCAGAGCTGGCAGACGGGCGTCAATTCCGCTGGAATACGCTTCATACAGACGATTCAATTCACGAAAGAAAAGCGACATCGACCAGCCGTCACACACGATGTGATGCATGCAGATCATGAGCACGAATCTGTTTGCGGTTTCTTTGATGAGCGCCAGACGCAGTAAGGGCCCGGTGGAAAGATTGAACGGACGGCGGACCTCTTCCGCGAAAATGAGGCGCATTTCTTTTTCTCGCTCTGTTTCGCCCCAGGCAGAAAGATCGATCAGGTTCAGCGGCACGTCCACTTCCGTGGCGATTCGAACGCGCGGTTGACCGCCGATGGCGGGAAAGGTTGTGCGCAGGACTTCGTGGCGCTGAACGATCTGGTTCAGGCTTTTGCGGAGCGCGTCCAGATTCAGAGTGCCGGTCATGGTAACGGCCACGGACACGTTGTACGCGGCCAGGTCAGGCTCCAGTTGCGAAATCAACCACATTACCTGCTGGTCGAACGAAAGTGGAATCCTGACTCGATCGCGATCGATTTTGTTGATCGGCGTCGTCTGAAGAAAGTGATCCGCCAGCTCCATGGTCTGGGGCACGATGAGTCGCCCGCTGCCGTCCCCCCGGATCTGTTCGAGAATCAAATCGGCGATCGTACCCAGATCCGCGTTCTGGATGATTTCAGTGATGGGCACCACGATCCCCAGGCCGCTTTCGATGCGATTTTTCCATTGCACGGCCATGAGCGAATCGAGTCCGAGCACGGGCAGGGGTTTGCCTTCGTTGATGATATCAACGGGAATGCGCAGGAGACGGGCCGCCTCCTGTTTCAGAAAATCGAGGACGTGCATCTTTCGTTCCGGTGGTGGAATGGCCGAAAGCTCCTGGCGTGTGAGCGGAGTACGGTCCAGGAAATCCAGTTGCTCCTCGTCAAAATCGAGAACACTGCTGTGCAGCGTTTCGAGCGTGCCGCCCAGGAAGGCATGGCGGTGGGCGCGGCGTTTAATTTTGCCGCTGGAGGTTTTTTCGATCTTCCCCGGACCCACCAGCACCACCGCGTACGCCTGAATACCGTGCACTTCGGCGATGCGCGCGCGGATTGCGTCGGCGATTTCGGGCAGGTTCCGTTCTTCCTGGTGGCGTCGGAGTTCCTGGATGACAACCAGCCGTTCCTGGCCGCCCATCGGAATGCCAAAAGCCGCGCAGGCACCCCGGGCCAGGCCGGGGTCGGCGTCCTCACTTGAAAATTCGATGTCCTGGGGAAAGATGTTCTGTCCCCGGATAATGATCATGTCCTTTCGGCGGCCCGTTACGTACAGTTCGCCCGCGCGCAAAAATCCGAGGTCTCCGGTGCGGAGAAATGGCGGACCGCTTTCTTCTCCTATTACGCGCGCTCCAAACGTCTCCTGCGAAATTTCCGGGGCGTTCCAGTAACCGCGGGACACGCTGCGTCCCCGGACCCAGATTTCGCCCACTCGATCGGGCGGGGAACGTTCCAGGGATTCCGGATCGACGATGGCCACTTCCAGTCCCGGTCGGACGACTCCGCAGCCTACCATAGACAGCGAACGCTGGGTATTTTCGTCCGTCGGTTTCACGCGACCTTCACTGAGGGCAATGGCGTCCAGGTCCAGATACGCGACGGTACCGTCCCGTTCGGTTGAGGAAACGATCAACGTCGCCTCGGCGATTCCGTACACGACATGAGCGAACCCGGGGCGGTATCCGGTCGGGGCAAACGTTTCGGCGAATCGTTCCAGTGTTTCCCGGCGAACGGGCTCGGCCGCGTTGTAGGACGCTTCCCAGCAAGAAAGATCGAGGCGGGCGAGATCTTCTTTCGTTACTTTTTCAATACACAGGTCATAGGCGAAATTCGGTGCTCCACTAAAAAGACCACGATACAGCGAAATTGCCTCAAGCCAGCGGATGGGTCTCTGTAAAAACGCGGCGGGCGATAAGGCCACGCACGGAATGCCCGCATACAGCGGCAAACACAGGCCGTTCACAAGGCCCATGTCATGGAAGTGCGGCAACCAGGAGACCTTCACCGCCGACTGCTCCAGTCGTCCGCAACGTTTGATCAATTCGCAATTGTGGAGCAGATTCCCATGGTCGACGATCACACCCTTCGGGTCCGATGTCGAACCGGAAGTGTACTGGAGATACGCGATACTGTCCGGGCTGAATCTTCTTTCAACCCAATCATCGGCATTTTCCGGCGCCGCACTGGCGGCCGCGAAAACCTGGATTTCCTGGGTGGCCGATTCGCGGGCGCAAAGATCGGAGACGCGGCTCAACAGCGAATCGTTCGTCAGAGCAAAGCGCGGCTGCGCGTCCATCACGATATTCAGAATGCGCTGGAAGGAACGATGGGCCCTGGGCGGAAACAGGGGAATGCCGATCGCGCCCGCGTACAGGCAACCCAGAAATCCGGCCATAAATTCCGGGCCAGGCAGAAAGAGCAGCAATACACGTTCGTCCCGGGCGCCCTTCGCCTCCAGGAAAACCGCCCAGGCGCGTGCCTTCGCGTCCAGTTCCGCGTACGTCACGCGTTGATCGGGCAGCCCGTTTTCGCCTGGATAAATATACGCCGTCGCGTCCGGGGTTTCCGTGGCACGGCGGCGGGCGACCTCGACCAGCGAATCGCCATCAAATGTAATCTGCTCGATCAGCGCGCCGGCTCCAGCCGAAAGATTACCCCGGTGGCGTAGTCGCCCAGGTACAGCTCACCCGCGTGGTCCCTGCCGAACGTGGCGGGCAGCAGGGGCCATTTCCCGAGACTGGTGGCGACCCCGGCGCGGTCGGTGGCCCGGTCCGGCAGTCGGATGGCCCAGAGGCGCCCGGAAACAAAATCGCCAAAAACGTACATATTTTTTAATTCGCGAATTTTCACGCCCGTATACACGAAGCCCCCCGTGATCGAGGCGCCTTCTTCGCGCGGGTATTCGTACACGGGATCCGTGAGGCCCCGCGTGGGACAATCCTGTTTAGGATTAAAACAATGCGCCGCTTCGCGCACGTCCCAGCCGTAGTTGCCGCCGGCTTCCACGATGTCGATTTCCTCGAACAGGTCCTGGCCCACGTCCGCGACCACCAGGCGGCCGCGTTCGTCGAACGAGTAGCGCCAGGGATTGCGCAGCCCGATCGCGAAAATTTCCGGTGCGGCGCCCTTCTGTTTGAGAAAGGGATTGTCCGCGGGGATCCGGTAGGGCTTCTGCGTGGCCGGGTCGGCCGTTACGTCCACGCGAAGCATCGCGCCCAGCAGGGTGGCCGGGTTCTGCCCGTTGCCGAGCGGGTCATCGCGCCAGCCCCCGTCGCCCCAGCCGATATACAACATGCCGTCCGGCCCGAAAGCCAGTTGCCCCGCGTTGTGATTGGGGTACGGCTGTTCGACTTCCATGATCACGCGTTCGTCTTTCAACTGCGATCCGGGAATGTTGCCGGGATCACTCACGCGCCATTCGGAAACCCGGCTGATCTCGACCGTTGCTTTCGTCGTGGAGTAATTCAGATACACCAGGCCGTTGCGGGCGAAGTCGGGATGAAACGTCATGCCGAGCAACCCCTGTTCGCTGCGGGTCAGGACGTTCAACTGGAGCAGAACTCCGGATTTCCCGGTTTTCAAATCGAACCAGCGCAGGGTGCCTTCTTTCTCAAGCAGCAACATGGTCGGTTGTCCGGTGGGCGGGAACTGGATGTCGGTCGGGTGGGTCGCGGTGGCGATCTTACGCAGGGCGATCTCGATTCGCGGGCGGGGGGCGTCGGGTCCAACAAATTGCGGTTTAAATCCGGAATCCCCGCCACCCTCGACCTGGTAGTCCGGAGTGAACCATTCGATCAACTGATTGCGAACGCCCTGGCATCCGGAACCGACCATCCCGGCCATTATTATAGTAAAAACCGCGTGAAAAGGAAGGGTCCTGGCATTCAGGTGCATGATCTTATCATCCCGCCTCAGCGGGCCGCCGGTCAAGAAATTCTTTCGCGGGATGATCAGGAGGGAATCTGATGCGCCATGCGGGCGCGTTCTTTTTCCCGGCGGCTGACGTAACCGGCCTGGAAGGGAATTTCGACCCGGGCGATGGTTTTGCTTTCGTGGGTGAAGATTCGAAACAGATTGGGGTCGATGTTTTCACCCTTCAGGAGTATGATGATCAGGGCGATACCCAGCCCGGCGCCTTCCGAGTTGTCCATATTGTCCATGTAAAACTCGGCGATGTCGTTATAGCCCATGGACTTTTTCATTTTTTCGCGGAGGCGGCGTTCTTCAATGGGCGTAATCGGGGTGTTGTTTTCCACCTCCACGCAGAGTCCTTCATGACTGTAGGTCAGGAAAATTTTGACGTAAATGCCCTTTTCCCGGGAGCGCTGACCGTAGGTCTCGTTCATGGCCTCGGAAAACTCTTTCTTGAAAAGGATCATCCCCTGTTCGTACTCGTCATCGTTCAGGATATCGAGGTTGTGATCCTCGAAAAAAATGCGTTTCTGGTTGGCCTTGACCCCGTTGATGGTGAGTTCCTTAACGATGGTGTAAAACATGTCCAGGTAGCCGGCCTTTCCGCATTTTTCAAGGATCAAGGAGAGCGTATGCAGGATGTACTTCTCGACCTTCTCATTGATTTTGCTGCTCTGGAGCGCCAGTTCATCGGACTGGTTGACGATTAAGGCGATATCCTGTTCGAGCTCGAAAAAGCTTTTTCCCATGTTCGTGTCACCAGAGGCTCACGAAACGAGCCTTCCAGTTAATATCGGCAGAATGCGGGCGAATCCCTGAACGTGCTCGCCCCGGCACATAGTTTTCAGACGGGAAAAAATGAGAGCGAACCGTGCCGGGAGCCCCGTTGGAGGCCAAAAAGTTCGGGAAATTTGAGCCGGAAGTTTTTATTTTGTGGCGGGAGAAGTCCCCGTCAGAGAAAAAATACCATGGCCTACCAAACGGAAACCATCCCCGTGGTCGAGGAACGGTCGGACCCCCGGATCATCCTCTGCGATGCCGCCTGGTCGGAGCGCCTGCGCCAGCTCCGCCCGGAGGAAATCCGTGATATCACGACGGCCTTTCAAAACGGTCAGGTGCCGCTGAGGCCGGCGCCGCTCTGCGTCCTGGTTCTGGAGGCGGATTTCCTCCGGGCACGGCTGCGGGAAATTCAGGAATGGTCCCTGGGCCGTCAGGCTACCGTCAAAATTATATTGATAGGCGCCACCGGCCCGGCTGCATCGGCCGCGCGTCTGGAATTGCCGCCGGATGTCGTCCACCTTGGTCTGCCGGCCGGGGTTGATGCGGAACTCGTTGCCGGCGTGGTAGACAACGCCTTCGCCAACCTGGTGCTGGCCTGCGATAAAAAAGACCTCCAGAAACGGCTGGAACTGACCACCTATGATATCCAGCGCCTGACCCGTGTCGGCCAGGCCCTCTCCACCGAACGCGATTTCGATCGCCTCATCGGCCTGATTTTACGAAGCGCCTGCGAACTCGTGGACGCGGACAGCGGCTCGATATACGTCGCTGAACGCAAGCAGGGCGCGGAACCCGCCACCCATCTGCGCTTCAAAAAATCCGCGCTCAATCTGGGCGCGGACGAGTTTTTACTGCCCATCGATCGTAACTCCATCGCTGGCTACGTCGCGCTCACCGGCGCACCGCTGCGCATCGACGATGTGTACGAGCTGACCGGGAAAGAGGAATACAGCTTCAATTTCGAGTTCGATCGCCATCATCAATACTATTCGCGTTCGATGATGGTTGTGCCCATGAAAAACCACCGGGGCGACGTGATCGGCGTCATCCAGCTCATCAACCGCAAAGCGGATTTCAACGAGACGCTTACGCTCGAACGCATGCGCGGCGAAGGCGTACTGCCGTTCGAACCGGGAGACCAGGAACTGGTCGCGGCCATGGCCGGCCAGGCCGCGGTGGCCATCGAAAACAATTTACTCCTGAGCGATATCAACAATCTTTTCGAAGGATTCGTCACCGCGGCGGTCACCGCCATCGAACAGCGCGATCCGACCACGTCCGGTCATAGCTTTCGCGTGGCCGATCTGACCGTCGGCCTCTGCCAGGCCGTGGATCATCTCTCCAGCGGAAAGTTCGCGCCGGTGCGATTTTCGCGCGATCAGTTTCGCGAACTGCGTTACGCCTCACTCCTGCACGACTTCGGCAAGGTCGGCGTACGCGAACAGGTGCTGGTCAAATCCAAAAAACTGTACGGCCACGAACTCGAACTCATTCGCTGGCGGTTTCGCTACATCCAGAAATCGCTCCAGAAGGAGTATCTGGAAAAAATCCACAACTATCTGAAAGAGAACGGACGCGGCGGCGGTTTTGAGGAATACGAAACCATGATGAGCCGGGAGATGGCCTCCAAGCGCGCGCGTATCGAGGCGATGTTCGCGGCGATTCTGGACGCCAACGAACCGGCTGTCATGGAAGAGGGCAACTTCCAGATACTGGACCGGATCTCGCGCAATAAAATCCGCCTGGAGTCCGGCGAAGAAATTCCGTTCTTGAAAGACAACGAACTTGTATCTCTTTCCATCCGGCGCGGCAATCTCAACCAGCAGGAAAGGCTCGAAATCGAATCGCACGTCACGCACACCTACCGGTTTTTGATTCAGATTCCATGGACGGCGGATTTACGCAAGGTGCCGGACATTGCGCGCGGACACCACGAGAAGCTGGACGGCTCCGGTTATCCGCATGGTCTGGAGGAGCAGGAGATCCCGCTCCAGACGCGCATGATGACAATTTCAGACATATTCGACGCGCTGACCGCCCCCGATCGTCCATACAAACGCAGCCTGGGAATCACCCAGGCCCTGGATATTTTACAACTGGAAGCCCAGGCCAATCATCTTGACGCTGAGTTGCTCCAGATCTTCATTGAAGCCCGCATCTTCGATCAAATCAAGAATCCGAATCGTCGCGACAGCGTCCAGCTTGACCTCTGAGCGCGGGCAGGCCAGGTTGCGCGCGGACGGCCGCGAATCAAATGGCGCGGCCGCGTTATCTTTATGGCTTCCGTATCCGCAGAAAAATTACTGACCGCGCACGTCGCGTTTGAACTGAACCGCTGGGGAGATGAAACGCTCAGCGCTGAACTGGCCGAGGAACTGGGCGCGCTCTACGACTGGCTCGTTTCGGTTCCCGTTGAAACTCTCGTGCAACGGCGTTCGGCCGTTGCCCTCCTGGAATCCCGCCTCATCGCCGTGGACGCCACCGAAGACGGCCGCGCCTTTCTGCGCACGCTGCTCCAGAAAACGCGCATCCAGCTCCACAGCACGCACATCTCCCTGGGCCAGATCGTTCCGCGAGAACTGTACGATCGTATGGTGGAGGTGGCGCTGGGGGCCGACCGGCTACGCCTGGAGCTGATTCGCGAATTCGTTAACAGTCCAATTTTTACGCGCATCATCTCGGAGATTCTGATCGACGGGATCAAGAAGTTCGCGCAGGAGAACAACCCGGGCAAAAATCTCCCCGGAGCCCAGGTCCTGTTCGCGCTCGGACAGAATCTGGTCAGCGGTGTGGTTCCCGGGCTCGAACAAAAATTCGACGCGAATATCAAACAGTTTATCGCCGCGCATTCGCGCGAAATTCTGCGCGATTCGGAAGAAATCGTCGAACGCAGCATGAAGCCCGAACTCCTGCGCCAGGCAGCGAGCGATCTGTATGAACACTGGTCGGACCGCACCCTGTCCGATCTGACGATGCTCTTGCCTGACACCACCGCGGCGGACGCCGCGTTTCTTGAGGCGCTCTGGAACAATTTGCGCCGCCCCCTCGCGGAAAATCTGGCGACGCTCTGGGTCGATCTATTCCTCAATCACTACGGCACCCGGCCGGTCGCGTATTTGCTGGGCCAGGGCGGAATGACCCGTGAAATTTTCCAACGCGAGGGGGATCTGGTTCTGGCGCCCGCTCTGCGCGCCGCCCGTGAAAGCGGCTACCTGGAAACTCGCATGCGCGCCCGACTCGGCCGTTTTTACGAATCAGACGCGGTGAAAAAATTGTTGGGGCAGGAGGGGGCCAGGTAACCTCCAGGTGCGCTGGCGGGAACTTGCTGTTAATATTGGTCCAAATGCTGGTAATATTAGTTTTTTCGCTTTACAGGCGGTGGCCCGAAAAAGATTTTTGGCGCTTATGGCGGAACTTCACCAGCCACATTCCAAATTTGTAATTGGAACAGTAAAGGAGCGCAAAGAATTCGCAAAGGCCATTTTCGAGCTAACGATCGAACCTGGCGCGCTGGCAGAGTTGGACCTGGAATCGCTGGAAATCGAAGACGCTTCGTTTGTGGATGATGATTTTAAGGAACATCACAGCGACATTCTGTTTTCGGTAAAGAATCAGGCCGGGAAGCAAGGGAAAAATGTATATCTTCTCTTCGAACACAAATCCCACCCGGATCCTAATATTCTGGGACAGTTGTTAAGATACATTTGTGAAATTCATGCGCGGCAGGAGGAAAAAGTCCCCATCCTCGCGGTTGTCTTTTATCATGGAGAAAAAAAGTGGGAATTGGCGAGGTCCTTTCACGAATTGTACGGACTATCCGAGACCCAGGTTGAAGCGTTTGGGGGCCATGTCCTCAATTTTCGCTATGGGCTGCTGGACGCGGGACGGCTGGAAATTCATCAGTTGCGGACCACGCTGGCATTTCGGGCCTTTCTTAAAATTCTATCCGGGATCTGGTTTTTTGAAGAGCCGGGGGTCATTCGGGAGTTTTTGATAGCTTACCGGCAACTTTTTTTTGAAAATTCGGAAGAGCCGTTTCTTCGAAAAATGATGTTTTATATTTATGGGGTTCGAAATATTAAGAGCCCATCTCAAAACCTGTTTTGAGATGGGCTCGGGGCTACAGGAGGTAGCCCCAATCGGCGAGCACCAGCGGAGCGGAGCCGATTGCGAGCGGTTTTCGGACCTGTGCCGAAAACCGCGACAATCTCAAAACTGCATGGAGGCAGTTTTGAGATGAACTCTAAACCAAAAGACCTCCGATCGCTGATTGAAAAAAACGTCTCACCGGAGAAAGGATACCTGGCTATGACAACCGCTGAAAAGCTCAAAGAGGAAGGCAAACTGGAAGGCAAGCTGGAAGGCAAGCTGGAAGGCAAGCTGGAAGGTAAGCTCGAAGGCAAACTGGAGGATGCAAGGAACTTCCTGGCACACGGAGTATCCATCGAAATAATCCTGAAATCAACCGGCCTGACAATCGAGCAACTCCGGGAAGCCAGAATCATTCAAGGCTGATCACGACCAGTTTTGCTGAAAAAGTCCTCGCGAAAAAGCGGCGTTTCACGCTGTTTCACGAAACACCCCTTTGGGCGGTAGCTCCTGTATCGTCTTGTTCATAGCTTATTCAGCACCCTGCTACTGGCGCCCCGGTGTCTCCCGGGCCGTTTACGGAATCCCGGTCCGCAATCCGGTTCACCGCCGTTTTCCGCGCCGCTTCGATTTACCTTTTTGTGGCGGATTGCCCGCCGCGCCTGTTCCTTTTTTCTTCCCGCTTGAGCCCCTCACCTGCCCGCGCCGGGCGGTTTCGCGGCCCCGGCGCCAGACGTAAAAAATTCCCAGCCAGCCGAAGGGCAGAATCATCCAGGCATTGCCCAGTACGGCGTAGAGGGTGCGCGGCCCGGCGTAGGCGGGTACGTCCCAGACCTGAACGCCTTTTTCGCCCTGGGCGGTGAATACCGGTCCATAGAGCGGCTCGGCGTAACGACCGGCCAGATCGACGAACCCACTCGTCCCCGAATTCGTCGCGCGTACGATCGCGCGCCTGTACTCCACGGCGCGCGCACGGCCCAGTTCGTAATGCTGAAACGATTCGATCCCGTTGCCGTACCAGCCGTCCTGGGTGATATTGACCATGAACTCGGGACCGGGTTCGTTCGCGCGAAAAAAAGCCCGCGGGAAATCCGGGATGATGATCTCGTAGCAGATCATGGGCAAAAAGCCGCCGTCCGCCCGAAACGACCGGCCTTTCGGGAATTCGCTTAAAAAAATAGTGGGAGTAATTTTTGCGCTCAGGTCCACGCGGGTTTTCTGTTCCTCCGGCAGAGCCGACGGACCCGCAGCCCCTTCCGTGTTCGCGCGCGAATAGGGCAGGGCGCTGGCCGAACGTCCCGGGAAAAAACGACCGCCGCGCAATGTGGGGAAGACCTGGTCGAGCCCGGTGGTTTCGAAAAATTTCTGGCCGGGGATGTATTCGCCGAAGGCCAGAAGCACGCGTTTGTCGTATTGACCGAGCCTGCGGCCGTCCCGACCAAACAGCGCGGCCGAATTGAACGCTTCCTCGCGCGGGCGACCGGACAGGTCCCGCCCCAGATCGATGCGCACTTCGTTCAAGAACACTTCCGCGTTCCAGTTGTAACCCAGGAGCTGCGCCATCAAATGGAACTCGGGCGAATACAACCCCCAGCGCCGGGTCTGTGCGCCTTCATCGGTGGAAAAATAGGGCACGGCCGATTCGGGCAGGACGATCAGGTCCAGGCGTCCGTCCGCGGCGCGCGCGGCTTCGCGCACCAGTTCCGGAATGGTCACGTACATCAACTGTTCGAGCGTGGCGAGCGTCACCTGGTCTTCGCCGTATTTTTCGAGCGGAGCGTTCGGCTGGATGCTGGCCACGCGGACTTTCGGCAGACCGGCCTGCAGGGCGATGAAATAATGCATCCGCCAGAAACCGAAACCGGCCAGCACGACCAGCAGGGCCGGCAGGAGGGCGAGTCGCCAGGCGATCGGACCAAACAGAGTTCGCCGGAGCCTGGCGAGCCGGGATTTCGACCGCCAGAAAAAAAAAGTCACGCGGAACAGCCAGAACGAACCGGCGAAGAGTACGAACGACAGCCCGTAGATTCCGGTCACTTCCGCGATTTGTAGCAGCACTGTGTTTTTCGCGAGGAGATTGCCCCAGAACCAGGGAAAAATCTGCGGCGATACGGTATCGCAGAAGAGCGCGAGCGTCGCGGCCACGAACCAGGACGGCGGCAGGCGACGTCGGTAGCGCGGTCGGGAAGCCACGCCGAAGAGCACCACAAACAGGGGCACCTTAAAATTCAGAACGACTGAATACGGGATAAAAACCAGCACCCCCAGCCAGAACGGAATGCCGCCGAACTCGGCGAACATGTTCAGCATCCAGTTGAACGCGAACAGACACGTGAAAAAAGCCGCCAGCGCGCCGGCAAGAAACAGGGCCGGCAGCGAGTCACGAAACCGTACGGCGAAATAAAATAGCGGCCAGGGCACGACCCAGACGATCAGCGGCCAGTTGAACGGCGCCAGCGAGAGCGTCGAGATCCCCCCCTGGACCATCCCCAGCGCGGCCATCCAGGCGAAAGTTTTTCCGTGCGAAACAATGAATCGAGCCATGGGTCGCGTGAGAGTTCCTGGAAGCGACCGGCGGGTCAATAAAAACTTGTGCGCGGGGCCGCGGGGCGACAGAACGGCAGCGTGCAGGGCCGACTGACGAAAGAATTGTTACGATTTATCCACGAACATGTGTATCGCTACCGGCCCGAACCGTTTACGCTCGCCTCGGGCCGCACGTCGCATCATTATTTCAATTGTAAGAAGATTACGCTTTCGCCCGAACCCCTGCGACTGCTGGTTCGGGTGCTCGTCCAGGAAAAACTGCCCGAGACGCACCCCATCCCGCCCCAGGCTGTCGGCGGCCTGACCCTCGGGGCCGATCCGATCGCCTACGCTCTGGCGCTGGAATTTCTGAACCAGGGTCGGCTGGTGTATCCCCTGGTCGCGCGTAAAGAAGCGAAGGACCACGGCACCGGTCGCCAGGTGGAGGGCGAAGTCGAACAGGTGCAAAGCGTGCTCGTTCTCGACGATGTGATCACCACCGGTGGGTCCACGCTCAAGGCCGTGGCCGCGTTTCGCGCGGCGGGGCTGGAAACGCGCCAGGCTCTGTGCATCGTGGATCGCCAGGAGGGCGGACGGGAAGCCCTGGCCGCCGAAGGCATCGAGTTACTGTCGCTGTTTACGAAGGAACAGTTCCAGACGGTCGATCGCACGGGGGAATGATTCACTGCTGTTCGGTCCCGCCCAACGAAAACGCGGAGCGCCCTACTTCTGACCGAGCATGGCCTTACGCTTTTCCATCGCCGCGCGCAATTCGTTCTCGCGCAGTTCGATGTTTTTCATGAAACGTTTCATCTCGTCTTTGCGGTGCGAGCTGCTGCCCGTGAATTCGATCGCGAGCACCAGATCGTTCACGTTGACGGTGGTCATCGCGCGGATGTGCCCGAACATGGTGATGGGCGCCTGCATCTTAAAAAAAACGTCGAAGGTAAAACCGTTCTGGCGCATCAAATAATTTTTCAGATCGGGATCGTCGATCAATACCTTCATTCCGCCGCGCGAAATATTGATCACGTTCTGTTTGGTCTGCACGAGGACGGTGTTCGAATCGCGAATTTTCGCCACGAGTTCGCGCGACGCGGCGCGTACGCGTTCCACGTGACTTTCGTCGTAATTGATACTCTTGCTGCGCAGCTGGATAAATCCGAGCGGCAGGCGCGACTCGTCGTGGGTCATGTAAATGACCGGCACGATCAACTCGGATTTAATGAGCTCCCGTTTGTACTCGTGGATTTTTTCGCGTACCTTTCCTTCCAGGAATTCCGCGTAATCGAAAAAATCAGGACCGATCGGTTTGTAATCATTTTCGTTTTGCGTGTCTCTTAAAAGAAATACCTGCTCGGCCCGGCGGATTTCGTCGAAGAGCGTGCCGCGTTTGCCGAAGACGTCGATCTTCACAAAATCGGCCATGTCTTTCAATTCCTGTTCGTACAGGCTGAAATTCACGCGCACGGTAGCGGGGATATTGAAAAGTGTCGCGTCGATGGTCTGTTTGCTCGTGCGGATATTCGAAATATGGACTTCTTTGTTTTTGATCGGAATGCGCAGATGCTGGCGATCCTTACGCGCGATCGCGGCCTTTTCTATGGCCAGGGTGTGAATGCCGCCCTGTCCGGTATTCTTGATCACCACACATGTGAGTTCGATGTAACGGCCCAGGATCCGGAAAAGTACCAGTTCCTGGCCGGGTTCGAACTCCAGGCCGTTCAAATCCATGGCGAGGACGTTTTGCTCGGTAAAGTTGACGATTTTTACCTCCCGGGGCGGGTCCATACCTTTCACAAACAGGGTTCGTTTCGAAAGGTGATTTTTCAGGAGATGATGGATTTTGGTCGCGTCCTGGATGAACTCCAGTTCACGGGCGAGCGGGTTTTCTGAATCATTGGACATAATTTATAGAATTGACAGCCAGGTGTAATAAAAAATCGACAATTCCGCCCCGCGGACAGTCCGGTCCACGCGATTTTGTGCCGGGATTGGGACTTTTTTTACAAACGAATTCTCCTTGCTCGGCAATATCATAAAAAAGCACAAGCTCGGCATTAAAAAGTCTTTGCAAGTGACATAAACTGGTGTATTCTTGCGCAACTACCAGGCAGGCTGCATCGAATTGAGCATAATGAACGGTCATTTTTTACAGCGTTCCCCCGGGAATTGCCTGAAAACTGTACATTGACGCCTGGTACGAAAAATGCAAAACTTGCAGAAGGAATTCTCCAGGAGGATTACATGAAGAATAAATTCCTTACAATCCTGCTGTTTCTTGGTTTTTCCGCTCCCGTGCTCGCACAGGACGCTGAATTGCCGGACGGCGGGGTCAAAGTCGACTTAGTGGTAGTATCCAACTACATTTTCCGCGGCGCTGACTTTCACGCCAACGCGGCCGCCCAGGATGGCGTAAAACAGGGTTCGCACACCGGTGCGGCGGCTTTCCAGCCTTCGATTACCCTGAACATGCCGGTCGAAGGTTTTACCTTCAACATCTGGGGCAACTACGCGCTGACGCACCGCGCTGATGCGGACGAGGATAAGGTTCTGGAACAGGGCCCGAATGGTGGCGATATTTACACCGGTGAATATAAGTTCGCGCACGAAAACGTTACCACGAATTTCCTGTATGACGTTCCAAGGGCGCAACTTGACACCCTTACGAAGTCGTATAAGTCCGGGGCCGCTCTGGCCAATCTCAAGTCCCAGCACAGCGCGGGCAATGTGGCCGGCGGTGGTGCCGCGTACGCGCCCGGATTCTATAAAGAACTCAATGGCCTGAAACGTGCCGATGAAACCGACCTGACCCTTGGTTATTCCAAAGAAACCAAAGTCGGAACGCTCGGCGGCGGTATCGTTACCTACCTCAATCCGTATACCGCGACGACGTTCACCGAGTTGTTCATAAGTTATGGTCTGCCTGGTGTTCCGGTTTCCGTGACGACCTGGGGCGATGACGACTTCGGTTCTGTCGTAACGAAACTCGCGTATTCACCCGTGTTCGAACTGGCGGAGGGTACTTCGGTCGGCCTGACCATCGCTGCCACTCACCAGGGTCTCAAAGATACCGGGAGTACGGATGGTAAATTTATCTCCGGCCTCAGCCATTATGACCTCGGGGGCACGTTTACGACGGGTGGATTGACCATCGGTCTGGCCGGAGCCTATCGAAACGACTGGCGTTTTTATGACGGCGACTTCAACTATGATCCCGGTGTTGAGCCCTACCTGAAACTCCTCGGCGAGTCCAGCGGGGACGACGGTCTGGTGGAAGATAAATCGCGGCGCGTTGGCTATGGCCATTCGTATGTGAATACAATCACCTCGCGAGTTATCAATTCGGCGTTGAATGCTAATTCCGGCAATAATGACCCGATCCTCACCGGCGCGGGGGATGTAATCAATTACGTCTACACACCGCGTCAAAAACTGCCGCGCTGGGTGTGGTACGCGAGCATTGGTTATACTGTACAGATGTAAGCACTGTCCGGGAAAAGAAGAAGCTCCGTTCGTTAGTTGTAAGCGTCCCTCCCGGGGCGCTTTTTTTTTCGATTGCGACGATCGGCCACAACCTCTCAGCGCGTCCCCCGCGCGCAGCGCGATGCGAACATGCCAGACTGCGCCCGGCAACGTCGCGTCAGCGATTGAGCGAGCAGGCGAGCGAAAGCGCGGCGGGACCGCCGAACGAAGCGGGGCCCCCCGCGGACCCGCGACGCCCAACGAAATACGAAACCCGTACGGAAGATGCAACAATCCTTGCGAAGCGCTCAGTGAAGCGCGCGCAGTCGCTGGCAGGCGGGGAATTGTTTGTGGGTGGCCCGGCGTCGTTCGCAATCTTTTTGTTCCACCACGGCGCGCGCGCACTGGCCGTAGGTCACGTAAACATCCGGGTTGTAGGGCCTCCCCGGGCCGGGGGCCGGATCCACGCTGAGTTTCCCGAGTAATTGATACTGGCCCTTCAGACACAGGTCCTGGCTCATCCGTTTGAGCACCATTTCGCGGCGTTCGGGTTCGCCCCTCAGCCTGGCGGCCACGTCCTCTTTGATACAATCGACAATCGCCCGGCAGTAGCGGTCCGCGTCCGCCTGGTACCGCGCGAGAATTTCCGGCGGCGGCGCTTTCGGTTCCTGTTTACAGCGGGCGATTGCCCCGGGGATCAGGAGCAGGGTAAAAAGAAAAACCGGGGTACGCATGGGGAAGCACCCAGCGTGCTTTTCCCCGGGAGCGGGTCAAGCATAAGAGTCAGGCTCGCCTGACGGGACCGGGAATTTTCGGGCTACTCGGCGCCGGTCGTTCCGAGGGCGATTTCCCCGTCCGCCTCGTCCGCCCGCGCAAGGTAAGCGGAGCGTTGGGATTGCATTTCGCGATAGGCGGAGGCGACGTTGACCCAGTAGGACGGATCGTACAGGCCGCGGCGCACGTTGTTCGGACCGGCGTTGTAAGCCAGAACGACCAGGCGCGGCTGGCCGAGATCGACGATCAGTTCATTGAGGTAGGAAACCCCCCAGAAAATATTAATTTCAGTTTCGAACAGACGGGCGGCCGGCAGGGGTCGCCCTTCCCGGGCGGTCATACCCTGGAACGTCAGGGGCATGAGTTGCATATAACCCAGCGCGCCCGAGCGAGACCTGGCCGTCCGGTAGAACGTGGACTCGACTTTTACCATGGCCGCCAGAAAGAACACCGGGTCGACCGTCTGGCCATCCATCTGAAAGGGTTTCAGACGCGGTGCGTTGCTTAGAATCGCGGCTGCCAGGCTTTTGCGTTCATGGACCGGAATATTGGGGTTCCGGGTCCGGATGTAATTGTCCAGCTGGACAAGGTACGCGGTTTTTTGAATTTCAGCGGCCCGGGCGCCCCTGGAACCTTCCGGTTCAAAATCGACCGACGCATTCACTGCCGCTCCAGCCAGGCTGAGGCCCAGCACCAGGCCAATCGGGATCAAAATCCGTTTGCGAAAAAGAAAACTGCCAGTGTCGTTATTTGTGTATCGTCCGTATTGCATGGGAAGCCCCCGCGTTTTATTATGCAGTGCACTATTTTTTGACCATCTTTTTTTGCGGCGCACTATGGTCAAGCTGGAATTGGTCCCCCGCGGAGCCGGTGGGGGACCGGGGTTGCCGTGTGAAATAGATTGACAGCGAGGCGGAAGCCCGGACCGACTCGGGGATGCGGGAAGTCTATACGCCCCCGGGAGGGCCGCCCCAGAATCCGATTGATCGAAATATTCTACCGGCGGTCGGGGCGGATGAGATCCGCCGCCTCCTGCACCGGCACTATGCCAATCTGGCGGCCAGTCCAATTCGGGGGATGTTTCCGGAGGATCTGGACCTCTCGGCCGATAAATCGGCCGATTTTTTTATCCAGGCCATGGGCGGGCCACCCCTGTACGTCCAGAAATACGGGCCGCCGCGTATGCGCGCCCGGCACATGCCCTTTCCGATCAATGAAACCGCGCGGCAGATCTGGCTGGGTTGTTTTCGCCAGGCGCTGGATGATTTACCGTTCCCGGTCGAGCACCGGGCCGCGTTCGAGGAATTCCTGGACTCTTTTTCGGCCTGGATGGTGAACAGCCGCTGAGGATTTCGCGTAGAATTGGGGTCAGTCCCGCTTTCGGAGAAAAAAATGAAACGTTTCTTGATAATAGCCGGGGCAATTCTGATTGCGCTCGGCCTTTTCTTCTGGTTTTATCTCTGGCGCGGTTTCGAACCTGTGCCCGCCGTTTCCGCGTATCCCGCGCGTCTGGATGAAATCCGACGCCTGGCCGGTACGACCGGTCTGCCGCGCGCGATTCATTCGATCAAAGTCGCCGAATTGGTCTTCCCGGCCTGGGCGCTGATCGCGGGGGGAGCGGGGCAGGACGAATTCCCGGCGGAATTCCGCGCGTTTCAGGTGGACTACGGCGACCGGACGGTCCTGATCGATCCGGTTCACAACCGCGCCCTGCATGAGGAGTTTCCATTCTCCAGAGCCTACGATGACGCGGCCTTTGACCGGATGCAGGATTGGGTTCGGTCGGCGGCGGTGATCCTGGCGACGCACGAACACTGGGATCATGTAGGCGGTGTGGCCGCTTCACCGCACGCGGAACTGATCAGGCCGCGGGTCCTGTTTACAAAAGAACAAATCGAAAGCGAATGGATGGGCGACGCCATGTTTCCGGACGGTTACCTGGCGAGCCTGCGACCGCTCGTGTATTCAGGCTATCACCAGGTCCTGCCCGGGCTGGTATTGATCAAGGCCGCCGGGCACACACCTGGATCGCAGATGATTTTCGTACGACTGCGCGCGGGCGACGAATATCTTTTTGTAGGCGATGTGGTCTGGAACGATGTCAACCTGCGCGAGTCCCGCGGCCATTCACGGTTTGTGGGTCTGGGTGGACGGGAAGACCTGGCGGCCCAGGCGCACCAGATTCGCTGGCTGAAAGAAATCCGGGACGCGGGCCAGGTGCGACTCATCATCGCCCATGACAGCGCGGCCCACAGCGAAGCCCTCCAGCGCGGCTGGTTCGATTAAAAGCCGGTCACCCGGGGGCGACTTCCTTGTTTAAAGTCCCGCCCGGGGGGTATCGGGCCGGCGAGGAATTATCGCTTGACCAGGCCCTTTCCCGTACATCAGGGTGCTGGAAAATCGAACTGAAACGCGGAATATTTTCCGACAGGACAAACAAGTAAATGAAGGCGACGACTCAAACTTCACGGAACCTGACATTTCTCGGCCTTGCCGTCGCGCTGGTCGGCGTGGTTCTGGCCGCTCTGCTGGTCTGTAAACATAATTTTTCCGGGGTCTGCCCCTCTTCGTTCGGGTGTAATATCAACGGCGTCGACGGTTGTAGCGAACTGGGTAAGAGCGCGTACGCGCGCCTGCCGTTCATCCCCATCAGCTTCGCCACGCTCGGTCTCGCGTATTATTCGTTTCTGGCGCTTTTATTCTGGAACATGAGCCGCACCACGGACGCGAAATCCCTGGGTGGACAGCGAACGCTTTTGCTGGCGCTAACAGTCTCCGGTCTGGTGCTGGACGCGGCCCTGGCCTATATCAATTTTACGAAACTCATCGTTCCCTGTCGACTCTGTATGTTCACCTACGGGGTCACGGGCGGTGTGTTCATCGTGGCGCTATTGTTACAGAGAGATTCAAGTGCCGGGGAGGGCGATTTTATGGATGGAATGAAATCAGCGCTTGTTCCCGCGGCCGGCTCGATCGCGGCGGTGGGCCTGGTGTTTCTTGTCCTTTCGCTTTTTTCCGCGTCCGGCGCCGAGGAATCGAGCGCGGGGTCTGGCCTGCTCCCGGAGGACCAGGTATCCCGGCGGCTGGTGGAATTTCGCGCTCTGAATCCGGTTCAACTCAGCACGAAGGACCTCGATTCATTCGAAGGGCCGGACGATGCGTATATCGTCGTGCACAAGTTCGCGGATTTCCGTTGTCCGCACTGTCTGCACGCGGGCGAAATTCTCCAGAACGCTCTGCAACGCTGGCCAGGTCGCCTGCGCGTGTACTATCGCCACTTTCCGCTGGACGGAACCTGTAACCCCCGCGTCGGACGAAAACAACCGGGCGCGGATTCGTGCAACGGCGCGCAGGCGGCCCTCTGCGCTCCTGAACAGAAAATTTTCGCGAAGTTTTACCACGGCGTTTTCAACTTTCAAAAAACCGAAGCGCCCATTTCTCTGCCCGCGTTGAAAAAGCTGGCGGAGGGTCTGGGCGGAGACTGGGAGCGGATGCGGTCCTGCATGGGCTCGCGCGAAACCGCTCGCAAACTGGAACGGGACATCGCCGACGCGGAGACGATCAATATCTCTTCCACGCCCACGCTGACGTTGCAGGATCGCCTGTTGCCCGCCGGTACCCCCGACGCCACCTTCTTTTTACAAACCCTGGACGCGCTGGTGTTTGAGAAAGAAGGCGCTCCCGCGTACGCGGAATTTCGGAAACGTGGGAAGCAGGCGCAATGAATCCGATCGCCGGTGATCTCCAGGGCCAGGGCCAGAAACACGCGATCGTCGTCGCGCGCTGGAATGATTTTATCACTTCGCGCCTTGAAACCGGGGCGCGCGACGCGTTTCTCCGGCACGGGGTGGCCGCGGCGGATTTGACTCTGGTGTACGTACCCGGAGCGTTTGAAATCGGCGGGGTGGCGCGTAAGCTGGCGGCCTCGGGCAGGTTCGACGCCGTCACCTGTCTGGCCGCCGTGATTCGCGGCGCGACCGCTCACTTTGAATATGTGGCCGGGACCGCGGCGCGCCTGGTGGCTCAGGCCGGTTACGATACCGGTCTGCCGGTCGTCTTCGGCGTGTTGACCACGGATACCATCGAGCAGGCCATGGAACGGGCCGGGATCAAGGCCGGGAATAAAGGTTTCGAGGCGGCCGCGACCGCCGTGGAGATGGCCTCCCTGCATAAAAAACTCGCCCAGCTCTGACAGGCTGCGATTTCCGCGGCTGGACGCTGAATTATCCGCCTTGATCCTGTGCTGGCCGCTCAATTCTCTGGTGCTTTAATTAACTTAGAAGCTTTTGAAACACACGGGCCCCAAAAAACACAAAAACTCCCACGCACGGGAAGTCGCACTGCAGGCGCTCTACCAGATGGAAGTGGCCGACCAGCCGGTCTTTCGCGTCCTGGAGCTGGGCTGGCTGAACGAACCGATGGAAACCGCCGCCAGCGTGCACTGTCGCTTTCTGATCCAGGGCGTGGTCGACAACTGGGAGGCCCTGGGCCGGGTGCTCGGGACCTATTCTAACAAAGATGTCACGCAAATTTCCACCGTCAACCGCTGTATTCTGAGAATGGGCTTCTATGAACTGATGTCGACGGAACTCAGCCCGGAAATAATCATCGATGATCTTCTGAATCTGACCCGAAAATATGAAGGAGACGAGGCGGTCGGTTTTATCAACGGCATTCTCGACCGCTTTGAGAAAGAACGCCGGGAAGTGGAAGGGGTCACGACAAAACCGATGCCCGCGAACGGTTTGAATTGACAGCGTGGGGACCTGTTTTCGAATTTTTATCATGGAGAAGACTCGGGACACCGGGAGGAAAAAATTTATCCGGATTTGATTCGTTCCGGAACTGTTGAATTTCGTTTTATTGTTAAGATAATTCCCCGCTCCCTTGTTCCCCGTGGTAAAAATTTTTTTTTGACCCAGGCCGCACACCTTTACAAAAACTGAAACTCATGCCAGGAACTCCGAAAAATCGCCTGCAACTTGATGAAGAATGGGCCCCTGACCCGGAAGGCCCGCGCGCGTACGTGGACGCGCCTGACCCGCGCGACCGTCAGCGGATGCGGTTTCGCCTCTTCATCTGGGCCGGCCTGGTTTTGTTGCTGCTGTTGCTCGGCGGCGGCGGCTGGGTCTGGTATACTCGCGGCGGCGGACCGGGCGGCACGGCGCTCGACCGCAAACTGGAAGGCGTGGACCTGGACGGGTTGCGCGACCGCTATTACCTGCCTGAAGAAAATGTCAGTCCCGATCTCCAGCGCGCCATCGGGTATTATAAAACGAATTACCTGCACCGCGCGAAAACCGAGTTCGAAAACTTCATCGAAAAAGACGCCCCGGATCGTGAGAAGGCCATCGCGCTCACCTATCTCGGCGTGATGGCGCTCGAAACCGAACGGTTCGCGCAGGCCAAACACGAACTCCTGCGCGCGCTCAAATACAACGATGTGTTCGTGCCCGCGCTCGTGAATCTGGCGATCGCCGAACGTAAGATGGGCAATTTTGAGGACGCGCGCAAGTACGCGGAAAAAGCGCGCGAACTCGCGCCGAAGGACTCCCAGGTGATCGTGCTGCTCGGCAATATTCTGGCGGAGAACCAGGACCTGGCCGGGGCCGTGGACGCGTACAAAGAAGGCGTCGACCAGGACCCGCAGAATCCGGATATTTATTACAATCTGGCGCTTTCGCTTTTACGTCAGCAAAAATACGAAGAGGCGATTTTATATTTTTCGAAGGCGATCGAGGTGGCCGGACCGGGTCAGGTGGCCGTGCAGTCGCACGCGCATCTCGGCCATATCTATTTCGCGAAAGGCAACAACGAGATGGCCGCCGATCACCTGGCGCACGCCGTGCGGCTCGCGCCCGACAACGGCAAGTATCTGTACAATCTGGGGGTGGTCTATCTGCGGTTGAACAAACCCCAGGAGGCCCTCGCGCAATTCGAGCGGGCTCTGAGCGCGGGCACGAACGACGCGCTTGTGCTGCGGGGACTTTCGCGCGCGTTCGAGGAGCTGGGCCACAATACGCTCGCCATCCAGTCGCTGGAAAAAGCCCTGTACCAGAATCCCCAGGACGTGGCGACCCTCTTTCTGCTGGGCGATCTGTATTACAAAGAACGCGATCTCTTGAAATCGGCGGACGTATTTCGCCGCGTCGTGAATATTACGCCAGGGGACCGAAATACGGAGGAAGCCCTCCTCAAACTTGGCACCATCTACGGCGATCTCGAACGCTTCGACGAAGCCGTGCGCATTCTGGAACGCGCGCAAACGCTCAATCCGTCCAGCGTGGAAATTCTCTATCGCCTCGGCCTGGTGGGCGCGCGCAGCGGCCGACCCGAACGCGCGGTCACGGCCTGGAAACAGGCGCTCGGGCAGGGCGCGGCCGGAGCCGGTCGACCGCCGCTGGAATTCGCGGACGAACGGAAAATTCGTCTGGCGCTGGCCACGCTGTATCGCAACCAGGGCGGCTACGATCTCGCGCTTGAACAGTACCGGCTGGTGCTGGCGCGCGGCAGTGAGACCGGCGGGGGCGACGACCCTGAAACGCGACTGGCGCTCGCGCAAACGAATTTACAATTAAAAAATTACGCGGGTTCGATCGACTCGTTCCAGAAAGTCGTCGATTCGCCGCAGGCCACGCCGGAGGCCCGCAAGTCCGCGTATACGGGCCTGGCCCTCGCGTACGCCGGAACCGGCCGGCCCGACGATCTGGACCGGGCGCGCGCGAACGCCACGCGCGCCTCACGCATGGACCCGGGCGATATGGACGCGCGGCTCGTGGAAGCGCGCGTATTGATGCAGACCGATTCCATGGTCGACCGCCAGAAGGCCATTGAAGTGTTGATGGAACTGGTGAACTCGGACGTTTCGCCCGCGTTCGCGTCGAACGCGCACAATCTCCTGGGGCTCGCGTATTATAAAAACGGCGAGTACTCCCGGGCCCTTCGTTCGTTCGACTACGCGGTACAGCTGGACCCGTCCAACCGCGAAGCTTATAAAAATCAGCGCGCGGCGGCCAACGCCCACGAACGCTCGCTCAAGGAGCGATGAACCCATGGAATTTGTATTGAAATCCCGGCGTTCCGCGGCCACCGCCGCGGTTTTTTGGGCGTTTTTCGCATCCACTGTTTTTACGCCGGTTCTGGCGCAAACGACCGAGACACCCTCCGCCGGCGTCGCCGAAGTCGAAGTGCCCACCCACGGCCAGATCGAAAGCGATCTGGGCAGCGGGGGCGAGCGTCGCCAGGAAGCAATGCTGCGTCTCCAGGCCCTCGGCTACCACGATCTGGTGCGCAACGCGGCGCGGTATCTGTTGGACAGCGACGAACCGGACGATCACCGGGCCGCGCTGCGGATGATGCGCATGTACGGCGCGGATCTGGAACAGCATCTGCCCGACTGGTACAAATTCGTGGATCAGTACATCGACCAGGATAAACCGGTCGATACGTTGCGCGACTGTATCGATCTGGCCGCGTACTGGAAGGAACACCGGTTGATTCACGCCGTGGCCAAACTGGCCGTGCACCCGCGCCAGCCCGTCCGCGAACGCGCGTTCGCCGCGCTCATCGCCATGGAAAACGACCAGATCATCCCCGTGCTCATGCGCCTGCTCACGCACAAACGGCCCATATATCGTATTTACGCGCTCGACGCGCTGGCGAATTTTTCGGACAAACGCATCGCGAACGAAGTGCAGGCGCTCTTCGACGATACCAGCAAGTCGGTGCGCATTTACGCGATCAAGGGGTACCTGGAACAACCGGAAAGTTCGGAGAATTCCATCATTCGACTGTTCCGGTCGGACCCCAGCCCCGAGGTGCGTCGGCGGGTCGTGGAGGTAATCGCGCAAAAAGGGTGGGATCGCCACCGGTCGGTGGTACACCGGGCCATCACAGACGGATCGCCGCTGGTGCGCGAGGCGGGACTGGACGCGGCCCGCAGCATGGGCGATTCATCCGCAGCGGGCGCGATCTCGTCACAGCTCGAAAGCGAAACCGAAAAGTATCTTAAAATTAAAGCCATCGATTTACTTATGGCCCTGGACCGCTCCGGTGGAGCGAGCGGTCTGGAAGCCCGACTGCGCCGCGACGAAGACGAAGACGTGCGCCGACGGGCGGCGGTGGCCATCGGCGTGCTCGGTTCAAGGTCCGCCCTGAGCGCTCTGCACGAAGCCCTGGTCAGCGATGTGTCCGAAGCGGTTCGCCTGGAAGCCGCGGGCGCCATCGCGACAATCGGCAACCGGGAATCCAGTTATTCGCTCCAGCAGAGCGTCGAGAATCGCCAGGAAACGTACGCGGTGCGTAGCGCGGCCCTCGCCGGTCTCATGGGCATCCTCGGCGACGATTCGCTTGGCCCGCTCCAGCGGATCCGGGCGCGAATGGTCGAAGACGAATTCGATCGCCATGTGGACGAGGCGATTCGTCGCGTCGAACGCGAAAAAGCGTACAAACTTTAATTCACGCGCCTATGGCCGAAGACGAAACAAAACAACCAGGCGCGGCGGAGTCCTCCGCTTCCCCCGCGGACGGAACGGCCGAACCGAAAAAGGAACGGCGCCGTCGGCGTGACCCGCTGGCGAATATGGAACCGGTCAGCTCCAGCGCGGCGGGACTCAAACCCAGGGAGCTGGCCAGCCTCGGCGAACTCAAACGCGTTAAAAAAGCCCGCGTGCGCCACGAAGGTCAACGCGTCGTCACCGACGACGTACGCAAGCTCAAGTCGCTTTCGATCGAACCCCAGGACCTCAGCCGCGGAGAATACATCAACTACTACGTGGAACCCGTACGGATCGAGTATTACATCCCGAAAGAGTCGCGCTTCGCCGTTGAGACGAAGTATCTGTACATTCCCCTGATCGATCCGGTGCCGCGCGAAAATCCGGACGATTTCATTTTACGTTCCGCCATGGAAAAAAAAGAGTTCGTGGACCTGATCGAGGTCATGAACCGTTACCCCCAGCATATTACCGATATCCTCGAATCGTACGCGAACACGATGGACATGTTCGAACGTCTGTCCAATACGATGAAAGAAGTGTTCGCGGGGCGGGAAGAAGAATTCAAAACGGCGTTTTACATCACCGAAGTCCTCATGGATTTCGAACCGAGTATCGCCGCGCTTGAGTTCCTGGGCGACTTCGTGACGTATAATATCAACTGGTTGATACGCCAGATGAACATGGCCGGAGTCGAGTTCGCGGCCTCGGACCGGACCGTTTCGTATTTTATCAAACTGCGTAATATCCACCGGGAGGAGAACAATCTCCCGTACGACGAGAGGTTCGAGATTCTGGCCGCTCTGTTTTATGAACAGGCCTTTCCCAACCGGGGCGCCCTCATCCAGGGGGACGATTATTACCTGGACATATTCGACAACAAACGCCGTTCGTTTTGAATTCCGCGCTCCATATCTTTTTCTGTAAACCGCCGGTCTCCGGTCGCGTAAAAACGCGCCTGGGCGAATTTCTCGGCATGCGGCGCGCTCGCGATCTCTACGCCGCCATGCTCCACATGGTTGTCGGTGCGTTTGATTTCGCATCAGTCCGCCTGTATTCAGAAACAGACGAAAATCTTGAAAGCCTCATGACCCTGTTTCCGGACGGCGTCCCCGGCGGCGGCGTCCGCATTCAGTCCGGCGCAACGCTCGGAGAACGGATGGCCCGGGCGCTGCGCGACGTCGCCCTGCATCCGGCCACGCCGCCTGAAGTCGACCGAATTCTACTGGCGGGCACGGACATCCCCGCGTATACCCCGGCGCTCGCGCGAACCATCGCGTCGCTCCTGGACCGGCATGATTTCGCGCTCGCGCCGACGCCCGACGGCGGATATTATTGTATCGGCG